>JAUYNL010000083.1 GCA_030696085.1 Luteolibacter sp.
CATCCTCTCTCACACGACGAACAGCCAAAATCCTAATGTGTTCGCTTGTCCCATGATCCAGTTTTCTCCCATCAATCTTCGGCATGCGGAAGACAATGACAGAGTATTGACTTGTAGTCTATCCTAAAGACTTGTCAGTAGTGCCTCGCGGGTTTCCCGGTCGTCCAGGAGGCGGATGGTGAGGGTTTGGCCGGTGTTAGGCAGTGGGCGGATCTGTCCGGCGGCAAGCGTTTCTTCTTTGGATCCGGAATTCAGAACCACGGATTGACCGGCGGACAGGTCGCCCGTTTCGAAGATGATCGATGGGCAGGGCGGAATTGTGACCGAGAATCCATCTTCACCGGTGATCGGCAGCAGACGGAGTTGCAGCGTGCGGGTGCCGGTCTTGTCGCTTGCCAGGCAGAGAGCGTCTCCTTCGGCGACCACCACCGCATCTTCAGGGCTTTGGGTTTCGAGTGAGACATCGCCCGCGATCAAGGGGATGAACGCCACTCCATCACTGAATCCGGTGCTACGGAAGGAAGCGTTGATGACGGGCTGACCGGCTTCGATGGAAAACCGGAGACGTGTTGAGAGCAGCGCGGGTTTCGGAGCATCCGGCTTTGCCGCGGGCTCGGCGCGGGCGAGCAGTTGCTTGAGTTCGCCGTAGGGGATGCGGACCTCCGCGTTGTCGAGTCCCTGGGCCTGTGCGTGGAGTGTGAGCGCGAGAATCGCGCCGCCGATGAGTGGATGGATGCTTGCCATGCGCGAACCATCCCGCGCTTCCGTGAAACGATGATGAAGCTTGTGTGAAAAGGCGGCGAAGGCGCGAGTCCCTGCCTGGGCACGCGCCGTTAGAATGAGCTGGTGTTTCTAAGCGGAGATGGATTGCAACTGGAGGGTAGCCCTGCATGGGAGTTGTTCCACGATGATGGTATGTCCGTCGCCAGCGATGGCGGGCGGGTTTCCGCTGTGAATCACGGCGGAAACGATCCTCATCCCCTCCGGCAGCGGCGGTGCGATGGTGAGCCCGCCGGAAGGAAACGCGAGGGTTCCCCCGACTTCCACGCGAATCGTGTCATTGCCGCCGGCCTTGATCATGAAATCCAAACCGCCGTGGCGGGTCGGTAGGTTTCTCACGCTGAAGCCGCCGTCTCCGGCGATCCACTTCCATGGCATCCCGGATGCGAGCACAAGCGAATCACTGGCCTCGCGTTGGCAAGCGACCATCGAGGCGAGCGCGAGCAGGTATTCCGCGGCGATCCAGGTGTGCGGCACGTCCCCGAGGTGGCCGGGTGAAAGCGGATCGCGCCAGGTGATCTCCGGCCATTGGTTCCATTCCAGCGGACGCCGGTCGGACAGGAAGAATTCGAGCAATTCGTTGGCCACATCGCGTTTTCCGAGACGCACGAAGGCGCCGATGATGCGGATCTCGTAGGCGGTGTAGTTGGTCCAGACCATCTCCCCGCTGTGCTTGCGCCGGAAGCCGTGGAGATAGGTTTCGAGCATCGCGTGCAGTTCCTTTTGCGGAAGTACATCGGCGAAATCGAGCATGGCGATGGCATTGGAGGTGGCGGTGGGATCGAAGTCCGCCCACTCGACGGAGCCGGGGATGTAGTCGAGGTTCTTGTCGGCGATGACCCGACTGATCGAACGGAGCAGGTCGCCCTGGAAACGCTCGGCTTCGGATTTCCACCAGATCGAGTCATCGGTGAAACCCATGATTTCGGCGAGGTCGGCGGCGGCTTCGAGACCGCGCACGCCCCAGAAATCATCCCAATAGGAATGCACATGGTGGGCGAGGTAGCCTTCGTGACTGGCGGATTCCGGTAGCAGGCCGAAGCACGCGGCGCGTTCGCTGGATTGATAGTCCGCAGTCATGCGTTCCGCCCGCAGTGATATCAGATAGGCGGCGGCCTTGCGGACGTGGGGCAGTATTTCCGTTAGAAATCCCCGGTCGCATCCTTCGCGGTAAACCTCGCGGATTCCCCATAGGAACTGACCGTGGCTGTCGTGCTCGACGAGCCAATCGACGCCATCGCGATCGACCACGCAAGGCACGAAGCCGTCCTCGCGCTGGAATTGCGCGTACCAAGTTAGAAATTCGCGCAACGCAAATGGAAGACCGGCCTTGGTGAGTGCGGTGCCCATGATCACGCAATCCCGGACCCACGACCTTGTGTAGCGGCGGGGACCGGGCTGGATCGCGGGTCCGTCGCGGTTGATAAGGATGTGTCCTGCCGCCGTGCGGAAGGCATCGAAGGCGGGCGCGGCGGATTTCGGGACCTGCCACTTCACCGCGCCGAGCGTTTTTCTCCAGCGGGCGAGCGCCCTGGCCCTACCGGTTTTGGTGGCCGGCTTGATTTTTTTGAAATAGGGGACCGAAATGGTGACCTCGATCACCGATTGGCCGGGCGGCAGGCCCCAGGCCATCGCCGCGGAGGCCAGGCCCGTGGGGTCCTCGACCTGATTTGCCGGAGGCATTTCGCCATTTGCCAGAGTCCAGAGCACGCCGCTTTCCTCGAAGGCTCCGGCACCGGATGCCTCCGCATGAGGAGTGACGGAAATTTCCCGGTCATCCACGGTCATGCCGTGGTTTCCGCAGGTGATCCGGTGGATGGGGCTGCGGCCGCCGAGATTCCGGAATGCCTGCCATGGCGGATTTACTTGGAACGACCGCACGGCGAGGATCAGGCGTGTGTCTGCCGCCGGCTTGCGGCAGGTCAGCCGATAGGTGATGTGAAGTGTTAGCTTGTCATTTCCGCCATCGACCCATGGCAGGATCTCCAGTCTGAAGCCGTCGGATTTCCAGGTGACAGATGGCATCGGCGCTCCGCCTTTGGGCAGCGAGGCGATGGTTTCCACGTCCGCCCAGGTGATCCGCTTGCCCGTGGACTGAATGAACGGTTCCAGCGAGAATCCGGCTTCGTCCACTTCCACCATGCCTTCTTCGTTGATGAGCGCGCGGCGTTTGCCTTCCGGGCCGCCGACCGGCGTCCAGTAGGATTGTTCGCGCAACCAGTAGCGCGGAAACCATCCCCGCGGATAGTCGGCGGCCACGGAATGGACGAATTCGTTAGGCGTGCTGGAAAACGAGTCCGGCCGCAGGGAAATGGAGCACAGAGCCGCGCATTCGCAGTTCGCGAAGGTGATGCGCAGATGCCGCCCCTCGACTCCGGGTGTCGGGATGTGGCTTTTCACTCCGAGCGCCGAGGTGGAATGATGGATGGACGTCCACACTTTGGCATCACTGGAAATTTCCACTTCGAACTTCCGCCGGGGCAGTGATTCCGGCCATGTGATGACCATGCCGCCGAAGCGCAGCGGTTTCCCGAAATCCACTTCCCACCAGGGTTGGGCGTCTCCCGGAGCCGCCAGCCATCCCGTGAGTTGTTCCGAGGCAAACACCGATTCCGGAGCGAAACCCCGCTGATGACTGGAGGCGGTGATCTCATGTGGCGAGTGAAGTCCCTGGTCTTCATACGTCGGAGAGACGAGTTCCAACACTCCTTTTCCGCCGGATCCGGCGACGATGGCGAATTCCACCGAGCCGACTTGCGAGGGCGCTCCACCGCCGGCGGGGCCCCAGGCGAATGGCAGGTCGCGCTCGTGGAAACGTATGTCCGTCCATGATTCCGGCAGCTCGACATTTTCGCGCAGGCGCCGCCAGACATTGGTATTGCCGGGGTCGGCCACTTTGAACTCGAAATTGTTAGCCGGCCCCTCGCCGCGCAGGGAGAAGCCGATTTCAAAGGTCCCCGGCAGCGTGAACCGGACCACCCGCCGAATCACCACGAAGCCGCCACCGCCATGGAAATCATAGTCCAAACGCAAGCCGGGACGTCCGTCCGCCGCCTCGATGCGCGTAACCACTCCTTCGGACTGACCGGAGGCAAACACCTGCCATTGGGCGGGATCTTCGAACAATGAGAAAAATGGATGTGCTGGCATCATTGTAGCTTCGTCCGCAGGCTAGCCAGACTGCTTGACGATGCCAGCCCGGATTTAGGGCGATGCCGGATCTTTCCGGGACGTGGTGTCCCTGATCTCCCAGGAACCCGAGCGATCCAGCCGCAGCAGCCGGTCGTGGTGTTGGATCAAGGTCTCGCGGTGGCCCACGCTGATGAAGCCGATGCCGGAATCCCTGATCAGCTGATAGAGTTCCTGCTGGTTCTGCTCGTCGAGCGCGCTGGTGGCTTCATCGAGGAAGGCGTATTGCGGTTTCCGCAGAAACAGCCGTGCGAAGGCGATGCGCTGTTGTTCGCCGAGTGAAAGCACGTTCGTCCAATCCAGCACGCGGTCCAGATCATCGTCCACACGGGAGAAAACTTCGGCTAGATTCACGTCGGCCACCACCTTGTGGATCTCCTCGTCGGGCACGCCGCGGTCGGGATACGGATAGAGCAGTTGTTCGCGCAGGCTGCCTTCCACCATGTAGGGGCGTTGGGGCAAAAACATCAGATGGTTGGCAGCCGGCCGTTCGAGCAAGCCCCCTCCGCCATACCACAGGCCGGCGATGGTGCGCAGCACGGAGCTTTTCCCCGTGCCGCTCGGCCCCATGATCATGAGGCTTTGATTTGCGTGCAGTTCGAAGGAAAGCGCCTTTACCAGCGTCCGTTCATTGCCCGGGGTGCGGATGTCGAGCTTGTCGAGTTTCACGATCCTGCTGTCCTCGGTCGGAGCGTTCACTTCCTCGCTGGCGATGCGTTCCTCCTCGTTGTCGTGCTCGTCGAGTTGATCCCACAGGCTGCCGAGACGCTGGACGCCCGCCAGATAATCGCTCAATCCGCCGAACTGAGTGATGATCAGCGAAACCGCGGCCAACACCTGCGCGAAGGCCCCCGCCGCCTGCGTGACGACGCCGAACTCCACTTGCCCGCGCATGAACATCGGAGCGACCACCAGGACCGGCAGGACCAGCGCGAGGTAGTTGTAGCTGTTGGTGAAAAACCCGAGCCTCCGGTTGAGGATGATGATCAGGCGCATGTTTCCCACCGCCGCCGCCAGACGGTTGAACAAATCCAGATGCTCGCGCTTTTCACCACGGTAAAACGCGATCGATTCCGCGTTGTCCCGCACCCTGACGAGACCGTAGCGGAAGTTCGCCTCCTTTTCATATTGATGGTAATGCAGGCGCACGAGCTTGCGCCCGATCGCAATGCTCAGGGCGGTGCCCGCGACGGCATAAGCCACCAGCATGGAAACCAGCGTGCCGGAAATCATCCACAGCACGCCGATGAATACGATCAGCGTCACCAGCGAGTTCAACGCGATCAGCAGGAACGAAAGCGAACTGGTGGTGAAATTCCTGACATCCTCGCTGATCCGCTGGTCCGGGTTATCCACACTTTGCGATCCCCGCAGGCGGAAATAGGCGCGGTTGTTGAAATAGCGTTTGACCAGATGCTGGGCCATCCATTCCCGCCAGAACAAGGCCAGTCGTTCCTCCACCCAGCGGTAGAAAACCCCGATGGGAACGGCAAGGGCGAAGCTGCCGAGATACCAGCCGAGAGCCGCCCAGTAGGCGGCGGGATTCTTCCGGATGATGGCCGTCATGAAATCCCGCCCGGCATAACTCATCAGGACCTGAATGCCCCCCACCGAAAGAGCGAGCATGAGCAGCGCGATGAGAAACCCCCGCGCCTTGTGCCTGCGTTCCGAAGCGAAGAAGGCCCGGGAAATCTGCCGGAACTGCCGGCATGTGGTTTTGAAGGTCTGGCGATCTTCTGCCGGAACCTCCGTTGGCGGGTTCGTTTGATCCGGATGATCCACTACTTGAAATCCTAGGCACTTGCCACTTGATGGCGAAACAAATATTCAGGATGACCCATGTTCCTTCAGATACAGCAGCTTGGCTTTGACCCGCCGCCGGTTTCGGGCTATGTCCCACGCCTTTCCCATGAAGGAGCAAATCCCAGCCATTCAGACCGAAGCACTTGCACAGATCGCCAAGGCCGCCGACGAGCGTTCTCTCGAAGACGTCCGTGTCGCCGTGCTCGGCAAAAAAGGCACGCTTACCTTCGTTGCCGCCGGCATGAAGGACGTGCCCAAAGAGGACAAAGCCGAAGTCGGCCAGCTCCTCAACGCCGCCCGCAACGCCATCACCGCCGCGCTTGAGGAAAAACAAGCCGCTCTCCAGGAACTCGCCGACCTCGCCGCGCTCGCCGGCATCGACGTCACGCTCCCCGCCCGCGCCGTTTCCACCGGAGCCCTGCATCCGCTCACGCTCATCCGCGACGAAGCCATCGGCATCCTCCGCCGCATGGGCTTCGCCCTCGCCGACGGTCCGGAAATCGAGGACGAGTTCCATTGTTTCGACGCCCTCAACACCCCCGCCGATCATCCGGCCCGCAACGAAAAGGACACCTTCTATTTCGACTCCGGAAAACTGCTGCGCACCCACACTTCCAGCGTGCAGATCCGCACCATGGAGACGGCGAAACCGCCCGTCCGCATCATCGCCCCCGGTTCCGCCTACCGTCGCGACGAAATCGACGCCACCCACCTCTCGGTCTTCAACCAGCTCGAAGGCCTCTACGTCGGCACGGACGTCTCGCTCCCCGATCTCAAGGGCACGCTCGAATATTTCCTCCACGAACTCTTCGGCCCGCAAACCGAAGTCCGTTTCCGCCCGCACTTCTTCCCCTTCACCGAGCCGAGTTTCGAGATCGACGTGAAACTCACAGTCAAGGGCCAGGCCCCGCGTTGGATCGAAGTCGCCGGCTGCGGCATGGTCGATCCCGCCGTCTTCGAGTCCATCAACAAGACCCGCAAGGACAACGCCTTCGACCCCGAAACCGTCACCGGTTTCGCCTTCGGCATGGGCCTCGACCGCCTCGCCATGATCCGCTGGGGCATCAAGGACATCCGCCTGCTCATCGAAAACGATGTCCGTTTCCTCAAGCAGTTCTCTTAAGTCATGAACGTTTCCCTCAACTGGCTCGCCACCCACCTCGATCTTTCCGGAAAATCCATCAAGGAAATCGACGACCTCTTCACCTTCGCCGGTGTGGAAGTGGAAGGTATCGTTTCCAAAGGCATTGCTTCCGAGAAAATCGTCGTCGCGCAGATCATGGAGGCCGTCCAGCACCCGAACGCGGACAAACTCAAAGTCACGCAAGTGGATTGCGGCGAAGGCCAGCTCCGCCAAATCGTCTGCGGCGCGCAAAACTACAAGGTCGGCGACAAAGTCCCCTGCTGCCTTCCCGGCGCGGAACTTCCCGGCGGCTTCACCATCGGCGAGACCGTCATGCGCAAGGTGGAATCCAAAGGCATGCTCGCCGCCGCCGCCGAGATCGGCCTGCCCGCCGGTGAGGACGGTTTGCTCATTCTTCCTGCGGACGCGCCCATCGGAAAACCGGTGAAGGAACTCTTCGAATCCGACACCTTGTTAGAACTCGAAGTCACCCCGAACCGCCCGGATCTCCTCAGCCACTACGGCATGGCCCGCGAACTGGCCACCCTGCTCAAAACTCCGCTCAAGCCTCTTGAAATCAGTGGCGCGAACGTCTCGCCCGCATCTTCCATCATCATCCAATCCCCCGCCGCCTGCCCGCTCTACACCGCCATCCGCATCTCCGGCGTCACCATCAAGGAATCCCCCGTCTGGCTCAAACAACGCCTCGAATCCATCGGCCTGCGCCCGATCAACAACATCGTCGATGTCACGAACTTCGTGCTCCACGAACTCGGCCAACCGCTCCACGCCTTCGACTCCGCCAAGCTCACCGGCAACATCATCGTTCGCAACGCCACCGACGGCGAAACCTTCCTCGCCCTCGACGAATCCGAGCACACCCTCACCACCGACGACCTCCTCATCTCCGACGAATCCGGCGCGGTGCTCGCGCTGGCCGGCGTCATGGGCGGCCTGACCAGCGGCGTCACGGAAACCACCACCGACATCCTGCTGGAGTCCGCCTATTTCACCCCACAAGGCATCCGCCGCACCTCGCGCCGCACCGCACTTTCCTCGGATTCCTCCTACCGCTTCGAACGCGGAGTCGATCCCCAGGGCGTGCTCACCGCTTCAGCCTTTGCTGTGAAACTCATCCTCGAAATCGCCGGCGGCACCGCCGAAACCACCACCCAGGTCGCCGGTGAAGCGCCGGTTCTCACCCAACCCGTCGCGCTCGATGCCGCCAAGCTCGACCAACTCATGGGCGGCTCGATTCCTCTAGCAGACGCCGAGGAAATCCTCACCCGCCTCGGCCTCACCAAGCTTGCCGACGGCACCTGGGACGTCCCTGGTTTCCGCGCCGACCTCCAACGCCACATCGATCTCGTCGAGGAAATCGCCCGAGTCCATGGCCTGGCCAACGTGCCCTCGCGTTTCTTCGGAGCCTTCGTCCCCGCCAGCGGCATCGATGCCGCCTACGATGCCGACATGGTCCTGCGCCGCCGCCTCTCCGCACTCGGCGTTTACGAGTGCCAGACGATCAAGCTCATTTCGGACGCCCAGGTTTCCGATGCCCTTCCTCTCCGCCCGCTCCAGGATGGCGACATCATCCGCGTGAAACTCCCGCTCAGCGAGGACCACGCCGTCATGCGCCCGAGCCTCGTGCCCGGCCTCGTCGCCTCTGCTGCACGAAACGTCCGCCAACAGGCGAAATCCCTGCGTTTCTTCGAAATGGGCCGCGCCTTCCGCAACGCCGGCGGCGGCAAGGCGAAGGACCAGGAAAGCGAAACCCTCGCCATCCTTCTATCAGGTGGCACCGCGCCCGCCGGCTGGAACCACGCCGACCGCCACGCCGATCTCTACGATCTCAAGGGCCTCATCAACGCCCTTCTCCCGAACAAAACCATCCGCTTCTCGCCCCGCGGGCGCGACGGCTTCGCCCTCGGCTGCGACATCAAGGCGGACGACCAGAACATCGGCGTCTTCGCCCGGCTCAAACCCTCCCGCGAACGCGAACTCGACTTCACCTCGCCCGTCTTCGTCGCCGAGCTCGATCTAACAAAACTCCGCAAGCTGCTCGCCGGCATCGACCATGTGGAGGATCTCCCGCAATTCCCCGGCTCCTCTCGCGACGCCGCCATGGAAGTCGCCGCCACCCTGCCGAACGCGGAAATCGAAAACGTCCTCCTCAAGCTCGCCGAGCCCCTGCTAGTCAGCTTCGAGTGCTTCGACGTCTTCGCCGACCCCACCGGCCAGAAACTCCCCGCCGACCGCAAGTCCATCGCCTATCGCTTCCAATACCGCGCCGCCGACCGCACGCTGAAAGCCGAAGAAGTGGATGCCGCCCACCAGAAGGTACTGGAAGCGCTGGCACAGAAGCTCGGGGTGAAGCTCCGATAACAATACGGAATGTTCCCGCCCGGGAACGCGGCACCCGGGGGCAAAGCGTTCAAGGACTGTGGCACCGGGGAGCAGGCCGTTTTTGCCGCATTCAAAAGTGGCAAATTCAAGCCGGGGTGTCCACGCCGGAGCTTTGCATGAGCCCGGATTTTCGGGGACACCCCACAAGGAGCGGCGGAACGTGTCCGCCGATGAGGCTGGCTGGCCGATGCTTGGAGCTTCGCTCATTCCTTCGTCCCTCTATCTGGGGGAGATTCGGATGCAATCTGGCGGAGCTGGGCATGGCGGGGAGGAATGCGTGATTTCATGGAATCCATCCCGATTGCCGCCAGGCCAACTACCGCTGCCTTTGGGGTGGGGGCGGCCACGCGGAGCCGAGTGTTTCCCCTCACGATTCGAAATAGGTGTAGCCGGAAAGTCCCTCGCGGTAGAGGTCGAGGATCTCGCGGCGCTCCTTCGGCGAGATGCGGCCATCGGTGACGGCTTTTTCGGCGAAGGTGCGGAACTTGGAAACCAGCTCCTTTGGATCGTATTCCACATAGGTCAGCACGTCGGCCACGGTGTCTCCCTCGACTTCGTGAGTATAGACCGGCTTGCCCTTTTCAAGATGCACGCCGACGACGTTGGTGTCACCCAGCAAGTTATGGAGATCGCCGAGAGTTTCCTGATAGGCTCCGACGAGGAAGACGGCGACGTAGTATGGCTCGTCGGCTTTGAGTTCGTGAAGGGGAAGGACTTTGGCGACATCCTCCTTGTCGATGAAGCGGTCGATCTTGCCATCGCAATCGCAGGTGATGTCCGCCAGCACCGCGCGCTGGCGGGGTTTCTCATCGAGCCGGTGGATCGGCATGACGGGGAAGAGCTGGTCGATGGCCCAGGAGTCAGGCAGCGACTGGAAGAGCGAGAAGTTTCCGTAGTAGAAATCCACCAGCGTGGAGGACAGCTCGCGGAGGTCTTCCGGGATGTCGTCGAGCTGGGCGATGAGGTTTGAGATGCGTGTTAGAATGTGCCAGAACCACGCCTCCGCCAAGCCGCGTTCGCGCAGGGTGGCGCTGCCGTAGAAAAACTGCGCGCGCATCTGGTCGCGGTAATAGGCCGCGTCGTTGAAACTTTCCTGAAGATTTTTTTTGCTGAGCGTTTTGTTGACGTCGATCAGGTTGAGAAGGTTCTGCGGGGCGTTGTCAGGAACAACGGGTGCCTTCTCGCTGGTCTGGGCGCGGGTGACATCGAGGATATTGAACACGAGCGCCGAGTAGTAGGCGACGACCGCGCGGCCGCTCTCGGAGATGATGTTGGGGTGGGAGACGGCGGCCTTGTCGCAGATTTGGGAAACGACTTCGATGATGTCTGTGCAGTATTCCGTGACGGAGTAGTTGCAGGACGAATGGAAGTTGGTGTGGGAGCCGTCGTAATCGACGGCCATGCCGCCACCGATGTCGAGCACGCCCATGGGAGCGCCTTCCTTGACGAGATCACAATACATGCGCACGGCCTCGGTGGCTCCCTCGCGGATGGCGGCGATGTTAGGGATCTGTGATCCCTGGTGGTAGTGGAGCATTTTCAGGCAGCCCAGGTAACCGGCCTCCTTCAGGTGATCCACCACGCCGATGACTTGTGCGGCGTTGAGGCCGAAGACGGACTTGTCGCCGGCGCTGTCCTGCCAATGGCCGGAGCCGCGGGTGGAGAGGCGGACGCGCACGCCGAGATTGGGCAGCACGCCGATCTTGCGCGAGCGTTCGAGAATGAGTTCCAGTTCGCTGGGCATTTCCAGCACGAGCATGATGCGCAGCCCCATTTTCTGCGAGTGCAGGGCGAGGTCGATGAATTCCTCGTCCTTGTAGCCGTTGCAGATGATATAGGCTTCCGGATCATGCATGTGGGCGAGCGCGGCGATGAGCTCGGGCTTGGATCCGGCTTCAAGGCCGTAGTGGTATCTTTTCCCGAACTCGGCGATTTCCTCGATCACCTGGCGCTGCTGGTTCACCTTGATCGGATAGACGCCGCGGTATTCGCCGCGATAGCCGGTATCCTTGATCGCCTTGCGGAATGACTCGTTGATTTCCGTGATGCGCGAGTGCAGCAGATCGCGGAAACGCAGCAGCACGGGCAGATGGGTGCCACGATCATGCAGGCCTTCGATGACCTCGAAAAGCGAGACCTCCTTGCTGGCCTCGTCGTCTTCAAGGCGCACGGTCACATGGCCCTTGCGGTTGACGCCGAAGAAGCCGTGGCCCCAGGTCTCCACGCCATAGAGCTCTGAGGATTGCTCCGGAGACCAGGAATTGGCGGCCTTGCGCTTGGGCGGCTTCGGGGCGGATGGAGTGGAAGAGGGCGGAATCATGGTTCGGCGGAAGACGGGACGGGGCGGAAGACAAGCCCAGCATACGGAAAAAAACCAACAAATTCATCAGCGCTCCTGATTTCGGATGCGGGGTGCGGATGCGGATATACCGCCCCTGCGCGCGCCCGCGAAAAATGCGGATTGCCCGGCGGCGCGGGATGCCGTGAAGTGGCGGTGTGCGCTACGAACCGATTTCCCGGGACCTTTTCATCCGCAACCGCGCGAAGCTCCGCTCGCGGCTCCAACCGGGCAGCGTGGTGATCCTTCATTCGAATGATGTTTTTCCGACCAACGCCGACGGGACGATGCCCTTCAAGCAGAACAGCGACCTGTTTCATCTCACTGGCGTGGACCAGGAGGAAACCACGCTGGTTTTGATGCCGGATGCCATCGATCCCATGGAGCGCGAGATTCTTTTCGTGAGGGAAACCAACGAACAGATCGCCATCTGGGAAGGTGGCAAGCTCACCAAGGAAGCGGCGCGGGCGGTGAGCGGCATCGAACGCATCGAGTGGTCCAGCACGCTGGATGGATTCCTGCACCGCATGGTGCCGCAGGCGGAGCACGTATATCTGGCGGGCAACGAGCACCTGCGGGCGAGCACGGTGGTGGAAACGCGCAACGCGCGCTTCATCCGGGACTGCCAGGCCCGCTACCCGCTGCACCGCTATGAACGCCTGGCTCCGCTGATGCACCGCCTGCGCGTGATCAAGGATGCGGAGGAAATCCGCATGATTCAAAAAGCCTGCGACATCACCGAAGCCGGCTTCCGGCGCTTGCTTGGATTCATCAGGCCGGGAGTCGGAGAGTGGGAGATCGAAGCCGAGCTGGCGCATGAATTCGTGCGCCGCGGCTCGCGCGGATTCGCCTATGCGCCGATCATCGGCTCGGGTCCGGGCTCCTGCGTGCTGCACTATGTGGAGAACGACAAGGTTTGCCTGGACGGCGACGTGGTCCTGCTGGACGTGGCCGCGGAATATGCCGGATGGAATTCCGACCTCACCCGCACCGTGCCTGTGAACGGCCGCTTTTCGAAGCGCCAGCGCCAGGTTTATGACGCCGTGCTGCGCGTCTTCCGGGGCGCGAACGAACTCCTGAGACCCGGCGTCACGCCGATGGACTATCAGAAACAGGTGCTCGGGCTGATGGAGCGGGAACTGGTGGGCCTGGGGCTTTTCAGCGCCAGCGAAGCGAGGGCACAGGGCCCGGACAAGGCGCTGGTGAAGCGGTATTTCATGCACGGCACCTCGCACCATCTCGGGCTCGATGTGCACGATGTCTCACCGCCGCACGAACCGATTGCAGAGGGCATGGTGATGACCATCGAGCCGGGCATTTACATCCGCGAGGAAAACCTCGGCATCCGCATCGAGAACGATGTGCTCATCGGCAGGAACCGCAATCTCGACCTGATGTCCAGAATCCCGATCGAAGCAGAGGAAATCGAGGAGTTGATGAATGCGAAGTAACGTGTTAGAATGTTTTGCGCAGGTGGGAGGGCAGGATGTTGAGCTGCTCGCGGTATTTGGCGATGGTACGCCGGGCGACGGTGATGCCTTGTCCGGCAAGCGCCTTCATCAGCGCTTCGTCGGACATCGGCTTGGCCGGATTTTCGGCAGCCACCAACTGCTGGATCGCCTCGCGCACGCCGGCATTGGAAACCTCCGTGCCATCTTCGGTTTGATAGCCGGTGGCGAAAAACGCGCGCATTTCCATCAAGCCCTGCGGCGTGTGCAGGTATTTCCCCGCCACCGCCCGGGAAACGGTGGTGGCGTGCATGCCGAGTTCGTCGGCGATGTCATTCATCGTGAGCGGACGCAGGAAACGCGGACCCTTTTTGAAGAAGTCCGGCTGGTGCTCGATGAGCTTGTGGGCGATGGCGAGGATGGTTTCCTGACGCAGTGAAATCGAACGGATGAGGCTGCGGCCATCGCGGATCTGATCGCGGAGGAATTGCCGCGCTTTGGCGTCCACACCGCTTTTGCCGATCATGTCCTTGTAAAAATCGTTGATGCGCAGGTTCGGCAGATGCTCGCCTGTGAGACGAGCTTCCAGGCGGCCATCGTCGTTCTTTTCGATGATGACATCGGGCAGGATGTAGGGGTTTCCGGTGGGATTGAAATCGCCGCCGGGATTGGGCGTGAGACGGCCGATGCGCGAGGCGGCCTCGGCGATGCGCTCGACGCTGGTGCCCAGCGCCTTGGCGATCTGCGGATGGCGCTTGCGGGCGAGGTCCTCCAGATGATCGCGCACGATCTTGTATTCGATGGTCTCTTTGCCGCTTGCGCGATCGAGCTGCAGCAGGAGCGATTCCGCGATGCCCGATGCGCCGACCCCGGCGGGATCGAAGGACTGAATGAGTTGCAATGCGCACTGCAAGTGGGCGGGCTTGATGCCGAGCCGAATCCCGAGCTCCTTGGCGGGGAGGTCCAGGAAACCGCGCTCATCGAGATTCCCGAGGATCGCCTGGGCCGCCGCCCGGATGGGCGGATCGACCATGGATAGATCCAACTGTTGCAGCAAATGCTGCTGCAAGGTGACGGGTGCCACGATGGAATCATACAAACGCTGGCGGCGTTCCTCATCATCCTGGGTCCATGGTGAGGATTTTCCCTCCATGATCGAGCGGTCACGCCAGTCGTCGTCGGTGTCGTTGAGGTAATCCAGGGAGTCCGCCTCATCCGGATCCGGGGCATCCTCGTCGAGCGAGGACGATTCGGTCACATCCTCCAGAACCGGGTTGGTTTCCAGCGCCTGGGTGATGAGCTGGGAGAGCTCCATCGTGCCCGCCTGCAGGATCTCCAGACTCTTGCGCATCTGGGGTGCGAGGGTCTGCTGCTGTGAAAGCGATTGCTGGAGATAAAGATCCGCCATGGACGGCAACCGTTTGCCGACGACACCCTAATCGAGATGAGGGCTGGTAGAAGCAAAATTCGTGCCATGGCGGAATTTTTTATGAATGGGAAATCACATGGAACTACGCGGGAGCTGCGGTTTGTCTGGCAGGTGCGGTGTTTTTTATGATCCTCAAAATAGGCCGGGCTTTTCCCTGTTGCCGCCCCGATCACTTATGGGGGGGTGATCGGGGCAGTGACACACTATGCTGGGGGGGCACCCATGATCCGGGCCTCAGAAACCGCGGGGGGTGCGGGAAATCGATGTGCGGAGCATGGCACCAATCCGGACGGAACGCACTTACGTGATCGCGTGGAAATATTCCGGAGCCGCCCGGCACCGTGACCGGATCACCAATCCGACGTCACGTCCGGGATGTGCTGGTCACTGATTGCGAGCGAGCACTCCATGTAGAGCGAGCCCATCGGCGGGACGGTGTCCGCACCATAGGTTTGTCCGAAGGTGTAGCTGCCACTGCCGGGGCAGACCGGGGTGGATTCGATGAAGCGTCCGAAGCCGATCACTTGGGACTGGAGGTTCGGAGCATTTCCACCTGGCGAAAACCCATAGAGATTGGAGTAACTGCGCACGCCTTTCTGCACGTTTTGGATGTGAATGATGCACAGAGCCCGATCGGACCCACGCTTCCACGCCTGAGCTCCGAAAAACAACACCGTGATCAAGGAGAGCAGAACAAGGATCACCACCGTCATCTCCAGCAGCGTCATCCCCGCCATGCCGGTAGAGCGGATCGACCTGATCGGATGCGCTTGTCTGGTGGTTGTGGGACTTGGCATCTGGCTAGTTGCTGAAAATCAGGAAATCTCAAAAATCAGCCACCAACAAACATATTTTGGAAAATCGACTCCCATATCCGGTCGCAATGTTCTCAAAATTGGAAATCCTGGCAGCTCGTGATGCGATTGGGAGGAGCGTATTTCAAAAACCTCAGATTCAGGGCGATGGAACGGTCTCGATTCCGGTCTGATGCTTCAGGAAAAGTTGATTCAGCTCGGTGGTGGCGGCCGGAGGGAGGTGCCGCAGCCGCGCAAGGGCGGTCTTGTTGAGGAAATCGCGGCTGCGGTTGCTGGCTGCGAACAAATCGATTTCGATCAGGATTCGTGGCCCTGCGGCAGTGTCAATGATGGGGTAGAGAGGAAATACGGGCTTGCCATCAGGGGTATCGCGGACTCCGACAAGAGTCCAGATCGCGCTGCGATGGACGCTGGTGATGATGGGTTTTTGACGGCTTCGCTGGCTGCCGGTCATTTCGTAGCCGAGGTTGCGCAGGACCACCGTGCGGCTATCGGGCGTCTTCAAGCGGGCGGTGAGCCGCAGTGCGGCCTCCACATCACCGCTGCGGGTGGCCTCAAGCCAGGAATCGACTAGAGCGCGGGCTTGTTCTTCGCGAGGTGCGCCGGATTCCGGGAGTGTTTCAAGTTCCAGGCACTCGGCAAGCAGGGTATCCCGCCAGCCATCCTGCCAGCGGCCGCTTGCGTCCCGTGTCCAGTTTTGGAGGAAATCGTCGGAATTTCCACGGACCTGGGTCGTCCAAAACCAGCCGGTGGTGGATTTTTCGAAATGGAAAATCCTCAGATCCAACCGATCCGGACTGCGCGCGGAGAAGAACTGGCAGATGGCGGCGGCTTTCCCCCCGTCCTCCTTCATTTCGAGCAGGATCGCACGGCGCAGGGCGCCGGGTTCGTGCATGGCCCACCAAAGCCGGGCGGCCTGCACGCACTGTTCCCGGTCCTTCCCGGCATTGCCACTGAAGCGAGTCAAAGGCACAAGCGAGGAGAAACCACCGCTTTGCAGGTTGTCCATCAGTGCCCGCATGGCCTGGCCCGCGCCTGGCTCCGGCGCGGGCGGGTAAAGCTCCGCCAGCTTTGAGGGAAAAGCGTCGAGCAGATCGATGTCGAGGAGTTCATCGCCTGGGGTTTCGGTTTCCTCGGATTGCTGGATGAAGTTTTGTGGTGGATCGATTCGCCAGAAGCCATCGGCGGATTTCTCAAGTTCGAGGTGCACGAGTTCGATCCGTGGCTGCGAGGAGCGCGGAGAGTTGCCCGAAGGGTCCAGGCAGGCGATCGATATCCGGGCGCTGTCGCCGTCCTCCTCATGATGGACCAAGGCCCTGAGCACATCCGCGGAAACCAGCAGCCGCCATGGACGCTTGAGCACTGCGGCATGAATCGCGCCATCGGCCGCCTTGAGCCGGAGCGTCCAGTCATCAGGCGGTGTGGAGGAAAGTCCGCCGAGCAAACCCAGGATCTCGGGCAGGCTGCGACGGGCGCACGCGTTGACGAAACGCTCGGCGGCCTGTTTCGAGCTCAAGGAGCGGAGCGTGTCGGCAGGAAGACTGGACTCGATCTTCCGGCGCATGCGCTCGTTGGATTGGTCGCGGAGATGGGCCAGATCCAGCACTTGCTCGCGCAACATCCAGTCCTGAAGCGCCACCAGGCGCTGGCGGATCGCCGCCGCGTAGCCAAAGCCGGAATTTTCAAAAGACGCCGGCACCGGAGTCGCGGTCCAGGCATCGCCGCGCCTGACGAGCGCGATGGGAAAAACCTGCAGGCGGCTGGGATCGAAGCCACCGGCTTTCCGGACGAGTACGCCGGCCAGTTCGCCATCCAGCTTCACGGCTCCCACTTCGAGGGGATCGCTGCCGAGGTCACTGGCCATGCGTTGGAGTCGGCGGGCGATTTCCCTGCGTTTTTCCCCGCTGGTCTGGGGTGATAGCGTGGTATCCGCGCCGGGTTCCAGGTTGAGATCCCGGTTGCGCACTTTTTCCAGAAAACGCAGCGCCGACTCGCCAGGGTCACCGGGTGCGCCCAGCGCGGAGACTGCGATGACCAGCCACCATAAGGAAATCGCTCTCACCACAGGACTCATAAGGCATTTCCCGCGTCAAAGCGAGGCCAGGATTTTGTTGAAGGTCGCGCTCGGCCGGAGGGCGGCATTGGCCTTGGCCTCGTCGGGCAGGTAGTAGCCGCCGATGTCGGCGGGCTTACCTTGAACGGCGAGCAGCTCGGAGGTGATGGTTTGCTCGTTGGCCCCGAGGGCCTCGGCGATGGGAGTGAAGATGGCCTTTAGTTCGGCGTCGTCGTTTTGCACGGCGAGGGCCTGGGCCCAGTAAAGGGCGAGGTAGAAATGCGAGCCGCGGTTGTCGATGGTGCCGAGTTTGCGGCCGGGCGAGCGGTCGTTTTCAAGGAACTTGCCGGTGGCGGCATCGAGCGCGACGGCGAGGATTTTCGCCTTGGGCACGCTGAAAGTTTCGGCGATGTGCTCGAAGGATGGCGCGAGCGCGAAGAACTCGCCGAGCGAATCCCAGCGGAGATAGTTTTCCTGGGTGAATTGCTGGACGTGCTTGGGAGCGGAGCCCCCGGCCCCGGTTTCAAACAGGCCGCCGCCATTCATCAGCGGCACGATGGAAAGCATCTTGGCGGATGTGCCAACCTCGAGGATCGGGAACAGATCGGTGAGATAATCGCGCAGCACGTTGCCGGTCACGGAAATGGTATCGAGCCCCTTGGCGAGGCGGTCGAGGGTGAACTCGCAGGCTTCGGCGGGCGGCAGGATGCGGAGGTCGAGGCCGCTGGTGTCGTGGTCCTTGAGATAGGTTTCCACTTTGGCGAGCAATTGGGCGTCGTGGGCGCGGCTCCTATCGAGCCAGAAGACGGCGGGGGTGTTGGAGGCGCGGGCGCGGTTGACGGCGAGTTTCACCCAATCGCGCACCGGCGCGTCCTTGGTCTGGCAGGCGCGCCAGATGTCGCCCTTCTCCACATCGTGGGTGAGCAGGGTGTTTTCGTTGGAATCCACCACGCGCACGGTTCCAGTGGCCGGGATTTCAAAGGTCTTGTCGTGCGAGCCGTATTCCTCGGCGGCCTGGGCCATGAGGCCGACGTTGGGCACGGAGCCCATGGTTTTCGGGTCGAGCGCGCCGTGGGCCTTGCAGAAAGCGATCACCGCCTGATAGACGCCGGCATAGCAGGCATCCGGGATCACGGCGAGGGTGTCCTGGGTTTTTCCTTCGGCATTCCACATCTTGCCGCCGTCGCGGATCATCGCGGGCATCGAGGCATCGACGATCACGTCGCTGGGGACGTGCAGGTTGGTGATGCCCTTGTCGGAGTTGACCATGGCGAGGGCCGGGCCGTTCTGATAGGTAGCCTGAATGTCGGTTTCGATGGCGGCCTTTTGGTCCGCGGGAAGCGACTGGATTTTCGCGACGAGGTCGCCGAAGCCGTTATTGAAATTCACGGCGAGCGAGTCGAGCAGCGCGGCGTGTTTTTCGATGAGGTCCTTGAAGAAGACTTTCACGGCGTGGCCGAAAATGACGGGGTCGGAGACCTTCATCATGGTGGCCTTCATGTGGAGTGAGAAAAGCACGCCATCGGCCTTGGCGGCGGCGATTTGCTCTGAGAGGAATGCGGCGAGCGCCGCCTGGCTTATGAAGGTGGCATCGATGATCTCGCCTGCCTTCAACGGGGTGGATGGCTTGAGGACCTGGACGCCGTCATCCGCTGTGACGAGCTCGATGCGCACGTCGGTGGCCTTGGCGACGGTGACGGATTTTTCGTTGGAGAAGAAGTCGCCCTTGCCATCCATCGAGGCGACGCGGGTTTTGGAATCAGCGGACCAGGCGCCCATTTTGTGGGGGTGGGCCCTGGCATATTCCTTGACGGCTTTTGGCGCGCGGCGGTCGGAGTTGCCCTCACGCAGCACTGGATTCACGGCGGATCCGAGCACTTTGGCGTAGCGGGCGCGGGTTTCCTTTTCGGCATCGGTGGCCGGGCTTTCGGGAAAATCGGGGATGGCGTGGCCCTTGGACTGGAGCTCGGCGATGGCGGTCTTGAGCTGGGGAATGGAAGCGGAAACGTTGGGCAGCTTGATGATGTTCGCCTCGGGCCGGAGGGTCAGGGCTCCGAGTTCCGCGAGGTGATCGGGCGCAGCGGTGATTTCCGGGAACTGGGCGAGGATGCGGCCGGCCAGGGAAATGTCGCGGATTTCCACCGAGATGCCGGCGTGTTTGGTGAATGCCTGGACGATCGGCAGCAGTGAATACGTGGCGAGGGCCGGGGCTTCGTCGGTCTTGGTGTAGATGATGGTGGGGCTGGCGGACATGGTGTGCGGCTGGTTTGAACGGCCGCCCGGATAGGGGAATGGAGGCGGATTGTCGATGATAGAGTGCCCGCCGATCCACATCTCATGTGAGACATGGATCGGTTCATAGGAACTTCCCTGAAGTGGTTTCCTGGATTTCCAGGCCCGATCCAGTGATGGAGTGCGTTCTTTCGCTCGACAAATCCGGATCCTGCTGTCGATTTTCGCGCATGGTCCTGCGTTTCTTCCTGATGGTGCTGGCATCGCTTCCACTGGCGGCAGGTGAGCAGCCGCGCATTGTGCTCGACGATGCGGCGGGAGAACGCGCCCGCGCGGCGCACGAATTGTTAGGTGATGGCGGCGGCAACCATTTGTTCTATCTGCCCACGCATGACCAACCCGCCACTCCGGCATCGTGGGGATTCAAGTTCGAGAATATCACCTTCAACTCGGCGGATGGCACGCCGCTGCACGGCTGGTTCATTCCGGCGCGGGGGGAAAAGCCGCTCGGCACCGTGGTCTTCTCGCACGGCAACGCGGGCTCGATCGGTCATCATCTCGGCTTCGTGATGTGGCTGGTGGAGGCGGGCTATCATGTGATGATGTATGACTACCGGGGCTTCGGGAAATCCGGCGGCACGGTGGACCGGAGGGGCATGGTGGATGACGTGAAGGCCGCGTTCGCCCATGTCCGCGGGCGGGCGGGAGTGGACTCGGGCCGCCTGGTTTCCTACGGTCACAGCCTCGGCGGCGCGAAGTCCGTGACGGCGCTGGGCGAAGGCCCGGTGCGCGGTCTGCGGGCGGTGATCATCGATGGCGCGTTCGCATCCTATCAGGCCATGGCGCGCATCATCGGCGGCCAGTTGGGGGCAAGTCTGGTGACTGACGAGCTTTCTCCCAGGGACTTTGTTGGAAAGCTAAGTTCGGTGCCCTTGTTGGTGGTGCATGGTTCCCGCGACGAAGTGGTGCCGGTGGCGCAAGGGCGGGAACTGTATGATTCCGCGCGCCAGCCCAAGACCCTGTTCGAAGTGAAGACCGGCCGCCATGGCGACTCCCTCTCGCGGGATGACGGGGCCTTCAGGAAACGTATGCTCGTCTGGCTTGCCGGAACGATGGATGGCTGAAGGCCATCAGAACGCGACGTTCAATCCGAGGGTGAGCTGTAACTGGTTCCAGTCCGTCTCGCCCTTGTTGAGGGTATAATTGACTCTTGAATTGAAGGCCACGCGCTCCTTGAAGAGGTTTCTGGCATAACCAAGATAGAGGCTCAGGTTTTTCTCGTTGTCGCGATCAGGGACCGCCCCCACTTTTTCGTAATCGGAGTAATTGAACTCGAAGCCGCCACTGATCGAGGAGCGGTTGCGCTGGTGCTCAAGGCCGGAGCGCAGCAGCGTGTTGTTCACCAGGTAACCGGCGTCGCTCGGAGAGGGAACCGTCGCGGTACGGGCGGTAGTCACCCAGGTCCAGCGCTCGTTGATGACATATCTCGCGCTGAGATCGCCGGCCAAACCGACGCTGGTTTCGTCCGTCTCGGAGTCCTTGGCGAATTCCGGACCAAGGGAAGCTGATAGCCAGATGCGCTCGCCCATGCGGTAGCGCAGCTCCGCGAGAAGAGCCCAGGCCTCGCGGGTTCCGGTATTGTCGGATTCGGTTTGGGTGTAGCGGACGCTGGAGCCGAGGCCCGTGCGCGTGGTGATCTCCCAGATGCCGCCGAAATTGGCTGTTAGCACCTGGGAGCCTTCTTCGCCGCTGGAGCCGAAATCCGACTCAGCCATGGACAGGCCGGCGTTGAGCGTGGTTCGAGGGCCGATTTGGCGGGTGGCGCGCACCCCTCCGGTGAGTAGCGATCCCGCGACGAAATTGCCGGTCAGGCGGTCGGTGGCGGAGAGTTCGTTATATCTGGCGAACAGGGAAATCTCGGTTTTGCCACCCACGAAGTTGAGGGTGACGTCGCCGGTTTGGTCCACGTCATTGAGATCCGAGTTGTGCTGATAGGCACGGAAGATCGGCGTGTAGCTGGCGGTCAGGGAAACCCTCGCGCCTCCCTCGGGATCCGAGAAATATTGCAGCCAGGGTGAGAAGAGCAGCGAAACCTCGCTCTGCTCGTTATCTTCGGTGAGTCCGAAATTGGAGTCATAGACGGATTCCAGCCCGGCTCCGTAGCCAAATCCCCCTTTGATGCCGCTCTCCATTCCAGTGCCTCCCAAGCCCGGCATGCCCAAGTCCAGCCCGCCGGGGACGAAGTCGCCGATGCCGAGGGGATTTGAATCCGTCACCAGGAGGGAGAAATTCTGTGAACTGGCGGAACCCAATATGCAGGCCGAGACGGCCAAGATACGGATCCATGCCATCCGGTGGCGGTAATTGACGAGGGGAAACATGAGGATATGGCCGGGTGAACGGCTGATCCCTAGGCAAGCGCGAAGACGCTGTCAATCCCGGAAGCGCCACCCGCTAGAAACACGAGGGGTTGTTGTGTCATTATCAGAAAGTTGATCTAGGAGAAATTCAGCGCGTCCATGTCGAAGACGACGGTGACATCCTCCGGCAGGCTGGTGCGGGCGAGCACCGCCTGGACATGGCGGGTCAGCGGGCGCGCCTGTTGCGAGCGCAGGGTGATCTGGAAGCGGAACTGGCCGTGCGCCTTGATCAGCGGTGATGGCAGCACCTCGCCTAAGATGATGCCGGGCGGCAGGTTTTCCGCCAGCCTCAGGTGCAGCGTCTGCAGGGTGAACTCGGCGCGGCGCTCGTGGTTCGAGCGGGAGGTGAGAACCGCGCAGTGGGCGTAGGGCGGAAACGCGAACTGCCGCCGGAACTCCATTTCCTGCTCGGAAAATCCGTCAAAATCATGCCGCCGCGCATACTGGATGGAGGGCGAGTGCGGAGTGAAGGTCTGCACGATCACCTCGCCCTCGATGTCGCCGCGTCCGGCACGCCCGGCGACCTGGGTGATGAGCTGGAAGGTGCGCTCGCCGGCGCGGAAATCCGGCACATGCAGGCTGAGGTCCGCGTTGAGGATGCCCACCAGCGTGACGTTGGGAAAATGCAGTCCCTTGGCGATCATCTGGGTGCCGATGAGGATGTCGATCTTGTGGGATTTGAAGGCGTTGAGCGTGTCGCGCAGCGCGTGCTTGCGGCGCATGGCATCGGCATCGATGCGGGCGATCTTCGCGGCGGGCAGGACCTTGGCCATGATTTCCTCCACCTTCTGCGTGCCGTAGCCTTGCAACACGATGGCAGGGTCCTTGCACTCCGGGCACTTGCGCGGGACGATGCTCTGGTGGCCGCAGACATGACAGACGAGGCGCTCGTCGGTGCGGTGATAGGTGAGCGCCACCGAGCAATGCGGGCACTGGCAGACGTGGCCGCACTGCGGGCATTGCAGCGAGCGGGCGAAGCCGCGGCGGTTCAGGAACAGGATCGATTGCTCGCCTTTTTCCAGACGCTGCTCCAGCGCCACACGCAGTTTGTCTGATAGAACGGCGGGGCCTCCCTTGTGCTTGGATGCCTCCAGCCGCATATCCACCACCCGCACCAGCGGCATCTTCTGGCCGTCGGCGCGCTGGTCGAGGCGCAGTAATTGATATTTCCCAAGCTGTGAGTTATGCCATGACTCGAGCGAGGGGGTGGCGGAGCCGAGCACGATCGCGCAGCCCTCGAAGGCGGCGCGCAGCACCGCCACATCGCGGCCATGATAGCGGGGCACGTTTTCCTGCTTGTAGGTGTTTTCATGTTCCTCATCCACGAGGATGAGCCCCAGATCCGGCAGCGGCGCGAAGACCGCCGAACGCGCGCCGATCACGATGCGCGCCAAGCCCTTGCGGATGCGGTGCCATTCATCGAAGCGCTCACCTTGGGAGAGGTTCGAATGCAGCACCGCCACCTGGTCCTGCATGGAGGCGAAGCGGGCCTTGAAACGGCGGACCGTCTGGGGCGTCAGGGAAATTTCCGGCACCAGCAC
The DNA here is from genome assembly GCA_030696085.1 of Luteolibacter sp. Lineage (GTDB taxonomy): Bacteria > Verrucomicrobiota > Verrucomicrobiia > Verrucomicrobiales > Akkermansiaceae > Luteolibacter. The sequence goes on from JAUYNL010000083.1 coordinate 23,575, forward strand.
GAGCACGGTTTTGCCCATATCGATCACCTGTTGCGCGGCCTGCAAATAGACCTCGGTCTTGCCGGATCCGGTGACGCCTAACAGAAGTATCGGTTTCGGCGCTGGCGATTGAAGGCTTGCGAGCACCGCTTCCAGCGCCCGCTGCTGGTCGCCATTCAGAACCAAGGGCGGGGATTCGAGCACCTCGTCCGCGCCGTCGGCCTCAGGATCGCGTCGCACCTGCTGTGCTTCAAGGCGCAGCAGGCCGGCTTTTTCCATGCTCTTGAGCGCGGCGGCCGAGCCATCGCCGAGATCCGCCACCGGCAACCGCATTTCCGGCGCGTGGGCCAGCAGCGCGAGGATGGCATGCTGCCGCGGCGCACGTTTCGCCAGCTTCTCCAACACGGCCGGATCGGGTGCCGCCTCCAGCATGGCCACCCGCCGCGTCTTGGCTGAGTTTTCCTCCGATCTCACCGACTCCGGCAGCAGCGAGCGGATCACGGTTTCAATTCCGCAGCCGTAATACTCCGCGATCCACGCGCCCGTGCGCAGCAGCACCGGTGTGATGAGCGGCTCCGGATCGATCAGCGATTCCAGTTCACGCAGGGCGAAATCCCGCCGCACGTCCTCCACCAGCGCGAGCACCGTGCCGGTGGCGGATTTCCGCCGCAGCGGAATGCGCACCCGGCAGCCCGCCCGCACGACGAGCCCGACCGGAACCGCATAGTCAAATACCAGCTCCGAAGGACCATCGATCAATACCCGCGCGATCACCGCCCCACCCTGCATTCCGCCAGCCCCCCGGCCAAGAGCGATTTGCAGATCAATGCGCCCGCGCGTTGTCAGCCGAGTGGCGTGCTGTCCACCTCCACCTTGAGGACGGATTGCTCGCCGGGCGCGAGGGTGATGGCGTTTGCTTTCACGTTGCCGGATTCCACACAAACCATCTGGTGGTATTCCTCGTCGCCGAAATCCGGCATGCGCTTTGATTTCGCAATCCAGGGATTCCAAACTACGGTGGACTTGGATCCGCGCTTGCGGACGTGGATGGTGCGGCGCAGTGAGGGATCATGGATTTCCACCGTGGCGGCGGTGTTCTGATAGACCCGATCCACCTCGCCGCTGAAACGAATCGTTTCTCCGGTTTCGGTGAATTCCGAGGCAAGCAGCGAGTCGAGATAACGCGTGCCCTGAAGGCCGGCGATATCGATCTGATGGATGTCCCCGATCTGGAAATAGGTGTGCAGGCAGTTTTCGAAGGTGAAATCCGAAGCACCGGTATTGGTGACGGAGAGCTCCATCGCGAGTGATTCCCCCACGGTGACGCGGAACTCCGCCGCAATCGCATCTTCGGCCGGCAGGCGGAATGTCAGGCGGATCGAACCCTCCGGCAAAACGATGGTGTCCAGCAGATCCCAGCTCGCCAGACGCGCGAAACCGTGGGCGGCGAGGCCCTCGCGCGGTCCGAACCAGGGAAAGATGATGGGCACTCCGCCACGGATCGGTTTGCCGGGTTCAAATTCGCTCTCGGCGCTCATGAAGAGCAGCGGCTCCCCGCCATTTTTCTGAAAATGGGTGATGTGTGCGCCGAGCAGATGGATTTCCGCGTTGCTGGAATCGGTTTCGATCCGGAGCGCCGGGAGATTCCCTTTGCCTGCAATAGCGGTCACGCGACCAGGGATTTCGTGATGTTTGGGCGAGTTCATGGGGGTTCCGTTTTTAAACGCCGTCCTGAAAGCTATCCGGCTCGGAAGAGATCAAAGCGGGATGGCGGAGACTTGCAATCCCTAGCCATGAAAGGGTCTTGTAAAAAAAATTGTTCTTTTGAACACTTTTTTCTTGCGCCGCCGGAAGATCCCTGGGAAAGTGCATCCGAATTCAGCCCATCGAATCATGAAAACCACTCTCCTCGAAGCAAGCTCCACGTCATCCCCCCAGGCCACGCCCGCCGCACCGGAACGCACCCCCGATTATGCGATCTACAAGCCGAATGCCCGCGGCACCGGCGGCGTGGTCCGCTTCGGGCTGAACCGCAGCAAGGCGGCCGTGTTTGTCGATGCCGCCTCGCAATCCGGCGAGAAACAGTTCGATTGGGAAAACAAGATCACCATGAAATGGGGGCTCTCGGATCTCGGGCCGGTGCTCGCCACCCTGCAAGGCCGCCTCCCGCAGGCGAAGCTCTTCCACCAATCCGAAAAAGCCAACAGCGCCTTCGAACTCAGCCCGCGCGAGGAGCCGGAACGCGCACCTTACCTGTTGAGCATTTCCCGCCAGGATGCCGGCGACAAGTCCCTGCGCAAAGTCATCATCCCGCTCACCCATGGCGAGGCCGCCATCCTCGAAACCGCCCTGCGCGCCGCCGTCACCCGCCTGCTGCGGTGGTGACGATCCGCGGAATTAGAATCATGATTTTAGCGAAACGGCGCCTCACTCGACTTCTTCACACTGTTTTCTTCACACTTGCCCCCGCTCTTCGTGTTTCCCATCCTCCACCCATGCTTGCGACCGCCGCCGCCCTCAAAAAAATCCTGCTCGAAAAATCCGTCCGCACCGGCACCTTCACCCTCGCCTCCGGCAAACAGAGCGACCTCTACATCGACTGCCGCATCACCGCGCTCGATCCCTTCGGAGCCAATCTCATCGGCGATCTCGGCTGGCACGCCGTGCGTTCCAAGATCCACTCGGAGCACCTCAAGATCGACGCCATCGGCGGCATGACCCTCGGCGCGGACCCGATTTCCCTCGCCGTCGGCATGACCTCCGCCACCAAACACCCCGCCGAGGCCCTGCAGGTCTTCACCGTCCGCAAGGAACCCAAAGGCCACGGCGCCGGCAAACAGATCGAAGGCAACTTCAAGTCCGGCCAAAACGTGATCGTCGTCGATGACGTCATCACCACCGGCGGCTCCACCTTGAAAGCCATCGACGCTATCGAACGCGAAGGCGGAAAAATCGCCTTCTGCCTCGTGCTCGTGGACCGCGAGGAAGGCGGCCGCCAGGCGATCGAAGCCCGCGGCATCCACGTCCTGCCGCTATTCACAAGGACGACCTTGTTGGGAGTGTGAGACTCACCGGAAGAATTGCCGCTTGATGGTTGTTGATTTGTGATTTTTGAAGTGACGGGACGAAATTCTTTCTCTTCCCATCAACCACTCGTCCCGGCGAAGCGCGGCGGCGACGGATCACAGTTCTATTCGCTTGACTCACAAATGCTAATTGAGTCCTATCCGACATCAATGTTCAGGGGGTTGTCAGATATGACATGGGTGATTGTGATCGGTCTGCTTCCCGTCATTCTTCCGGGCTGCGAGAGCCATAAGGGCGAAGCCCGATTCTGGGAGAATGAACGGGAGAAAATCGAGCTGAGCCAGCGCTTGGAACTGGCCAGGTATCGGCTTGACCGGCATGCGTCCGGCGATCATCCGGAGTTGGAGAGTCTGAAATGCCTTTTGAAGGAAACGGACATGAAGTTGCGCAAGCTCCGGCAGGATCAATCCGCCCTGAGCGCCGAGGTAGACTTTCGAGCGAATATTCATCATTAAACTGCCAATAAAAATATGCGGATTCGAAAAATATGCAATTTTCCCCACTGGATCGTGGGAATGGTAATCGCCTCAGCTTTGATCTCAGATGCCCGCGAACTGGTCAAGGCAGGGGATGAAATAGCCGAACTGAAGACCAAATCGGGCAGGGTATACCAGAGCGTGGTTGTGCGTGAGGTGCTTCCAACAGGACTACGCATCAAGCACGCGGACGGAACGGGAACCATCCCATCCGCACAGTTGCCTCAGTATGCCAATGCCTTCGCCTCTGTTCAGTTGCCCGAAACAGTCTTGCCGCAGCCAACAGCCTTAGCCAAAGAGGCTGATCCAATGACTGCTTGGAAACCTACGTCCGTGGATGATGTGATGGACTGCGCGCTGTTGGTAAAGATTATTGAAAAAGTAGATAAGGAGGAAAATGTGAGCGGCGGCGGCGGATCTGGCTTTCTCGTCAACCACGGAAAATACACCTACATATACAGCAATGTCCACAACTTTGATGGCACCCTTAAATTTGAAATCATTGACCGTCATGGGACTCGCTACACTGATTTTGTCAGTGTGGAGGTCGCGGCTGATGGCTACGGTTATTTTGAAGAGAACAAATGGGGAGGAGACATTCTCCGCATACGACTCAGACAATACCGGCAAAAGGCTTTGACCATCGATCCCGAAGTTCTAACGACTTCAAATAGCCAAAGCCGTAAGATTGTGGTAACAGGAAACACAAGAGGCGAAGGCGTAATCACGCGTCTGGAAGGAGTGATTACAACTGTGGATCAATACGGAGTGATACATCATAATGCGCCTTTTCCGTAAGCGGGGTCCGAAGCGCCGTGCGTAGGTATTTGCAACGGTGGATTCATAGGTCTCATAGTTTGCAGATCTATGACAGCTATGAATGAATCCATAATGAAGACCGACCGGCGGGGCCGTCTGCGCTATACCCCGGAG
>JAUYNL010000086.1 GCA_030696085.1 Luteolibacter sp.
ACTCATCAGCGGGCACAAAATGCACCGCCAACCATCCGCTCCGAGCAACGGATCGGAAAGAAATCCTTACGCGCCCTACCCCCACGAAGAAGAGCGGGAAGAAGACGCAGGAAGAAGAGTTTTGAGTGAAGCTCTCGAAGAAGACGCCGCTCTACCACGATCCGATGTTCATATCGCCCGATCACCATCAAATCATCGGACGGGTGATGTCCGTTACCGCCATCAAACCACTGCCCCAATTTCAAGGCTGGCGGCTGGAGATCGAGTGCATGCCGGATGAAGCGGCAAGCGGTTGGCGCCTGCCGGTCTTCGTGTTCCCACCCGCGCTGGGTTCCGATGCGCCTCCTCGCAAGGGCGATCTCGTCACGGGCACCGTGTGGCTTCAGGGTTCATGGATCTCCGGAGAATCGACACGCGACATGGAGATCTGGAGGGAGACAGGTGGCGAATGATGAAACCTAAAGCGATGTATCTCGGATGACCAAACCATCGGAAACTACCTTCAAGGAAATCAAAACCGTTCATCCATTTCCGGGTGTAGAAGGTGATTACCCCCGCCCCGAGACTAACCCCGGCGTGTTCATCGAACATTTCGACTTTTCCCCGCCCTATGGAGACGGACGGGACGGTGTCATTTACCGCAGGCTTTACGAAGCAGCCAAGGAAGCGGCAACCATCGAAGGATGGTCATTTCGTTCCTACAGCGTCGTAGCAACACCGGGAAGCGATGTGGATTGGATCGCACGGCAAATCCGCCACTTTCCCACGCTGATCCTGTACCGGGATGGTGTTGAACTCGGACGCCATACAGCCATCGTCAACACGGTGCCGGGAATCCTCTTCTGGACCAAAAAGCTGCTGGGAATTGAGTGTGAGGAGCCTGAGCGGCCGCCGATGTCTCCTTATTTGCGCGCAAATACGCACATCACGCCGAGTGGAATCGTTTTGAAGAGAGATTCAGAGTCGTAGCTCATCACGGCGCTTTCTTCGCCTCACAGGCATCGACGGTCATAGACCGCCGCTACAAGGCGTTTCAGCCGCACCGACGATACTACGGGACCCGCTTCTTTCCTTGGGACTTCAGCGGCTCTCCTTGGGAAGCTGACCCGCCTCCGCGGGAGTTCAGTCCATCTCACTGGGATGACGAACCCTTTCCCACGGAATTCGGGTGAGATCCATGGGAGGGCACCCGCGCACCCAAGGTCTTGGCCCGCGTTCCTTGGGAGCAAAGCCGGACTCCCGAGGTGTTGGGTCCTTTTCCCTGGGAGAATTGAAAATCTCCCAGGGAAAAAGATACTTTCCGTTAGGTGAAAATTGCGCGGAAATGTCGGTTTTTGCCCGAAAACGGGCATGCTCCGAAAAAAAATTAGATTTTTTTTCGGACTTAAAACCAAAGACTTGTGAATCCAAAACCGGAATTTAAGGCCATTTCCTGATAGATTTCTGCCGCATTCCAAAAATCCATGATATAACCGATCCGTGGTGTATGGATGCACCGCCGGACGGAAGCGGACGATGTCAGGTCGAACTCGCAGCGCCCGTCTTGAAACCAACAGTAGAAACCAAATCAAATGCCCAGAATCACACCAATTGTGATGGACCGGATCATGACGTTCCGGGCCGCATGGCGCGAATTGGCTCCGACTGCGACTTTTGCGGGAATGGACCTCGCGGAGTTTGAGGCGGCCTCCGGGCCTCCTCTTGCACTGCGTGCGGACATTGCCGCGCTTGAGTTGCAACTGGACGGCAAGAAGTCCGCAAAGGCGGATGCCGACTCGGCTGCGTCGGAACTGCTGGATCTGGTCGTGAACTCCGTCAGGGGAACACCCGGATTCGGTCCCGACAGCCCGCTCTACCGTGCGCTCGGATACATCCGGAAAAGTGAACGGAAAAGTGGCCTCACACGCAAGGGTGCCACACCCGCCGTGGATGCGAACGTTGCCTGATCCCGACCTTAGGAAGTTGAATCAAGCAACGCCGCACCGCGGTTTGTAACAAGGGCCGTCGGCTCCGTGAGGGGTTGGCGGTCTTCGCTCGTCCGCACCATAGCCACGGAACCGGCGTGCTGGAAAGCGGGAAATACAGCGGAAGCGGCGCGCGGCTCAGCGGTATCAACGCTCATATGCGCCACAAGCGATTCATGTGCGGAACTACGCGCGTGCTTGGCCACTACAACGCCCTGACGTGCGCCACCGCCGCCGAGGCCAGGCCGGCCGGGTTGTAGCCGCCTTCCAGCACCGAGACGATCTTCCCACCGCAGTGTTTTTCGGCCATGGCCACGCAGCGGCGGGTCATTTCCGCGAAGGTTTCATCCGTCCAGCGCAGGCCGCCGACAGGATCTCCCTCCCGGGCGTCGAATCCGGCGGAGATCAGCAGGAAATCCGGCTGAAACGCGTCGATGGCCGGGGGGATTTGTTCGTCCCATGCCCGCAGCGCGGTATCGCCGTCGGAATTTCCGGGCAGGGGGATGTTGAGGTTCGCGCCTTCCCCGGCTCCCTGCCCGCGTTCCGTGGCGGCTCCGGTGTGAGGGTAGATGCCGTTTTCGTGCAGCGAGATGTAGAGCACCGATGGGTCCTCAATGAAGATCGCCTCGGTGCCGTTGCCGTGGTGGACGTCCCAATCGATGATCGCCACGCGTTGCAAGCCGTGGCGGCTTTGCAGGTAGCGCGCGGCGATGGCCACATGGTTGAAAATGCAAAATCCCATCCCGCGGGTGGCGGTGGCGTGGTGGCCGGGCGGGCGCACCGCGCAGAAGGCGGAGGAAACGTCGCCACGCATCACTGCGTCCACCGATGCCAGCACGCCGCCGGTTGCTTCCAGGGTCACATCATAACTCTCCTCACAGATCGCCGTGTCTCCCGTCCGCAACTGATGGGCGAAGGACTCGACATCCCGATACACCAGATCGTGATAATAATGTTCGTGGGCCAGCAGGATTTCCGCGGCCGAGGCGCGGCGACCGGGTAGCCTGATGAATTCCGGCGGCAAATCCTCCAGGGCTGACTTCAGCGCGCGGTACCGTTGCGCGGACTCCGGATGATAGGGCCCGGTGTCGTGCTTTTCGTATTCCGCGTCATAATGAACGCCCGCCGTTCTGGTGCCGTCGTTCATCGTTCGATGCGCTGGATGAGTTTGTTTTTGAGGAATTTTTCCCGCGTGCGCAGGATTTGATCCACAGGCATGCGGAACATGCGCTCGTCATCCGCGCAGGATGAAGATTCCCGGCCGCCGGCTGCTAGGAAGAGCCCGGCCATCGCGCGGTTGTCCGGCAGGACGCTGGCCCAGAATGTATGCACTCCGCGGTGTTTGGCGACCTCCGCCAGTTCTCCTAACAAAAATCCGGCCATGCCCGAGTGGCGGGTTTTCTCATGCACCACGAATGCGACCTCGGCACCCTTGCCGTCGTCATCGAGGAAATACCGGCCGATCGCCCGGAGTTCCTCGCGGCCGTGGTTTTCCACGAAGATGCCCAGTGCGAGATCGCGGCGCTGGTCCACGGCGGTGAGCTTGTAGGCAGACTCGCCGGTCATGCTGTCGCGGTGGTAACCATAGCGCAGGCGCACGGTTTCCTCGTCGTGCGAATAGAAGAATTCCTGAAGTGCGCGCATGTCGCTGGGGTGGAGCGGCCGGAACAGGAAACGATCGGTCTTGAAACGCACCCACGCGCTTTCCACGCCGTTTTCCGCGACTCCCGGCTCGGTGGCGGGCATGGTGAAAAATTTGGGCAGCCAGCCGCGGAGGCGCGCGCCTTCCAGCAGGGCCTCGCGATGATCCGGATGGGCGATTTCCACCAGTCTTGCGACCCGTTCGCGGATGCTGCGCCCGTGCAGGCTGGCCACGCCGAACTCGGTGATCACGTAATGCACGTCGCCGCGGCCGGTGCATACGCCGCTGCCGGATTCCAGCCCAGCCACGATGCGGGAGCGCCCGTCATCGTCCGCCGTGGAGGTCAGCGCGATGATCGGCCGGCCATCCTTGCTGCGTCCCGCGCCGCGGATGAAATCCTGCAAGGCGCCGATGCCGCCGTAAAAGCGGTGACCGCTGGAATCGCGCACGACTTGTCCGGTTAGATCGATTTCCCTCGCGCCGTTGATCGCCACCATGCGGTCGTTTCTCGCGATGCGCCACGGATCGTTCACCCAGTCACTGGGATGCAGTTCGATGTCCTTGTTGCCGTCCACAAACTGATAGAGCTTGTGGCTGCCCTGAATGTGGCTGGCGATGATCCTGCCCGGATGATGGCTTTTGCGCGATGAATCCACCGCTCCGCAGCGCACCAGATCCATCAGCGCGTCGTTGAACAAGCCGGTGTGGATCCCGAGGTGGCGGTGTTTCCTCAAGGCCCGCGCCACCGCCTTGGGCGTGTTGCCCAGGCCGAGTTGCAGCGTGGAGCCATCCTCAATGAGCTGCGCCGCGTATCTGCCGATGCGCGCGTGACGGTCATCCAGCACTGGAGGCGGTGCTTCCGGCAGCGTGGCGGAGTGTTCGATGAAATAATCGATCTTGCGGATGGAAATCCGGCTGTCCCCGCAGGTGCGCGGCATTTTGGAATTGATCTGGGCGATCACGGTGCGGGCGGACTTTGCCGCGGATTTCACCACATCCACACTCACGCCGAACGAACACCAGCCATCCTCGTCGGCCGGGCTCACCTGGATCAGCGCGACGTCCAGGGGCAGCGGGCCGAGTTCGAAAAGCGAGGCCACCTCCGACATCGGGCAGGGCGTGTAATCCGCCGTTCCGCGTTCCACCGCATCATGCAAGGCTGGTGTTAGAAAAAAGGAATTGGTCCGCAGCACCTGCTCATGGCGCGGATCGATCCACGGCGTTTCTCCCAACCCGTGGATGTGGACGAGTTCCACGTCCTTGAACGAATCCGCATGTGTGAGCATTGATTTCACCAAGGCCAGCGGCACCGCTGCTCCGCCACCGATGAACACGCGGCATCCGGGCCGGATCAGCCGCGGCCAGTCGTTTTCCACCAGCATTTTCATATGGGGGAGGCTGGCAGGCGCGGTTCACACCGACAAATCAAAACATCTGATGCTTCAAAGGAAGCTTTCTTCAATGCGTTGCGCGATGGCGGCGTAGAGCCGGGCGGGGATCATTTGATTTCCATGCCGCTCTTGGGCCAGATCCAGCGCCGCACCTTGCCATCCTTGATGAGCGCCTTCGCCTGAATGGTCTTGATGCCGAAAATCGTCTCCGCCTTGTAGGAAGCTGTGCCTGTTTGAAAAATCTCGCCCTCGATGGTTTCGTCGGCCTCTGCCTTCCAGCCCAGCACCTGCTCGAAGGTGAATTCCTTGATCTGGCCGCTGCGGATGCTCGCCTGCATGAGCGACACCGGATCCGTGGCACCAGCGATGGCGGGCGCGTCTGGCGCGGGGGCGGCAGTGAACTCGGGCTCCGGCTCGGGCTCCGGTGCGGGAGTCGTTTCGAGCTCCGGTGCGGGAGTCGTTTCGGGCTCCGGTGCGGGAGCGGTGGCCGATGGCGGATTGGCGGAAAGCCATTCCATGAGATTGGTCTGGGATATGGGAATGGGGATCGAGTAGGCGGTGTCGCCCGGGCGAATCACAGCCATGGAGTTTTCAATCCGCAGGAGTTTGACCTGACTTCCGGACGTGACGCTCAAGGCAAGCCCCGAGGACGGGTCGGAAAAGCTCACATTGGTATTGATGGTCACCTTTTCGGGGAGTTGATCTTCGGTCAGGGTTGCCGGATCGATGTTGTTGGAGTCATCGGTCATTCGGGTTTCCACGGCGGAATCGGGTGCCTTGACTGAGGCGACGCCGGTGATTTGACTGCGCAGTTTGGGTTCCGCGAAGTAGCCCAGCACGCCGGCTGTGCCGGTGCCGAGGAGAATCAGGAAGGTTTTCATGTGCGGATGGATACGTAGGTTCAAACAGATTCTTTGAAAAGAAATTCCAGCCAGCCCCCCTCAATCTCCGGATTCCGCCTGGAGATGGGCGAGGGCCTTGGCGAAGCTGGCGTTGGAAAGATAATGGCGCAGACGCGCGTCGATCACCTGCGGGTGGGCCTCGCCCCATGCGGTGATTTCCTCAGACACCGCCTGGAGAGCGGCGAGGTGCCCGGCGGCGTCGCGGTCGCGCCATGCGTGATCGGCGATGATCGATTCACGGCGGCGGAGGAGCTGGATCAATTCGGCAGGCATGGGCTGGCCGCAGTGAATCACCGCGCATGGCGGTGCGCCAGTCCGTTTCCGGGCAAACCCGTTCTTGCGGGACCACAATGCTTTGATAGATTCGCGGCGTGGCACAATCCAGTGATGTCCGGGAAGTCCTTCAATACATCCCCCAGTTCCGGGGGAAGGTGTTTCTGGTGCTGATCGAGGCCGGGCTTCTGCCGGAGCCTGCGGTGGCGGAAACCCTGCTGGATCTCGCCGTATTGGAAGACCTGGGCGTGAAGCTCGTGCTCGGCGTCTTGGGCGGGGATCTCAAGGATCTTTTCGATTGGACCCTGGAGTGCGAAATCATGGCGGCCCGGGTTTCCCGCCCGATCAGCGATCCGGACGCGGCCCGTGAAACGCTGGACATCCTCGCCCGCGGACAGTCCGCCGTGGTGGACGCCTCCGCCACCGGGCCGCTCGATGTGCCCGTGGTGGACTTCGCACTCGCCATCGGCGTGGCGAAAATCATCACCCTCCTTGAAAACGAAATCCTCATCGATGGCGCGCCCGCCCATGCCATCCGCGCGGCGGAGGCGGCATTGCTCGAAGAGCGCGGCAATCCCGCAGGCATCCCTCTGCTCCGCTCCGCCGCCTCCGCCTGCCGTCGGGGCGTGCCGCGCGTCCATGTCCTCAATGGCCGCCGCCAAGGCGTGCTGGTGGACGAGCTCTTTTCCAACGAAGGGGTGGGCACCATGGTCCACGCCGACAGCTACCGGATGATCCGCCCGCTGCGCGAGGAGGATATCCCTGAGTTGTTAGGCATGATCGGCCGCTCGGTGCGCCGCACCAAGCTGGTGGAGCGCACCTACGAGGACATCCAGTCCCACATCGGGGATTTCTACGTGATGGCCATCGATGACAACGTGGTCGCCTGCGTGGCCCTGCACGAGCATTCCGCCGAGTCCTGCGCGGAAGTGGCCTGCCTCTATGTGAAGCAGGCGCACGAGGGCAGGGGATATGGCCGGCAGCTCGTAGGCCATGCGGAAATGATCGCCGGGCGGCGCGGCATCCCGCGGGTTTTCGCGCTGACCAACCGCGCCGCGCCTTTTTTCGCCAGCCTCGGCTACCTCCAGGCCACGGTGGACGCGCTGCCACAGCGCCGCCGCGCGCAGTTCGAGGCCAGCGGCAGGGACTCGCTGGTGTTTTCGAAAAATCTAACCACACTCACATGAAACTCAAATTCTGCGGTGCCGCCGGCACCACCACCGGTTCCCAGCATCTGCTCGAAGTCAATGGCAGGCGCATCCTGCTTGATTGCGGGCTCTATCAGGGATCGCGCAGGCACGCCTACGAGGTGAACTGCCGCTTCCCCCACTTCGAGCCCAGGTCCATCGACGCGGTGATCCTGTCCCACGCCCACATCGACCACAGCGGCAACCTGCCCAACCTAACTAAAAATGGCTTTGCAGGAAACATCTACGCCACCCACGCCACCCGCGATCTCTGTCAGATCATGCTCGCCGATTCCGCGCGCATCCAGGAAAGCGATATCGACTGGCTCAACAAGCACCGCAAGCGGGACGGCCTCGAACCGGTCCAGCCCATCTATAGCGAGCAGGACGCGGAGCGCTGCCTGCGCCAGTTCGTGACCCTCGGCTATGATCGTCCGCTGCCGGTGTGCGACGGCGTCACCCTGACCTTCATCGATGCCGGCCACATTCTCGGCAGCGCGCAGGTGTTGTTGGAAGTGAACGATCAAGCCGATGGGAAAAAGAAACGCTTCCTCTTCTCCGGCGATGTGGGGCGCGGTGGAAACGAGGTGCTGCGCGATCCGGTGCCGGTGCCTGACATCGATTTCCTGCTGATGGAGAGCACCTATGGCGGCCGCGAGCATGAGGCGCCTCCGGGCATGGGCGAGCACTTCGCGGAAATCATCCGGCAGGCCGCGCAGCGCGGTGGCAGGATCCTCATTCCCGCCTTTGCCGTGGAACGCACCCAGCAGGTTCTATTCGTGCTCAACGATCTGTTCGAGCGCGGCGGGATCCCCGAGGTGCCCGTCTATGTGGACAGCCCGCTGGCGGTGAGCGCCACGGAAATCTACCGGCTCCACCCGGATGCCTTCAACGAGGAGGTTTACAAAACGCTGTTCGAGCGGCAGAACCCCTTCGGTTTCGAACACCTCACGCTGGTTAGATCGGTGAGTGGATCGAAGGCGCTCAATGACATCCACGGTGTGGCGATCATCATCTCCGCCTCCGGCATGTGCGAGGCCGGGCGCATCCTCCACCACCTCAAGAACCACATCGGCGATCCGAAAACCACGGTGCTCTTCGTCGGTTACTGCGCGGAGAACACCCTCGGCCGCCGCATTCGCGATGGCGAGAGGGAGGTCCCAATCCTCGGTGGCCGCTACAAGGTACGCGCCCACATCGAAATCGTCGATTCCTTCTCCGGCCATGCCGATCACTCGGAGCTGCTCGATTACTTCAAGCGCATGACGGGTCCGAAAAAACGCGTCTGGCTGGTCCACGGCGAACCGGAAGCCGCCGCGATCCTGCGCGATGCGCTCCGCGATGGCGGACACGGGCCGGTGGAAGTGGCCGAACTCGGAACCGAGGTGGAGTTCTGATAATTTCCACTTGATGAAACGGGCGCGGTCGTCGCAGCGTCGCGCCGCATGAGATCATCGAAAAATGTGCTGCCCAACCCGACGGAGTTGATTGATTGGTTGAACCACGAGGGATTGGTGGAGCTGGACTGGGATTTCCCGGAAGACGGGGATTTGCTTGCCGCGGGCTTGGACTCGATGGCGGTGATGCAACTGGTGGTCGCCTTGGAAGAACAATTCGGGCTCGAACTCGGACCGGATGATCTGACACAGGCGAATCTTGCCACACCCAGGACGCTCGCGGCCATGATTGCGGCAAAGTCATCATGAAACCGGTTTCCGGGCGCTTCGATGTGGCGGTCATCGGCGGTGGCAGTGCCGGTCTGGCGGCCGCAGTCACCGCGGCGAGACAAGGTGCCCGGACCCTGCTCATCGAACGCCATGGCTGCCTCGGCGGCATGGGCACGGCAGCGCTGGTGCATACCTTCTGCGGGCTCTATCTGCTGCGCGATGAAGCGGGCGCGGTGATTGCCAATCCCGGTTTCAGCGGGGAGATCGCCGCACGGATGATCGAGGCCACCGGCATCGGCCCGGTCCGTATGGGACGGCTCGACGTGCTGCCCCAGCATCCGGTGGAGTTCGTGAGGATCGCCGATGATTTGATCGCGGCGGAACCGCTCATCGAGCTTCGCCTGCACAGCGAGGTGGCGGGCATTTCCCGCGATGCCGATGCCTGGGAAATCCACCTGCTAGGGCGGGAAGGAGTGCGGAGAGTGTGCGCAAGGATCATCGTGGACGCCTCCGGAGATGCGGTGGTGGCGGCATTCCTCGGCGGCGATTTCGCGATCTCACCGCCCGTGTCGCTCCAGCGGCCCGCCTATGTCTTCGGCGTGCGCGGACCCTGCGTGCTCGATGACGAGGCCCGCCTCAAAACCGCAGGTCTGCTGGTGGATGGCGTGCGCTCCGGGGACTTGCCGCCGGATTCCATGGGAATCACTTTCCGCAGCTCCGGCCGCGCCGGAGAGGTGTTCGGCTCCCTCGACCTCGCGGGCGGACCGACAACCGCCGGGTTCGATCCGCTGGACGCCGCCTGCCTCGGCGCGCTGGAAACGCACGGTCGCGCGGTCGCTGCAAAGGTCGTGCGCTGGCTGGCCGGGCACTCGGAACTCTGGCGCGGTGCCTATATCAGCCATTGGCCCGTGAGGGCCGGCATCCGCGAAAGCCGCCGCTGGATCGGCCAATACACGCTCACCGGCGCGGATGTCGCCGCTGGTCGTCGCTTTGAGGATGAAATCGCCCTGGCCACCTGGCCGATGGAATTCCGCGAAACCGCCAAAGGTCCGAAACTCCGCTTTCCTGCGGAAAACCGTGCGGTCGGGATTCCCCAGCGTTGCCTTGTCCCGGCAGGAATCGATCACCTTTTTGTGGCAGGGCGCTGCATTTCCACAGATCATGAGGCCCAGGCATCGATTCGCGTGATGGGCACCTGCTTTGCCACCGGTGAGGCCGCCGGTCGTGCCGCTGCCAGCGCTTGATGAATTCTTGTGTCGTATTATCGCATCAGGTTGACAATTTTTAAAACTTTAGCATTATTCGGCGAGTTTTAGGAAAAAACACCGTGCGCACCTCCCTCTTTCGTTATTTTTTTAAAGTTCCGGGCCGCCTGCTTTGGCTGAGTGGCGGATTGATGGCATTGGCTTTGCCGGGGCAGGGGCAAGCCCTTTATGACTTCGGAAATCTCGGTCCGGAGGAGCAGTTCTACCTCGAACTGATCAACCGTGCCCGGGCCAATCCGTCGGCCGAAGGTGCGAGACTGGCCGCCACCAGTGATCCTGAAATCCTGACAGCATACCAGTTTTTCAAGGTGAATCTGAACACGATGCGCAGCGAATTCAACTCGCTGCCGGCCACCCCGCCGCTTGCGCCCAATGCGCTGCTTACCGGCACCGCGCGCAGCCACTCGCTCTGGATGTTCAACAACGCGACCCAAGCCCATGACGAAACCAGTCCTTCCAACACGCCATACACGCGGATGACTGGCGCGGGTTACAATTTCTCGTTCGCAGGGGAAAACATCTATGCATACGCAAATTCCGTCGAATTCGGCCATGCCGGATTCGAGGTGGACTGGGGATCGGGAGGCACCGGTGGCATGCAGGCAGGGCGCGGACACCGGATGAACATCCACAGTGCGAATTTTCGCGAAATCGGCCTGGGAGTCGTGATCGGCAGCAATGGCGGCGTGGGCCCGCAACTGATCACCCAGGATTTCGGAACCCGCCATTCCAGTCCCACGCTGGGAACCGGCGTCGCGTATTATGACCTGAATTCCAATAATTTCTATGACGTCGGCGAGGGGATCTCCGGCCTTAGGGTGGATGTGAGCGGAGCAGCCCACTACTGCAACACTGCGGCTGGCGGTGGCTGGACGGTGCCGATCCCAAGTGGCAGCACCTCCCGCAGCGTGGTGTTTTCCGGCCTGAATATGAATCAAAGCGTCAGTCTCAATGTCTCGGGCACTGCCAATGCCAAGGCTGATTTGAAACTCGCCTATGCGCCACCCGCGATCACCAGCTCCGACAGCACCCATGCCGGCTCTCCGCACACCCTCGAATTCGCGGCGGTGGGTGGCGCCTTGGGCTACAAGTGCTCCCTCTCCGGCGTCGCGCCAGCCTCCCCGGAAAACTGTGAAAACACCCATGGCATTACCTCCTCCACTGCCAGCACCTATCAGGTCGTCAATACCGCCGTGAAACAGCAGGGGAGCGCCTCCTTCCATCTCGCGAATCCAAATTGGTCGAGCCAGTGGATCCAACTCAATGGATTGTATTTCGCCGCTTCCCCGGCCTCGATTTCGTTTCAAAGCCGTATCCGCGCCGCCACCTCCACCGAACATTTCAAAGTCCAGGTCCGCGAGGAGGGAGCCGCCAACTGGCAGACCGTTTACGATCAGGCTGGCAGCGGCGGAGCCGGCGAATCCGCGTTCAATCTGCGATCCGCAGCCCTCACCACCATGAATGGCAAGGCCTTCCGCGTCCGCTTCCTGTATGAGTATGTGTACCCAAACAGCAGTTTTCAAAACGCCGCTGACGAATACGGCTGGTTCATCGATGCCATCTCCTTCAGCGGCGTTTCCACGTTGGATACCCTCGCCAGTGCGACGGTCAGCGGCACCTCCTGGTCCTTCACACCGGAGATTGGAAACTACCGGATTTCCGTGATCCCGGTCATCTCGGGGCGTGATTATCCCGGTTCCAGCCAGATGCTCACCGTGTCCGAGCCCTTGCCGTCCCCGCCCGCACCCAGTTACGAATCCTGGGCGTCCGCCCTCGAAACCACCCACGGTCTCGCCATCGGCAGCCTCGCCGATCCGAATGGCGATCCCGACAAGGACGGCCGCCCGAATCTCCTTGAATATGCGTTCGGCGGCTCTCCCGTCTCCGCCAGCGATCCCGCGTCGCGCCTGCCATCCGCGCAGGCCACCGATACGCACTTCGTGCTCACCTATCAGGTCGATGCCAGCCTCAGCGACCTGGTCATCATCCCGCAGGCCTGCTCCACCATGGGCGATTGGAAGGTTCCCGGCCAATCCGGCGCTCCGCTGGATTTCACCGATCAAATCATCGCCACCGACGGCGACCTCAAAACCCACGAGGCCAGCATCCCGCTCGCTTCGGCGGCAAACTGCTTCCTGCGCATCCAGGTCTCGCGACAGTGAGGGGGGTACTGCATCCGGGACTTGTCATCCAGTCCACGGAATGCTGAATTTCCCCGGCGTGAAACCCTTTCTCTTCTCCATTCTGCTCTCCCTCCCGCTGAAGGCCGAGTTGCTCGCCACCTTTCAAACCACCCGCGGCGACGTCCTGGTTTCCTTGCAATACGACAAGGCTCCCCAGACGGTCGCGAATTTCATCACACTCGCCCAAGGCACGCGCACACGCATCGATCCAGTTACCGGAGCCGTCATCCGCAAGCCATTGTATGTGGGAGAGAACTTCTTCCGGGTGGAAAGCAATGATTTTACCAAAATCGCGCAAACCGGATCCGGCACTGGAACCAACAATGGCGGGCCAGGCTACACGTTCCGCGATGAGATGCATCCCTCGCTCACCCATGTTCCCTATGTGCTTTCAATGGCCAACAGCGGCGAGCCTCACAGCAACGGCAGCCAGATCTTCCTCACGGGAAACATCAGCGTGCCGGAATATGACAACTCCTACACCATCTTCGGACTGGTCACCGATTCCGCAAGCCGCGGCGTGATCGACTCCATCATCGCCGCTGGAGCCAACGGCACCACCATCAACAACGTCACCTTCAACCGCACCAGTCCCGGGGCGCTGGCTTTCGACGAGCACGCGCAGATGCTGCCCTTGTGCTCCGCGATTCCGGGCGGCCTCGAGGTGGTTCCGGGCCAAAGCGTGGTCTATCAACTCGCAGCTCCGCAGCCGGGAGGCTCGCTCTTCCGCCTCAGCCGCAGCCAGGATTTGCAGACGTGGAGCTTCGCCGGCGATCTCTATCAGGGAACGGGACAGCCAGGGGCCGGGCGGATCACCATCGATACCGCGTCACTTCCAAAGGCATTTTATAACCTCGGTCTCGTAACCTATCCTGACGCTCTGGCACCAGCTTCTCTCGCAAACCGGACACTGGTTGTGGGGCTGCTAGGCAATCATACGCTAACCTATCATTTTGATGGCACCGGGCAGGGCGGCACAGTCACGTTTTCGGGAGACACCAATGGATCCACCCCCATCACTGGAGTGGCATACGCATCATATCCATATAAGGCCACATGGATCATCGAGACTCTTGTATACCTGCCATTCCGTTTTGAAGGCACCCTAAACACTGAAAATTCTTCCTTCATTCTTGGGAGTAATGTTTCCGAGGTGTACAGACAATATGTCGATCAGCCTCCTGGCTGGGTGCTGTTTGACAATGGCACGCTCACCCTGAGCAAATAGGAGCGCAAGGTGGGTGGCGCGTTGGATGCATGTGGCGACACTGTCACCCTCCGGGCGTTGTGGCCTCGAAGAATCTGCCGAGACTGCGCCTGTGAATCGGCACGCCGGTGTTTGAGAATCACGCCGACGATTTTTCGTTGGAGAACCAAAGTAGGCCGGGATCCGGCCCGAAGGGGCGGGGTGTAAGCTCCGCCCTTTCGCACTTGGGGCAAGCGGGCTTGCAATGGGACTGTGGGCGGGGCAATGAAAGGACATGCGTTTCATGTGGCTTGCCGGTGGTTTGGTGATGTTTGCGGCGTGTGCGCCGGTCCGGGAGCCGGAGGCGATGCGGGACACTGCGCCCGTGGAAAGTCCGCAGGTATTGCCGGAAAGTCCGCCTCGATTCCATCAGCCGGAGCCTGCGCGGGCGGGCAGCGTGGAGATTTCCGGCATCGTCTTCGAGGGCGTGGGTTTTGACGCAGGCAGCCATCGCCTGGTGGTGGTCGATCAGGCGGATGGACCGGGCAGTGTTTTTGCGGATGCGGCTGCGGCCGCGCGGTCGGTCGGCGGGATTGCGGCGGTGAATGGCGGTTTTTTTACGCCGGAGGGCGCACCCTTGGGCTTGGTGATCGCGGCGGGTAGGCGCTCGGGCGCATGGAATTCCGCCTCATCGCTGGGCGGCGGAGTGTGGCATGACTCGGGTGCCGGCGGCATCAGCCGCCGTGAGAAACTCGGCCGCACGGGGGCATCCGGGCATCGCGAGTTGTTACAGGCCGGGCCGATGCTTGTCGAAAACGACCGTGCGGTTTCCGGACTGGATGGACTCAAGACCAGCGCCCGCACGGTGATCCTTTGGGATGGTGGCAGCCGCTGGTGGATCGGCCGCAGCACGCCCGCATCGCTGGCGCGAATCGCGGAGGCGCTGGCGGGTGGTAAGATGCCGGGTTGGCCGGTGCGTCACGCCCTCAATCTGGATGGCGGGCGATCCGCAGACCTGTGGATTTCCGCAGAGGTGCCGGGTGGTCCGCTCACGAGGCGTCCGGCATGGAACCGACCGGTGCGCAATTTCCTGGTACTGGTGCCGAGGGGCTGACGCGCTTATGGGGAATCGTCATCCGCAGCGTGTCCTTCGAGTTTCACCCGTGCTTCGTTGAGCTTGACGAGTTTTTCCGCGGAGACTTCCGGATATTTCAGGCCGAGCCCCTGAATGGAGGTGGTGATGATGTCCGCGACGATGGCACGGGCGACGTATTTGCGGTCGGCGGGGACCACATGCCATGGGGCGCGCTTGGTGCTGGTGGCGGCGAGCGCGTCCTCGAAGGCTTTGCGATAGGATTTCCAGTGCTCGCGCTCTTCAAGATCGGCATCGGAGAACTTCCAGTGTTTTTCCGGGTTGGTGAGGCGTTCCAGGAAACGGCGTTTCTGCTCGTCCTTGGAGACATGTAGGAAGAACTTGAGGATGAGTGTCCCGTTGCGGGACAGGTGCTTTTCGAAGTTGTTGATATCCTCGTAGCGCTGCTGCCAGAATTTAGAGTCGGGATCGGCGGGAGCTCCGGGGCCGAGCCATTCCGGGTGGACTTTGACGACGAGCACATCTTCGTAATAGGAACGATTGAAGATGCCGATGCGGCCGCGCTCGGGCAGGGATTTCATATAGCGCCAGAGGAAATTGTGATCGAGTTCCTCGGCGGAAGGTTTCTTGAAGCTGAAGACCTGGCAGCCCTGCGGATTCACACCGGCCATGACGTGGCGGATGGTGCCGTCCTTGCCGGCGGCATCCATCGCCTGGAGCACGATCAGCACCGAGTGGGTGTCGCTGGCATAGAGAAGTTCCTGGGCTTGGGCGAGTTGGATGCGGCTTTCCTCAAGAATTTCCGCGGCACGTTCCTTGATCAACTCCTTGCCGATTTCCTTGCCTTCCGGGGTATCGAGCCAATCGCTTGGAAAATCCTTGAGATTCACCTCGCTATCGGGCTCAACGATGAGCTTTTTCAAATATTTGCTTTTGATCATGGGGGCGGAGGTTGGGGATTTCTGAAACCTGCGTTGGGCAGTGGATGAAACTGCCATTTCGCCGCAGGGCGTAGCAAGCCAATGAACCGGCACCCTCCATCGGACCTTGGTCCTACACGCCGCTGTGTCTCCAGCCCGGCACCGATCAAAAGCGAGCCGGTGATGCAATCGGTGAGAGTCAATTGTAGGGCGCTGCGACAAGTGGTTGGGACATATCCTGAATTTCCCACAGACCCAATGTCCGGGAATCGATCCGGACATCGTCAAGCTGCCCGCGCACGCCGGGTAGCTCAGGTGGACACACCCGGCTTTTTGCGGTCCGCTTCATATCCCTCGTGGAGTGGCAGGGAAAACACAAACTCGGCTCCCGCCGATTCGGCGTTGTGCGCTACAAGGCTAGCGCCGTGCGCTTCGGCGATCCGCCGGCAGATCGCCAGGCCCATGCCGAGTCCGTCGGGCCGGGTGGTGTGGAAGGGCTCGAAGATCCGATCCATGTGTTCCGGGGAAATGCCGCAGCCTTGATCCCTCACCCGCACCTTGACCGAGGAGCCGCGGATGTCGGTGTGAATGAGAATCCGCCGCCGCCCGGGTGGCATGTCGCGCATCGCGTGGGTGGCGTTGAGAATGAGATTGTGGAGAAGCTGTTGGATCTCCACGCGCGCCACCCGGACTTCGGGCAGCGAGGGGTGCAGATCGAGTTTCAATTCGATTCCCGCGCCCGCCATTTCCTTGCCCAGAAACGCGCCGACTTCGGACACCAGTTCGTTGAGCGAATGGGGTTCATGCGGCATTGGGGAATCGGTCAGCATCGCCCGCAGGCTGAGGATGACTTCGCTGGCGCGTTTGTCGTCGCGGATGATGTCATCGAGAATCGCGTGGATTTCGGCACTGCCGGCCTCGCCTTGCGAGATGAAACGCCGCGCCGCCTGGGCGTTGCTGAGAATGGCGGTGAGCGGCTGGTTGATCTCATGGGCGAGCGCGGCGGCGATTTCACCGAGCACCGAGGCGCGTGCGGAGCGCTGGATTTCGGCACGCATCTGCTCTACACGCTGCTCCGCCCGGTGGCGGCAGATGACATGGCCGAAGATTTCCGCCACGAGCTTCAGGCTTGCGATTTCCTCTTCCGTCCAATGGCGCTCCACGCTGATCGATGCGAAGGAAAGCGCGCCGAAGACCTCGCCGTCGGCAATGAGAGGATAGGTGGCGTTGGACCGGGTGCCGTGCTGCCGGAGGACCTCCACATCGCAGGCGGCCTCCGGTGGATAATCATCGAGGCTGGAGAAATGAAAGGATTCGCCGCGCACGAGCATGCCGTTGGCCCACGGCAGATTGTCCTCGGCGAGATAATTCCGGCGCAGCGGAACGCAGCCGGTTTTTTGCCAGAAATGCGTGAGCGCCATCCCTCCGCCATCGCCGGTGGATTGCCAGAGCGTCGCACGGTCAAGGTCGAGTGCCTCGCAGATGTGCCGTTGGAGTTCCACAATGGTATCGTCCACCTGTCCGACGGGCCGGGTGACGAATCGCGAGGAGATTTCCGCCAGAAGACGCTGGAGGCACAAGGCGGACTCCAGCTCATGCTCCATCTTGAGGCGATGCGGCGGTCCGCTTGATGCGGCGGCTAGCAGGCCGTTCATGGCTCCGCGTGGTGATGGTTGGAATCCGCTGATGCCCCTGATTTTCCGAGCAGTCTCATGAGGGCCGGCACCGATGCACTGCGGGTCTTTCTCATCATCCTCCCGCGGTGGATTTTCACGGTTTTTTCGGAAATTCCGAGCTCGGCGGCAATCTGTTTGTTGAGCATGCCGTCGGCCACCCGATGCATGACGTCGAGTTCCCGCGGCGTGAGCGAGGCGATCATCCTGCGGGCGGCTGCTTGTTCCGCGTTGGTTCTGCCGAGTGCGCGGCCACGCTCCAGAGCGGTTCTGACGGCGGTGAGAAGAATCTCATCGTCCACCGGTTTGGTGAGGAAATCCACGGCACCGGCTTTCATCGCCCTGGCGCACATCGGCACGTCGCCGTGGCCGGTGAGGAAAATGATTTGTTCGCAGCGGCCGGTGAGGGCCCTTTGAAGATCGAAGCCATCCAGGCCGGGCATGCTCATATCAATGATGAGGCAGACCGGTCCGGCATGGTCCTTGCGACTGAGATAATCCGCGCCCGATGCGAAGCATTCCACCGGAAAGCGTGCGGAGCGCAACAAGCGTTCAAGACAATTCCGGACCGACTCGTCATCATCGACCACGCACACCAAGTCATCCGGGTCCGAGCTTGCAGGGGGAAGCGGGGTGAAAGGCAAATCAGAGATCATCACACTTTGGGGGAACGCTGGAATGATTCCCTCCGAATGATGGATCGGTCAAGCCGCTTCATGCATGGGGATGCGACCTTGGTCTTATGTTTCCTGGCGTGCTGTTCACTGGCCGCCGGGTTGTTCCGTGGCATTCTTTTCCAGCCATTCCTTGCGGGCGGCCAGGTTATCCTTGAGCGCTTCCAGATAGGCGCGTCCGCGGACGAACTGGTCGTAAGTGCGGAAAAGCAGCGAAACATCCTCCCGCAGATCCTTGCGTGCGTCCCCGATGAGGGCTTCGATATCGTAAGCCTGTTCACTGCCGACCTCCTGTCCGCCGTCACCACCGCCTACCGTGACATCCTGCAAGCGGGCCTTGAGATGCTCCTGATAGGCGTCGATCTGGCCGAGTTCGGTGGTGTAAAGGTCGCGGGCGGATTTCGTGAGTTCCCGGTTGGCCAGCAATTCCTTCAGTGATCGGCGGCGCTGGTCGAGTCGTTCGATGGCTTCCTGTAGCGCCTTGTTGGTGTCTTCGCGCAGCTTGTTGGACTGGGTGGTGTCCCGCCTGTTTTGTTTCCAGTCCTCGCTGACGCGGCTGCTTTCATGGTAGTAGCCATTCCAGTAGGATGAGCCGCCGTCGGATTCGTATTTATCCACATCCTCATGGGTCGGAACCGACTTGGCGAGCTCCGCAATCTGATCGACGCGCGTAATGATGCGTTGGTCGATTTTGCCGAGATCTGCGAGCGCCTCGCCGTCGCCGGTGCGCACGAGTTCGCGGACTTCCTTGCGTTTCCTGGCGTAGAGATCGATGCCGCGTTTGAGTCCTTCGATGGTGTCTTTCTTGAGTTGGGTGATTTTGGTGCGCGAGTCCTGGGAATCGCGCAGGCCGGCGAGCATTTTGACGAGTTCCGCCACATGTTTCTCGATGCGGGCGTCGAGTTCCACGATGTCGCGCCCCCATTCGGCGAGGCGTTGTTCACGCTGGGCGATATGAGTTTCGAGATTGGCGACGGATTCCTTGCGGGCGGCGAGGTCTGGCGCGGGATTTTCGTCGGAGGCCCATCCTGTTACGGGAATGAGTGCCATCCATGAACCGATCAGCAGCATGCGAGTCATGGCTGGATATGAAGCAGGGAATGGATGGGCTGCAAGCCGGGAATCCATCAGATCGCTCCGCCAGCACTCGGACTTTGGTCTTATGGGGGGGGCCGCGCCACATTCTCAGTATTTGAAATTCAATCTTCAAAGCCATGGAAACCGAGCTGTGATCGTGCTTGTCAGCCCCGCCATCGAAACGATTCACTTCCACCATGTCAGCCAACCTCACATACGACCCCGCCACCCAGTTTGGTGAAATCCATATCCGCGGCATTCTCAAACGAGCCGACATGGTGCTTGTTGAACAGGAAACCGCCGCCCGCATCACTTCCGGCGAAAGGCCGCGGTTTCTGGTGCTGCTGGAAAACTTCGCCGGCTGGGAAAAGGGCGAGGATTGGAACAATCTCGACTTCATGTTCACCCACGGCGAGAAAATCGCCAAAATCGCCATCGTCGGCGCGGGCAGCAGGGAGGCCGAGACCAAGGCCTTCACCGGTGCCGGACTTCGACCTACCCCGGTGGCGTTTTTCAGCGCTGAGGAAGTCGAACAAGCGCGCGCCTGGGTGATGGAATAGGTGGTCCCTCATGTTGCTTGCCGTATTCATCGGTCTGCTTTTCGCCTACAGTCTGGTCTCGGCCAGGCTCGAGAAAACCGTCGTCACCGCGCCGATCATTTTCACGCTGGCGGGCATCGCGGTTTTTTTCCGCATCCAGCCCGCTGCCGGCCGGATGGATACAGGAGCCTTCCTCTCGCTGGCGGAAATCGGCCTCGTGCTCTTGTTGTTCACCGATGCCAGCCGCACCGACCTGAGGGTGCTGCGCAACATCCGCGAACTGCCCGCACGCCTGCTGAGCGCCGGCATGCTCCTGACGATTTTGTTAGGCGCGCTGGCCGCCAAACTGGTTTTTCCCCAGCTCACGATCTGGGAGGCGGGCATCCTGTCCGCGATCCTGGCACCCACCGATGCCGGGCTCGGCCAGATCATCGTCAACAGCCCGCTGGTGCCGATGCGCGTGCGCCAGGCGCTCAACGTCGAGGCCGGACTCAACGACGGCTTGTCGGTGCCATTCATGCTGTTTTTCATTGCGATGGCCGCGGCCGGAGCGGGGGACGCAAGTTTCGCGCGCTTCATCGGCGAGCAGCTCGGCCTCGGACTGCTGGTGGGCGCGGGCGTCGGCTTGATCGGTGGCTGGCTGCTGGCTGTCGCGCGGCGGACGGAATGGATGTCGGAGTCCTTCCTGCAGCTCGCGGTGGTGGCGCTGCCCGTGTTCTGTTTGTTGTTTTCCGAACCGCTCGGAGCGAGCCCGTTCATCGCCGCGTTTGTCGCCGGACTGTTTGTTCAGGTGAGCTTCAAACATGCAGGCAAACACAGCGTCGAGTTCACCGAGGAATGGGGCCAGATCATCAATCTATCCGTTTTTTTCCTGTTCGGCATGATGGTCGGCCGCGAGTACGGCGGCTTCGGCGCCGCGCCCTTCATCTACGCGCTGCTGAGCCTGACGATTGTCCGCATGTTGCCGGTGGCGGTCTCGCTGGCGGGCAGCGGACTGGACAAATGCACGGTCGTCTTCATGGGCTGGTTCGGCCCGCGCGGGTTGGCCTCCATCGTGCTGGGCCTGGTCTATCTGGAGCAGGAAAAACACCTGCCCGGAGAACAGGTGACGCGTCTTGCGGTGATGGCCACGGTGCTGTTGAGTATCATCGCCCACGGCTTGAGCGCCTCGCCCGGAATCCGCCTGTTGAGCATGAGAAACCAAACTCCGAAATCACCATGAGCTACGATGATGACTGGCCAGACAACACGATGGAGAACCGCCGGGTGGTGGTCCGCAAAACCATCCGCCCGGCAACGCTGGATGAACTCAAGCAACTCGGTGAAAAGCGCTTCACCGTGGCCAGCGATCCCTGGTGCGAGAAATACAAAACATTCCTCAAAGAGAACTCCTCCGCGAAATTCCACCTCGCCCAAACGCCCGAGGGCGCGGAGATCGTTTATTGCCAGGCCGCCGGCAAGGGTGTCTGGTTCCTGCCTGGCAAAGGCATGGGCATCATCCAGCCCAATGGCCTGAGGATGCTCGCGGAAATCGTGGATGCTCTCTGACGCCGTCCGCGCATTGCAATTTCAATGCATGTGGCGTGGTATGCCGGGAATTCCGGAGATTTCCCAGGGCGATTGGCGGGAAATCGAGTAGGCATTGATGGTCAGGGATTCCGCAATTTTGGATAGACAAAGCCGCTCATTTTGCCATGGTAGTGACGACATGATCGCCACCGCACCTCAGACGGTGGTCTTGCGGAGCAATGAG
>JAUYNL010000014.1 GCA_030696085.1 Luteolibacter sp.
CTGTTTGGAAATCCCGAGGCGGACGATTTCCGCCTGAAAGCCGCCTCGCCCGCCATCACAAAACTCGGATTCAAACCGCTGCCCGTCGAAAAAATGGGGCTGATCCGCGACCAGTGGCGGAAATAACCAAGCGCCGCCTGATTGCCCATTGGTTCCCCAATAACAACCATGTCCATTAAAATTCTTCTCGTCACCCTATTCGGTGCTTCGTCCCTCGCCTTTTCAGCAATTGAAATCACCGTCCCGCCCGGCGGCAGCCTCGCTGCGGCGCGTGATGCCATCCGCGCGAAACGCCAGGCCGGTGAGAAAGGCCCGGCGCTCATCCTCCTCAAGAGCGGCACCTATGAAGTGACCGAACCGCTGCTGCTCGAAGCACAGGATTCCAGCCTCACGATCCGCGCCGCGCAGGGAGCCAGTCCGCTGCTCATCGGCGGCACTGTTGTCAAGGGCTTCACCACCCATCAGGGGAAAATCCTCAAGGCCGATTTGTCCGCGTGGGTCGGACCCGGCGTGAAATACCGCCAGTTGCTGCTCGGTGGCAGGCGCATGATCCTCGCCCGCTACCCGAACTACACACCCGCCAATCCGCTCTATGGCGGCTGGGCTTTCACCCAGCCGGTTCCCGCGACCGGCGCGCCCGCCGGGCATGACCCGAGCCGCGCCTGCTATATCAATCCGAAGGACGCGCGCAAGTGGGCGCACCCCGAGGACGTCGAACTCGATATTTACACCGGTCATAACTATTGGAATTCCATCGTCCCGCTGAAGTCGCTCGATCCCGCCACCCGCTTGCTTGGCTTGGCCACGCCGGGCAGCTTCGAGATTTTCCCGCACAGCCGGTTCCATTTTCAAAACGCCATTGAGGAACTGGATGCCCCCGGCGAGTGGTTTCTCGATCCGCGTGAAAAAATCCTCTATTTCTGGCCGCCCGCCGCGCTTGCAAAATCCGAGACCCGCCTCGTCACGCTCGAAACCTTCGTCCGCATTGCGAGCGGTGCTAAAAACATCCGCATCGAACGGCTCGGTTTCACCGGATGCAACGGCACCGCCATCACCATCACCGATGCCGAGGACTGCCTCGTCGCCGGATGCACCCTAAGCACGGTGGGCGGCTATCGCGGCAGGGATTTCGGTGCGGGAATTCTCATCAACGGCGGCAAACGGAACTCCGCCACCGGAAACGACATTAGCGATGTCGGTGGCGATGGAATCACCCTGAAAGGCGGCGACCGCATCACCCTCACTCCCTCCCACAACCAGGCGGTCAACAACCACATCCACCACATCGGCGTTTACAACAAAGGCGGCATCGGCGTGAACTGCAATGGCGTGGGACTCACCGTTGCCCATAACTTGATCCACGATTGCCCGCGCATGGGAGTGCAGATGTTCGGCAACAACATCATCGTCGAATACAACCACCTCCATCACCTCTGTTTGGAAACCAATGACACCAGCGCGATTTACACCGGCGGGCGCGATTGGCTTGGCGGGCGCGGCAACGTCTGGCGTTACAACCGAATCCACGACATCATCGGCTGCGCCCAGGAGGAGGGAGGCTTGAAACATCCGGCTTTCACCTTCGGCCTCTATCCGGATGACAACAGCGGCGGACTCGACATCATCGGCAATCTTGTCTATGGAATACCGGATGGGGCGTTGCTGCTCCACAACGCCCGCGATTGTGTGGTGGAGAACAACATCTTCGCGTTCTGCGGAAAATCCCAAACCGCGCTGTCTGGCTGGGTCAGCAATAGCAGCTATTGGACCGGGCACGTCGCGACCATGATCGCGGGTTATGAATCCGTCGTCGGCCAACCGGCGTGGAAGAAAATGCGTGGCATGGACCTTCATCCGAATGACGCCATCCGCGACGATGGCACAATCATGAGCGGAAATCGGATCCGCCGCAACATCATGCTCTCGAACTCTCCGACCGCCCTG
This sequence comes from Luteolibacter sp., assembly GCA_030696085.1. Classification (GTDB taxonomy): domain Bacteria; phylum Verrucomicrobiota; class Verrucomicrobiia; order Verrucomicrobiales; family Akkermansiaceae; genus Luteolibacter. The sequence goes on from JAUYNL010000014.1 coordinate 1,945, forward strand.
CACATCGATGCCCGCAATGCCACGCCCAAATGGAACACCATCGACGGCAACCTCGTATGGAACAGCGGCCGCCCTATCAACACCGGAATCAAAATCACCGGCCCGGACAAGGGGCCGCCCTTGCTCTCGGAAAACTTCGATGCCACAGCGCCCGGCAAGGTTCCCGGCGGCTGGTATCGAATCGGCAAGCCCAATCCGGACGTGAAGCTCGCCGTCGCGGACGGGATCTTGCAGATCGATTGCGCGGCGGAAGGCAGCGGCTTCCGCGGCCCGGAGATTCCGGCGAAACCCGGGACGTCCTACCGCGTCCGCATGAAGGTGAAAAGCACCGAGGCAGCCAGTAAAGTCACGGTTTTCATCGCCATCTACAAAGACAAACAAGGTTACTGGCAGGGCAAGAACCGCGAGATCACCGCCACCCGCGAATGGCAGGAGATCGAAGCCACGGCCAATCTGCCCGCCGGGGATGATCCCGCGTGGAAACCATGGATGACCGGCTGCTACATCAACGTGCGCTGCGAGGAGGAAAAGGGCCGGATTTCCATTGATGACATCAGCTTAACTGAAGCCGTCGCGCCGGACGAGTGGGCGGCATGGAAGGCCGCGGGTTGGGATCGGAACAGTCTCGTCGCCGATCCCTTGTTTGAGAATGCCGCCAAAAACGACTACCGCCTCAAACCGGAATCGCCCGCCATCACGCGGCTCGGTTTCAAACCGCTGCCCATCGAAAAAATGGGCCTGATCAACGACCGCTGGCGGAAACGTTAAAGCGCAAGAACGTTTGGCAGGAGCCGTAACCATGAAGATCACACTCACAAAAAACCGCCCCGGATAGTTTGAAATTGAAATGACCATGAAAATCACACTTCTCACCACCCTGCTGGGTATTTCATCCCTCGCCTTTTCAGCAATTGAAATCACCGTGCCGCCCGGCGGCAGCCTCGCTGCGGCGCGTGATGCCATCCGCGCGAAACGCCAGACCGGCGAGACCGGAGCCGCTGTCATC
>JAUYNL010000021.1 GCA_030696085.1 Luteolibacter sp.
CCCCCCCTCGGAATGTCAAAGAAAAAAATTGTTTTTCGCCTAAGAATGCCGAAATGGCACGTCTTTTCTAGCAGGAAATCCAAAATCGTTCGTGTCCATCAAATTCATCCATGTTTTCCATTTGTCTGGCATCCAATATCCGGGACGCTTCGTTCGCTTCATTTTTCACTCGTCAGCGCCGTTGCATGCCGGGCGGCAGCCAGTCCTTGGGCATGGGCCGGGTGATCGGATCTGTAGTGGCGGGCTTGTCGTCGCCAGTTGCGGCGGGTTTCGGCAGGCCCAGAGCGTGTGCTTCGATCCGCCGCCGGACCTCGCTTTCGTCGGGCAGGCCGACGAACTGGTCCACCAGCCTGCCCTCACGGTAAATCCGCACGTCCGGGATGCCGCGCACGCCTTCCCTGGCGGCAAGTTCCTTATTCTGATCGACGTTGATTTTGCCGACGACGACGGATCCGCCGTGTTCGCTGACGATTTGAGCGAGGATGGGGCCGAGCTGGCGGCAAGGACCGCACCAATCGGCGTGAAAATCAACGATGGCCAGCTTGCCGGGTTGCTGGCGGAAAGTGTCGTAGCCAACTTCCGAAATTTCGGAAATCCATGTGTTGGAGTTTGCTACGGCGCTCTCCGTAGCTGGCGGTTTTTTGGCGATGCGCGTGGCGAGTCCGCGCACCTTTTCGCAGGACGAAATGCCGCACAGTGCGGGCAATATGAGCAACAAAGGGAGCCGTTTCATGGACGTGTGGGATTATCGGATCAATTCGCATCGAAAACCACCCGGAACCCGAGGTCCGGGCGGCGCAGCGAGCGATCGGAGGTCCACTCACGGGTGAGGGCGTTGCTGCCGGGCTTGAGAAACGAGCCGCCAATGATGAGCCACTTGCGTTCGCCGAGTGGATTGGCGGGATTGGCGGCGGGCCGGCGCGTCCACTCACAGACGGATCCCGCCAGACCGGTGATGCCGTTGGGGGTGAGATCCTTGGTGGCGCTGGTGACGGGCCGCCAGTCTTCAGGCGGGATGGCCGCCGGTGCCGCAACTTCCTTGCGCAGCGCGGCAAACCATTCCTCCTGGGTCGGCAGGCGCGCCTGCTTCCACTCGGCATAAGCCGTGGCATCCCACCAATCCACGCCGACCACCGGCGTGTCCAACGTCACGGGGCGTTGGTTCCAGATGCCGTTGGCTTTGGCCGCTGCGAGCAAGGCCGCCCAATCCGCCGGCAGGTGGGAGGCTTTTTCCGGTGGCTGGCTTTCGTGATCGAATGTGCGCTCGCGCTGGTCCTTGGAGAGGGTTTCCAGGGTTTCGAGAAACGCGGCGTATTGGCTGATGGTGATCTCGTGCGGGGAAATCCGGAATGCGCACAACTCCTCCTCGGTGCCATCGGGCGTCGGGTACTTGTCAGCAGGGATCAGAATGGCATCCGGCAGGTTGGCGCGGAGCCGCGGCGGCGGATTCTTCGGCCGCAGATAGAGCGCGAGCGCCAGGACGGCTAGAAGGGCAAAGCCGGCGGCGTAGGCAACGAGCCGCGTCGATAGCTTGTGTTTCCGGTCGCGGCCCATCCGCCGCGTGGGCGAGGCGGGCGGCGGAGGATCGGAGAGTTGCTGCTCGATCTGGCCGCAGATGTCGCGCACTTGCGTCCAGCCGAGTGCTTCTTCCAAGCCCTCGCCACGCATCCAGCCGAGCAGGGTGAGCATGCGCGTGGTGCCGGGCCGGCCATCGGCCACCAGCGGGCGCAAGGTCTCACCGAATCGGGCGATGTCGCGCGTGGATTGATCCGGCGGGCGGACCCCGGCGACGGCGAGATTGTCGAGGCGGATCACCCCGTGCTCGTCCACATGGATGTTTTCCAAAGTCGGCGGCAACGTCGCCTGACCGGCCATCTCGTGGTGATGCTGGGCCTCGGCAATGCGGCGCAGCAGGTGAGCCAGGCGACCGGGCGGCAAGGGTTCGCCCGCCTCCAGACGATCCTTCAAGGTGGCGCCGGGCAGCAGTTCATGCGCGAAAAAACACAAGTCCGCCTCGTTGACCGCCTCATATACCGAGCCGATCAGCGGGTGATCGACGGCGGCCTTGGCGCGAACATCCGCGAGAAACGCCTGCTTTTGATCGAGGCACTCAAGCCTGAGCTCGTCCACCAGCACGCGCCTCGAAACGGAAACCTGCTCAGCCAGCCAGGTGCGGCTCACGGCATTTTCAGATAGGAGCTCCTTGAGCTGGTATTCACCAAGAAAACGGTCTGCGCTGGCGGAATTCATGAGGTAAGGGAAACGTGGAAATCATCACTCTTCAGGCAGGGCCGGCAGCACTCCCAACTCGGGATCGAAATCCGGAGGCAGCGAGTTCTGGAACTCCGGCAGCATCAAATCACCCTGCGGCGCGGCTGGTTGCCGCGGGATCCTCGCCGCCAGATCGCGCGGCCACGCCTGCACATCGAGCACCTCACCTTGATACATCAGGGAAACCACTTGGCCGTAATAGGCGCGCCCGCCGAACAGGTGCTCTGTTTGATGATCCTGGGCCGGAATCGAATAAATCATGCGCAGGCTTTCCTCGCCGCCCGCCCAATCGAAGGGCAGCGTCGTCCATTGCTCGGTGACCCATGATTTATCCTCAAGCTGGACGATCTCTCCCTTGCTCGTGCGGTTGAAAAAAATCACCGACACCGCGATGCCCGCCACGTCGATCTCATCGGCGGGCGCTTTCTGCACCGGGATGGTCAGGATCACGCGCTGGCCGCCCTCGTGATTCGGGTTGTTGAAGATGCGCACCCGCCCGAGCGACATCTTGCCGAGCATCGCCTCCGGTTGTTCGAAACCATCGCGCAGTTTCGAGGCCGCCATTTCATACAGCGAACCGGCACCCGAAGCCCCCATTTGGAAGACCGCCTCGTAATGCCCCGCCGCGATGTCATAGACGCCCATCTGCTCGTGCACGAGGCCCAGTTCGTAGCGAACGCACGGATCATCCGGAGATTGGGCCAGCGCCTCTTCGAGTTTCACGATCGCCAGGCCCATGTCCCCGGCCACGCGCGCCTGGCGGGCCTCCTGGACCATGCGTTCGGACCGTGGATCCGCCACTTGCGGCACCGCCAGCGGAGTAGGCCGGATGGCCGGCTCAGGCTCCCGAGGCGGCAGCGGCGGCCGTGAAACCACCGAGGGCTCGGTCGCTTGCGCGGGCGCGGGTGCCGGCACCCTCACGACCACCGATCTCAGGACCTCCTTCTCCACCACCCGCACCTCGCGGGATTCCTCCAGACGCGTCGCCAGCGCCATGCCCGCCACCAGCAACTGCACGAAGGCCATCAACCCGAGAAACCAGCAAGCCACCGGGAACACCGGGACTTTGAGGCCCGTGCGGGGCTGCTGCGGATCGGAAACCATGCGCGGACGATGAGCACCCGCCTCCCCGGTGTCAATCCGGGGGCGGAAGTGGAGGTGATCGACTGGCTGAGAATGGATGGAAATCCGATGACGAGCGGGAGAGTTTTGAAAACGCCCGCTTTGTAGCCCGGGCATCGCGCACCATCCGTAAAGTCCCGGTAAATTCCACTGCGGAGCCTGTTCACGGAATACGCTTGCCCGGCGGCGGCTTGAAACACGACGCTAACGGAGTTCGGCGATTCCCATGCAAGACTTCATCCTCATCACGGTCCCGCTGTTGATTGTCCTGTATGTCGCCTACGGCAGGCTACGCGGACACATCAAATCCCTGGAGGAGCAAATTTCGGCGCAAGGTTTGGCCCATCACAAGCTGCGTGAAGCGAACCGCGAGCTGGAGGCCGAGCTGAAACGCATCGAATCCCGGATCGAATCACAGGATCGGCAAAGCCAGCCCGCCAGCCAACCCGCACCGGCAGCGGAGGAACCGCCGGCTTTCCAGATGATGCAAGACGAACCGGCCATCCCCCCACCGCTGCCGGGGTTCCGCCCCGCCGTGCGCGAGGAGCCGGCTTTGGAGAGTGCGGGGCCGCCCGACATTCCCGACGTTCCCGACATTCCCGACGTTCCCGAGGACGCCGCGCCATCGTTTTTCAGCCGGATTCCGTGGCGCGACATCCTCGGACGGATGCACCTTCTGCCACCCGGAAAATCCGAGTCGGGGGAAACGGCGGAGAGCCAGCTCGCAGCATGGTGGGTCATCCGGATCGGGCTGGTGCTGCTGATCATCGCCGCGGTGTTTTTCGGCATTTATGTCAGCCAACACACGCCGGCCTGGTTGCGTGTCATGACGCTGGCTTTGGTATCGCTTGGCACCATCGGGCTTGGCTCGCGGATGAAGGACAAGCTGGAGGGCTTCGGCCGCGCGATCATCGGCGGCGGCTTCGCCCTTTTGTATTTCACCGCCTTCGCCGCCTTCGCCCTTCCCGCCACCAAAATCATCGATTCTCCTGTTGCCGGCGCGCTGGCCCAATTTTCGGCGCTCGTATTGGCCATTCTCTGGTCCTTGTGGAAAAAGGATCAAACCGTCGCGACTCTCACGCTATTTCTGGGATTCATCTCCTGCGGGTTTTCCCATTCCCATGATCTCGACCGATTCGCCACGGTGGGCTTGGTGCTGCTTGCCGCCACCGGGGCCTTCCTGTTTGCGACGCGCGGCTGGCTCACTCCATTCATCACAGCGCTGGCGGGGTCATGGGCCGGATTCGGAATCTTCGCGCCGCTCGATTGGTTGCGCGGGGATTCGCCGGAATTCCTCCACCTCATGGGCACGCTTTTGATTCTAACCGTTGTGTTCGAGGCCGGCAACCTGGTGTGCGCAGCACGCGTCCCGCACGCGGCAGGCGATCGATTGCGGCGCTGGCTCATCCTCGGCAACACCTCGGCCGCGGCCGTGCTGGGCTACGGCGTGACCCGCCTGGCACATCCGGAACAACTATCAACATTTTATTTCCTCTTCGCCGCCCTGTATTTCGCGTTCTCGGTGATCCACCATTTCCGCACGACGGACAGGGCGGTGACCGAATCGTTGTTTCTGAAAAGCAGCGCCCTGCTCTGCCTCGGCATTGCAGCCGCCTTCAGCGGGCCGGTGCGCTGGCTCGCCATCGCTTTCCAGTCCTTCGCCCTGTTGTGGACCGCGCGGCGCAGCGGTTCCCGCTGGATCGCCGTGGGATTCGTGGTGGTGATGGCCGCATCCATCGGCTGGTTCTGGCGGGACCTGGCGGTGGATCCGCCGGTGGTGTGGCGCTGGCTGGACCCGTTCCGAATCGCCGGCACCCTCTATCTCGTATTCCTAAGCGCCCAGCTCGGTTTTCATTCGCTGTGGTTTCCGCGCGGCATCGGTGGAAACAATGCGGATCATGAAAGCCAGGCCCGTGGTTTCCGTTTGGTCGGCACCCTGGTGATCGGATTTCTGGTCTTGGCCCTGTCCATCAACCCATCGTTTCCGGGACACAGTGATCCCGTCTGGTTCCTGTTTCTGTTATCCGTTTTGATCGGGCTTCTCTGCCCGCTCATGGGCAAGGCGATTCCCTGTGTGGCAGCGGGGCTGCCGCTGGGCTCCTGCTACATCGCGTATGCCATGTTGCCGCCAAATGCCAGCCAGAGCACGGCGGCGCTCTTGTTAGGTGGCACCCTGGTCATCACGGCATTCGGCGTGTCCGAAACGATCCGCCGTTATTGGCCGGTAATATTGTCCGGCGGGTCCATGGTCCGAGAGGCCACCCTGCTGGCAGGGCAGGCGACGCTCCTGCCATTCAGCATTGCGCTGGGCCGGGTGTTTACGCTTTCCGGAAATGCCGGGATTGGGATTTTCGCGTTGTTCCCGCTCGTCGCCTGCGCGGCGGTCCTGTGCCGCCAGCAAAGCACGACCAGCGGACAAAGGGCGCGCCTGTCGATCGGCTTCCAAATCGCAGTCGGCGTTCTCATTCTGATGGGCGGAGCGGTCACTTGCGGGAGCTCCGTGTTTTTCCCCGGCGCGCTGGCCATCGCCGGGCTGCCCCTGCTGGCCCTGGCAAAGCGGGTGCGCCTCTGGAACGTCGCGATCGCCGGGGCCCTTCCGATCCTCGGTGGCTTTTTCTCGCTGTGGGAACGGCTGCTCCGCACGCAGCCAGGCGGACTCACCGATGATGCTATCAATCTCGCGCTGCTGCTTTTAATTTCCACAAGCCTCGCGGTCCTTCTCTGGAAAAAGTTCCGCAGTCCCCGTAAATCCTTCGTCTGCTGCGATGCCCTGCTGCACGCGCTGGGAATTTTTTCGCTTCACCTGTTCTTTCAAAAACACCTGGGCGAGGGGCCTGATTTTCTCTCGGCGGGGCTGCTGGGTTTGGCGCTGTTCGCCTTGAGCCGGCGCTTTCCCTTCCGGATTCTCGGGGCCGTGTCGTGGCTGCCCGTAGCGCTGGCCTGTGGATCGAGCATCCTGGCCGGAAACTGGCTGGGGGCCGGCAGTGGAGAAACCTGGTTCGTGGCGGCCGGCCTGTTGGTCCTCGCCCATCTCGTGGTTTCCAGTCATCCGAGTGCAACACTCCCGAAGGTCCTCTCATCCATCGCGGTGCTGGCATGGACCCTGGTCGCGCTCGCCGCCGCGAAAAGCCCTTGGCAAGCCGCGGCCCTCACGGGCGTCGCACTGCTCTGCTCCACATTGTGGCGCTGGCGGTCGATCCCGCTGATCGGTCACCTGGGTCTGGGACCGCTGACCCTGGCATTCTGCATGGCGGCCTCCATCATGCAGGCGGAAAATGGAGCTCCCTACCCAGCCTCATGGACCTTGACGAGCATCCTGCTGGCTGCCGCCGGATTCGCGGCAAATGGTATGATCATGGCCAGCGCCGTGCGCCGCAGCCCGGACGGAAAAATCACGTCCGCCTCCTTGTTACCCTGGTTCCATGCCGGGAGCGGCCTGCTCATTGCATTCGTCGCCTGCACGATCGACCGGCTGGTCAGCGGGAACCTCACCGCCGTTTTCTGGGGACTTTCCGCCATCCTGTTGTTTGTCAGCGGACTCCTTGCCGGACTGCGCGCCTACCGGCTGACCGGCCTCATCGGGCTGGTTTTCTGCACCGGCCATATTTTCATCTGGGATATCCAGGACACCTTCTATCGCATCATCGCCTTCTTTGTGATCGGCCTGGTGATGCTCGTCATCGGGTTTCTTTATCACCGATTCCGCGGGCGGATCTCGGCGCTGGATTCCTGAGTTCCGGCGGTGTCCACCGTTGCCGCGAGGCGATTTCTCGTTTATACCCCGCCCTGCCGATGAATCACTCCGCTCCCCTGATCTATTGCCCTGCCCTGCTCCACTACTCACGCCGTGAGACGCGCGAGGTAATGGTGGGAAACATCGGCATCGGCGGAAAAAATCCGATCCGCGTGCAGTCGATGATCACCTCGGACACCCGCGACACGGCGGCCTGTGTGACGGAGGTGTTGGGGTTGGCTGAGGCCGGTTGTGAAATCGTGCGCATCACGGCTCAAACGAAAGTTTATGCCGCGAATCTTGAAAACATCGCCCGCGAGGTCCGCGCGGCGGGTTGCCCGGTCCCACTGGTGGCGGACATTCATTTCAAGCCGGACGCCGCACTCGAAGCCGCGAAGTGGGTGGAAAAAATCCGCGTGAACCCCGGAAACTACGCCGACAAGAAGAAGTTCGAGATCCGCGAATACAGCGACGATCAATACGAGGAGGAACTCGAACGCATCCGCGAGGAGTTCACGCCGCTCGTTTTGCTTTGCAAGGATCTCGGCCGCGCCATGCGCATCGGCACCAACCACGGGTCGCTCTCGGACCGAATCATGAACCGCTATGGCGACAGCCCGCTCGGCATGGTCGAAAGCGCGCTCGAATTCGCCCGCATCGCCCGGGAAAACGACTATCACGCGCTGGTTTTCTCGATGAAAGCGAGCAACCCGAAGGTCATGATCGAGGCCTACCGCCTGCTCGTCGCCCGCCTCCGCGCCGAAGGTCCGGATTGGAATTATCCCGTCCACCTCGGCGTCACCGAAGCCGGCGATGGCGAGGACGGCCGCATCAAAAGCGCCATCGGCATCGGCTCGCTGCTCGCAGACGGCATCGGCGATACCATCCGCGTTTCGCTGACTGAGGATTCGGTTCATGAAATCCCCGTGGCACAGGCGCTGGTTAAAAGTGGCTGGGACTTGCAGTCCCAGTCCGTGGTCGGGACAACCTGTCCCGATATCGATGCCCTGGCCCAATCCATCCGCCCCGATTGGTCGAAACTCGAAAAACGAACTTCCACTTATCTTCCGCACTGGCGCATTCGCGGCGCGACGTATGCGGTCACTTTCAGAGTCAAAGACTCCCTGCCCGCATCCGTCCTCAAGGATTACGAGCGGGAAAAATCCATCCTGCTCGAACAAATCAAGCAGGAGAAACAATACGCCGGATCCCGCGATGCCACCGATTGTCTCCGCAAGTTGCACGCGGAAATTCAAGCCCTCACCGAGACCATCATCGAACCCGCGTTGCACGCCGCGGAAGGCCCCCAACCGCTGGCCGACCGCGCGATCGCCGACATGATGGTGCGGGCGCTAAAACACTTTGATGGAGAGCGTTACGATCTATTCGCCTGGTCGGTGATGCCAAACCATGTGCATGCGTTGATCACTCCGCATGAAGGCCAGGAACTGGAGAATATCCTCCAGGCGCTGAAAACACACACGGCCAAGGAGGCGAACCGGATACTCGAAAAATCCGGCACCTTCTGGCAGGAAGAGTATTACGATCATATTGTCAGGGATGGGGAGGATCTGCGACACCAGGTGCGATATATTTTGAGGAATCCGCAGAAGGGGAGAGCTTCTGAGGAATGGACGGGCAGCGTATTTGGAAATGCTGGCGCAAGTTGTCCCAGCCACGCTCTGGGACTGCAAGTCCCAGCCACTATTTCCTTCACCCCGTCCTACGATCCATTCTCCTACGAGCGGCGTCGTAGCTCGCCCGTCACCATCATGGGCCACCCGCTCGGTGGTGAAAACACCGTGCGCGTATTCACCACCCAGGACCGCTGGAACGCCCTCGCGCACAAGATCCCATCGATGGGCGATTTCAAGCCGGAGATCATTTACGAAAAATCCGATGTGCTGGAGATTGATCCGAATGACGACGAGGCGCTCGCGGTCGTGAATGATCGCACCGAGCCCTGTCTCGTCACGGTTGCCGACGGTACGGATATGGGAGTCATCCCCGCGTTCCGCCTGCTGGCGGCGAAAGTGCGGGCGGAACATCCGATCCTTCTGAAGGACACCTTGCATCCCCCGGCTGAAACCAAGGACTTCCTCGATGCCCTTCTGCCCGCAGCGCAAAACCTCGGCTCGCTGCTCTGCGATGGCATCGGCGATGCCATCCTCGTGCGTGGAGAAACCGCGCCCGGCCAATCGCTGCGGCTCGCCTACAACATCCTGCAAGCCGCCGGCACCCGCATTTTCAAGACCGACTACGTCGCCTGCCCGAGCTGCGGGCGCACGCTCTTCAACCTGCAATCCACCACCCGGAAGATCCGCGCGGCCACCGGCCACCTCAAGGGCGTGCGCATCGCGGTGATGGGCTGCATCGTCAACGGCCCCGGCGAAATGGCGGACGCGGATTTCGGCTATGTCGGCGGCGCTCCTAACAAGATCAACCTCTACGTCGGCAAGACGCCGGTGCGCTTCAACATCCCGGAAGACGAGGCGGTCGGGCACCTCATCGACCTCATCCGCGAACACGGCAAGTGGATCGACGCGCCCGAAGCCGCCGCCACCGCTTCCTGAACCCATGGCCGATTCCGACACAGACACACTGACCCGCACGGACACCGCGCTCGATGTGCCGTGGAACGTGATCGTCCATGACGACCCGGTGAACCTGATGGGATATGTCACCCATGTGCTGATGAAAATTTTCGCTTACGATGAAAAAAAAGCCGCCCTCCTCATGATGCAGGTCCACAAGCTGGGCCGCTCGATCGTCTGGACCGGCCAGCGTGAAAAGGCGGAATTCTATGTCCAGCAACTCCAGACCCATCAGTTGAAAACCTCACTGGAAAAAGCCGCGTGAAAATCCTGCCCACATTGGAAGGCGGCCTGCGCATCGATGCCGAGGAGCCCGGTGACTGGATGCTGCTCCAGGGCATCACGCACGACGCCGTTTCCTGCGATGAAAACCTCGCCCATCGCCTCGGTGGTCTCATCACCGATGAGGACGTGGCCCCGGATTGGCAGGAATACATCGTTCCGGATCTCGACGAGGCCTTTCATGCGGATCTCTCCTACATCGCCAGCGCCATCGCCGCCGCGCGGGTGGAATGCGGCGGCGGCCCCGGCCCGCTATGGATCACCACCGAGGACGCGTTCCATTGGTACAGCTCCCTCAACCAGGCCCGGCTCGCGCTGGAGGAAATCCACCGCTTCGGCCCCTCCGAACATCTGAGCCCCTCCGACCTTCCGCCGCAAAACCACAACGCCTTCCTGCGTTCCCAGTTCTACTGCGCCATCCAAAGCCTGCTGCTCGAACATGTCATGCGCTGAAAGAAATTTTTCTCGTTTCCATGCGGACCATGCCGGGTTTGAATCCTCCCGCCATGTGGAAAGGCCGCTTCTCTCAAGACACCTCCTCGCTCGTCCAGCAATTCGGCGAGTCGATCTCCTATGACTGGCGCTTGTTCCCGCACGACATCGCCGGCTCCATCGCCCACGCCCGCGCCCAGAAAACACTGGGCCTGCTCACCGATGACGAGTTTTCCCAAATCGAAAGCGGCCTGCTGGAAATCAAGGCGGACATCATCAGCGGAAACTTCGAGTTCAAAACCTCGCTCGAGGACATCCACATGAACATCGAGGCCGAGCTGACGAAACGCATCGGCCCGGCCGGGGCGAAACTCCACACCGCCCGCTCGCGCAACGACCAGGTCGCCACCGACACCCGCCTCTACTGCCGCACCGGGATCGACGGCCTGCTGCTGGAAATCACAGCTCTCCAGCTCGCCCTGCTCGATCGCGCGGAAACATACGCCGCCACCGTGATCCCCGGCTACACGCACCTCCAGCGCGGCCAACCGGTCACCGCCGGCCACCATTTCCTCGCCTACGTCGAGATGCTGGAGCGCGACAAATCCCGCCTCGGCGATTGCCGCAAGCGCCTCAACATCTCCCCGCTCGGCTCCGGCGCGCTCGCCGGCTCCACCATCAATCTCGACCGCCACGCCATCGCCGCGGAACTCGGCTTCGACGGCGTGACCCATAACTCGATGGATGCCATCGCCGATCGCGACTACATTGCGGAGTTGTTATTTGTCGTCTCGCTCTGCGGCGCACACCTCTCACGCCTCAGCGAGGACCTCATCCTCTGGTGCACCGCGGAGTTCGGCTTCGCCTCTCTATCAGACGCGCACACCACCGGCTCCTCGCTCATGCCGCAGAAGAAAAACCCGGACGTCTGCGAACTCACGCGCGGCAAGACCGGCCGCCTCGTCGGCAACCTGATGAACCTGCTCGTCGCCCTCAAAGGCCTGCCGCTCACCTACAACCGGGACCTCCAGGAAGACAAACCGCCGCTCTTCGACTCCGTGGACACGCTGCGCCTCATCCTGGCGGTGAACACCGAGATGATTTCCGCCATGAAACTCCGCGAGGACAAATGCCGCGCCGCCGCCGCCGATCCCATGCTGCTGGCCACCGACCTCGCCGACTATCTTGTCAAAACCGGAGTCCCCTTCCGCCACGCCCACGAACTCGTCGGCAAGGCCGTCGCCCAAGCCATCGCAACCAAAACCCCGCTCGATCAACTCGACCTCGCCGCCATCGACCCCGCCTACGGCCCGGATGCGAAGGATGTGTTCTCGCTGGAGCGCGCCCTGGAATCCCGCAGCAATCCCGGCGCGCCCTCCATCGCCAATGTCCGCGCGGAAATCGCCCGATGGAATGCGCTTCTCCAACAGGGCTGATCCATGGCCGCGCGTTCCCTCGTCATCGAAACCTCCACGCCCCACGCGTCCATCGCGCTCGTGGGGCCGGACGGCCGCATCGACCAGCGCGAATTCTGCAGCGATCGCAATCACAACGCGCTATTGTTCGAGCCGCTGCGCGAGTTGTTAGGAGCGGGACCGGCATTGGAGCTGGTGCTCGTCGGCAGCGGCCCGGGAAGTTACAGCGGCACGCGCGTCGGCATCGCGGCGGCACAGGGCGTGGCCATCGCGATGGGCTGCCCGGCCGTGGCCCTGCCCTCGATCCTCGCCGTGCCATCGGCAAAAAATGGCGCGCGCTGTCTCGCCATCGGCGATGCCCGGCGCGGCAGCTTCTGGACGGCCCGGCTCGCTGATTTCCGTTTGCTGGAGGATCCGGCGCTCTGTGATGCGGAAGGGCTTTGCGCCGCAGTCGCACAAGCCGCTGCGGATGGCCTTGCGATATTTTCACTGGAGGATTCCGCCCGTTTTCCGCTGCCAGGAGAGCTTCTTTCCCGGATCCAGCATGAAATCCCGGACGCCACCCGCCTCTGGCAGGCATGGGCGGACACCGATGCGCGAACCCGCGAAGGATGGACTGCGGAAATCCCGCAGCCGCTCTATCTGAAACCGCCCCACATCACCCCTGCGAAACGCCCTTGGCTGCTGCGAACTTACTGACTAGCCCCTGGCATAGGCAGCACTTGGCGCGTGAAAAAAGGATTTGACGTGCTTTGGGTTTGATTTGATCGCCGCCAAGTCAGCGTTAACCCGTTCCTTCAGAGATCATTATGCTTCAGCGGCTTTTTGGATACGCCATTTGTCTTCGCATGATGGCCGGGATGACCATCCACCACGAGGAATACGCGCCCCCGATCTCGTTTACGGAAATCCTTCAAGAATTCCACAGCCGCGCCCAGTCTGTGGGACGGCAGTGAACAGCTTTCTCAACTCCACCGCGCCGAGCGCCCAGGCGGCGGGGTCAAATCTCCAATGCCGCGGGACTTCCCAGAGTTGCAGGCGCTCCGCGACCGCCGATTTCAGTGCGGCGGGCGTCACGCCTGCGGGGACTTCCACCAGCGCCGCGATTTCCTCGAAGCGTTCGGGGTCGCTGCTCGGGATGCCGAGCACTCGTACTCGCAGGACCTGCCCGGTGGCCATGATCGCCGCCTCCACCTTTGCCGGGCTGATTTTCCGGCCCGCCACGTTGATCGCTCCGCCGGTCGTGCCGAGCAGATGGACCAGACCCTGCGGATCGGAAAACCCGAGGTCGCGCGTGAGATACACCCCGTTTCCCAACACATCATCGCCGCGTGGCGCATCGTAAGCATCCGCCACGGCATCGCTGGTGACCTGGAGCCGGCCATCCCGCGCGACGTCCACCCGCACGCCCGGCAGCGGGGAGCCGATGATTTCCGCGGACTCGCGGGGCGTTTCGCTGGTGTCGAAGGCGATGCCGCCGCATTCGCTCGCGCCGTAGAAATTATGGATTTTGAGGCCCGTTTCCTCGAAAACCTGGCGTTCCAGCGCGAGTGCGAGCGGAGCTCCGGCCGAGAGGGCGAGGCGCAGCGGCGCGTCCTTTAAAATCCCGGCGCGCTGCCAGGCCCGCCACATCGAGGGCACCGCGGGCAGCACCAGCGCCGCGTGCTGATGGAACGCCTCCTCCACCACCCGCGGAAACGGCAACGAAAGCAGCCGCATCGGCACGCCGTGCAGCAGCATGGGCAGCACCACGTTGCAGAATCCATACGAGTGCGACAAGGAGACCACCGCCAGATTTGGCGTGTCGGGCGTGAGCCGCATCGCCTCGACCAGCCGCTCCGCATCCGCGATCACCTGCGCCGCATTGAGGAAAATCCCGCGCGGAATGCCGCTGGCACCCGGCGTGTATTTCACCAGCCGCGTCCCCTCGTCCGGCGGACGCCGCAGCACCGGGGCGGGGGCGTCGTGCTCCACGGGAATGACCGCCCGGCCGTCGCGCCATGCCCGCAGGATTTCCACGAAAAACCCGCGCCCGCCGGTCCGTGCGATCACCGCCTCGCCCGCACGCGGCGCGTGTTGCGCGGCGGCCGCGAGTTCCGCGAACGTCATCACCCCGCCGCCATCGAACAGGGCGGGTAAATCGGCGAAACGCCGCGCGGTTTCCAGCCAGCGGAGATAGAGCATTTGACAAGGTGGGCGCGCCTGCCTAGCTAACCGGAGCCTTCCTGACGAGCCCTAACTCGCCCCATCCGCTTTGTCCTGGTCCCGCAACTCCCCCGCATCCTCCGATTTCCACCGCGTGGTGGTCACCGGCGCGGGCATCGTCTCGCCGATGGGCATGGATTTCGCGGAAAACGCGGCCGGTTTCCGCGCCGGACGCAGCGCGTTTTCTCCGGTCACGCTTTTTGATGTCTCGCGTCAGCGGGTGGGAACCGCCGGCCAGGTGGATCTGGCGGAAACGTGCGCCGGCCTCCCGCACAGGGCCGCCTCGCGCATGGACCGCGGCACGCGCCTGGCCTGGCTCGCCGCGCGCGAGGCGCTCTCCGCCGCAGGCCTATCCGGCGGCGCGATGCCGATGGTGGTGGGCACCTCGGCCGCCGCCATGCCCATCGGCGAGGACTACTACCGCGCTGCCCACCTGCCGCAAACCACCAGCCGCTCCCAGCTCCGCCGGGTGGAAACCTATCAGGCCCAGCGCCAGATCACCGACATGGCCCGCCTGCTGGGCGTCGATGGCCGCATCCGCGTCGTTTCCAACGCCTGCGCGTCCGGCGCGAACGCCATCGGCCAGGCCTTCCACCTCGTCCGCATGGGCCGTGCCGAGCGCGTGCTCGCCGGCGGCTACGATGCGCTTTGCCAATTGGTCTTCGCCGGCTTCGATACCCTGCAGGCGCTCAGCCCGTCGGGCATTCCGCGGCCCTTCGATGCCGCGCGCGACGGCCTGGCGCTCGGCGAGGGAGCCGGTTTCATGGTCGTGGAATCCGCCGCATCCGCGAAAAGCCGCGGTGCCCGCGTGATCGCGGAGATCACCGGCTATGGCGCGGCCACCGACATCCATCACCTCACCCAGCCGCATCCGGAGGGCGATGCCGCGCTGGTCACCATGAGCGCCGCCTGCGCCATGGCGGGCATTGCTCCCGAACAAATCGATTACATCAACTCCCACGGCACCGGCACGCCGCTCAATGACGTGGCCGAGGGAAATGCCATCCGCCGCTGGGCCGGGGACAGGGTTTCCTCGATCAAGGTGAGTTCCACGAAATCCGCCATCGGCCACTTGCTGGGCGGCGCGGGCGCGGTGGAATCCGTCATCTGCCTGATGGCGATGGAAGGCCAGTGGCTGCCCGCCAGCCTGCACGTGCGCGAGCCCGATCCGGTGTGCGCCTTTGATCTCATCCGCGAGCCGCGCGAGGCACGGGTCGCGCGCGCCCTCACCAACTCCTTCGGTTTCGGCGGAGCCAATGCCACCTTGATCTTCGCCAAGGAGGGCCTGCCATGAGCCGGGACCTCGCCATCACCGGCACCGGAGCCGTCAGTCCCGCCGGCTGGGGCGTGGCGGCGATGATGCGCGCGCTGGAGTCCGCGGAAACGCTTCCGCTCTCGCTGCTGGAACGCGCCTGCGGCGATGCCATGGTCACCACGCCCGTGCTGCGCGTGCCGGCGCAAGGAGCCACCGCGCCGAAGTTCGCGCGGATGCGCCGCTCCAGCCCGATCACCAAATTCGCCGCCGCCGCCGCGATGGAGGCGCTGGGCGAAACCCGTTTCGCCGAATCCACCGCCGGGCGTCTGCGCGTGGGAGTGGTCTTCACGCTCACCAATGGCTGTGTGAACTACTCCAACCGCTTTTTCAGCGAAGTGCTTTCCGATCCCGCGCTGGCCAGCCCGATCCTGTTTCCAGAAACGGTTTTCAACGCGCCTTCCAGCCATCTCTCCGCGCTCATCGGCAGCAGCGCGCCCAATGACACGCTGGTCGGCGATGCTTCCGCCTTTCTATCCGGCATCGATCTCGCCGCCGAGTGGATCGAGCGCGGCGATGTCGATGGCTGCCTGGTCGTCGCCTCCGAGGAGATCGACTGGCTGAGCGCCGAGGGCCTGCGCCATTATTCGAAATCCTATCTTCCCTCCGAGGGCGCGGCCGCCATCTATCTGGAGGCCGCCGGCGGGCCGGCCATGCTCGAGCACCTGCCGGATCCGGTTTCCTATCAGTTTCACGGACGGCTGGAGGCCGCGCGCCTGATGCGCGCAAACCTCGCCGTGGCGGATGACGGAGCCACCTTGCTGGTGGACGGCCTATCAGGCGTCCGGCGCTTCGACGCCCCGGAAGCCGCGGCCTGGAGCGATTGGTCCGGCCCGCGCCGCTCGCCGAAGCGCGTGCTGGGCGAAAGCATGGGAGCCGCCGCCGCCTTCCAGGTCGTCGCCGCCGCCGAAAGCCTCGTTTCCGGCGCCTTCCGCCAGGCCATCGTCTCATCGGTGGGCTCGAACCAGCAGGCGGCGGGGCTTGTTTTGCGGCGTGATCCGCCCGCGCAAATGCCATGACTGCTGCACCCCCGAAGTGATTCTTGATCGCTGTGAACTTGGTTGCACTTCGTTGCTTAGAGGAACAAGGTGTTCCCGATCTGCGAGCCGTCTGGATCGTTCTTCACTACGGGCCAAAAGCCCGCGTCTAATTGGAACCGCCCTGTACGGAGCCGTACGCAGGGTGGTGTGGGACCGGGGAGTTAACTACTCCCCGGGACCCGATTGTCTCCGTAATAGAGGTTGCCGGATTGTAGCGGCGCTCTGTGAGCGTCGATGCCATTGGAAGAGAGTGCGGTTTCATTCGCTATCGACGGTGACACACCGCCGCTACAGTTCAATTCATGGGCGGGATCGAAGGTTTCCACGAGTTGCGCGGGAAAAGCGGTGACGCGGGAGAGCGGTTTCTTGCCGACCCATTGCAACATCGGCCGTCCCTTGGCCGCGCCGAGTTTCACCTCGGTGGACTTGGGCGCGGGCGCTACGGCTGGAGTTTCTGCGGCAGGCTTGGCAGAGGTTTTCTTTTTGGCTGGCATGGGAAAGGGATCAACTGGGGAGCCAGAGGCGGGAGAAGGATGCTGCATCGCGCTCGCTCCAGCGATAGACGGCGGAGCTGTGTGTAGGAGCGCCACTTGCCATCGGCATCCTTGTATTCGATGGCGAAGTCGGTCTTCGAGGAACTGGTGAGAGCGCCGGTGAAGTAGAGATCCTCAACTTCGTCGGGTTTGATGCCGAGCTGATGGAGAAGCGTGGTGAAAAAGTCCCGCTCTGGCGCGGAATCGAAGTTATAGGGATCGTAATGGAAACCGAAGTTGTCGGCGTTCGCGTATTTCTCCCACGAGAGCAGGAGATGGGACTTGGTGACGGGATAGCTGATCTCTGCGGTGTAGGTTTCGGTGCCGTCGGCGTCGATCTCGCGGGTGAAGCCTTCGGGTTTGACGAGGGCGAGAGCTACGTCGATTTGCTCTTCGATGATGTCGTAGGCGCTGGTGGCGACTTCGACTTGGGCGGCAAGCGCCGGCAGGTGGTTTTCCGGCAGGTCGCCCTCCGGATAGAGAGCGCTGAATTGGGACTTGATGGCCCAGAAGTCCGCGCGATAGACGGCGGCGAGCTTGGTGGCGGCGGTGTAGAGATCGATGGTTTCCGCTTCGGTGGTGATTTCCTGGGAGGGGGCGCTGGCGGTGAGGATTCCGCCACGGGAGGAAGATGCGGCGAGATCGAAGGACTGGCGGGTGATGGAATCGAGGATGTCCACCTCGGTATTGATGAGGGTGAGCTGGGCATCGATGAGGGCGGTGTCTTCGGTCCCATCCTGGACTTCGTTGATGTTGTGCTCGTGGATTTCATCGAGGCCGTCGCGATCCTTGCGGAGATTGGTGACGAAGGCGGAATTGATGCCAAGGGTGAGAAAACGGTCGCGGAGCGCGGCTTTGGCGGTTTTCTGTTCGGCGGTGTCACCGCCATCGGCGACGGAAGCGTTGTTGTCTTCGAGCAGTTTCAGGAGGGCATCGGCATAGGAGCGGATGTTTTTCTCGATGCGGTGGGGGACTTGGTTGAACGGTACGGCGAATCCGGTCTCGCCATGGCGCAGCTCGATGGCACGGGCGGTGGCGGCGATGCGTTCAAAATAGATCGGAATGGGTTCCAGTCCGGCCCAGAATGAGTTCCTCCGAAGATCTCTTGTAGATCAGCAACCAGTCAGGTTCCAAATGACAGTCGCGCCATCCGGACCAATTGCCTGTAAGCGCGTGATCCCGGTTGCTTGCAGGAAGGGGCTCATCTAACAACAAGAGTGCGATCAAATCCTTCACTTTCTGGAGGTCTTTGCCCCTCTTCTGCTGCATCTTGAGATCTTTCCTGAACTGCGTGGTTTGGGTGACTCTCATGAATCCCAGGACGCGTAAA
Organism: Luteolibacter sp.; assembly: GCA_030696085.1. Classification (GTDB taxonomy): domain Bacteria; phylum Verrucomicrobiota; class Verrucomicrobiia; order Verrucomicrobiales; family Akkermansiaceae; genus Luteolibacter. The sequence continues at coordinate 18,270 of JAUYNL010000021.1, forward strand.
GATCATCTACGGAGGCAAACTGTTCCACATCCTCGCCGCGATCCGCCTTGGAAAGGGTAGCCGCCGTGAGACTGTTTGGAACCCTCAACTCCAGGGGGAATTCCCCTCTCATGGCAATCTGACGGTAGAAAAGCCGGATCGCCTCGGTCGGCGTGAGTCCGAGCGAACTCAAAATCCGCTCGGTGGTCTCCTTGGTGGCAGAATCAATTCTGGCGTGGATGACAGCGGACTGGCTCATGTGGGTAATGTATCACAAGTGATACACACGGCTAGGAATATTCTTGGGAAATATTCTGGGGGCGAATAGCGACCCAAGCTCCGCGACTGCGCAAGGCGGCGCGGAGCCGGTGCGAGGGTGTTGCGGAAGCAGCCTGGCTCACGCGTAGCTGCGAATCGAGGCGTGCACGCTTTCGTAAACGAGTTCTTCCTTGTGGAGGACCGGGGCGACGCCCTCGCCTTTGTATTCCCAGCAGGAAACGTGGGAGAACTGGTCGTCGTGGCGTTTGGCTTCACCGGCCTGGGTGCTGCCGGCTTGGACTTCGGGATCGGTTTCGAAGAACTGGTGTTCGCTGCGGAAGTGGCCGCCGCAGGATTCCTCGCGGTCACGGGCGTCGTAACACATCATTTCACCGAATTCGAGGAAGTCGGCGACGCGGCCGGCTTTTTCGAGTTCCATGTTGGCGCCTTCGCCGGAGCCGGGGATGAGCACGTTGTTCCAGAATTCCTCGCGGATTTGCGGGATCTTGGCGAGTGCGAGATCGAGGCCTTCGCGGGAGCGGGCCATGCCGCAGTGGTCCCACATCGTCATGCCGAGCTCGCGGTGGAACGAATCCACGGTGCGCTTGCCCTTGATCGAGAAAAGTTTGGAAACCCGCTCGCGGGCTTCGGTTTCGACCTGCTTGAACTCCGGCATGTCGGTGGTGACGGTGCCGGGTTTCTGGGTGACGAGGTAGTTCGCGATGGTGGTGGGGATGACGAAATAGCCGTCGGCCAGGCCCTGCATCAGTGCGGAGGCACCGAGGCGGTTCGCCCCGTGATCCGAGAAATTCGCCTCGCCTAACACATGGAGGCCGGGGACGTTGGACATCAGGTTGTAGTCCACCCAGAGGCCGCCCATGGTGTAGTGGACTGCCGGATAGATCATCATCGGGCCCTTGTAGGGATCCTCTCCGGCGATCTTTTCATACATCTGGAAGAGGTTGCCGTAGCGGGCGCGGATGACATTTTCGCCAAGGCGTTTGGTGGCATCGCGGAAATCGAGGTAAACGCCGAGTCCCGTGGGTGCGATGCCGCGGCCGTCGTCGCAGGCTTCCTTGGCGGCGCGCGAGGAGATGTCGCGCGGCGAGAGGTTGCCGAAGGAAGGATACTTGCGCTCCAGATAGTAATCGCGCTGATCTTCCGGAACGTCGTTCGGATTCATCTGCTTCTTGCGCAGTTTTTCGGCGACTTCCTTGGTGGTGGGCACCCAGATGCGACCGTCGTTGCGGAGCGACTCGGACATCAGGGTGAGTTTCGATTGATAATCGCCGCTGACCGGAATGCAGGTCGGGTGGATCTGGGTATAGCAGGGATTGGCGAAAAGCGCTCCGCGTTTGGCGGCGCGCCAGGCGGCGGTCACGTTGCAGCCCATCGCGTTGGTGGAGAGGAAGAAGACGTTGCCGTAGCCGCCGGTGGCGAGAATCACCGCATCCGCGGCGTGGCTGCTGATTTTTCCGCTGACCAGATCGCGCACGACGATGCCCTTGGCCTGGCCGTTGACGAGCACGAGATCGAGCATCTCGGTGCGGGAATACATTTTCACGCCGCCGCGGTGGATTTCCTTTTCGAGTGCCTGATAGCAACCGATGAGCAACTGCTGGCCGGTCTGGCCGCGGGCGTAGAAGGTGCGGGAAACCTGCGAGCCGCCGAACGAGCGGTTGTCGAGCAAACCACCGTATTCGCGGGCGAAGGGCACGCCCTGCGCGACGCATTGGTCGATGATGGCGTTGGAAACCTCGGCGAGGCGATAGACGTTGGCCTCACGGGCGCGGAAGTCGCCTCCCTTGATGGTGTCGTAGAACAGGCGGCGCACCGAGTCGCCATCGTTCTGATAGTTCTTCGCGGCGTTGATGCCACCCTGTGCGGCGATCGAGTGGGCGCGGCGCGGGCTGTCCTGATAGCAGAAGCACTTCACCTGATAGCCGAGTTCCGAGAGGGAGGCGGCGGCGGCTCCGCCGGCGAGGCCGGATCCGACGACGATGACGGAGAATTTCCGCTTGTTGGCCGGGTTGATGAGCTTGGAGTCCATCTTGTGTTTGGACCACTTCTGTTCGAGCGGGCCGGAAGGAATCTTGCTGTCGAGGACGATGGACATGGCGGGAATGAATTGAGGATTGATGATGGGAAACGGTGGATTTCAGCGTCCAAAGCCGAAGACGAGGATGGCGAGCGGGATGGAGATGAATCCCAGCCAGATGAAGAGGGCGTAGCCGATGGAAATTTGTTTGATCAGGCTGGAGGCTTTCTTGGAACGGAAGCCGATGGTCTGGAAAATCGACTGCACGCCGTGCATCAGGTGCGAGCAGAGCAGGGTCATGGCGATCACGTAGAAAATCGTAGCGGGGGCCCACATGAAGCCATCGATGACCATCAGCCAGGCATTGTGGACTTCACCCTTCACGCCGTGGAGCGTGGTCTTGTAGCGGTCCAGAGAATTGTATTCATTGCCGATGCGAGCGGTGAAATGCAGCATGTGGTAGATCACGAAGGCGAGGATCGTGAGGCCCGAAAGAATCATCGTGCGCGACGATTTTGAAGCCTGGATGGTGGCCGGGTGTTCGTAGGCCTTGCGTGCGGCGCGGTTTTGCCGGGTGAGGGCCACGGTGGCGACGATGTGGGCCACGAGCATGACGATCATCACGGCGCGGAAGACCCAGATTCCAACACCGTGGAGCATGTGGTGGAGGAAATACGCATAGGCATTGAACGGCTCCGGCCCCATAAACACCACCAGGTTTCCAATCAGGTGACCGGCGAGGAACAGGACCAGGACGATGCCGGTGAGGGCGACGACGAGCTTTTTCCCGATGGAGGAGGACCAAAACGTTTCGAGGCAACGGGTGAGGGCGTTCATGACGATATGGGAGAGTGGCCGCGCTGGCCGCGCGGAGAAATAGGTGGCGGGCCGGAGCTTTTCAAGAGGAGAGTCCGCGTGCGGCAGGATCGGTGATGCGAATGGCAGGATTTGCGGAGTTGTGGAAATGGAGCGGATGCCTCCGTTTCCGGCCTCCTGGATGGCTTCCGAGGCGGGATCGACGCCATCAGATGGCACTTCAAAATGTTCGCAGACGAGATTGGCGCTGATGCTGCCATCCGATTTGCCGGAAAAACATGAATTGAGAATTTCGGTTGGACAATCCGCTGGGCGAACATTACGCAATCGGTCCCCGCGGGAGGAATCTCCCGCATCGGACGCATGTGGCAGAGTAGCTCAGTGGTAGAGCAGAGGACTCATAAGCCTTTGGTCGGCGGTTCAAATCCGCCCTCTGCTACCAGTTCAGTTTCAAGGGGTTAAGCGATAAATTTAAAGAAAACGCGGAAACGGCATTGGTAGGATCTTTGCCACTCCTTTGCCACTTATCACACCGGCCAGCCCGCTTTGCCACCTCGGCTGCTGTTGTGGATGTGGCTGTCATTCCCGTCAGGTGAAGTGCTGCCCCCTGCTCCGTGGAAATTTTTCTCCACCGATTCAATGCGGGTCTGGCGTCGGACTGGATTCGAATTGCGCTTCTGACATCCTGAGCAAGCGTGTATCGCTGAGAATTCGGCCAGCATCAGCAGCCATGCCTCCTCTGGATGCTGCCCTGTCAAATGCCAGCATAACACCGGAATACGGATTGCCGTCTGGATGTGAAGCCGCTATCCCCTGCTTGCATGACGTATCTGGAAGTTCGGCAACTGCTTCGGCATCCGAGCGCCGGACTTTTTCGGAGAAAACAAGCCTCCTTCATTCTGGCGTTTCTGCATTCGGCGTTCAAGCAGACTGGACTTGTCCAGGTGGAGAATGAAGTCTTGCAGGCAAAGCTCGCAAATTGGCTCGATCAGCACAGAGATCATGAAGATTTTGAGGCCGGGCGTGGAGCGAGGGATTATTTGGAGGATTGGTGCTCGGAGCGGTTTGGATGGTTGCGCCGAACCCTGCCACCTGTGACCGAGGTTCCGGTGTTCGAGTTGACGGCAGCCACAGAGAAGGCGCTGCTTTGGCTGGAGGATCTGCGCGGCTCTTCTTTTGTCGGAACAGAATCGCGGATGGAGAGTATTTTCGGGCAAATTGACTCCTTGCTCCTTGAGTCATCGGGTGACGTTGACCAGCGGCTCAACGCATTGCGAGAACGGTTGCGCCAGATCGAAGGCGAGATTTCCCAAATCGAACGGACGGGCGAAGTCCGGGTGCTCGATGCTAGACAGGTGCGCGAGCGTTTCCTGCGGCTCATCGAGGAAGCCCGAACTCTGATGTCCGAGTTTCGCCAGGTGGAGGAGAATTTTCGGAACGTGGCGCGAGTCGTGGTGGAACGTCAGGCTGATCACGCTGCGACACGCGGCCACATTGTGGGTGGAGTGCTCGATTCGCACGACGAGTTGCGCAGCTCTCCCCAAGGACAAAGTTTCTATGGCTTCGTCCGACTTCTGATGGACCCAGAGCGGCGTGAGAAGTTTGAGGATCAGGCAGCGCGTATCCAACAGTTACCCCAACTGGAAGCCAATGACCGGGAGAATCAAATCCTGGTGCGTCTTCTTCCTTCCTTGCGAATGGAGCAGGACAAAGTGGGTGACTCGACCCGACGGCTGGCATCGAATCTGCGGCGGGCTCTGGAAACCTCGCAACTTGCGGAGCGGAGGCGGATCCGCGAGCTGATCGGCGAAGTCCAGCAACTTGCCCTTCGCACAAGGGGTCGTCCGCCGCAGGATGTTCTTCTCGAGGTGCCCGAGATGCTTCCTGTTTGGTCGGGTATGTCGCGGCCACTTTGGAATCCGCCCCCAGTTCTAAAAACCAGCGGTCTTGAAGACGGCGGTGAGCAGGAAATCGATGCCGATACCTTGTCCGCGCTCGGCGGGCTTGCACACCTTTCCCTCGACAGGCTCCACAAGCAGATCGAAGCGACGTTTGAAGACGACACCTGGGTGTCCTTGCGCAGTATTCTGCGAAAATTCCCCCCCGAACACGGATTGCTGGAGGTTCTCGGATATCTGGTCATCGCCGCCCGCCATCCGGACCGGCACAACCTGCCGTGGGATCGCATGGAAGTTTTTGAAATCGATGGCTCGCGTTGGCGGTTGCCAGCAGTGAGTTTCGGCAGGGAGGAAATCATGTCAGCAGTGGAATGAACGAATCAGCGACATCTCATGTGAAGGCGCGGCTATTCAAAGAGCCGCTATATTTCGAAGACGGCCCACTATGGGCGTCCCTATTGGAGGCTCGTGAAGAGTGCGCGGCATGGTTTGGTGGAGTCGGACTTGAACTGGTGATCGACGAGGACGAGGGATACGCTTTTGTCCGGCAGCCGGATTCGGACGAAACCCAGAACGCGCCGCGATTGATTGTAAAGAGACAGCTTGGCTACGAGGCCACGTTACTGCTTGTGTGTCTTCGTCAGGAGCTTGCAAGCACCGAGGCCCGGGATGCGGATCAGGTGCGGTTGGTCCGGACGAGGCGAGAAATCGCGGAATTGGTCTCCGGTTTTCTTGGTGAGACTACCGACGAGACTCGGGATCTGAAAAAGGTGGATCGGGCAATTGAGCAGGCGGTGGATCTTGGATTCCTTAGGAGGATTGGTGGCAGTTCTGGTGATGATTTCGAAATTCGCAGAATCATCAAGGCGCGGCTTGGCCCTGCCGAACTCGAAGAGATCAAAAAGAAGCTGAAGGAACACGTCGATGGCTGAACGGCAACTTGCAATCGGTGACGGCCCGCCCGGGTGGCGGCTGGAACTTTTGGAGATGGCAAACTGGGGCACCTTTGGGGGAAACCGGGTTCATCAACTCCGTCCGGAGGGTGCTTGGACATTGCTGGTGGGGGAAAATGGAAGCGGAAAATCCACAGCGATCGACGGGTTGCGCACCTTGCTCGCGCCACGGACCATACTTCGAGGCAGTTTCAACGACGCGGCTGGTGGTCAGGGAAAAAGAGACCGAACCTTGACCAGCTACATTCGTGGCCAGTGGTCTGCCTCACGAGAAGAAGAAGGGACAAAGGCGCAGTTTCTCCGCGACGAGGAGATTCCGACAAATTTGCTGGCAGTGTTCAGAAATGGAGCGACCGGATCCTGTCTGACCCTAGCACAGATCCTATGGGTAAGCGGTGGTGTCGACCACACCGTCTATCTTGTTGCTGCTGGGGAGAAGTCAGTGGTGCCGGACCTTCAGGAATTGGGCGGTGGCAGGGAAATGAAACGAGTTCTCCGTGATCGAGGTTTCACGGTATACGAGAGCTATCCCGGCTATGCCCGGGACTTTCACCAAAGGATGGGAATACCTGGCGAGGGCGCAATGGAGGTTTTCAATCAGGCCATCGGTGTGAAGGAGGTGGTGAGCGTTAAACAGTTCCTGCGCAGCCATTTGTTAGCTCTCGGACAAGCGATAGATGCCATTCGCGATCGCGTCATTCCCCAGTTTGCAAGTCTGGAGGATTGTTGGAACAGCATCCTGCGCGACAAGGAGCGGATTCGCTTGTTGGAACCCATAGTGGCCGCTCGGGAAGCGGAGAAGGAAGCGGCCGAAAACAAGCAGCGACTCGACGCGCTTTCCGAGTTGGTGCCGAACTACTATGGTCGTCGACATTGGGATCTGTTGGACCGGCACATCACGGTTGGGATGATCGAATTGCAGGACATCAATGCCAAGCTCGAGGGTGCGGGCGATGAGATCGGACACGCCGAGGCCCGTGCAAACCATTGCCAGCGAAAACTGGACGGGCATGGCGACAGCACGCGGATCAAGGAGTTGGAAAACGAGATTCGCTCCCATGAGATCACCCTGAAGGAGACCCGGCAAAAACGGAGGGATTTCGATGCCGTGGTAATCGCATGCGTGCTAGGGAGCGAGGTCACGGATGAGAATTCTTTCTTCGAGGTGAAACATGCGGCCGAAATCCGATACGGTGAATATCGTGACCGGCAGGAAGCCGCATCTTCGGAGGCGGATCAGGCGGGTATCGAACGCAAGGAAACCGCCAACCGGTTTGGCGAAACCACGACCCAACTTGAAGAACTCCAGCGACGCCGGGTGCTGATTGATCTCGATTTGCAGCGCATCCGCGACTGGATTTGCGATGAAGAAGGCCTGACGAAAGAAGAGCTGCCATTCGCTGGAGAATTGATTGAGGTGAAACCCGAGCGTGAGGATTGGCATGGAGCCATCGAACGGCTGATGCATGGCTTCGGCGTTTCCATGCTGGTGCCCGAGCGCCGCTACCGTGCGGTGGCGGGACTGATCAACCGGACCCGGCTCTTCGACCGTCGCAACCGCGGTCTGCGCATGCAGTTCCACCGGGTTCCCGACACTATCGTCGAGTCGCCGCCGCCTCCGGAAGGAGATTCGGTGGCGGGTTGCCTCAATCATCGGGAAGACCATCCGTTCTCGCGCTGGGTGCGCGGCGAAGTGTCCCGGCAGTTCCATCATCGATGCTGCCGTGATGTGGCGGAACTGGAAGGTGAGAAATTCGGACTCACGCGGGAAGGTCTGATCCGCGGCGGGAGCCGACATGTGAAAGATGATCGCAGTGCGGTGAACGACCGCACCAGTTGGGTTCTCGGTTGGTCACCCGAAAAGAAAATCCAAGCTCTGGCCGAACAAAAGGAACGGCTGAATCTGGAGCTGGCACACCTGAACTCTGAGGTGGCCCGCCTGCGCGCCGAAGTTGAGAAACTGCGGTCGATGTTGATCATGTTGGAAGGGCTGCGCGGAGTTGGTAGTTTTTCGGAGATCGACCTGACGGGAGGTCTGCGGAAACTGGAAGCACTCCAGATGGAGAAGACGGAAATCGAACAGCGATCCGAAGACCGGCGGCGGCTAGAGGCCGAATTGGACGAAGCCAAGGCAGTGGTAAAGTCGTTGCGTGAAACAGAACGCGGGTGGCACAGTAAACAAACATTGCTCGAAGAGCGCTTGAAGAATGAACAGCGCGCCAAAGATAGATTGGAGGCGGAACTGCCACCAAACGCGGATATACCCGATGAGGAAGGATTGGCCTACTTCGCCGAGATCGAGCGAGGGCAGGAATGTACCCTTGAGACCATTGTCGAATTGGAACGGAAGACGTCCGACACGCTTCGCAACCGTTCGAGCCAACAGCAGCGGTATGTTAATGAAGCACGCGGCAGGATGGGCGCTCCCATGCAGGCATTCCTCCACGCCTTTCCTGAAGACTCGAAGGACCTGCTTGCCCAAGCAGACTATGCCGACGATTACGTGCGCATCCACACCCGGGTCACGCGGGACGATCTGCCGGCCCACGAAGAGCGTTTCCGCGTCTTCCTCAATGACAACCTGACCCAAAACATCGCAAGTCTCGACGCGAGTCTGGCACAGGAGGTGAAAAGCCATCGTCTCCGAATCGGGCAGGTCAATGCGACTTTGAGAGGTCTTGAATATTCTCCTGATAGCTTTGTGGAAATCGATGTTCGCGAGAGGGGGGAGCCGCTTGTGGCGATTTTCAAGAGACAGCTTCGCGACATTCTCGGCATGGGCATGCAGCAGGACGAAGACGCACGCTTTGGACTGTTTGAGCGAATCAGGGAACTCATCGAGCAGCTCAAAAAAACCGATCACATGAAGATGGTCGCCGACAGCCGGAACTGGCTCGATTTCGGAATTCGCGAATGTCGCCGAAGCGACAGCGCGGAGATGGATTACTTTGATTCTTCACAAGGCAAATCCGGCGGGCAAAAAGCCAAGTTGGCATTCACGATCCTCGCCGCTTCATTGTGCGCACAGTATGGACTCGCGGAGGATTCCGGGAATGTGGATGGTTTCCGGCTGGTGGTGATTGATGAGATCTTTGCCCGAACCGACGAAGGGAATTCCCGGCGGGCACTTGATTTGTTCCGCAGCATGGGCTTCCAGCTGATCCTCGCGGCACCGTGGGAAGCGAAAGTGAGAATTGCCGAGTCCTATGTGAACAACTACCACCTTGCGGTGAATCCCGAGCACAACGCATCGACGATCCGCAGGGCCAGCCGCGAGGCATACGAAGAGGCGGTGGCGTCCAGGATATGAACACGAGGTCGGATTTTCTCAAACAGGCCGAACGAAGGTATACCGAGTTCCTCCGTTCATTGGTGAGTGGTCAACCGTTCTTTCCAATGAACTTGGTTCTGGGCAAAAGTGGTAGAGCCAGCAGCTACGAGAAGCGCCGTGAAGAACTTGCGCAGCTCAGAAAGGACAGTGAGATACTGGGGTTTGAAGTAACATGGGAAACCGTGGATGAACGACGCTTCGGGCAACACGAACGACCGGTGCAAGCTTGCTTCCAAGATGAACGAAGCTACCTCAAAGCCCTCGGAAAGATTGCCGAAGTGACTCGCTTCCGTGAGGAATGCTATAGGATTCTGACCCGGTTTCCTGAGTGGCGCCCATGGATTGAGAACCACGTCCGTGTCGTCTTGAGGGAACTAGGCAACTGGGAGCGGGTTCTTGGAGTTGTTGCCTGGCTCAAGGAGAATCCCAACTCCGGTTTTTATCCACGGCAGATGCCGATTTTCGGAATCGACACAAAATTTGTGGAGTCACGGTTCGCCTTGTTGGACGAACTCTTGTCATTTCCTGCTGAAGTGATCTCCGGCACAAATTTCCGGTCAAAATGGGGCCTGATAATCGAAGAGCCGCTTGTGCGATTGCGTTTCCTGGATCCGGAGATTCGTGAACGTTGTGGCCTTCCAGTGTTTGCGGATGAAATCGCATTGCCGGTGACGCAGGCTGGCAGTCTTCCTCTCTCGGGCGTGGTTGTCATCATGGTGGAGAATCTGAGGAATTTGCTCGCGCTGCCTCAAGTCACTGGCGCAGTCGCACTATTCGGTTCGGGTGACGCATTGGCTAATTGGCGAGGCGTTTCATGGCTACAATCGACGCAATGCCACTATTGGGGCGATCTGGATGCCCATGGCTTCGCCATGCTGGCGCGACTTCGCAGCTTCCTGCCCCATGCTCGCAGCATGCTCATGGACAAGACCACGCTTGATTTGTATCGAATGCTCGCGATTGCCGATGAAACCCGCAATCCGGCATTCGACACGTCGCTCCTCCGCCCGAATGAAATGGATGCTTTTTCCACGCTTTCTGCCGGGCGAACGAGGCTGGAGCAGGAGCGTATTCCCATGAATTACGTTCGTGAAGAAATTGAACGGATCATGGGAAGCCCCAAGGAATTCCTCATTTGAGATCCACTGGGCGGATGTCCTTCATCCGGGTGCCGTAGCGATCCGCGATCTTTTTGGGAATGCCTGCGGTTTTCGCGAAATTCCCCCATTTTTTGACGGTTTCGGAAACCTCTTGGATGATGGAAACCGGGTCTTGGATTCCGTGTTCATCGGCCAGTTCTTTGAGAGTCGATAGCGGGATTCTTTCGTTTTTGTTCCCAAGCACAGAAGTGGACCGGATGCCGGGTTGGAGGCGGAGCCGGCTGGGTGTGAGGTCGTAGGCCGGGCTGATCTTCCATTTGCCGGATGAATCGAGCAGGAAGGCGTGGTTTTTCGCGTGATCATCGGAATTGCCTGCCAGCACGTTGAAGACTGCCCGGACATAGACCTGCCGGACCTGTTGATCGTCGCCTGTTAGGTTGCGGGTCAGTTGAAGGAGGTCGGTGTAGTCGAGATCCAGATCATTGTAGTTTCGGAGCAGCATTCCGGCTGCGGTATGCATGTGGACGCGATGCCATTTGTCACCCATCAGCTCCCGGTCGAAGCGCAGGACCGCGAAGTGCGCATGCCGGGTGCCATCCGGGGATTCCGTGCGAATCAGTCGGGTCTCCGGCATGATGATGCCCGCTTCACGGGCCATGGCAGCGCACGCGGATTCCAGCAGTCCCCTGCATTGCTCGGGTTCGGTATCGAATTTGAGAAGCCATGGCTGGTAGTCTGACGTCATGTCCTCATGGTCGTATCCGGCGAGCTTGCGGAGCACGGCCGGTGAGGCGGATTCACCTTCGTTAGATTTCTCTTTTTGGATGGCGAGCAGGATTTTGGGACGCATGCCACCTGCGGATCCCCCGGAATCCTCCAATGCGTCCAGAATGGCTTTTTCGAGTGTTTCCGGATCGCTCCCGGAGTTGAGCCGGGCGGCTTGGCGGCAATACAGGTCGAGGGTGGCCGTACTCAGGGCTTCCTCGTGGGTTTCAGTCCGGACTGCGGGTTCGTAGGAAAACGCACCCATACAGCGATTGCCCCGGTGACAGAGGATTTCGAGAGCATCGAGTGTTTCCGGATCCTTTCCCGTGTGGTTGGCGAGCAGCCTCATTCCCCATCTGTCCGGGAGGCTGTCGTAAAAGGGGCCGGGAAGTCCCCGGAACTCGTTCCGGAGACCGACGTCCTCCATGTAAGCGGCTGAACGTTGGTCCGTGAGCGAGACGGGTTTTGTGCCAGTGGAAAGTGGCAGGAATCCCGGGGAAATCTCGATTCTGCGGGAAATCCACCGGCTGTCATAGCCGAAATAGAGATGCTCTTGGTTCCGGACCAAGGTCCCGACTTTCACCCGGTTCTTTTTGTTCCCGGGCAGGTGGCCGTTCCAATAGACGCTGCATTCCTGAATAGTGGGAATCATGACCGGGTGGAATTGGACGTGGCCATGGCGTCGAACATTCCTCCGAGCCGGGGTTTGCGGATTTCGCTGGCTGGTTGGGTGGCGGGACGCTGTGCGGCTTCGCGAATGATGTCGTGGATGCTTTTGTAGGGCAGGCGGTCCGGGATGGAGCTGTCTGTCGGGGTGGATGGGACGATCTTCAGGCTGGCGTTCAGAGCCGTGGCAAGGATCAGGTAACGGTCGAGCGGAATCCGGCCGTTTTGTTCGCAGCGCCGAATGGCGGTAATGGGCACACCGCTCGCGTCGGCCAGATCCACTTGCGACAGACCCCGCGCCTTGCGCAGGCGTGCGATTTGTTTCCCAAATTCTCTGGGGTCCGGCGTGGGCATGGCTGTATGATTGATCAAATATGGTTAATTTGCAAGCAGGTTGTCGGGATCCGATTGGAAGGGTCCCTAGGTATCTGTCAAAACAACTTCCTTTGACCGCCCTGCTTTATGGTGGATTCCTGATGCTCTGCGTGATTGGGTGGAGGACATGAGAAAGGAACTCTGCGCATGAACCTGCCCACTGACTTTTGTTTGGGTGTGGTGATTGGAAAATTTTGAAGTTAAGGTGCGACTTTTAAATTTAAGCGCGACTTTATTTTTGGCTTGCGGCTTCGGTTTGAAAGGGACATCTTCTTCTCGTGAGAGCGCTTCGTTTCGATGTCCTGCTGGACGATCCACCTGGTTTTCGGGCGGATGCCGTTCTGGGCGACGCGATTTTTGAGGTTTTGATCGAACCCCGGGATCTCCGCAAGCTGCGGGCCTCCCTGTTGGATATCGCCAGGTTTTCGGCCGGGAAGCCGGAGCGCAGGGGAATCCTGGTGTTGGCCGATCCACAAATATCCGAATCGCGCCTGTCCGACGAATGGACGGGAGCACGGGCTGTGATTCGCCCCGAGGTTTTCAAACGCCTGGCCATGGTTGTTTGCCATGATGGAAAACCACCCCAAACCGATGAATCGCTGACGCCGGAAGAGCGCGACCATATCGCGGCCGTCGTCGAACACGAACGCGGCCACGCAGTCCACAAGGTTGGCGGTCGGTCGGAGGCGTTCTTCGATATTCTCCGGCCCTTGCTGATCGCTTGGTTCCGAGGCTCCGGTCCGCTCACCAGCAAGGAACTGTCCGCACAAACCGGTTTTAGCTACCCCACCATTTCAAATGCGTTGCGGGAGCTGGAGCCGTATCTTGTCCGGCATTCGGACCGGCGGGTCGAACTCCGTGCCTTTCCCAAAGACGCTTGGTTCAGGCTGGTCGCGCAGGCGGAAAACGTGCGCTCAACCATGGCTTTTGCCGATCCCTCCATGCGGCCACGCTCGCCAGAGGTTTTGCTGCAACGATTGCGGGAACTCAAGCGATCCGACATCGCGGTCGGCGGTGTTTTGGGAGCCCGGCACTATTTGCCAGGGCTGGATCTGGTCGGTACCCCGAGGCTTGATCTCGTGGTCCACAATCCACGCCCGGAAGGATCCCATGAGTTCCTTCGCAAACTCGACCCCGCCCTTCAACCCGCCAAGCGTGGCGAACCTGCACGGGTTTTTGTCCACACCCTATGTCGGCCCGTGGCATTCTTTCAGAAAGGTGATGATGGAATGGTCTGGGCGGATGAAGTGGAATGCCTGCTCGATCTCCATGAGGCGCGATTGGAATCGCAGGCACTGGAATTCCTCGAACGCCTCACACCCCGATCCAAACCATGAGCCAAATCTCACCATCCAAGGTTCTCGCCGAAGTCGCAGCCGCAGTGCCACCCGCCTGCCGGGAGAACGTCGTCATCATCGGCAGCCTGGCAGCGGGCTATCACTTTTTCCAGAACGACGAATCGAAAGCCGTGCGCACCAAGGATGTGGATTGCGTTCTTGAGCCTTTCCATGCCGCCGTCGGTGCGGGCCAAACCATCACCCGCCAGCTTCTTGATGCCGGCTGGCAGCGCATGCTGACAGGGGCCCATCAGAATCCCGGAGATGCCCGAACCCCCGTCGATGAATTGCCCGCGGTGCGCTTGTATCCACCGGGGGTGGATACCGCATCCGAGGAAGCGTGGTTCATTGAGCTTTTGACGGTCCCGGAATCGGCGGAGGTTGGAAACAAATGGACCCGCCTGCCATTGGCAGAGGGCCATTTCGGTTTGCCGACATTTCGCTTCCTTGCCATCACCGCCTTCGATCCCCTCCCCGCCGGCAATCTCGACATTCGTTATGCACGTCCCGAGATGATGGCCTTGGCCAATCTGCTGGAACATCCGGAAATCAAGCCCGAGACCATGAGTTCGATGTTCGCCGGTCGTTCCATCAAACGCAGCAACAAAGACCTTGGGCGGGTGTTGGCGATCGCCACCCTGGCCGACCTTGATGATTACCGGCCATGGGCAAAGTCCTGGCTCGAAGCGCTTCAGACCTGTTTCCCTAACGAATGGTCGCAGCTTGCACTGCGGGCAGGGGCGGGACTTCGAGCACTGCTCAGGAGCGGGAACGACTTCGAAGAAGCCTATCACACCTGCATGAACGGCTTGTTGGCTTCCCAACCCCTGTCGTTGGAAGCCTTGCGGGCCGCAGGTAACCGCGTGCTGGGTGATGCCGTAGAAACACTGGAGGATTTTGGCAACGAGAGTCGTTGAGTATCTCCCGTGATTCATTTGAGAATATGTGGGTGCATGCCTGTATTGCGCGACACGAACGGCTTCCTCCGTGACGGACAGCCCTCACCTCCGAACTCATGAACCGCGTGAAGGTTTCGCCGCCAATTGGCGTGGAGGTTCCGGACGGTAGGAGAGCTCGCGGGCTTTTCCGACGAGGTTTCCTTCGCCGTCAAGCAGCATCAAAGGCATCGTCTCGCCGGCGGAAATGCGTTTCGCGATTGAGCGAAGCAACGTGGCGGCTTCACGCCGCCAAGCGTTTGGGGCAACGGGGTCTTCAGAGTCGGTTTGGGTAGAAAAGGAGATGCGGATCATGGGGATATAGTTCTGAGTTGGAGCTGGTGGAATGGCTGCCGACATGGCCGTTTTGTCTTCCACTTGTCCCACCCCAGAGGCCGGAGCCGCCGACGCGAAAGCGCCGCCGAGCCGGGCCTTCCCCATCTTCCCTCCAGCCAGCCAAACTCCGGTTGCCAGCCCCCCCCGCCAGAAGCCCCCCCAACGCCCGATTCATCACCAATAAGAAAGGGAACATTCAACGAATGAAACCTTGCCCTGCGGCGAGCGCCGGGGAGTGCGCTGTCAGGGGCGGGATCCCGGGTTGCAGCAACGCGAAACTCGGGTGCCCTTGACAGCGCGAGGGGCGGCGCCCCTTGAAACAAACTAGTTCGTCCAAACCGGTTCGTCGGGGAAAGCCCCCCGTTCTGGAGCCGACGAATCCGAGGACGCGAAGCGCCGGAGGATTGGTCGGATCCGGGACGGCAGGAGTTCGTGGGGGGCCTGTGGTGGTTCAAGGTCTGGAGCTCACGAGGAACGCAGGGAGATCGCAGTCTTGATCCGCCTGGCGCGGTTGGAAAGGTGGGGCTTGGGGAGGAGTCCTTCCCGGAGAATGGGGTGCGGCCCACGAAGTAGCCGCCGGGGAAAAACCTTTCCCCGAGAAGATCCGTAGAACTGGTCAAGAGGTTCCCCCTCCATTCTTAAATCCAAAAACCACGGGTCCGGACTAAGCGCTTGAACCGCCTGCACGAGGTGGCTACGATCTCTTCAAGAAAATGGTTAGGTCGATCCGCTGCTGTGAATATGTCTGTTTTTCGCACGCTGCGACCGGGCAGGGCACCTTGAAAAAGCCAAGGGGCCCAGTTCATTCCGGTTCTCACCGAGTCGGCCAGCTCATCCTTCGAAGCGATTTCTCCCCAAGCGGTGGAGGTGCATAGATCACATGTATTTCCTATGGAAAGAACTCACAAAAGATACTCCAGTGAAGATCGCGAGAAAGCGTTCGAAGTTTTCAAATCCACTGGAGAGATTCAAGATGCGCTTCTGGTCTTTTTTGATCAGCATGGAAAGTGGGTTGGTTATATGTATTCCGGGATGATCTCCAAATACAATGCGTCTCTCTCCAAGCAGAGAATTCCCAAGAAACGATTGATCAAGACCTGTGAGGATGGTCGGAAAATTCTGCTTTCTTCGTTCCGGTCCGGTTCCAGTAAGCGAATCGAACTTGATTACCATCATGTGATCGGCAGCCTTGAGGCTAGAAGGACACGCGAATTCCGGGCTCCCAATTTGGCAATCGTCGATGGAGGAATGTGGATTGAGTCGGCCAGGGTCATCCATCTTCCAGTTTTAGACGAAGTCAATATGCAATTGACTGCCGAATCGCTCACGATCGTCGATTTACCGAACCTGAAAACGGTAGATGGAAGCCTGGTTTTCAACGGTGCGCATGTTATCAACACACCAAAGCTTGAAACGGTCAACTATGAGGTACAAGCTCGATCAGCGTACACTTTTTTCACACCTCGCCTGAGATGG
The DNA here is from genome assembly GCA_030696085.1 of Luteolibacter sp. Classification (GTDB taxonomy): domain Bacteria; phylum Verrucomicrobiota; class Verrucomicrobiia; order Verrucomicrobiales; family Akkermansiaceae; genus Luteolibacter. The sequence goes on from JAUYNL010000021.1 coordinate 34,533, forward strand.
GCATCACAGTTGAGCTTGAATTCTGCCAGAATCCTTCACGTCCCAAATCTGAAAGCAGTCGGACGAATTGACGCGAAATGCGTCACCTATTTCGACGCACCTGAACTGGAAGTAGTTTATAACGATATTTGTGTCATAAAAGCTATCGATATCCATGCCCCCCGGTTGCAGGAGGTTCAACATTCACTGGTTGTGAGTAGCGCGATCAATTTTCATGCTCCAAGCCTGAAATCCGTGCAATCGGAACTGGATGCAGGATCAGCCACGAACTTTGACGCACTGAAACTTGAAACAGTGGGCAGACTTATACTTCCGCCCGAGACGCTTCATGCGGCTGTGCGAGCAGGTTGCAAGGCGGCAATCGCAATATTCGCTGAGGGAATGTAGGTCCCACGCCTGAAATAGAACGTCTGCACCATCCCCACCGCGAAAGTGCCTGCGCACCCTCCGCCAGCAGTAGCGCTGGGCGGTATGCCATGATCATCGAAGGCAGTGTCGTCGATTTCCGATGTGACCATTCCCAATAACTGGACTACCAAGGGTTTCCGACGGTCTCATGGATCAAGGCTACAACGACTGCCGTCTCATGGGCTGGAACTCCAAAAGAACGAAGGGAGATCACAGCCATGATTTCTCCGGTGGGGACATTGGGGAAACAACGCCAACGACCGGGGCTCAGGGATTCAGCTAGAGGCGATCTGCCATGAACTGAAAGTATGCGTCCCTCCCGGCAGAATCCATTCGGTGGTAGAGTTCCTCGAGCGTTTTTCCGTCCGGATTGATGGACAGGTGTGTGGCGATCGTGTCCATCGCCGTTACAAAGGTGCCGAATTGACCGAGCCACACTAATGGAAATTTAGCGATGGATTCGAGGATGTCAGTTTCCAGACCCCGGGGAATGCACGCTGGAGACATCCGAACCAGCGGAACCACCCGGGAAAGCATTCGGGCGCGAATGGCTGGAAAGAATTTACGGCGTTCCCGCAATACTGAATATGGATCCTCCTGCGCGCAGGCCAGGATTTCAGCGGCAGTGAGTTTGTCCGCTGCGTGAGCCAGGGCTTCGCCGGCGAACCGCAGAATGAGGTCTTTCCTTCTCGCATGCGGGATTCTCTTAATGGCGTAGGCGACGGCACCCGCAGGAGACCTCTGCATGCAGTATGCTATTTGGGAGGGAAACAACTGGCCCTGCCATCGGGCCAAGGCCCAATAGGGTGCCGCCCGCACGCACCTCGCAAACTCTTCCCCGATCACGGGCCACGGACTAAACTGATAGTATGTTTCGGCATGGTGTTTGTTCCAAAAAACGAGTTGAGAATCGAGTGCCTCCCTGAGCCAGGCTGGCAGATTCGTATCCGCGAAAGTCGATATACTGATTAGTCCTTGGCATAGGCTACACTTGGCGCGTGAAAAAAGGATTTGACGAGCTTTGGGTTTGATTTGATTGCCGCCAAGTCAGCTATAACTCGTTCCTTTAAAGACTCATTTTGCTTCAAAGGCTTTTTGGATA
>JAUYNL010000030.1 GCA_030696085.1 Luteolibacter sp.
CTCCCCACCCCGCACCATGCCGCAGTTGTTGTTACCCGGGATGCCCGAGGGGGCAATTCGAATCAATCCCGTCGTAAGCCACCTGTTCAAAGACGGGCATGTGACTTGGTTGGTCGGCTCTGACAATTACTTCTCCCATCGCGCCGGGGACACCGCCGGGCATCGCCTTGCGTTGGCCACGCACGCCCCTGTGAGATCCAGAAGGCTTTGGGCGCCGCCCAACGCGCCACCCTCCTGGAAACCATCCAAACCCTCCAGATCGAGCGTGACGCCCTCAAACTCCAGCGTCGCGCCACCCCGCACAAAATCGCCATTCAAGAACTTCCCGAAGCCGGGCGCCCGCGCCAATTGCGGCCCCTGGCCAAAACCCTCACCAGACACCGTCAAAATGAACGCCTACCGCGCTGGTCGGCCTGTTGCGCAAGCACCTGACCCACGAAGCCGAAGCGCGCGCCCTGATCCGCGAACCCTTCGTCTCCAGCGCCGATCTTGAGCCTGATCACGGGGGGGCCGGCACCGTGAGCATTCGGATCCACCGCATGGCCTCTCCCGTCCACGACAGAGCCATCGCACTGCTGCTGGAGGATCTCACCGCAGCCAAATTCCGCCACCCGGAAACCGGCCACATCTTCATCTATCAGCTCATCTGAGCCGCTTGTTGCCCACGGTGGTGTGGGCGGAGACTGCTCCACGGGGACTTCAGGTGAGATCTATGCGCTTACCATCCGTCCCCGTCCTTCGTCAGCCGGAACTCCATGCTTTTTTCCGCGCCGTCCGCAGCCGTGTAGCTCACCCGGTAGCGGCCTTTGAAGCCGCGGAATCTCACCGTGCCGTCTTGCCCCGCCTTCACCGCCATACGCGTCATCCATTCCTGATGGATGAGATGGTCCAGCACGTGGAACGCGGGCTTCGGCTCCATCCGCCGGGTGAACAGCCCGGACTTCAGCGGCTCGCCCTTAGCCCCGCAATCATCGACCACGTTCCACCAGGTGATGCGTGTGATGCTCGGCCATGAAAACCAAAGCCGATACATGTCGCGCGCCAACCCGGCCTGAATCGCCAGTGCTTTTCCGCTTTCGCCGGGCGAGGGGATTGTGACCTCGCTCAGATGAATCGGCCGCTTGAGCGTGTCCAGTTCCTCCAAGTCCCGGATCACGTCCAACGGTTTCCACGATGTTCCGTTAGGAAAAGCATCTTTTCCCGCGGCGATGTCCAGGCACTCCGGCGGGTTGAAGATATGCATCTGCAATCCCACCACGTCGATCTTCGCTCCGCGCGCAATCAGCTCCCTGACAAACGGCGGATAGACCGCCCGCCACGAATCGTTGATGTTGAAACGCACCGAAGCGGGAAAATCCTTCTCCGCCAGCTTGAACGACTTGAACGTGTAATCATCCGGGATCACTCCGTAGCGCGGTTCGCCGGGGGTGGGATCGACACTTTCGTTGACGATGTCCCAGCTCGGGATGCGGTCTTTGTAATACCGGCAGATTTCCGTAATCCGTTTGCCGAACAAACTTTCCATTTCCCCGACCTTGTCCGGCGCTTTGGACACCCACGCCGGATGATTCCACGCCGGATTCCCCCAGATGATTGGATGTCCGTGCATCGCAATGCCCTTGGCCTCGCAAAACCCGATGATTTTTTCCGGTGCCGGACGCCGCCAATGGAACTCGTTCCACGGTTCCTTGAGCGCGTTCCAATACGCAGCGGAATCCCGCCCGGAAGCCAGATAACGCGGCTTACCTGGCTCCGGCTCAAAGGTCTTCCAGTAGAAGGCGATCGTCGCCGCGTTGAATATCGTCCCGAACAACTCCTTGTATTTGCGGTTCAGCTCGTCGGAGCCCAACTGGTCGAAATTGAATATGTTCGCGCCGAAAAGAAACTCGTGGTCGAGTTGCTCAATCTTCACTTCCGTTCCCGCCTTGATCGATGGCAGGCTCAGCACCGCCGCCGCCATCCGGTTTTCATGAATGCCCCGCTCGATGCGATCCTTCACTTCCGGTGCGTTCCACATGGCACGATATGCGCCGCTCATCACTTCCGCACCTTGCACCGCCATGAGTGTTAGAGCCAGCCAACCGGTAATTGCCATCTTCATCCCGCCCCCCGGCTTCCGGCAAATAAAGACACTGCCTTGCAAATTGTCGCTCATGGTTTGGGTTTGATGCTGATGATGACGGGCGTATCCGCCTGCGGAGAGTCGCCGATGATTTCAGTGGTCCTGCCATCGGTGATGCCGGGTGTGACCATGATTTGGACGGGTTCGCCATGTTTGAGGGTCCAGACGTGGGGTTCGGCGGTGGTGGATCCGGGTTTGGGTGGGGGAGGCGTGCCGCGCCAGCGCCTGCCGCCGCCGGGAGAGAGGCTTTGAACGAGCGTGCGCTTGGTTTCATCCGGCTTGCCGGTTGCGATCGCGACTTCGGGATCGAAGCGTAGCGCGGAGTTTGGAACGACGATGATGTCCCGCTTGTCCACGATGGCGATATCGACGGTGGCGGTCATGCCGGGGCGCAGGGTGAGATCCTCATTGGCCACTTCCAACTCGGTGCTGTAGTTGACGACCCCCGTGCTGGCTGCGGTGTTGTTGTTTCCGCTGGACGCGCCAGTGTTCGCCGCGCCGAATGCGACTTTCTTCACCTTGGCGGTGTAGGTGCGGCCCGGCCATGCATCGACGCTGAAGGTGGCGGTCTGGCCGGCTTGCACGCGGCCGATGTCAGCCTCGGATACGGAAACCTGGAGTTCCATTTTCCTGAGATCCTCCGCGATGGTGAAGAGGGTGGGTGCGGTGAACGACGCGGCGACGGTCTGACCGACTTCGATCGAGCGGGCGAGCACCACGCCATCGACCGGGGAGCGGATGATGGCTTTTTCCAGATCGCGCTCGAAGGATTTCACTTCGGCTTCGGCGCCGGCGACCGCCGCGTTGGCGCTTTCCAGATCGGCCTCGGCGCGGGCGACGGTGGCCTTGGATGTTTCCATGGTCGCGCGAGACGGGGTTTTTCCGCCGCTCAATTCGTGGAGTTCCTGCTGGCGTGCGAGGGCGGCGTTGCTTTCCGCGAGCGTGGCCATGGCCTGGCTGACCCTGGCCTTGGCGGCGAGCAGCGCGGCGCGGCTGCGTTCGGTCTGCTGGTTGAGCTTGGAGGTGTCGAGTTTGGCGAGTTGCTGTCCTTTCTTCACCGTGTCGTTGGTGTCCACATGGACTTCGCTCACGGTGCCGGAGAGTTCGCTGCCGATGATCACTTCATTGGTGGGGGCGAGGTTGCCGGCGGCGGTGACGACCAGTGAGATGCGGCCCAGCTTGACCGGCGTGGTGACATATTCGGGTTTTTCAAGATCCGATTGATCGCGCGAGAAATACAGATAGGCGGCACCGGCAGCCAGGGCGATGGCTGCGGCGGTGATCAACCACTTGCGCAGAGGTCTGGACTTGCTGTCGCGGACGATGGCGGCGAGATCTTCGTGGGGTTTCGGCTTGGACATGACGGCTCGGAAAAAACGATTCAGGGTGATGTGGGCCAGCCGCCGCCGAGCGCCTGATAGAGGCGGATGTAGGCGGTGGTGCGGTCGGTGCGGGTGGAAAGCAGGTTGTCCTCAAGGCTGAGCAGGGTGCGCTGGGAATCGAGCACATCGAGGAAATCGATCTCTCCCGCTTCATAGCGCTGGCGGGCGAGTTGGTCGGCCTCGCGGGCGAGCCGGGTGGCTTTCTCCAGGGTGGCGAGGCGCTCGGCGGTGCGGCGGCAGGCGATGAGCGCGTTCTCGGCTTCTGATAGAGCGGTGAGCACCGTGACGCGGTATTGGTCGATGGCTTGCTGCTCGACGGCGCTTGCTGCCTCGATGTTGGCGCGGATGCGGCCGGCGTCGAAGATGGGCGAGGTGAGGTTGGTGGCGAAATTGGCGGCGGCGGTTTCCGGATCGAGGAAATCGCGGGCATGGATGGTGTCGAGCCCGAGCGATCCTGATAGATTGAGCGAGGGGTATCGGGCGGCGTCCGCGGCGCGGGTGTTTGCGGCGGCGGCGAGCACCTGATAGCCTGCGAGGCGGACATCGGGGCGCTGGCGCAGCGCGTCGGCGGGAATGCCGATGGCCAGGCTGTCCGGGGGATTCGGGATGCCTTTGCCGGAGGCGAGCATGGTGTCGAGCGCGCCCGGTTCGCGGCCGGAGAGCAGGGCGAGCTGGTTGCGATCCTGGGAGATCGCCTGCTCCAGCGAGGGGATGGCGGCGCGGGCGGATTCGAGGCTGCTTTGCGCCTGGTTGGATTCGAGCGTGTCCGCCTCGCCTGCCTGCTGGCGCCAACTGGCGAGCTGGGCGGTCTGCTCGCGGGTGGTTACGTTTTGGTGGAGGACGACGAGCCGTGCCTCATTGGCGCGGAGGCTGGTGTAAGTGGTGGCGATTTCCGCAGCGAGCGAGGCGTGGACCGAATTCAGGTTTTCCTCGGCGGCTCCGAGGTTGGCGGCGGCGGCCTGGATCGTGCTGCGGCGTCTGCCGAAGAGATCGACTTCCCATGAGGCGTCGAGTCCGGCCGAGTAGGAGGTGCCTGAGATCCGGCCGGCTTGCTCGGTGTCGGTGCTGCGCGAGTTGCGGGAAACGCCACCATCCACGGCTGGGAAAAGCCCGGCGACCTCCGAATCCCGGCGGGCGCGGGATTCGCGGATTCGCGCCGTAGCGGCGCTGATGTCCGGGCTGTCCTTCAGCGCGGTGGAAATCAGGCGGTTGAGCGTGGAATCGCCGAAACGGCCCCACCATCGGGAAAGATCCTTCGCCGGCGAGGCCTGCGGGAAAGCGCCCGCGTTTTTCCACGCCGCCGGAACTGTCATGGGTTTGGAATGGAAACCGGAATCCAGCGCACAGGACGCCAGAATCATGGAAATCAATGCAAGGCATGGGCCGGAACGAGGCGGAATCATTAGGGAATCTAGGATGCGGCGGAGACTCACCTGCTTGAACGTGGAACGGAAGCCCGGACTTTCATGTGTTACCGGGGATGTTCCGGCAAAACTCATCCCAGAAAGCCGGTGAGCGGGCTCGTCGCGCTGGCGTGATCGAGGGCTTCGGGCAGGCCGAGCTTGAACGCCTCCCGTCCCGCCTCGACCGCGAGTTTGAAAGCCGCCGCCATCCGCGCCGGATCACTGGCGATGGCGATGGCGGTGTTGACGAGCACGGCGTCGGCTCCGAGCTCCATGGCTTCTGCGGCATGGCTGGGCGCGCCGATGCCGGCATCCACCACGACCGGCACGATGGCCTGATCGATGATGATGCGGATCTGGTCGCGGGTGGCGAGGCCCCTGTTGGATCCGATGGGCGCGCCGAGCGGCATCACGGTGGCGGCGCCGGCCTCCTGCAGGCGCTTGGCGAGTACCGGATCGGCATTGATGTAGGGCAGCACGGTGAAGCCTTCCCTGACGAGGATTTCAGCGGCCTTGAGTGTCTCGATCGGATCGGGAAGCAGGTAGGTGGGATCCGGGTGGATTTCGAGTTTCACCCATTTCGGCAGGCCTGCGGCGGCGGCGAGGCGGGCGAGGCGCACGGCTTCCTCCGCGTTCATCGCGCCGCTGGTGTTGGGGAGGATGAGGTATTTTTCCGGATCGATGAAATCGAGGATGTTGGCGAAGGGGTCGTGTCCGCCTGATAGATCGGCGCGGCGCAGGGCGACGGTGACGATCTGCGTGCCGCTGGCGGCAAGGGCATCGCGCATCGATTCATTGGATGGGAATTTCCCGGTGCCGAGAAACAGGCGGGAGTGGAACTGACGGCCGGCGATGATGAGAGGCATGGAGATTTGAGAGTTGAGATTTCAGATGGGGAAGGATGACAGCCAGCGTTCGAAGGCGGGGTGGTCCGTGAGATCGTATTGGTGGCATTGGAAGCCGAACTCGCGGCCGGTGGCGATGTTTTCGGGCATGTCGTCGATGTAGAGCGTTTCCCGCGGGATGAGCCGGTGGGTGTCCAGCGCGTGCTGATAGATCGGCGGGTGGGGCTTGATGGAGCCTGTTTCGAAGGAGAGCACCGCCTCATCGAAGAGCGAGAATTCCGGATAGGCATCGAAGACCCACGGGCAGTGGATGGCGTTGGTGTTGGAGAACAGGATCAGCCGGTGGCCGGCGGCGGAAAGCTCCCGCACGCGCTCCCACATCGCCTCGTTGGGCGTGAATATTTTCTGCCAGGCATCGCGGAACTCCGCAGGGGTGGCGTCGCTGCCGAGCACGCCGAGCGCCCAGTGGATATAGGTGTCAGGATCGATCGCGCCGGCCTCGAAGTCGTCCTTGCGATCTAGCAGGCGGGTCATGCGCTCGTGCGGATCCGTGCATCCGGCAGGCAGCAGGCGCGCCAGCGAGGACTCGAAATCGAAGTCGAGCAACACGCGGCCGATGTCGTAGAGGAAGGTCATGGGCGGGAATTTGAGATTTGGTCGAGAATGAAACGAGCCGCGGTGATGGCGCCGGAGTTGCGGTCGTGGTGGGCGAGGGCGTGTTTCATCGCGCGCCAGCCGGTGGCGTGATCGCGGAGCAGCGAGGAAACCCGGCGGCTGAGTTCTCCGGGGGTGTCCGCGAGCGCACCGCCTCCGATGGATTCCAGCAGTTTCAGGTTTCCCTCCTCCTGGCCGGGCACCAGGTGGTGGATGAACATCGGGCAGCGGGCGGCGATCGCCTCATGCACGGTGGCTCCGCCGGCCTTGCCGATCACCAGGTGGTGTTGGTTGAGGAGTTGCGGAACGCGGCGCGTCCAGCCGATCAGCCGGACGCGGCCGGGATAGGCGTCCTTGATCGCGCGGGCGTTCGGATAAAGGCTACGGAAATTGCGCCCCAGCACGATGGTGAGCCGCACGGAGCTTGAGGTTTCCAACACGGCGCGGGCGTGATCACGGAGCAGCGAGGATGGCGAGGTGGGGAAATACAGGATGCGGAAGGGCTCGCAACCATCAGCGGGGTCCACCGGATGGAGTTGGCAAAAAACGGGATTCACGGGGAAGCCGGTATCGATGATTTTTTGCGCGGCCAGGCCCTTGCCCATCATCGCCTCGCGTGTCGCGGAATCGGTGACGAGCCAGAAATTTCCAGGCGCATGCAGCCAGGCGGCGTTGATTTCGATGGAATCCGTGACCACGGTGAAAACCGGGAGTTTTTCGTCGATCCGTGGCATGAAATACGGATAAAGCGGGTAGGTGCTGACGACCGCCGCGGGTTGGAACTCGTCAATGAGGCTGGCCAGCGCACGTTCGGGTGGACCCAGAACCGGAGAATTCTGCCGCGAGAAATCACAGCGTTCGGTGGAGCGGTAAATCCACGCCCATAGCTGCGGAAAACGCGTGGTCACCATCCGGTAGCTGCGGGCTACGAGGTTCGTGAGTCCCGGCGCACCGAGCATGCAGGGGTCGCTGACGCGGGTGATGGCACCCGCCGCGTCGAGCGCGAGGCCCAGATTTCGGGCGGCGCTGTTGTGGCCCTCGCCGAAGGCGGCGGTGACGATGAGGATGCGCGGAGTGGCGGGCATGATGGGGCGGCGGCGGAGATTTAGAGCGATACGGGCGTTGCGTCCATGGAGTTTTGCGTCTTTCATTCCGCCGGAAATGGCGCGTGTGGAGAAACCAGTGGAGCTGAGACCGGTCGATGACGAAGTCGCTCCGGCACCGGTCGTGGTGCGCCTCTCCAATCGCGAAACCGAACGCAATCCGCGGGATGAAAAACCGATCCGCCTCGGCCCGCAGGCCAGTTCGGAAGCACCGAGCCGCCTCGATCTCCCGGATCGCGGCGAGATTGAACTGAGGACCCATCAACCCGGCATTGAGGCGCTCATCGAGACGGAAACCAGCAACCCGGACCTCACCGAGCAAAACTGGGGGGAGGCGTCCGTCCGCCGCCATCCCATCCCGTGGGGCTGGTTCGCCCTTATCGCGCTGGCCATCGCCGCCGCCGTGGTGTGGTCCCTGAGCCATGTGCGCGAGGCCGACACGCAGGCAGACCAGATCCGTGTCGAAACGGAATCCGTGCTGGCCCGCGAAGAGCGGGAGGAAACCGAGGCCCGCGTCCTTATCGACCGCATCGAGGACTCTCTGCGGTTTTTTTTCAACGCAACGACGGTCGAATTCCTGGCCCGCAATGTTCGCCACCCGGAACGCGTGCTGCCCTTGATGCGGCAATACTACGCGCGCCAGTCCGTCTCTTCCGGCCGGATGCGTTCCATCCGGGTTCTCCAGCCACTGACACTGGAAAATCGCGGAAATTTCTGGATGGCCTCGGTCCTCCTGACCAATGGACAGCTTCAGAATCTCATCATCGAGATCGATGCATCCGGCCAGCCGCTCATCGATTGGGAAACCATGGTATGCCACCAGCCGATGCCCTGGGATGAATTCGCCCGGGAAAGACCCGCCGGCACCTCATTGGATTTCCGCGTCTATGCCGAGCAGGACTCGTTTTTCAGCCATGAGTTTGCCGATTCCGGGCGATGGTTGTGCTTTCGCCTCACCGCGCTGGACAGCGAGGAAACGCTCTTCGGCTACATCTCCGCGGACAGCGGCGAGGCCCGGGGTCTGCTCGATCTGATCGATGCCAACCGCGGCGGCAAGGTCAGCCTGATTCTGCGACTGGGGATTCCGGAGGGTCTCCAGTCCCGCCGGGGAGTGATGATCGAAAAAGTGATCAATTCCCGATGGTTGTTCATTGATGCCCCGGATTCCACATCCTGATGTCCCCGCCCTCATCCACACGTTCCATCACTGGGACCACTTCTGGCGAACAAGCGCGTTCTCCTATCGCCGCCCGGTTGCTCCCGGTGTCGGTGGGAGTGCTGGTGTTTCTAACCGTTCAGTATGCCGTCGCCCTGTGGCGGCTCACCGAGACCTCCGGCGGCATGATGAATAAATTCAGCGCGCTGGCCCGCGATCAATATCTCGGTTTCCTGATCCGCCAGAACCTCGGGATGCTGCTCGCCTACGGGCTGCTGGCCCTCGCCGCCTCGCTGCTGGTCCAGCCGCTGGCGTCGTGGTGGACCCGCCGGTCCCGTCACCGCGGCTTTGTGGCCATCGCGCTGCGTGGCTTCGCCCTTGCATCCGTGCTGCATGGCTTTTGCACCCTGCGGCTGATGAAAACCCGACCGTATTTCCTCAACGAGGCGGAGTTCGGCCATTGGTATTACAAGCTGCTGGATTTTCCCGAAGTGGTGCGCCCCGCAGGTTTGTTCCTCCTCTTCACGCTGCTGCCACTGTTGTTTCTCGGCGGCATGCTCGCCTGGCACGCCCACCGCCACGGTCGCAAGGGATGGGTGGCGGCCACCGCTCTCGTGGCGGTCTGCGCCCTCGCACTGGGCATCCAGCCTTCCGCCGGCCGCGTCGTGACCAAGGCGGCGGCTAACGGAAATCCGCCCAACATCCTCATCATCGGATCCGACTCCCTGCGTGGCGACCGCCTCGGCTGTTCCGGCTATCGGCCGCCGCGCACCGATGGTTCCGCAGCCGAGGGCGTCTCGCCCGTCATCGATGCCCTCGCGGCCCGCTCCATCCGCTTCGAGCGCTGTTACACGTCGATCGCCTCGACCATCGAGTCCGGCGTGCAGTTGATGTCCTCGCAGTATCCGCAGAGCCATGGCATCCGCCAGATGTATCCCGACCGCGAAACCGTGGAGGCCGCGAAAAAACGCACCGTGCCCATCGCCGGCCTGCTGCGCGGGCGCGGCTACGACACCGCCGCCATCGGCGACTGGTGCGCCGGCTATTATGAAATCATGCCGCTGGGCATCGAGCACATCTCGGTTTCCAGTTTTGATAACTTCAAGATCTACATGAGCCAGGCCGTGGTGCTCGCCCACTTCGTGGTGCCGCTTTATTTCGACAACCCGCTCGGCTACCGCCTGTTTCCGCAGCTTCAGTCATTCGCCCAGTTCGTCACCCCCAAGGTCGTCACCGAGCGCGTCGAGCGCCGCCTCGAAACCGTCGCCAGGGAACAAAAGCCGTTCTTCTGGCACGTCTTCTATTCCTGCACCCATCTGCCCTACCGCAGCAACGAACCCTACACCAGCATGTTCGCGGATCCCGAATACTCCGGGCCTAACAAGAATGGCGTGGATTTCGACATCGACTCGTTCATCGGCGGCACCGACCTCGAATCGAAATGGAAAGCCATGCCGGAAAAGGAAATGCGGCAGATCCGCGCCTTGTATGACGGCTGCACCCGCCAGTTCGACGATTGCGTGGGCGACATCCTCGCCGCTCTCGAGCGCAACGGCCTCGCGGACAACACCATCGTCATCATCACCTCCGATCACGGTGATGACCTCTACGAACCGGGTGTCACACTCGGCCACGGGCTCACCTTCAATGGCGGCTTGCATGCCAATCGCGTGCCGATGATCGTGCATGTCCCGGGAGCGCCGCCGCGCGTCATTCCGGAAACGGTGCGGCTCATCGATGTGGTTCCCACCCTCGCGGACTTCGCGGGTGTCGATAAATCCGCCACCTGGCAGGGCCGGAGTTTCGCCGGCTGGATCCGTGGCGCCGAGACACCGGAATACCGGCCGTTTTATGGCGAGACCGGTTTTCCCTTCATCCAGTTCACGGTTCCCGGTGTCGAGCGTCCCAAGCTGCCGCCAATGGACGAATGCACTTGGATCGATGAGGATTATAACTATCAGTTCGTGCTCAAGCCGGAATACGCGGAGCGCCTCGTCGCCGCGAAACAACGCTGCCTCGCCACCCGCGATTGGAAACTCGTCTGCACGCCCACCGCCGCAGGCACCCGCCATTTCGGCCTCTTCCACCTCGCCTCCGATCCCCACGGCGAGACCGATCTCGCCGCCTCACGCCCCGAGGTGCTCACGCCGATGCGCACCGCCCTGGAACGCTGGATGGACGGCTACATCGAGACGCCGATCGCGCAAATCTTCCCCGGCGGCGAGCCGTGAGAATTCCCGAATCACTTTGAACTTTGTATCGATAGTCCGGGTAAATGTTGTCCCATCCTCTGCCTGCCGGAAACTTCCCACACCCGGACATGACCCGGCCTCTCTTTTCATCACTTCTCCCCGCCGCTGAGCACGGCGATACCCGTCCCCGGGGAGATTTCGCTGACATCGGAGCCATCGGACTTCCTTGCAGCGCACTCACCACCTGGGACGACCGGATTCCTCTCATCAGAACCGCAGCCCCTTGCGAAGAATAGGCCAGCCAGGCAAACGCCCTGGCGCGGCCGTGGGAAAATGATGCGGAAAGTCGCTGGCGGCGCGGCGCGGCATCCGATAGACTGCCGGTAAGTTGATCGCAGAGGAGACCACCGTCAAATCCCGGAAAGCGGAGCCCTTGCTCGGCGGCGTGGCCTTGTTGCTGCTGCTGGGCGGTTGTTTTTTCGTGTTGCGGCCGTTCATGACGGCGCTGACCTGGGCGATCATCCTGGCATACTCGCTCCATCCGATGCAGCGCTTGTTCACGCGCTGGTTCAGGGGCTCACGGACGCTGGCGGCATGTTTCGTGACGCTGACGGTGGCGGTGCTTTTCACCGGGCCGGTGGTTTTGATCGGGGTGAGTCTGGCGCAGGATGGCAAGGATCTGGCGGTGGCGACGCGCACCTGGTTCATGGCCGCTCCCGAGCAAGCACCAGCGTGGGTGGGCCAGGTGCCGGTGGTGGGAGATGAGCTGGAGGGCTATTGGATCGGCTTTGCCGAGGACCGGAAACGCTGGATCGAGCAACTCGACGAGGCGGTCAAAGCACCGCCACCGCGACCGAAGATCGTGGTGGAGACGGAGGGCGGCCTGGAAGTGCAGGATGCGCCTGCCGAGTTGCGGAAACCTGCGGTTTCAGCGGGTGGCGTGGAGGAGAACGGGGTGGAGGAGTCGCCACATGTGGTGGTGTTGTTGGGCAAGGTGCTGGTGTGGGCGAAGTCGTGGTTGATATCCGCGGGCCTGGCGGTGGGGCAGGGGGTGACCCAGGTCTTGCTCAGTGCGTTTCTGGCGTTTTTCCTGTTGCGGGACGCGCCGGAGCTTTCGGAGCGGCTGGCGGTTTCGGTGGAAAGACTGGCGGGCCAGCGCGGGCGGCATTTGATCAAGGTGGCGGGAAATACGGTGCGCGGGGTAATTTACGGAATCTTGGGGACGGCGATCGCGCAGGCCTTGATGGCCGGGCTTGGGTTTTGGATCGCCGGGGTGCCGGGTGCGGTGTTGCTGGCGGTGTTGACCTTCCTTTTCGCGGTGGTGCCTTTCGGGCCGCCACTGATCTGGGTGCCGGCGGCGCTGTGGCTGTTCGCCCAGGACAAGACAGGTTGGGGGATTTTCATGCTGGTCTGGGGCTTGCTGGGAATCAGCAGCGTGGACAACTTTCTGCGGCCTTATTTGATCAGCCAAGGCAGCAAGATGCCCTTCGCCCTGATTTTCTGCGGCGTGATCGGCGGCGCGCTGGCCTACGGGCTGGTGGGGGTGTTTCTGGGCCCCACTTTGCTGGCGGTGGCCTTCCGCCTGATTGAGGAATGGTCGTCGAGCCGTTATGCCTCGCAGGAGGAATCCGCGCCGCAAGCGATTTCGGAATTGCGCGAAGGGGTGTGATCGGCGAGACCCGCGCATGGCGGTCAGTCCCTCGGCATTGGGTAAGGTGATGGAGGTGTTCGAGCGGAATTTTCGCGATCGCGGCGAGTTGGGAGCCTCGGTGAGCATTTGGTGGGAAGGGGCGGAAATTCTATCCCGCGGGGATGGGTGGTGTGAGCGGGAGAAAACCCGCAAGTGGACCACGGATACGCTGATTCCGGTTTATTCGGCGACCAAAGTGCCGGCGGCGGCGACCTTGCTGCTGGCGCTGGAAAGCCGCGGACTGAGCGAGGAAACGCCGGTGCGGGAGGTTTGGCCGCGCTTCCCGGTGGCGGAGGCGAGTTTCCATCATGTGCTATCCCATCAATGTGGGTTGGCGGCGCTGGACCAGCGGGCGAGCGTGCTGGAGCACGCCGCAGTGGTGGAGGCGATCGAAAATCAGACTCCGGCATGGCGATTGGGAGATGGTCACGGCTATCATCCGCGCACCTTCGGGGCGCTGCTCGACGAACCGGTGCGCCGGCTCACGGGCCTCACGCTCGGCGGTTGCTGGCGGGAGATGATCGCCGGGCCGCTGGGCTTGGATTTCTGGATCGGCCTGCCGGAAAATCACTGGCCGCGTGTGGCACGCCTCTACCCCGGCAAGGCGGGCAAGGATGATCTGGCGGATGCGTTTTACAAACAACTCACGACATCCGGCACCTACACCCGCCGCGCATTCTCCTCGCCGCGTGGATTGCACGCCATCCATGAGATGAACGAGTCCCGCGCGTGGTCGGCCGGGCTGCCGGCACTCGGCGGCGTGGGCACGGCCTCGGCGCTGGCGAAATTCTATCAGGCGGCGATCGGATCGATCGAAAGCCCGCTTTCGCCGCATGTGCGGGAGGCCCTGGCGGTGCCCGGAAGCGCGGGGCACGACAAGGTCTTGCTGCGGCCCACGGTATTCACCAGTGGCGCGCAGCAGGATCCGCTGGATGAACACGGGCGGAAGATCCGCAGAATCTACGGGCCTTCGATTTCCGCCTTCGGCCATCCCGGCGCGGGCGGCAGCCATGGCATGGGCGATCCGGAAACGGGGGTGTCCTTCGCCTATGTGATGAACCAGATGGACTTGAGTGTGATGCCCGGATTGAAGTGCGTGGAGATGGTGGACGCCTTGTTTTCCGAGATGTGACGGCCATTCCGCCATGCCGCTTGACCGCATCGGCATCCGGAATCCATGCTCCGCGCCATGCGCATCCTCACCGGTCTCCAACCTAGCGGAAAACTCCATGTCGGCAATTATTTCGGCGCGATGCAGCCGGCCGTGCGCCTGCAGGAAGAAGGCGAGGCGTTTTATTTCATCGCCGATTATCATGCGATGACCTCCTCGCAGGATCCGGCGGCGCTGCGCGAGAACGTGCGCGAGCTGGCGGTGGATTTCCTGGCCTGCGGGCTGGACCCGGAGCGCGCGGTGTTTTTCCGCCAGAGCGCGGTGCCGGAGGTCAACGAACTGGCGTGGATACTCTCGACCGTCTGTCCGATGAGCCTTCTCGCGAAGTGTCATTCCTACAAGGACAAGATCTCCCAGGGAATCGCGCCGAACCACGGGCTCTTCGCCTATCCGGTGCTGATGGCGGCGGATATTCTGTTATATGACTCCAACCAGGTGCCGGTGGGCAGGGACCAGAAACAGCATCTCGAAGTGACGCGCGATCTCGCGGTGAAACTCAACGAGACCTTCGGCGAGGGCACCGTGGTCCTGCCTGACCCGATCATCCGCGAGGACACCGCCGTCGTCGTGGGACTCGACGGCCGCAAGATGAGCAAGAGTTATCACAACACCCTGCCGATCTTCGGCGATGAGAAGCCGCTGAAAAAACTCATCATGAAGATCACCACCGACTCCACTCCGGTGGAAGACCCGAAGCTTACGGAAAACTCGACGATCCTCGCGTTGTACAAACTTTTCGCCAGTGAGACCGACTATCAGGTGATGGTGGCCGATCATGTGAATGGCGGCGTCGGTTACGGCGATTTCAAGAAGCGGCTGGCGGAAGCCTACTGGGATTTTTTCGCGCCGATGCGCGCGCGCCGCGCGGAAATCATGGCGGATCCGGGTTATGTGGATCGCGTCCTGGCGGCAGGCGCCGAACGGGCGCGCGAGGAATCCGCGAAAGTGCTGGACCGCGTGCGCCGAGCGGTGGGGCTGGTATAGGTAAAAGCTGAAACGCTGAAGTTGTTATGAAAACGCGAGTGCTTTGTTTGCTGACGGATGGTTTCGAGGAGATCGAACTGGTGACCCCGGTGGATCTGTTGCGCCGTGCGGGGATCGAGGTGGTGATCGCCTCGCTGCATCGCAAGACCGCGGTGGGGCGCGGCGGAATCCGCGTGGAGGCGGATGTTTCGCTGGCGGGGCTGAATCCCGGGACCTTCGATCTGCTTTTCATTCCCGGCGGCCCCGGGGTGGGGGATTTGCGCAAGGACGGCCGCGCCGCCACGCTGGCGCGGGAATTCGCCGCCGCAGGAAAACCGGTGGCGGCGATCTGCGCGGCCCCGCTCGTGCTGATGGACGCCGGATTGCTGGCGGGAAAACGTTTCACCGCCCATCAGTCGGTGGCCGGCACCCTCGACCGGGCTCTCGATGAGCGGGTGGTGCAGGACGGAAACCTGATTACCTCCCAAGGCGCCGGCACCGCCATGGATTTCGGGCTGGCTCTCGTCGCCCGCCTGGCCGGTGAGTCCGCGGCGGATCAGGTGGCGGCTGACATCATGGCTTGAGGGCCCTCAATCCGCTTGCGTTGGGTGCTTTGCTCGGGGATGTTCCGCGCGTCGTGCCCTCCGCGTATCGCAAGCCCTTATGGCTCCTTCCAAACCTGTTGAGCCTGGATGCTCCGCTTGTCGCGATGGCATGGTTGTATGTTTTCTCCAAAACCTGGCGGCTCGGTTATCACCCGTGGGAGGCCTTCGCCTCGCTCGGTCTGGCAGTCTGGATCATCTACGCGGGGGATCGCCTGCTGGATGTTTCGCTCTATGGCAGCAGTGGGGAACGTATGGAAGCGCGGCACCGGTTTCACAGGGACTACGCCAGGTTTTTCCGCATCGGACTGGCCGTGGCGGTACCGCTCGCGGTGGCGCTGGTGGCGATGAGGATGCCGATGACCATCTACAAACACCTCTTGCTGGGCGGGGTGCTGGTCGCAGGATTTTTCGGGCTTTCGATGCTTTCCTCGCAGGATCCGCGCGAGGTGCCGCACACCAAGAACATCCTCGCCGGTGTGACATTCGCGTTTGGCACGGCGATGACCGCGCATCTCTATCGGTCTGAATACGATATTTATGACATGCTGTTTTCCCGCGAGTTCGTCTCCTTCGCCGTGCTGTGCGTGCTGAATATTTCCGCCATCGATTTATGGGAACATGCGGCCCGCTCGGCGGATTTGGAGATCAAGGCCTCGGATGAACTTTCGCTCACGCTGCCACTCACGCTGCTCGGGGCGGTGGCGTTGGGATACGCGCTGCTCGACGAGGAATACTCGTCCCGCCCGTTTTTTTACGCCATCCTCACCGGGGCGGGCCTGCTGTATGTGCTCAATCGCAATCGCTCGCGCTTCGGCATGGACGCGCTGCGGGTGCTGGCGGATGTGGCGCTACTGATCCCGGTTCTGGTGTTTCTTGCGGCAAGCCGCCCGTGATGAGGAGGTTGCTCCATTGCGGTTTGACGGATCGGCCGCGGGTGCTCAGGCTCCGCCGCCATGCCCGCCCCGCTTCATGTGCTCTTTGTCTGCACCGGAAACACCTGCCGTAGCCCGATGGCCGAAGGTCTGTTCCGCAAGGCCGTGAACGGACGCGCGGAGTTCACCGTGAGCTCCGCCGGAGTGGCTGCCGGTAAGGGAATGCCCGCGAGCCGCGAAACTGCGAACATCCTCGCCAAACGCGGGGCCGCGCTGGTGGATTTCGCGAGCCGCCCGGTTTCCGAGGCGATTCTGGCCGCCGCCACCCATGTCTTCGCCATGACCGAAGGCCACCTCACCGCGCTCGAAGCGCGATTCCCGCAGCACTCCGACAAGTTTTTCCTGGTTCGCGAGTTCTCGGGCATCGCCGACAAGCGTGAGGGGCTCGACGTCCCGGACCCGATCGGCATGGGGGCCGCCGCCTACGAGGAGGTCGCCAAGGTGATCGAAACCGCCATCCCGGCGATCATTTCCTATTTGGAGTCGGTAGGCGGCCAGCGCTAGACGCAATGGTGGCTTGTCAAGTGGGTGTGGATTCCTAGGCTCTGTGCGCCACCGCCGCCAAGAACGCCGGGCGCGGCCCCATTCCCATGAATACCTCCCTGCTTGCCCAAGCCGCCAACGAAGCCCGTGGTCTCGCCATGGATGCCATCCACGCCTGCAACTCCGGCCATTTGGGGCTGCCACTCGGCTGCGCCGAAATCGGTGCCGTGCTCTTCGGCGAATCGATGCGCTATTGCCCGGACGCGCCGAAATGGCTCAACCGCGATCGTTTCATCCTCTCCGCCGGCCATGGTTCGATGTTCATTTATGGCTGGCTGCACATGTCAGGCTACGCGGTTTCCAAGGAGGACGTGAAAAATTTCCGCCAGCTCCACTCGATCACGCCGGGCCATCCGGAGTTTCATGAAACCCCGGGCATCGAGGCCACGACCGGCCCGCTCGGCCAGGGCATCGGCAACGCCGTGGGCTACGCACTTTCTGGAAAACGCGCCGCCGCACGCTTCAATACCGCCGATCACACGATCATCGATCACCATGTGATCTCGCTCCACGGCGACGGCTGCCTGCAGGAAGGCGTGGCCAAGGAAGCCATCGCCTTCGCCGGCCACAACGGCCTCGATAACCTGATTCTCATCTATGATTCCAACGACGTGACGCTCGACGCCATGGCGGAGATCACCCAGAGCGAACACGGCGAGGCGTATTTCCTCTCGCAGAACTGGGACGCGGTGACCATCGATGGCCACGACATCCACGCTGTTGCAGTGGCGCTTGAAAAAGCCAGGTCGCAGAAAAACGGTCGCCCGAAAGTTATCATCGCCAAGACCACCATCGCCAAGGGCATTCCGGAAGTCGCCGGCACTGCCAAGGGCCATGGCGAAGGCGGCGCGAAATTCATCGATGCCGCCCGTGCCGGTCTCGGACTGCCCGCCGACGAGCATTTTTACGTTTCCGCGGAAACGAAAGCCTTCTTCGCGGAGAAAAAAGCCGCATCCAATGAAGCCTTCGCCGCCTGGCAGAAGACCTACGATGCATGGGCCAAGGCAAACCCGGCCCTCGCCGGGGAACTCACCGACGGTCTGGCCAAAGCCGTGCCCACCGATCTATCGGAAAAAATCCCGGCCTTCGCCGCCGATTACAAGGACGCCACCCGTGCCGCAGGCGGCACAGTGCTCAATGCCGTCGCCAGGGCAATGCCGCAGGTTCTAACCGGCAGCGCCGACCTCTTCGGCTCCACCAAGAACTACCTCAAGGATGGTGGTGACTTTTCCAAGACTGATCCGTTAGGCCGCAACATCTGGTTTGGCATCCGCGAGCATGCCATGGGCGCGATCTGCAATGGCATCGCCTATGACGGCATCTTCCGTCCCGGCGGCGCGACCTTCCTGGTCTTCGCCGACTATATGCGCGGCTCCATCCGCCTCGCCGCCTTGTCAGGTTTGCCGGTCACATATATCTTCACTCACGACTCCGTCGGTGTCGGCGAGGACGGCCCCACCCACCAACCGGTGGAAACCGTCAGCGGCCTGCGCGTGATCCCGAACCTCGATGTCATCCGCCCCGGCGATGCCGAGGAAACCGCCGGTGCATTCGTCGCCGCCATGGCGCGCACCGACGGACCGACCGCCCTCATCCTCACCCGCCAGACGATCCCGCTGATGAACGAGCTCGGCGTCGAAGCACGCCGCGACGGCACGCTCAAGGGAGGCTACATCGCGAAGAAGGAAACCGGCGCGCTCACCACCATTCTCTTAGCATCAGGGTCGGAGCTTCAATACGCCATCGCCGCCGCAGAGGAGCTGGGTGACGGAGTAAGAGTCGTCTCGCTGCCCTGCTTCGAACTCTTCGACCGCCAGAGCGCCGACTACCGCGAAAGCGTTTTGCCATCCGCCATCACCAAACGCATCGCCATCGAAGCCGGTGTCACCGCCCTTTGGTGGAAATACGTCGGCACCGCCGGCAAGATCATCGGCATCGACCGTTTCGGCATGAGTGCTCCTGGAAACACCGTGTTCAAGGAACTCGGCATCACCAAGGACGCCGTCATCGCCGCCGCGAAGTGATGGCCCAGGTAAAAACGCCGACACACCGGAAACCACCGCCATGCTCCTCATCCAAAACGCCCGCATCGCCTCCGAAAACCCGCCCGCGCTCATCGAGGGGGATGTATTGCTCTCCGAGGGAAGGATTCAGGCGATTGGCAAAGGTCTGGCTGCTCCGGATGGCACCCGTGTGATTGACGCCTGCCGCCGTATCCTGCTGCCCGGCATGTTCGATGCCCACGTGCATTTCCGCGAACCGGGTTTCGAAGCCAAGGAAACCATCGCCACCGGTTCCGAGGCCGCCATCAACGGCGGCATCACCGGTGTGGTGATGATGCCCAACACCAGCCCCGCCATCGACTCCGCTACCGTCGTCGGCCATGTGCTCGGCATCGCGAGGCGCACCGCGCGCATCCCGGTGTTCACCTCCGGCTGCGTGACCAAGGGCCGTGCGGGAAAAGAGCTCGCAGGCATCGATGGCATGCGCAATTTCGGTGTCAGAATGCTCACCGACGATGGCGACACTACCGGCGATCCGGCGGTGCTGATGCGTGCCATGCAATACGCCACCGAATTCGGCATGTTCTTCGCCAGTCATTGCGAGGTTCCCGAGCTCGCCGGTCCGCGGGCGCTCAACGAAGGCGCGATGAGCTACCGCCTCGGCATCAAGGGCTCGCCCGCCTGCGCCGAGGAAATCATTATCGACCGCGATATCCGCCTCGCCCACGCCACCGGAGCCCACATCCACATCCAGCACGTCTCCAGCAAGCTAGGCATGGAAACCATCCGCTGGTGGAAATCCCGCGGCGATGTGAGAGTCACCGCCGAGGTCTCGCCGCATCATCTGCTTTTCAACGACGAGGATATCGGCGACTACGACACCCACTACAAGATGAACCCGCCGCTGCGCACCAGGGCGGACAACGAGGCTTTGCTGGAAGGATTGATCGACGGCACCATCGATCTCATCGCCACCGACCACGCGCCACACACGCCCTTCGAGAAATCCCAGGACTTCGTCAGCGCTCCCAACGGCATCACCGGCCTCGATACAGCTCTCGTTTCGCTCCATCACCACTTCGTCGCCACCGGGAAATTCGGCTGGGATCTCATCGTGAAACGATTCTCAGCGGAGCCCCGGCGCTTCATGGGACTGCCCGCCGTTTCCATCGGGCAAGGCCAGCCCGCCGATCTCATCCTCTTCGATCCCGATAGGGAAACGACCTTCACTGCGGACTTTATGAAATCGAAGTCGAGCAACACGCCCTTCCTCGACAAAACGCTCAGAGGCAGTGTGGACCTCGTGGTGTTGGGTGAAAACGTGCTTCTGGAACGGCCATAAGCCTCGTTTGCTCACTGAATGAAAACCGAACGCGCCGATGCCTTGATGGTCGCCCGCGGCCTGTGTGACTCCCGCGAACAGGCGAAACGCCTGATCCTCGCCGGTGAAGTCCGTTGTGGAGACCGCGTCATCGACAAACCCAGCAGCAAGCTCGCCTTGGACACGCCCATCGATATCAAGGAGCGGCCCCGCTTCGTCGGCCGCGGCGGATTCAAGCTCGAGGCCGCGCTCGATGCCTTCCAGATCGATCCCGCCGGCTGGACCTGCATCGATGTCGGTGCCTCCACCGGCGGCTTCACAGATTGCCTGCTTCAGCGCGGAGCCGCCCGCGTCCATGCCGTGGATGTCGGCACCAACCAGCTCGTCTGGAAACTCCGCAACGATCCGCGCGTGGTGGTCAGGGAGCAATTCAATGCCCGCCACATGACCCCGGAGGACATTGGGGAAAAAGTCCGCCTCGCCGTGATGGATCTCTCTTTCATCTCGCTCACCAAGGTGCTGCCGGCCGTGTTTCCATTGCTCGATGAGCAGGGGGCCATCGTCTGCCTCATCAAGCCGCAGTTTGAACTGGAGCGTGAGGACATTTCAAAAGGCGGCATCGTCCGCGATCCCGCGCTGCATGATCGCGCGGTGGAAAAAATCCACCGCTTCGTCACCGGAGATCTCGGCCATGGCTGGCTGGGGCTCATCCCGTCGCCGATCACCGGCATGGATGGGAATCGGGAGTTTCTCGCCTGCCTGTCCCCCGGCCCCGCCTTTTCAGGTGGTTTCCTGCGCACAGGCTACTATGGTCTTGTCGAAGCGGCAGCCCCGAACCAGAATGAACCGAATGACTGAAGATTTTTCAAGTTCTCCGATCGCCGATGCGTCGATGCTGCCACCCATCATCCAAGGTGGGATGGGGGTGGGCGTTTCCGGTTGGTGTCTTGCACGGGCGGTGGCTCAACTCGGCCAGCTCGGAGTGGTTTCAGGCACGGCGCTGGACTTGCTGCTCACCCGCCAGCTCCAACTCGGCGATCCAGGCGGCAATCTGCGGCGCGCTCTTGCCGCGTTTCCCTATCCGGAAATCGCCGCCCGCATTCTGGATCGTTACTTCATTCCCGGCGGAAAGGCCCCCGAAGCCCCGTTCAAGACTCCTCAAATGATTTCCCATGAACCGGGCCGTCCGACTCGCGAACTGGTCATCGCCTCCTCCTTCGTCGCCATTCATCTCGCCAAGGAAGGTCACACTGGCGTGGTCGGCCTCAATCTCCTGGAAAAAATCCAAACTCCCACCCTGCTCGCGCTCTATGGAGCCATCCTCGCCGGCGTGAACGTGGTGCTCATGGGCGCCGGCATCCCGCGCCAGATCCCCAAAATCCTCGATGATCTCGCCGCGGGCCAACCCGCCGAGATGCGCCTCGATGTCACGGGCGGCACCGAACCGGTCTTCATCCGCGTCGATCCCTCGGAATTTGGCCCGCTGCCCGCGCTCACTCGTCCATTTTTCCTCGCCATCGTCTCCTCGCCGGTGCTCGCCGAAAACCTCCGCCGCAAAGCCTCGGGCCGGGTCGATGGATTCGTCGTGGAAGCCGCCATCGCCGGCGGTCACAACGCGCCGCCGCGCGGCCCGATGCAACTCACGCCCGAGGGCGAGCCCATCTACGGCGAGCGCGACCGGATCGATCCCGCGAAGTTCGTGGAAATCGGCCTGCCGTTCTGGCTGGCCGGCGGCTACGGCCGCATCGGCAAACTCCGCGAAGCCCGTGCGCTCGGTGCCCAGGGCATCCAGGTCGGCACCGCCTTCGCATTCTGCGAGGAGTCCGGCTTCGAACCCGAAATCAAGGCGAACATCATTTCTGCGGTGAAACGCGGCGATCTGAAGATCCACACCGACGCCGTCGCCTCGCCCACCGGCTTTCCCTTCAAGGTCGCGCAGGTCCAGGGCAGCATCGCCGATCCCGCCGTCTATCAGGAACGCGGCCGCGTCTGCGATCTCGGCGTGCTGCGCGAGACCTATCAGAAACCGGACGGAGGCATCGGTTTCCGCTGCTCCGCCGAGCCGGAGGATATTTATATCTCGAAAGGCGGTGATCCCACCCAGACTGCGGGCCGCATGTGCCTGTGCAACTCGCTTTGCGCGTCCGCCGGCATCGCCCAGATCCGCGATGGCGACAAGGAGCCGCAACTCATCACCATCGGCGATGATCTGGAAGCCGTGCGCGAATCCCTGCTCGCCGGCCGCGACAGCTACACCGCCGCAGACGTGATCGAGCGCCTGCTGGCATAATCGCCGGGCACTCAGGGACGAAACAGCGGGAAACGCGCCGCCGGATTCACTTCGGCGGGCGGCTCGATGCCGAAGGTGACGTCGTCGCCCACCCGATACGGGCCGTAGGCGATGGGGATCACCGTCAGGCAGACCATCGGATCATCGCCATCGAGCACCCGTTCCACATGGATGATTGCCGCACAGTTCGGGCTCTTTTTCACTGAAAGAATGTCGTCCTTGCGGAATTCCCGGGCGGCGGTGGTCTCGTGGGTGGGAAAGACATAATCGATCAGCACCGGATAGGGTGAGGGTTTGGTGAAATCATCGGGTTTCACCAGCGCTCTCGCGCGGATGACGAATCCCTGCCTGATGAAATCGGCGGGCCCCAGCTCGCGGATCATTTCCACCTGATAGTCACCCTCAATGTAGGTCAGGGCCAGCGGGCGCTCGAAGTTGGTCAGGTAGTTGCGCATCAGGCGCGAGTTGAAGCGTGTGAGTTGATTGCCCGTGAGCGGGAAAAACCGGCTGTAGAGCCCCTTCGGATCGAGCAGGTTGCCGTTTGGCACGTCCAGCACGGTGTGGCGCTTGAGTTCCGGCAGGCGGCCGATCCTGCGCAGGATCTCATGGTTGCGCGGGATCTCGGGATTGCCGAAAACGTGCAGGCAGACCATCCAGCTCACCACTGCGAAACACAGCGCGAGCGCATTGGCCAGCAGCCACCAGAAATACGCCGGGCGGCGGGGCGGTTCGATTTCGATGGCGCGTGGCACGGCGGATTCTCAGGGGGGGGCAGGAATTTCAGCAGACCTCGCCGAAGACCTCTGCGGCAGGCGTTCCGGTGGTTTCGTCGGCCGTCTCAAACGAGGTGCCGCAGCCGCAGGAGCGGGCGGCGTTTGGATTATGAACCTTGAAACCGGCGTCCGTCAGATCGTCCGAGTAATCCACTTCACAGCCCTCCAGGCGGGCCAGGCTGTCGCCCGCCACGATCAGGCGCGCGGGGCCGGATTCCACCACCACGTCGCCGGGCTCCGGCTCCGCCACCTTCATTTCATACTGCCAGCCGGCGCAACCGCCGCGGCGCACGGCCAGTCGCAGGCCCGTCACGGGCGAGGTCGCACGGCTGACGAGCAGTTTTCCAAGTTCTTCAGCAGCTCTGTCGGTGAGAATCATCATGGCGCGAGCACAAGCTAGACTTGTTTCCCGCGATTTGAAACCGCAAATCCATCGGCTGCCAACAGCCATCTGATATCCGCCGAAGGACCCGGGTCCGCAAAAATTGAGAATGGACTTGACGGGCTGGATCTCCGCCTTTTCAGTCCGCCCGCCTGCGGTTTTTCCGCCGTGCCCATAACATGGGCGGGGTGTATCCACAGTTCCCGACTTAAGCGCATTATTTCCATGTCCTCTTCCAAACCTTCTCCGAAGAAAACCGCCCCCAAGGCCCAGGCCGAACCCACGAAAAACAAGACCGCCAAGACAGGCAAGGATGCCGCGAAAAGCGCGAAACCACAGCCGAAATCTCCCGCCAAGACCGCTCCCACAAAGACCGCTCCCGCCAAGACCGCTCCCACCAAGACCGCTCCCGCCAAGACCGTTCCCGCCAAGGCTGAGACTGCCAAGGCCACGTCCGCCAAGGCTCCGAAGGAAGTCAAATCGACCGGGGAAACCAAGGCTTCCGCCAAGTCCGATTCCAACAAACGCCGCATCGATACTCCTGAAATCCAGGAAAAGATCCGCGAGCTTATCAAGCTCGCCAAGGAACAGGACTATCTCACTTTTGACGACATCAACGACATTCTTCCTAACGACCTCGTCGATCCAGAAGACGTCGAGGCCATCATGGAGCGGCTCCGCAACATGGAGTTCGACATCATCGACGCCTCCGAGGTGGACCGCTACAAGGACAAGAAGCGCGATGACGACAGCGGCGACGAAGAGGACCTCAAGGCCGACCAGAAACTCGACATCCTTGATGACCCCGTCCGCATGTATCTCAAGCAGATGGGCCAGGTCCCGCTGCTTACCCGCGAGCAGGAAGTTGAGATTTCAAAACGCATCGAGGACGCCGAAATCGAAGTCGCCCGCCATCTCCATCTGTTCGGTTTCGTCACCGATTCCTATCTTGAACTCGCCGACAAGCTCAACAAGGGCAAGGAGCGCTTCGACCGCGTGATCCTCGATAAGAAGATCGAATCCCGCGAGCGCTACATGAAGGGTCTGCCAAAACTTTGCGACCAGTTGAAGCAGCTTCACCACGAAAACGACGACTTGTTCCGCCAGCTCTCCGCCAAGAACCCGCGCGGCAAGAAAAAGCTGGAGGAGGATTTCCAGAAGAACCTGCAAACCCTCAACCGCGTTTACACACGCTTCTATTACAAACAGAAAGTCGTCGAGGACTTCTGCGAACAGGTGAACGACTACATGCAGAAGTTCTGGAAGTATGGCCGCAAGCTCCAGGGCGATCCGGAGGACAAGGAATTTCTGACCAAGATGCGCGAGGTCCAGCAGCGCTCGTGGCACAATCCCGATACCGTCGAGGAGTCCAACCGCCTGCTCAAGCACTGGCTCAAGGAAGCGCTCAAGGCGAAAACCGAAATGGTCGAGGCCAACCTGCGCCTCGTCATTTCCATCGCCAAGAAATACACCAACCGCGGCCTCTCATTCCTCGACCTCATCCAGGAAGGCAACATGGGCCTGATGAAGGCGGTCGAGAAATTCGAATACCGCCGCGGATATAAGTTTTCCACTTATGCCACCTGGTGGATCCGCCAGGCAATCACCCGCTCCATCGCCGATCAGGCCCGCACGATCCGCATCCCGGTCCACATGATCGAGACGATCAACAAGCTGATGCGCGTGCAGAAACAACTCGTCCAGGAATATGGCCGAGAGCCGTCACCGGAGGAAATCGCCGAGGAAATCCACCTTCCCGTCGAGCGTGTCCGCGCCGTGCTCAAGATGGCCCAGCAACCTATCAGTTTGCAGGCTCCAGTCGGTGATTCGGACGACACCTCGTTCGGCGACTTCATCGAAGACAAGGCCGCCGACAACCCGATGGAGGAGGCCGGCTTCTCGATGCTCAAGGACAAGATCAAGGACGTGCTCGATACACTCACCGAACGCGAGCGCGAAGTCCTCGAACAACGCTTCGGCCTCAAGGACGGCTACAGCCGCACGCTGGAGGAAGTCGGCCGCCAGTTCCAGGTCACCCGCGAGCGCATCCGCCAGATCGAAGCCAAGGCCCTGCGGAAAATGCGCCACCCCACCCGCATCCGGAAGCTCGAAGGCTTCATCGAGCTGCCGGGGGCGTGACTCGCTGCGTTGAAGGAATGTGCGTAAGCAGCCCTCACTGGGCGCTCGCTATTCCTTGGTAGCCGCCTCCTTCAGGTCCTTCGCGAGGCCCTTGGTGTGTTTGAGCTTGCTCAGGAGATAGGGAAGGCGAACGCGGAGAGTGTCGGACAGATGGGGATTCGTGGGAGAGGTCAGTCCACCGAGATGTTGCTCGAAGCTTTCAATGCTGGGTGAATCGTAAAATCTCAAAAAACCGAGGAGCACCGGATCTTCACGTCCGGACATGGTGTCAATGACCGCGAGGATGGGCAGGGCGAGCTTTTCCCTAGCGATAAGTTCCAGGCCTGCAACGGGCAGGTATTCATCCAGCAGGTAATCGGAGGGAGGATGACGTCGCATGGTGGGAAAGCGATAGAGACCGCCCGAAACAGGTGGAGGAAACCGGCGCTGTATCACCATGTTTGCAAGCCATTCGATGGCGGCCTCGCGCTGGCCATCCTTAAGCAGCATTTCCGCGATTTCGCCGGAGTAGTCGTCGCCCGCCCAACCGCGTCCGATGGCGATTTCCCGAAATTTCGCGGCGGCGTCCGGACTCTGCTCGCGGAAAAATGCATGCAAGCGACGGCAATCAAGGAATGAAGCTTGGGGCTGCGGCTCATCGCGACCCGAGGCACTGGGAACCGGCTCCAATTCCAGGCGCAGCAACTCGATGAGTCGCTCATGATGAGGTTTTTTGAATCGGGCCAAAACATCCGGGATCTGGATCACCAAATGGGTGCCCATCTGCCCGGACTCTGAAAGCTCGGTGAGGAGCCTGCATGATTCCTCAAGATCAGGTGCTGCTTTTAAACTTCGGACCGCCTCGGCCAGGCTTGAAAGTTGGTCGGGACTCGGTCCGGGTGGATAAGCCTGCCCTATCGAATGGGTGCTCCCTTTGGAGTTCAACGTCACCAGCAATTTTTCCTTTCGATCTCTCCCAGCCTTCAATGCGAGGTCGGCAGCAGCGCGGCGCATCGGAGCAGGCGCATTCCCCAGCTTGGCCAATTCCTCAATGGCGGCCGGATCGGTGGGAGGTTTGCCGTGCTTCAGGGAGATTCCGTTCGTGGCACGGAACAAAACAAAATCAGGATCCTCTCGGGTCTTGAGCATTGCCTCAACATGGGAATTCGCACGCGCCGAGGAGGCCGGATCAGGAGATTTGAGTATCCCGGTCGTGATCGCAATGTCATAGGCAGCGGCTAGCTTGCTTGTCGCGGGGAGTTGCGAGCGCAGGGCGGCGGCCCAGGACGGGGTTGCAGTCGGCACACCAAAGAAAGATGCTTCCCACAAATCGGCGAGCGCTGGATGGCGTGGTATCAGCCAGGCGGCGGGAAATAGTTCTTCCCCGAGCAGCCATCCTTCGTAATAGTCGTCGGGGCCGTAACCGACTGGAAACCCGTTAAGACCGGGAGGACCGAACCACCAGAAGGCCCGCAACTTGGCGTGGATTTTCGCTGCTTCCTCCCGCGTTTGAACGATCCGTTGGGTGGCTTCCGATCCGAGGATTTCGCTCATCAACTCGAAGTCCAACTTGCCACCCCGGAATTTTTCTCCCTCCGCCAGCACCTGCCGCGCAAATTCTCCTTCACGTGCCAACAAACCGGCATGCCAGCGGCGCAGCAGGTCGAACTCTGGGGCAGAAGAAGGTCGCTGACTGATCCCGAACAGAATTTGAAAGGGCAATTTCGAATGCGCCGCCACCAACGCCGCCGGTTTTTGTGGGCTTCCCAGGATGATTTCAGGCATGAACGCATAGAAGCGTTCCAGCAGTTCCTGAGGCGGCTGGCGGGGATGTGAGGAAGGAAAAGTGATGCCGCCTCCGTAAGCATCGTTCGCAGGATACTGCCAGTCGGTATTGAAAATCACATCCATGACCGGCAGGTCGAGTCCGGCTGCATCCAGGTAGCGGAGTCGGTCAGGGACGGGCAGCGCCTCGAAGTCGTCGCGGGAAAAGAGAAGTTCATGAAGTTTCCTAGAAGTCATTCGCGTGGCGAGTTGCTCAAGCGCGTAGCGCGCGACATCATCTCTCCAATACGGATAGCGATAAGCGCCACCGGAGACATCATTCAAATCTCCGGCTGGCCCCGGCCCGCCCACCCGCAGTGGCGAAGAAACAAACGCCCGCTCCAGGCAGTCCAGCGCCGAGCGCTTCACGATAATCGAACGCCCCTGATCGTTGCGGGATGTCTGATTGAAACCCGCTAGGAAATTCAGATAGGCGTCGTCCGGATGGCGTTCGGCAAGTCGGCAGAGCGGATCAAAGGACAGATTTGCCGAGAAACTCATGACAGGTCTCAAATCGGTAATTAGACGGATGAATTCTTCGTCCCGCTCCATCCATCTTGAAAGCAAGCGGGCACGCGGCTCGTCCTCGTTCCACTTCAAAATGAATTGACGGAGCAACTCGCTGCGCTCGGCCGCACTGCCCGCACCGGATTGGATCGCATGTTCGAGAAGCCGCGCTGCTTGCGCCGTGCATCCCTCGGTTTCCACGAGCCATGCCAAGTCAGGAACCGGGGTTCCGGCGGCGGGCGTGACCGTGGGGCTGGCCGGATCAAGCATCCGTTCCGCGATGGATCGAGTGATGGCTGATTCCCCTGCAAATTCCGCCAACAGTGCGGTCAGAGTTCCGCGATGGAGCGCAAGATTGAGCCGTTGTGCCAAGACCGCCGACCGCCACTCACTGATCCGGCACTGTGGCTGCAGCCATGCCAGAAATCGGGCCATTTCGGAGAGATCTTCCTTTAGTAAGAACGGTTCCACTGCAAACCGGATGCGGCACTTGGGCAGCGAAGTCACCGGCCCGATTGGAGGGGCGACCGATTGGATTGAAGCGAAAACCTCTTTTGCCGCATCCTGTTTGCCATTGCGATAAAGGAGCCGCACGAGATGCACGCGATCAAAGTCACCGGCAGTATCCCGCACCAGAATCTCAAGCGCTTTCCCGTGCTCGCCCCAGAATTCATGCAGTTGGGCGGCATAGCCAGATCGCTTATCATCGGCCACGACGGGTGCTGGTTCCAATAGGGCATCAATGAGCTGCCTGCGCTCACTTTCGGAAATTAGCAGGTTTGCCAGCGTCGAAGCAGGTGGTAGGGAGGCTGCACGGGCCACCTCCCTGGGGCTGAGTTCAAGAGCCTCAAAAACCGAGACGGCACGAGACGGTGCCGAAAGGAAAATCACTCCGAGGATGAGGAGTCCCATTTTCTTCCAGAAGTCAAACGAGAGGGGATGGATCTTCATGGCACAGAATCCCTACGCGGGACAAGGGCCTTATCTTGCTTCAGAGTAGAATCGGCGGAGCAGCCGAAGATTTCTCAAGCAAACACGGGTAACTTGGCGACGGAAGCGCGCAGGCAGGCGTTCTGTGAATCAATCTTTGGATGACTTCGGATCGAGCGCGTCGCGCAGTCCGTCGCCGAGGAAGTTGAGGGAGAGCAGGGTGAGGATGAAGAAGATGGACGGGAAGATGAGCAGCAGCGGATTGGAGAGCATGCGGTCGGCTCCGTCCTTGATGAGGATGCCCCAGCTCGAATAGGGCGGCTGCACGCCCATGCCGAGGAACGAGAGCGTGGCCTCGAAGAGCATGACCGAGGGAATGGTGAGCGTGGCATAAACCACGATCGGGCCGATGGCATTGGGGATGATGTGGCGCAGCAGGATGCGGTGCAGTGGCAGCCCGAGGGATTTCGCGGCCTCGACATACTCGCGCCCGGCGATGTCCTGCACCGACGCGCGCACGATGCGCGAAATGTTCAGCCAGGAAAGCGCGCCGATGGCGACAAAAAGCGGGATCAGGCTGGTGAACGGGGCGATCGTGTCGTGGTCGAAACTGCTTAGCTCCACCATCCATTCGGTGAAGTCATGGGTATAACCTTTCGCCAGCGCGGAAAACAGAATTACGATGATCAGGAAGGGTAGCGAGTAGAGCACATCGACACCGCGCATCAGGAAGGCGTCCACCTTGCCGCCGAGGTATCCGGCGACGGCGCCGACACTGACGCCGATGGTCAGCGAGACGGAGGTGGTGATGAGGCCGACGAGGATGGAAATGCGCCCGCCGTGGAGAATGCGGGAAAAGAGATCGCGCCCGAGGTGGTCGGTGCCCATCCAGTGGCCGGGGGAAGGGCCGGCGTTCTTGTTAGGAAGGCTCTGCGCGGCGGGATCCGGCAGGGCTGGAAAAAACGGCACGATGAAACAAAGCAGGATGATGAACCCGAGGAAGGCCAGACCGCACATCGCCGCGCGGTTGCGGCGCAGGCGGAGCCAGGCGTCGCCCCACAACGAGTGGCCGGCTTCCTGTTCGATGAGGTTGATAGATGTTTCCACGGTGATTTCAGGGGGCTTTGACGGTCCGTAATCTGGGGTTTAGCCAGATCTGGAGCAGGTCGGCGAGGAAGTTGGCGAGCACGATGAGGCTGCCGTAGAGCAGCACCGGTCCCATGATGAGCGATTCGTCGCCGGTCTCGATGGCTTTGATGAACAAGCGGCCGATGCCCGGAATCTGGAAGATCGATTCCACGACCACCGAGCCGCTGATGGTGGCGGCGAAGGCCGGGCCGAGATAGGCGATGGAAGGGATCAAGCCACCGCGCAGGGCGTGGCGCAGGATGATGATGGAACCCTTCTGGCCTTTGGCGCGGGCGGTGCGGATGAAATCCTGATTGAGCACTTCCAGCATCCCGGCGCGGGTGAGACGCGAAAGGTAGGCCGCGCTGGCGAGGCCGAGCGTGAGCGCGGGAAGAAACATCGGGGAAGGATCGCGCGGGTCCCAGCCGGATGCCGGAAACCATCCGAGCCTGCCGCCGAGGAACTCCGCGAGCAGCGGACCAATGACGAAGCCCGGCAGGCAGATGCCTAACAGCGCCACGGCCGTGATGGCGTAATCGACCTGCGTGTTCCTGCGGATCGCGGCGAGGATGCCTGCGGGGATGCCGATGGAGATGGCTATGCACATGGCCACGATGCCGAGCGTGAGGGAAACGGGAAACGCCTGGCCGAGGATCTCGCTGATCTGCCGGCCCTCCATCACCTTGATGCTCACACCGAGGTTTCCCTGAACGATGTTTTTCAGGCGCAGCCCGTATTGGGTGAGCAGCGGCTTGTCATAACCATGGAGTTTTTCGAGCCGCTCCATCACTTGGGGCGGCACGGCTTTTTCATCCTGGAAGGGCCCGTATGGCAGCGCGTGGACGAGGAAGAACGTGAGCGTGCCCAGCACGAAGAGCACGAGCAGTCCCTGGAACAGGCGGTTGGAGATATTGCGCAACATGAAGGGGACGGTTCAGGGTCGCAGGGTGATGGATTTCCACGGGTGGTTGTTGAGCACCAGCGGGTGCCAGCCGAGGACTTCGGGGCGGTGAAGATAGATGAGCGAATACCATGCCACCGGCAGAATCGGCAGTTCTTCCATCAGGATGCTTTCCGCCCTGGCGAGGGTGGCGTTACGGCGGGCGTGATCCGGTTCCCGGGCGGCCTGACGCAGCATGGCTTCGTATTTCATGCTGTGCCAGCCGGTGTTGTTGTTGCCATTGTCGCGGGTCCACATGTCGAGAAAGGTGGTGGGATCGAGGTAATCGCCGATCCATCCGGCCATGGCCATGTCGAAGTTGAGGCTTTGCTGGGCGGCGATGTAGGATCCCCAGTCCTTTTGTTCGATGGTGACGCGGACGCCGAGTTTTCGGAAAGTCTGTTGCAGCGCATCCGCGGCGGGGTGGGGGCGCGAGGTGAGGATGGCATAGGAAGGCAGCCCCCTGCCATCCGGGTATCCCGCTTCCGCGAGCAAGGCTTTTGCTTTTGCGAGATCATGATGCAGCACGTCGGGCGCGCTGTAGTCCCCGAGTTTCGGCGTCATGGTTTTGGCCGGGGAAAATCCCTCGTAGATGTATTGGCATAACTCCGCGCGGTTGATCGCGAGCGAAAAGGCCCGGCGGACGCGCGGATCATCGAGACCTTTGCGCGTCACGTTGAGCCGGAGGAAGATGGTGCCCACATAGGGCTCCGTGCGCAGGTACTGCGGATGGCTGGCGCGGACCTTGCCTAGCAGTTCGGCGGGAAGGCTGTAGGTGGTGTGGAGCTGGCCGGCGAAAAACGCCCGCGTCTCGGTGTAGGGATTTTCGATCGGGATGAAACGGATGCCATTCAGGCCGACCTTGGCCGCATCCCAGTAATGCGGATTCCGGCGGACCTCGATGTAGTGATTGTAGCGCCATTCCTTCAACTCGAAGGGGCCGTTGCCAACGAGGTTGCCCTTCTTCGACCAATCGGTGAAACGGTCGGTCATTTTGCCGAATTTGAGGATCACATGGCGGGGCACGGGAAACCAGGTGCTGTGACGCGCCATCGACGGCAGGTAGGGCACGGGTTCGCGCAGCGTGACCACCAAGGTGTGCGGGTTCGGCGCGCGCAGGCCGATGTCCGCTTTTTCGAAGAGATCCGTCTCAACATGGTCTAGCAGCCGCTCGATCACCATCGTGCGGACCTCGATAGGGACGGTTTCCGGCCAGTCGAAGAGCGAGGGATCATCGCGGAGCGCCCGGAGTTGGACGGCGTTGAGGCGGTCGAGGCCATTGGCGGCGAGCAGGCGCTTTCTATCAGTGATGGAAAGCCGCTTGAAATCGCGATTTGCCAGATCTCCGGCATCGATGGCGGGATCGCCGCTGAAGTTGGCGTGTTTCAGGGTTTCCCATGCCACCGGGAAATCCCCATCGAGGCCGCAAAGGATGTATCCGCGCTGGTCGCGGTTGTAGGCTTCCGCGTTGCGGATCGAGTGCAGCATCGGCGCATAAGCCGCCGCCAGTCCGGGACTGAGCATCCGGTGATAGGAGAAAATGAAATCCTCGGCCGTTAGGAGTACGCCGTCGGACCACCTCGCATCCGGGCGCAGGTGAAAGACCCACTCGGTCATGTCCTCATTGTGCTCCCAATGGGTGGCGACGCCGGGTTCGAGCGCGATGTCATCGCTTGGGTGTTCCGCGATCAGTCCTTCGTAAAGCGAGGAGATGATTCTGTTTTCCGGCACGCCGGTGACGAGTTGCAGGTCGAGCGCGCGCGGCTCCGCCGTATTGCCGACGAGCAGGATGCCGTCGCGGTTCGCACGCTCGACGTCGCTCTCGCGCTTGCAGCCGCAGAGCGCTGCCATGGAGAGCAGGACGGGGAGGGTGACTCGGGGCAGGTTCAACGAGCGGGAACTTAGGAGCCCGCCGGACTCAGCGCAACTCCGCTGAGGAATTTCCCGCCGCCACGATGCGGAAGCCGGGCTTGCCGTGGCACCAACACCGAGTCATCTTCCGCGCCATGCAACCGGTTACCAAACGCCTGCGGATCTGATGGACGTGAGCCCACAGAGTCCCGCGACGCCGCTCATGCTGGGTTTGAAAACCTTGGGACTGCTGCTGTTTGCGGCGGCTGTCGGATTCGTGGCGGATTGGAAACTCAATCTCGGAGTGGTGCCGGCCACCATGATCGGGGCCTCGGTGTTTGGCGTGGGTTTCTTCGCGATGCTCAAATTGCGCGGGGCACCGCGCGAGATGGGGCTCACTTTCGGGCTCAAGTTTCTAAGCGTCACGGCATACAAGATCCTCAACGTCACGCTGGTGCTGTGGCTCTCGCATGACCTTGGCTTTTCCGAACAGAGCGCGCTGAGCCTGATCGTCGGCTGGTCGTTTTTCATGACGATGACGACGATCCTGGCCGGCAGCATCACCGATGCGCTCGGGCTGCGGCGCACACTGCTCATCGGCATGTCGTTGTGCGTAGTGACGCGCTTCGTGATGGTGTTCTCCACCAGCAAGCTGCTGGCGCTGGCGTGCGGCCTGTTCCCGCTGGCGGTGGGCGAGGCGCTGTGCACGCCGGTGCTGGTGGCGGCGCTGCGGCGCTACTCCACGCCGGAGCAGCGCTCGGTGGCGTTCTCATTGTTTTACGCGCTGATGAATTTCGGCTTCATGTTCGGCTACTTCATCTTCGACGGAGTGCGCGAGGCGATGGCCGGGAAAGATCCGCTAGTCGGATTGGGTGCCTACCGCACGTTGTTGCTGACGAGCATGGGCATCGAGCTGCTGATGCTTCCGATTATCCTGCTGCTGCGCCCCGGAGTGGAAATGACCAGGGACGGTCTCGTCACCGTGCCGGAGGCGCATCAGTATCCGGGCGCGGGTTTCTGGGAGAAAATCCGCCTGACCGCCGCCGACGCCTGGCGGGATACGCTGCGGACTTTCACCGGCCTGGTGAAATCCGAGGGCTTTCACCGGCTGATCATGTTCCTGCTGATGATCGGTCTGCTCAAGGTGGTCTTCAACGCGATGGACTACGTGTTGCCGCCCTTCGCGATCCGCGAGCTTGGCGAGGGCGCGCGGGTCGGCCGCCTCAACGCGATCAACGGCATCCTCATCCTCGTGCTCGCTCCGGCGGTGGGCATGATGACGCGCAAATACGCTTCCTACTCGATGGTGATCCTCGGCGGATTCATCACCGCCTCCTCGTTCGTGTTCATGGCGCTGCCGACCTCGGTTTTCCAAAACATGGCGGACGGCTGGCTCGGCAAGGCCGTCGGAAACGGCTATCTGGAGATCGTCGGCGCGGTGCACCCATATTACGTGATGATCTTCTTCTGGCAGGTCGTGTTTTCGGTGGGCGAGGCGTTCTACTCGCCGCGCGTCTATGAATACGCGGCCTCCATCGCGCCGAAAGGCCAGGAGGCGTCCTATGCCTCGCTATCCTATGTGCCGCTTCTGATCGGCAAACTCGTCACTGGCGCGGCCTTCGGCGGCCTGCTCGCGAAATACTGCCCCCTGGATGGCCCGCGCGATCCTGGCACGATGTGGCTCATCATCGGGCTGCTGGTGCTCGTCGCGCCGGTCGGCTTGTTCACCCTGCGGCGCTTCATCCGGGTGAAGGAGGAGGGCCGTTAGGAGGGTCTTCTCAGGAAATGTGCGCCTGATAGGCAGCGGCATCCATCAGCGAGGAAACTTCGGCCGGATTCTTGATGCGGAGCTTGAAGATCCAGCCCTTGCCGTAGGGATCGGTGTTGACGAGCGAGGGATCCGCCTCGACTTCCGGGTTCACCTCCACGACCTCGCCGCCCACCGGGGCATAGATGTCGCTGGCGGCTTTCACGGATTCCACCACCGCGGTCGGGTCTCCGGCATCCACCGCGCGCTCGAGCGCCGGGAGCTCGACGAAGACCACGTCGGTGAGTTCTTCCTGGGCGTGATCGGAAATGCCAACGGTGGCGATGTCGCCATCAAGGCGCAGCCATTCGTGGGAGGAGCAGTAACGGAGGTCGGTGGGGATGTTCATGGAGGAGATGGTGGAAGAATTATGGTTCAAGACCGAGCGCGGTGGCCCATTCATCCCAGCGTTTTTGCAGGCCGTGACGAGACAAAATATCGGTGAAAAGATGGCGGTCGAATCCGGGCAACTCTGCCAGATAGACCAGCCGTGCCCGGTCCTTCGGGCGGCCGACGGTGAGCGCGATGGCGGCAAGATGCTCGGGGCTAATGACCCGCATGCGGTGCATATCCCACTCCACCACCATTGCTGCTTCAATGGCTTCCGTTTCCAGACCGGGAGATGCGCTGAG
The DNA here is from genome assembly GCA_030696085.1 of Luteolibacter sp. Taxonomy (GTDB): domain Bacteria; phylum Verrucomicrobiota; class Verrucomicrobiia; order Verrucomicrobiales; family Akkermansiaceae; genus Luteolibacter. The sequence goes on from JAUYNL010000030.1 coordinate 35,268, forward strand.
GAATTGGACGGGGAAGCCATGGATGAGTATTCCCTCTTCATCGAAGTCGTTGAAACCGAGTGTGGCAAGGTGGGCGAAAAGCGGTTCCAGCGTTACGAGCAGGGAGCCTGGCGGCGGATCAACGAAGACAAACACATCGACATCCCTTGTGGCGAGCGGCTCTCCGTGGAAACCGGCGGCCGTGGCTCCCCCGATGGCATATTGCCTCAGGGTTCCTTCCTGGAGGAGTTGCTCCAGGACATCGCAGACGGCTTGCATGATTTTTTAACGAGTTCGAGTTGGCGTGTCTCCTGGATGAACCTGCCGATGAGTTCGATTTTTTCGCCGATGGGAAGAGATCGCTGCTTTTCCCTCCAGTTTGGCATTCCACGGGAATTCATGATCAATGAATCGGGTTACTTCGCAGGTTTGTAAAACGGCTTTTTCACGACTTCGGCGGGAAACAGGCGGCCGCGGACGTCGATTTGGAGCTCGGTTTCGGGTTTCGAGTATTCCGTAGGGAGGTAGGCCATGCCGATGCCGGTCATGAGTGAGGGGGAAAGCACGCCGCTGGCGAGCTCGCCGATGACCTGGCCCGCGGCATTGGCGACGGGATAGTGGGCGCGGGGCGGCGGGCCTTTGCCGGTGTATTGCAGGGCGGTGAGTCGCATGGACGGGCCATCGGTTTTCTGGCGGGCGAGGGTTTCACGGCCGATGAAGTCGGGTTTTTCGAGATCGCAGAAAAATCCGAGGCCGGCCTCGATGGGAGTGCGTTCAGGGGAGAGGTCGCTGCCGTTGAGCGGGTAGCCCATTTCGAGGCGCAGGGTGTCGCGCGCGCCGAGTCCGCAGGGTGCGGCACCGGCGGCCAGGAATTTCTCCCACCAGGCGATGCCCTCGGCGGCCGGGCAGAAGAACTCGAAGCCGTCCTCGCCGGTGTAGCCGGTGCGGCAGACGATGGCTCCGGAAGCCGTGGTGGCGATGCCGTTTCTAGCAGGAAGCATTTCGCCCGGGCAGACCTTGGCGAAGATCTCAGCGGCGAGCGGTCCCTGGATGGCCATGCCGGCCCAGAGGTCGCTTTCATTGCGCAGTGTGGCCTGTTCGTCCTGATGGGAGGCGAGCCAGAAAAAGTCCTCATCGATCATCGAGGCGTTCACCACCAGGAAGAAGTCGCTTTCGCCCGTGCGGTAGGCGATGAGGTCGTCGATCACGCCGCCGTTTTCATTGAGCATGATCGTGTATTGGCCCTGGCCGGGGGCGAGTCTGGCAAGGTTGTTGGTGAACATCCGGTTGAGCCAGGCCTCGGCGGCGGAACCGCTGACAAGGAACTGGCCCATGTGGGAGATGTCGAAAATCCCGACCTTGGAGCGCACGGCCGTGTGCTCGTCGATGATGGACGAGTATTGCACCGGCATGTTCCAGCCAGCGAAGGGGACGAGGCGCGCCCCGAGCGCCTGATGGGCGGCTTCGAGCGGCGAGTGTTTCAGATCGGACGTCACGCGGCGGACTGTGAGAATCCGGCCCCGCCTTGTCAACCAGCGGGAAAACCGGCTCCGCCCCAGGGCTTCATTTCCTGGCGACCACGCGCCAGGTGGCGAGCAGGGTGAGGGTGGCACCGAGGATTTCCATGCGCTGGAAGGTCTCGCCGAAGCAGAGGAAGCCGCCGATGCCGGTGACGATGGGTAGCAGCATCTGGATCGAGGAGCCCTTCGCCACCGACATGATCTGATAGGCGCGCGTCATTTCCAACTGCGCGATGGCCACCACGATGGCGGCGAAGGTCAGCCCGGCCCATGCCACGGGCGGGATTTGCGGAAGCCTCGCCACCACCGGGCAGGCGATGAGCAGGCTGTAGAGCGCCTGCGAGGCGAAGATGGTGGCCGGGTGTTCCTGGTGGCGGAGCTTGCGGATGATGACCACCACCCAGCCGGCCGAGGCCGCGCCTGACAACGCGAGCAGATCGTATGCGGACGGATGAAACAGTTTCCCGTCACCGCTGAGGAAAATCGCGAGACCGCACAGGCCTACGAGCATCCAGATGACGGACGCGCGGCTGAGTTTTTCCTTCAGCCACAGCGCGGCGATGGCCGAGGCGAACACCGGATACGTTAGATTCAGGATCACCGCGCGGGCGGCTCCGAGTTTCACGATGGTGACGTAGAAGATGATGATCGCCAGGCCGCCGACCACGCCGCGCAGCGCGACGAGCCGGTTGGCGAACAAGCGGTCCATCCGCAAGCCGCGGCCCCGGCCATGGAGCGCGAAGACGACGAGGAGTCCGACGATGCCGCGGAACAAGGAGGCAATCCAGCCATCGGCCGCCGGGGCGTGCATGGCGACGGCGCGGATCGCCAGCGTGTTGACGCTGAAGAGGAGCACCGAAACGAGCATGGGCGTCATGCCGCGCAGGGTGAGCGGTGGATCGGTTTTCGTGGGCATGTTGGGAAATCGTTGAGGCGGAGGGCTTGTCAATCCGTGGGAAATGGGGATGGTTGCGCCGCATGATTTCACTTGGCCAATTGGAAAGCCGCTGCGGCTGGATGTCGTTTCCGGGCTTTCTGCGGTATTACGCACTGATGCACGCGCTGGTGTATGTGCTCCAGGTGGTGCGGCCGGATATCGGCGCCTTGTTGGAATTCGACCGCGCGCGGATTTTTTCCGGTGAGGTCTGGCGCTTGGTGACATTCCTGTTTTCCTCCTCGGGTTTCGCCGGAACGGGCATGATGGGCATCCTGTTTTTCTTCTTCATGGTGATGATTGCCTTCATGATGAACGATGCCCTGGAAGGCGCCTGGGGCGTGTTCAAGACGAGCCTGTTCCATTACTGCGGCATGCTCGGCCTGATCATCGCGAATTTCCTCTTTCCCAACGCGATGGCCGGATCGGGATTCCTGATTTATGGCACCTCGTTTCTCGCCTTCGCCACCTTGTTTCCACGGGTAGAGTTCCTGATGTTCTTCATCCTGCCGGTGCAGGTGCGTTTCCTGGCGATGATCCAGGCGGGATTGATGATCCTGGGAGTGCTGGGCAACTGGCTGCTGCTGCCGTTTTTCCTGATAGGCTGTGCGAACTACCTGATCTGGGCGGGAATCCCCGCGCTGCGAGGAACGGCGCAAATCATTGAGAGCAAACAGCGGAGGAAGCGGTTCAACGCCGCGAAGGAAACGGAGGAGCGGGCCTTTCACACCTGCGCCTCGTGCGACCGGACGGACGTGACCGATCCGGGGCTGGAGTTCCGCGTCGGCAGCGATGGGAGGGAATACTGCAGCGATCATCTGCGCGAGTGATCGTTAGAGGATTTCCTCCACGAAGGTATTGCGCTGGAACATCGAAAACGCCTCGGGTTCCTCGCCGGTGCCGAGGAAGCGCGGGGCGATGCCGAGTTGGTCGTGGATGGTCACGGCGATGCCTCCTTTTCCGGAGCCGTCGAGTTTGGTGACGATCAGTCCGTCCAGCGGGCTGGCCTTGTGGAATTCCTTCGCCTGGTTGAGTGCGTTGGTGCCGGTGGTGGCATCCACGACAAGGAGCGTTAGATGAGGTGCTCTCTCATCTTGTTTGGCGAGCGTGCGGCGGATTTTTCCGAGCTCCTCCATCAGGTTGTGGCGGGTGTGAATGCGTCCTGCGGTGTCGCAGATGAGGAATTGGGTGCCGTTGGCGATGGCTTTCTGGTGCGCGTTGAAACAGACCGACGAGGGATCCGCGTTGGGGTTGCCTTTGACGATGCTGAGGCCGAGACGCTCGCACCAGCGTTCGAGTTGTTCCACGGCGGCGGCGCGGAAGGTGTCGGCGGCGGCAAGGATCACGGAAAACCCGCGCTTCTTGAGCCATAGGCCGAGCTTTGCGCTGGAAGTGGTTTTTCCCGTGCCATTCACGCCGACGACGAGGATGACGTAGGGTTTCCCATCGGGGCGGGGCAGGGGAGGCGGCACATCGCCGGGCAGGCGCTGCGCCAGGTGGCGGCGGGTGGTTTCCACCACATCCTCGGCGGAAACCTCGCGGCCGAGGGCGCGGAGTTCGTCAATGATGGCGGTAGTGAGGCGGATGCCGAGATCCGAGCTGACGAGGTCCGCCTCGAGGTCATCCCAATCGACTTCCGCGCGATTGATGACCTTGTTGTAGAGAGATTTGAAAAAGCCTGCCATGGGTGCGGGCGGAGCATGGGGCGGCCGCGTAGTTGAGACAAGACAAGACGGAGTGGGGAGCACACTCTGGTTTGCAAACGGACGCGAGGCCTACTTCGCGCCCTTGCCGAAGAGTACGGCGGGGATGGTGCGCAGCAGGATCTTGAAGTCCAGCCAGAGCGACCAGTTGTCGATGTAGCGGAGGTCCATGCGCACCCACTCCTCGAAGCTATGGATCTTGCTGCGGCCACCGGCTTGCCATTCGCAGGTGATGCCGGGCTTCACGCTGAGGCGGCGGCGGTGGGAAATCTCGCAGAAGGCATCCACTTCGTAGAGCGGCAGCGGCCGCGGTCCGACCAGGCTCATGTCGCCTATGACCACGTTGAAAAGTTGCGGCAGCTCGTCGATGCTGAGTTTGCGCAGCAGGGTGCCGAAGGAGAAGATCCGCGGATCGCTGTCGAGTTTGAAAACCGGGCCTTCCATCTGGTTCCCGTGATCCTTTTTGATCTGGTCGAGCAGTTGCTCGGCATTGGCGACCATCGTGCGGAATTTCCACATCTTGAAGGGCTGGCCATAGCGTCCGGCACGCATTTGCGAAAAAAGCACCGGTGCGCCCGGGCTCTTGAGTCGGATGCCGATCGCCGCAAAAATCCACAGCGGCAGGGTGAGCAGGATGGCGAAAGAAGCCCCCACGCGGTCAAGCACATCCTTGCAGAGCAGTTCCCACGATAATTCGGGAGTTGAGCGCAGCACCAGCATCGGTTTGTCACCCACCGCATCGAACACCGGACGGGCGATCTGGGTGCGGATGAATGAGGCGGAAATCCAGGCTTCCACGCCTTGCAGCTCGCAGGCTTCCACCGCCCGCGCCACTTTGTCGAAACCGGTCTCCTTGGCGGCGAAGATCACCCGCGCCACCGATTCTCTTTTCAGCAGATCGAACAAATCCGCCACCGGCCGATGTCCCAGATCGAAGTGTTCGATGACGTTCCAACTGGAGGTGATTTCGGGATCGAGTTCACCGAGCAGCGCGGCCATTTCGCCGCCCGAACCGGCCACCACCACGCGTTCCTTCGCCGTATCCTGGTGGCTTTTGCGCGTCAACCAGGCGGCCGTGAGCCGGTCGCGTGCGAGCACCAGCAGAAACACCAGCAGAAACACCAGCAGGAACCCGATGCCGAGCACCAGGCGGCGCGTGTCCATCAGCTTGGCGAAAATCGCGAACATTCCGATCATCAGGGCGATGACCACCAGGGCCTCGATCATCTGCACGATGGCCCGGCCGGTACCCTTGCTCTGAATCCGCCGGTAAAAACCGAAATGTTCGAGAGCCAGCGGCGTGAAGGGCACCGCGATGTAGAGCACCCAATTGATGGATTCGCGGATATCGCCGGATTCCACCCCCATCTCAAGCCAGATCCGCACGGCATCCCGCGTCTCCCAAGCCAGCCAGAACGACGCCCATACCAGCAGGGCGTCGGTGAGTTGCAGCGCCTGGATGCGGAAGGCTTCGTTGCGGCTGGTGGCCATGGGGTTGTAAAAACGACGCCGGGAGGTGCGGCAGACCGAAACAACGCTGAAATTGCGCTTACTGCAACCCCGGAAATCGAAAGCACGCGATCACGGGGGGGCGGACTTTGATTTTCATTCACAATTCGCGCCGTTGGCGACAAATGGGCGAATCGGGCCGGAGCGTGTCGTGCCTCCGACTTTCAGAATTCTTCCGCCTTGGAATACCGCGGAATGCGTGATGCTCTCTCGCCGCCATGCGCCGCGCCCTTTCCGCCATATCCTTCGTCATCCTCGTGGCGGCGCTGGGACTCATATGGGCTCATCGTTTCGAGCACGACGCTGGCGGAGGGTCCGTCTGGCGGCTCTCGGACCTGCGCGGGGGTGTTCCGGCGGTGGCCGGAGTCGAATGGCTCGGCACGCCGGAAAAACTGTCGCTGCGGCTACGGGTGGATGACAGGAATCCGCGCGTGGCGATTCGCCTAGCGATTCCCGGAATTTCGGCAGTGGAAGGCCTTCACCTTCGGTTCCGGATGTCGGCCCGGGGCCTGATACCTGGCAAGGAGCCATGGGAAAGCGGTCGTTTCATGATTGAGTGGCATCGGCCTGATGGTGGCCCGGAGGTCGAGTTGGATCCAGTCGCTGGCATCAAGCTCGATCAGAAAGGCGATTCGGTCGCCCTCATCGCCCTGCCCGAGAGTGGCCCTGCGATCCCCGCGCTGCGCCTGGAGCACCTCGGGCGTGCCGGAGATTTCCAACTCTCGGACTTGGAAATCACGGCCGTCCATGAACGCGCGTTGTGGAAAACCGGTCGTTGGGTTCTCGCGCTTGGCTGGCTCGTGTGGATCGCCGCCTTGATCCGGATGTGGCCGGGGATTTCACGAGGCCGGGCACTGGGTGCCGCGATGATTTGCCTGCTCATGGGGATCCATTTTGTCATACCCGGGCCATGGAAAGTACAGCGCGCCATCAGCGGGGATTTCCAACTCGGAGAACTTGCGGGCCCCTCGGTTCCGGCCGAAGCTCCGCCCTCGGTGACCGCGAAAACAGCGGTCGATATTCCATCTGGAACGATTGCCGCGACGGGTAAAATTCCAGTGCAGGGAAGTTTCGCGCTGAGGCTGAAATATGCGATCAAGCAGGCAAGACCCCTGCTGCACGCGCTCCTGCTTTTAGGTCCCACCCTCGGACTGGCCTTCCTGGTCGGCCGAAAGCATGCCTTGATGTTGGCGCTCGCGCTGGCGTTGCTGATCGAGTCGGCCCAATTCGCCTTTGGTTACGGCTTCGGCTGGGATGATGTGTGGGATTTGCTAAACGATGGCATCGGCATCGCGCTGGCGCTGTGGATCCACCGCCGGTTCATGGCCTCAAGGAGCGGCGGAACGCGTCCGCCGATGATCATGGGAGGCCAATGAGATCTGGGTAGCGCTTTCCATTGTCACCTCATGGGTGCTGGCGAACACGTTTCACCCTTCATTGTCTCGCTCACGCGTCTGTAATTTTTCTCAAACCGTGACTTTCATACTGGAAATCTTCATGGATTGACAAGGATTGATCCCCTCATAAGGTCTCCGGGCCAGCTAGGAAATGGCACGCTCAACCCATGAACCCAGCTCATTCCGAAAACGCTCAAACCCCTCCCGACAGCCACGTTGGCAGCCGTGCTGGCGTGATCCTGACGCTTGCCGCGCTGGCCTCAGTCGCGGTCCTGGTGTGGTTTTTTTGCTTTGAAACGCGATATGGCCCGAAGCATGTGCATTCTACCTTGGGTTGGCTTAAAAGTGCCTGGAATCCATCCACCGATTACGAGCACGGGAAACTTGTTCCCTTCGTGATCCTCGGCTTGATCGTATATCGCTTCAAGGAAATCCGCGCCTCCGTTCAGCCTGGAAGTCTCTGGGGGCTCCTCTCGGTTGTTGTGGGATGTCTGTTCTACGTGGCGGCCTACCGGACGCTGCAACCCCGTGTAGCAGTGGCAGGACTGCCCTTCATCCTCTGGGGGGCCGCCCACTTCCTGTGGGGCTGGCGTGTGGCCAAATTACTGGCCTTCCCCTTGTTTTTCCTATGGATTGCCATCCCCTTGCCCACCTTCCAGCAGGCGACCACCCATCTCCAATTGCTGGCCACCTCGCTGGCCCACCATGGTTCCGGGCTGCTTGGTGTGGAAACCTACACCCAAGGCACCACGGTCTTGCCGGTGAAAGGAGATTGGAAACCGCTGAGCATCGCTCATGGCTGCAGCGGCATCCGCTCGCTGATGGCGCTGCTGATGATTTCAGCGACCTGGGCCTATGTTGCGAAAATCGCCTTGTGGAAGAAGATCCTGCTCTTTCTCAGCGCCGTTCCCCTGGCGATTGTCGGAAACGCCCTGCGGGTGATCTCGATCTTCGTCATCGCCGAGCATGGAAATGCCGAATGGGCGTCCACCACCTGGCACGACTGGTCGGGCCTGCTGCTTTTCTATCCGTTTTCGCTCATGCTCTTGCTGGCCATTCACTCACTTCTCGAAGGCGGCCTGCCGTGGAAAGCAAAAAACCGGCGTGAATTGCGCCGCACGAGAGTGGCCGCATCCACGCCGGTTGGCGAACTTCAGAAACCATGAAAGCCCTGTCCCTGATATTGCCCGTCCTGCTCGGGGGAGCGCTTGCCACCATTCACCTGCTGCCCGAAGCCGGTGAAATGGCACCATCGGCTGTAAAAATGGAGATTTCCGACAAAGCCGGAACCTGGACGATGCGCCCGGTGCCGGTCAGCGAGTTGGAGCTCGCGATTCTCGCCGCGGACACCAGCTTTTCAAAGGCCATCTGCCTGCGTGCCAGGGAGGGCGAGATCGACCTCGCCTCGGGCATGGCGGTGCCGGATCGCATCGACCTCTCAATCGTTCTATCAGGACACGATTTGAACAATTCGATCCACCGCCCCGAGCGCTGCATGCCATCACAGGGCCATGTGATCGGCAGTTCCTCGAACCTTGATTTCAAGCTCCCGAATGGCAGGAAACTCACCGTCAAGCGCCTCTTGTCCGTGCAGTCCATCCCGACCAACGAGACTCGCACGGAATTCGCTAAGTTCACCTGCCTCACCTATTACTTTTTCGTGGGCAATCGCCGGATCACCCAGGATCACCTCAAGCGGACCTTGTTGGACATGCAGGACCGGCTCGTTCTCGGCATGGACCAGCGCTGGGCTTATGTCTCGGCCTCCATGTGGTATGGCAAGGTCCCCTGGATCGAAAACGTGGTTTCGCTGGAAGAGGCCGATGCCAAGCTGCGGCAGTTCATCGCAGAGTTCGGAGAGGAACAGATCGACTGGGACATGATCCCGATGTGAGGCCGGTCAACCCCACCGCTTCCAAAAGTCTCCTCGTAGCGCCACCATCCCTGTGGCTGTGGGAAAGTTCGAGCATCGCGCGTCGTTTGGCCGCTTCCGGATCGTTTCCGGAAAACACGGCATCCAAGGCATCCCGCAGTTCCTTGCAGTTGGTGACCACGGGGCCCGCGAAATAGTCCTGGATTGGTTCGACCGTGAATCCCCGCGACGACTCATATTCCCCGAGATCGGTGAACGCGTGGATCACCGGCCGGTCGAGCAGCAGGTAATCGATCACCACGCTGGAGATATCACTGATGAGCAGGTCCGTGGCGCCGAGGAATTCATAAAGCGACAGGCGCCTCTCCCTGAGCCACGCATCATCCACGATCAGAAGGTTGCTCCATGCTTCCGATGCCTCGAACTCCGCCATCGGATGCGGTTTGACCAACAGAACCGCGTTGCGGGATTCAAGGAACGAGTTGAGCGCTTCCGGATCGACGTCGGGCATTTCGAACACGTTGCCCGCCTCGATGCCGTCCGTTCTCGGAAGTCCGCGCACGCTCTTGCGGTAGGTCGGCAGCCAGGCCAGCAATCGCCGTCCGGCGGGCAGCCCGAGTTTTTCTAACACCTGGCCGCGGTTTGAAAAAAGCCGGTCGTTGCGTGGAAGCCCGATCGGCAGCACGCTGCCATGGGGCCGCATGGCGCGTTCCATGATTTCCGCCCAGAACGGCGAGGTGGCGAGCGCGTGGCGCGAGGAAATTCCAGCATCGCCTTCAAGCATCCAGCCGATCTTTTTGATCGGCATGCCATGCCAGACATTCACCGAAACCACATCCGGCGGGAAATCCCGCGTAAAACAGGGATGGGTGAAAAACACATATCTCGCGGAACAGAACCAACACCAACCGATCACCGAGTTTTTCCTCACCCGTATCGTCTTGCTTCCCAGTTCCCATTGCGACGGGGCTCCCGGGTCCGTCATGAGAAGCACGACGCGTCCCACATGGCTTTCCTGCAACGCCCGCTCCAGGGCGATCACGCTGTCCTCATAGTCGGGCCAGCCCCAGATCACGGCATGGTTCCACTTCGGTGAAAACCGGTGAACCAGTTGGCTGATGATGCGCGCGATTCCGATCACTCTGAAAATTCAATGTTGGAGTCCTCGGAAACCCGAAGGCTGGCCTTGATCTGGGTGGTGCTCACGCCATCGGTGCGCGGCAGATAGACCACCTCGCAGAGCTCCTTGAGGTGATCGAATTTCCCGCTCCAGTCGTCACCCATCACAAAGACGTCGATGTCATGATCGACGATATCCCGGGCCTTCTGCTCCCAGGTGTGTTCCGGAATGACCTCGTCCACGTAACGAACCGCCTCCAGCACCAGCTTGCGTTCCTCATAGGAGTAGAAGGACTTCTTGTGCTTCACCGCATTGAACTCATCGCTTGATAGTCCGACCACGAGATAATCGCCAATGGTCTTCGCACGTTTCAAAAGATTGATGTGTCCCCGGTGCAGCAGATCATAGGTGCCGTAGGTGATGACTTTTTTCATGGGTGCAATTTAAGAGACTTTCAAAACTTCAAACTCCTCCTCACCGCCTTCCACCCCTTCGCCGCCAGCCACAGGATTCCATCGACGATCCCGTTGAGGTAAGGCTCTTCGAACAAGGTCACGCCATAAGCCCGGCGGATCGCGCGCGATTCGATGTATTGTTTTTCCGCGGCGAGAATCCGCTCCAGGTCGCGGTTCTTTCCGCGGTGGCGCTGCGATAGGTTTCCTCCGTGCATCCGGAAATCCGCCAGCGTCACCGGGACGTGCTCGAAGCTCATCCCGGCCGCCGCCAGCCGCGCGTAAAACTCTCCGTCCATCACGTAGCGGAAGTCGGTCCGCAGCCGGTGTCCCTCGCCGATGACCGTAGCCCGCCGATAGAACGCCGCGGTCGATCCGATGAAACAATGATGGTGCACATGCACGAAGCGCGACCAGCGCAACGATTTCACATGGCGCAGGAAGGCACCGCCTTCATCCACGAAATCCCAGTCGCCATAGACCACATCCGCCTTGGTTGTTTCCAGCAGTGGCAGCATCGCCGCCAGTGCGCCTGGCTTCAGACGGTCGTCCGCATTGAGCCACATCACCCATTCACCCTTGGCGCGGTCGAAACCCTTGTTGATCGCGTCGCTCATGCCCTGGTCGGGTTCCCGCGTCCACACGGCGTGCGGAAATCCCGCCGCCACCGCCGCGCTGTCATCCGTCGAGCCGCCATCGATCACCAGATGCTCGAGCGTGAAACAAGGAGGGGCGATGCATGATCGCCCTAGAGGATGGGCAGACACCGGATCGAGTGAAGCGCCACCCGGTGACAAATCATCCACATCGGCGGACACGTTCCGCCGCTCCTTGGATGCTGCCATTTGCGCCGCCACGCTCTCCAGGCAATCGCCCAGAAACCTGCCATAGTTCAACGACGGGGTGATGATGGTGAAATGCATGGGAAGAAAACACTAAGCACGAAATTCAAAAATCATAAATCCATCATCCCCACCACGCTCGCCGCCACCTTGTCCGCATGTAGGCGCTCGCACCAGATTTCGGAAATGGCCCGCGCATCCCGATCTCCCTTTGCCCAGGTTTCCAACTCCTCGTGCAAGGCCGTCGCATGACCCTCGCAGCCGTCATTATCGGCCAATCTTCCCGAGTTCTCCGACACGAACCAATCGAAGCTCGGCATCGTGACCGAGCGCCCGGCCACCACCGAGCAGCCCGAACACAAGGCTTCGGCCGCCGCGATTCCGAAACTTTCATAGGCCGACGGACTGTAGAACACCTGCGATTCCCGCAGCAGCTCCGCCAATTCATCGCGACTCAGGAATCCTCTCATGCTCACCCGCTTGCGTCGGGCTAAGGGCAGGGAACCATGCCACGACTCCATCGCGGGCGTTGCCTTGCCTGCGATGGCGACCTCGACCGTCCCATCCGTGGCCAGCAGCGAGTCCATCACCTTCATTAAAAGATGAGAGCGTTTTTGGATTTCATCACTCCAGCGGCCAACGCACACCACCTGTCGTTTCCTGGGACTGCCTTGATGGGAAAATTTCGACTCCACCGCATGAGGAATGACCACCACTCGGTCAGTAAGTCCGGGGCCGCCATAGTGCATGCAAAGCTTCCGGTAGTGTTCCGCCGCCCCGGGCGAGACGCAGGAAATGACATTTCCGCACTTCAAATGCCGCGCTCGCAATGGGTCGCTTAGCAGGAGTCCTATACTCATCCTGTGCAGCGTGAGCTTGATGAATCGCAGCCATGCAGCCAAGCCGCGTCCCTGTCCGCCATAAATCCATTGCGCGTGCAACCAGTCGCAGAAGCCCGTCAGCGGACTCACCAAGCCGCAGCTGTCCTGGCTGAGTACCAGGAAAATCCCCGCATCACGGATTGCTGCCGCCACTTTCCTGAACTTCGGCCGCCCCCAGGAATAGAGCACCACACCATCCAGGTGCTGCGCCCGCCACCACTCCGCCGCTTCGAGGTTCTGATATTCCGTCCGGATCAAATCGGCCTCATCCTCCGGCTTTCGCCCGCCCGGCATCACCGCCCGTGAGTCCACGCCGATTGCCTGAAACCCCCTGCACAACAAGCCGCTGTCGCGCGCGAAAAAATCCGCGCCGCCGCCGAATGCCACGGGAGTGCAGGTGAAGATGCGCATTGGGGTGGTAAATTCTGAGAACTGAAATTTGAAATGCTGAAATGAGATGCGGAAAGCCCCTTCGAACTCATTGAATTTATAAATCCATAATCCAACATTCAAAATTCCAGTCAGCGGCATTCCGCAATCTGGCGATGCTCCGCCCTCACGCATCCGCCCCAGCCCAGAAGCGCGAAGGCCACATACATCAGTCCGAAACGATCCTTCATGATTCCGAAATCCGGGTGTCCGTTGACCCAGGAGGAAACCAGCACCGCGCCGATCATTGGAGTCAGCGTGACAATCGCGCAGCAACGGAAAAAGGAGGTCATTGGTTCCCGGTTACGCCCCACCAAGAGCCATAGTGATCCGAGCAGCGAAGCTAGAATGGTCGTTCCGATCAACGCCATGCTCGCCCATGGCAGGATGTGATCCCAATACTTGAGCTTGTTGCTGGATCCAAGCGGCGCAAAACCCGCCGGGTTGTTCAGATAAAACGGCAGGGTGATGGAGAGGGTGACTAGGCCCGCAAGCAAGGTGACAAGCAACGCGTTTTTCAGGCCGGACATTCTCCACATCGCCGCACCAAAAAGCGGAAGGAGCAGCAGGAAGTTCGCGCGGGATGCAAGGGCCACACCCACCAGCACGCATGCCAGCCACCGCTGCCAGCCGGAAGACGAGGGATTTTTCCACGATTTCAGCGCTAACAGGAATAGCAGGGCGACAAAAATCCCGTTGGCGATCAAATCCCCGCCGGAGACGAATTCATACTGGGCCGACAATGAGACCGCCAGTGGAACCGCGAGAACATATAGGGCCGCCGCCTTGTCATTCAGGAACGCGCTGGCGGCGAATAGGAACGCCGCCAGCCAGAACACATTCTGATAGCCGCTGTTTCCAATTGCCACGAACGGAGCCGCAAGCAACATCGATCCTGGCAACACGGACAGCGGCCCGGCGATCCGGTTTGAGGGATAGTATGGACTTTCCCCATGGGCCAGCCTCGTCACGGCCATTTCGAGACCTTCGTCACGATCACTGCTTTTTCCAGGGCCGCGACCATCCTCAATCGGATGCAGAACTATGAAGCCCGCAATCATTCCCGAGATCGCCAGAATCGCGAGTCCCCGGAAATGAAGTCTCAGCCATGGGGCGTGATGCCGCGCCAGGCGGGCGGAGAGGATAAGCAGCCCGATCACCGCCGCCACATAGACGGCCACACCGGCAACACCGCTGTATTTCTGGATGAATCCGGTGGATGGGAACGCCAGCAGCAGCGCCAGAATCCAAAGATCCCGGGAGGGCTTTACGCCTTCGGGCCATTCCCTGGCGAATTCTGTTGGAATTTCGTCCATCTTAAATTTGGCCGAGTGATCGGAGGTCATCAAACCAGGACTGCAAGAGGACCTCCTCATCGCTCCCTACCCACTCGTGGCGGATCAGGGTCTGATAGCAGGACTCCATCATGTTCCGGATCGAGTCGTCCGCCTTCAGTGGCAGGGCGGCCAATTCCTCGCGCATCCTCGCATTGTTCACATAGCCCGGCAGTTCGTCCGTGAAGTCCCGGTGAAGATCGTGATCGTTGCGCTCCTGCCAGACGGTGGGGCCGTGGAAGAGAACTCCCTGCTTTTTTGCCTGCAACACCCGTTGCGCGACGAAACTCCGCCAGATGTCAGTCATTCGGAAGCTGCATCTCGCGGGAAGATAGAGCAGGGGAAACGCGCCCTGGAAGAACGTCGTGTTCTGACTGTTGAACGGGCACCAGGAGCCATTCCTGAGCAGCACGGGGTCATGTGCGGCCTCGAAGTGAAAGGGTAGGGGAAAGAGCATGCGATAGACCGCGTCCACATCCGGATCCGTATCCGCCAGCCCTTGCTGGACCGGGCACATGTGAATTCCTGAAAGGCCCGCCTCGGGAACTTCGTCCCTCGCATTGGGGAGCGGCAGGCCGCGCGGGTAGATGAAACTTTCGCTGAAGTAGCGATAAGCGTTCACCCAACCGTCCGTTTCCACCGGCCGACATTCCATTTCCGCTTTCCGGTGCTGCCAGAATTCCGGTCGCGGATGATTGTCGTCATTCGTCTCCACGATCACGGTCGCTCCCGCCCGCATCGCCTCCAGATAGCCGATATTTTTGCGGGTGTAGGAACCTTCCGGGCAGGTGACTCCTGATGAAAACCCGCTCAGGCGCTGCGTCTCCAGACTCAGGAAACGGCATCCATCCAGATGGAAGCTCGCCGGGCTTTTGGAATCTCCGGCCAACACGAAATCCCATTCGTGCATGATGCAACCGGACGCCAATTCGCGAAGCGCGGCGTTCGGCGGATTGATGGAGGTGACGACGAGGGCGGTTTGCATGCGTATGCGGTAATTGAAGCTACATTCGAGACCAGTGGGCGCTGGACCAGGATGGATTTCACGGTGCGAAAATCTCAAGCATTCCCTCTCGCGGCAGGGATTTTCGGAAACGATCCAGGGCTTCCGTGATTTCAGGTAAGGCCTTGGGATTCGTCGCGTAAATGGAAACCTCGCTGCCCGCCGGAGTGATCAGCTTCCGGGAGAGCCGCAGCGCTCCCACTTTTTTCCAGCCCGTGGGAAGGACGGGAAACCACGCGGAATAAATCATTGCCAGTTCGACGCCATGTTTCTCGGCTAGGACGTTCATCCAGGCGGGGTCCTCATTGTTCATCCTGGCCTTCAGGGCCAACGGCGAGGCAAGTCCCCACAGATCCAGAACATACGGATCATTCCGAAAACTCACATAGCCCAGATCGTTCACCGCGACAGGCCTGCGCCAGTAATCGGCGGCAAAGCGATGCATCTGGTAATGTTGTTCGTAAATGTTGTTGGCCGCCAGTGGCAGCATCATCAAACCGACGAGATAAGGAAACCCGATGACGGGCACCAATGGCAGGAGAGCCCACCCGAGTCGCCGGCCTGGATTGATCCGCAAGCTTTCCAGGATTTTCCCCGTGATCGCGGCAAGTCCCCAGATCAGCGCGGCGAGAATGTAGATTTCATAGCGGTTCACCCATCCGTAAGCTCCCGCGATCAGGTGCAGGAATCCGGCCAATGCAAGACAGCTCATGGCGAGGCACCAGGCTCTATCACCCCGCCATGCCAGCGCGATGCCGGCCAGCAGGGACACGCCCAGCGCCACGATCATTCCTCTGCCCAGGCCGATGGAATGCTTGAAATTCTTCAAGGCGGCCATAACGGGTTCTTCACCGACAAAGGTTGACTTCGCGGTGATGGATGCCGGGATCGGTGACAAGCCCAGCGAAACCAGATAGCCGCTGAAAACGACCAGGCCCGTGAGCGCGGCAGCTCCGAGCAGAAAGGTCTGCCGCCGCCGCCCCAAGGCGAAACACAGGATCACGGCAGCGAGGGTGAGCGCCATGTTTTCGTAGCGCACCCACGGTCCGATGACGACTGCCAGGTAGAACACCTTTCCTGGTGGGAATCGCTCGGCCAGTCGCAGCATTCCTTCCACGACCAGCACGGCTAGAAGTATCTGCAGGCTGTGCTCCATGCCGGTGAAAACAAGACCGACGGCATTGGTGGCGAGCAGGAACCCGGCCACCACCGCCGCCCGGAGAATCGCCCCCGAGCGGTCGCCATGCTTGCATGGCACCAGCATCCGCACGCGACCGAGAGCCAGCAGCGCGGTCATGAACGCCGCCGCCACGTTCACCATCAAGGGAACAAGCGTAAAACCGGGGAGACGAGCGAACGGAACCATCAGAAATGGCCACAGCGGACTCGAACAAGGGGCCGATACCTCGCCGGGGTTCACACCGTAGTGACCGCTCGTTGCCAGTTCCTCTGCTACCGCAAGATGGATGTAGGGATCATCCAGCGTGTAGGTGAATACTCCTCGGTTCATCACCATGATGGAAATAAAGCCTAGCAGGGTAAGCCCGAAAAAGAACAACGACACCATGCAGGTATCTCCCGGGATGCTGCCCGGAAAATATTTATGGGTTTCCGGGGTCGCCTCCAAGGGATCCGGTTTGGTGCTGTGCGTGTGCATTTCCAAAGTCATCGTATTTCATGCGACCTTCCCGAAAGCCGCCGCAGGAAGTAATGGAACAGGACGTTCACGGAATTGCGGATGGCACCCCGTGATACCCGCGGAGAGGGGGCCCGGTAGTGGATCGGAACTTCAATCAGTTTCTGTTTCCGCAGCAGGTGCCGCAGTTCTGTTTGATAGAAATGCGCCCTGGAACGCAGCGGGTAGGCCACCACCTTGAGCAGGACGGAGCGCCGGAACGCCTGAAAGCCGGATGTCATGTCCGCGAGCTTCGCCCCCAGCAGGATGCGCGCGAGGATGGTCCCCCCCTTGCTGAGAAGGCGACGTTTGAAAGGTGAGTCCACCATCGATCCGCCGTTGATGTAGCGGCTTCCGAACGCGCAATCGTTGCCTTCGTTCAGAGCTCTCAAAAATGCTGGGATCGCCCGCGGGTCATGGGACAGGCCCCCGTCCATTTCAATGATGATCTCATGGCCGTCCTTCAGAGCCTCCCTGAAGCCGTTGATGTAGGCGTCCACGACGTTCCGGTTTTCCGGTATCCATCTCGTTTTGAACCTTGGATCGCGCCTGCCCAGTTCCTCACAGCATTCGAGGGTCCGGTCATTCGAAACACGGTCGATGATGAAATACACCGTACCTCCCTCCACGGCATCCATCACCAGAGCCAGGGCTTGCGAAAATTCCGGGAAATCGGCCTCTTCGTTGGCTAGCGGAATTACTGCCGCCCAGTTGTTAGGATATAAGGATGCCATGATGGCGGGTGAATCTGTGGAACCTAGCCGGGTCAAAGCCACGAGCGGATGATTTCGAAATGGCGGCTCAGCGGGCTGGCGACAAGAAAATCATGGAGATTCCAGCAAACGGGAACCCCGAAACACAATAGATACCAGTCCCTTGCCGGCACCCGGGCAATCAGTTCGGGAACCCGTGCGATGGTGAATGCCCTGGCGACCCATGTTTCCACCCGGGCGGGTGCCCTGCGACCAAAAGTGTGTAACATCATCGAACTCACCACCCAAAGGAACAGCCATCTTCCGTAATCCACTCCCAACAGGAAGAGCGGGGAGATGAACAACAACTGCGCCAGCAGGAGCGCCGTCACCTGGATCCGGGACTGCATGGCCGCCTGGCCCTCGCGGTCCGAGCTCCGGTCCGTGAACAGCACCACAAGCACGAATGTGATGCCGAACACCATCGCCCACGCCGTCGGCTGATACCATCCCGTAGTCAGCATGTAGAGGCTCAGGGAAAGCCCTTGTTCCGATGTCCATCCCAGGGCTTCGATCGCGGCATCGGGCGTCGCCAGTGCCGGGTTGCCGGGCTCGATGGTCCGCCATAGAGGCATCCACGAATCGTTGATCGCCGCCGCTTGTTCGGGGCTGCCATGGTGGATGACGGTGAGAAGGAAGCAGATTCCCGCCGGCAGCAGGGCAAGCATCCGGCGTGGGAAATTCATGCCCGCCATCGATGCCTGATCCCGGGAACCGAGCAGGAGGAATCCGGCAACGGCATGGAAGACAAAGGATTCGTGACAAAGGATGGCCGTTCCAACAAGCAGGTTGAGAATCAGGAGCCTGAGGGGGCCTGGCAGCCTGCCGCGATCCACTGCGAGACATCCGAGAAGAAAAAGCAGACCCAGGCAATCCTTCCGGACGATCGAGTCCTGATAAGCGGGAATTCCCATTGCGACGCAGGACAAAATGAGCACTGCCGGAAAGATGGGTGTGGCGCGGAGCAGGAGCCAGACCACAAGCAGGAGATAACAGACGAGTCCCGATATGATGGCGAGGTGGTTGGCCTGGATGCCGGTCGCGTTCGAGACCATACCGATCAACGTTCCGGGTAGGCCGCGGCGGACAAAACCGCCCGCATAATTGATCAGCCATTCGGTGATTTGATAGCTGTCGCGGCCCCATGAAAGGGCGTTGTGCAACTGTGCGCCGGTCGCCCAGATCAATAGGCAGATCAACAACCAGAATGCGACCGGTTTTTTACGATGTATCTCCAATTCAAAACTTAAAATTCAACATTCAAGATCATCCACGCTTCCTCGCCGCGACGATGCCGACGCCTGTCATGCAATGCGCCTGTTTCAATAGTCCCGCATCGGCTCCTTCGCTCACTTGGCACGCATCATCGATGACTGCGGACCTCTCGATTTGCCATCCGTCGGAGAACCACGAAAGCACGGTTGCTGGCGCGAAGACCCGGTGGGCGTTGAAATCGATCCGCTCGCGACCGATCTGGGTGGATAGATACAGCGTTCCACCCGGAGCGACCATCGCCTGCAACCGTTCGATCCCCTTCAAATGCCCGGCCGGATCGATCTTGTCACCGTATCGCCCGAGTCCGAAATGCTCGATGGTGTGCAGGCAGGATAAGGAGTCGGTGCAGTTGGTCCATTCCGCGGGAAGATCTGCCATCAGGTCGAGTTGATGAAATCTGACATTGCGGACAGCCTGGGTTTGCGGGCGGATGTCGATAACGTCCACCTCCCGGAACACGGCAAGGTTGCCGATGAACCCATCCAGCCGTGATCCCACGTCTACATGACGGCTTGGGCCTGCCTCGTGAATCCACCGGGCAACAGTTAGATCCTGGTGGAAATAGGCGCCTAACGAGCCGCTTTGTTCATCCCACTCGGTCAGTATGGGCAGTTCACGACCCCATGGCATGTCATCAGCTGCCGACAGCCGCCTGAAAGCGGAGCGCCCGCGGGCATAGCGTGGCCAACCGAGGATCGAGCGGATCAAGTGGTCCGGCCTGATGCCGGCATTTCGCAGGATGGAGCGTAGCATGTCGGTGTTTCGGTTGCCTCTGGTCCGGAATGTGGTGGCCGCTTGCAGCGGCTTGGCAATAACTAACGAAGCCTGGCTGGCATGGCCGGAGCACAGCGGTTCACTTCCACATCTTCTCTTCCATCGGCGCTTTGATCCCGCCGGAAAACCAGCGCTCCGGAATGATTACTTGTTGGCCGGGTTTGTCGCCCAGCCATGCAGCCCACCATGAATAACTGCTGTTGGCGATGATGTGATGGCTGGCCAGACTCATCAAATGGAGGTCATGCAGCGGATTTTTCGCGGCGACTCCGGAGTCGATCACTTCGGTGTCGGCTTCGCGGAACTTCAGACGGCACCAATCGGGGTCGTCCGAGAAGATGAAAAAACGCGAGGCCGGCATGCGGGCGCGCATTCTATCCATAGATTTGTGGTAGTAGTTTTCGTCGCAGACTTGGAAGACCGGGATGTCCAGATAATCCTTTCTCCTGACATGAACCGCCACCGAGTCGGATAGGGTCAGGCGCTCGCGGAGATCTTCCGGCACTTGCACGGCATCCTTGAAAAGCGATCTCAGCTCGGAACGCAGTGAATCCGCGATGCCTTCAAAATAAAGCGGTGTCTGGAAAAATCCGTTCAACATGCAGTCGGGCGGCGCTTCCGCGAATGTCCGGTCGAAGGACTGGTCATCAGCCGGTTCGCGCAGGGCCGGCACGCCTAGCAGTTCCCAGTAATGCCTCTGGAAGAATTTGCGCAATGCACGGGAGAGCGGCGAAAAGCGCCGCAGGACCTTCGCGCGGATCGGCAGTTTGAGGAAATGCGATACTTCCGCCCAGCCCTCCGCATTGAACCATGAGGCGTCCAACACCAGTGGCACTCCATGCTTCTCCGCCAACGCCCGTCCCAGCGCATACTGGAACAGATTGTTGCCGGTCCGGCCGCGGAGAATGATACGAATCACCGGATTGATTTTGGATGTTTGATTTTGGGTTATGAATTTGAAATGCACTGCTCACGTCGTTCGTGAAACAGTATTGGCCCATTTCATGACATGAGATGCGAATTCATAAGTTTTTTGAAAAAGACACATTCTCTTCTTGGATCGTTCAAAATTCAAAATTCATCATTCAAAATTGCGGTTTTTCACCGCGTGAAAAACTATAAGCATCTTCTCCGCGACTCTCTCCGCCGCATAGGTTTCGCGCAACGTAAGTCCGCATTCGCGGATCTCGTCCGGAGTCATGGCCATGACTTCGTCCAGCGCCGCGAAGAGGGAATCGGCCCTGTCCAATGAGAATCCACCCTTGTTAGTGGCCACTCCCAGGACCTCCTCCACCGAGGTTCCCTTCACATAACACACCGGTGTTCCCAGATAATAAGCCTCCAGCGCCGGCAGACCGAAGCCTTCGATTTCGGAGGGCAGGATCAGCGCCCGGGCCTCGCAATAAGCGGCTTGTAGCGCGGCATCCTCAAGGAATGGGCGTTTCACGATGCTGTGGGAACTGGCCAGCAAGGGCTCCACCTCCGGTGGCACCGTTCCGATCAGGTGCAGCATTGGAAGATTCCTGCCTTCGGATTCCGCCTCATGCCACCAGCGAATCAGGTGGGCCGTGCGTTTGTGCGGCTCGCAGGACGCCAGGTGAATCACATAGTTTTCCTTCTCAGGATCTTCCGGTTGGGGCAGTTTCTCGAAGAGGCATGGCTCATAGGTGACAGTGATTTCCTTGAACGGTATTTCGTGCCGCTCCATGAAATCGAGGATCTGTTTCTTCGAGGATTCCGAAACGGTCAGGATCCGGTCGGAGCGCCTCAGCGTGTGCTTCAGCAGCTTCGCCCAGTAGGCATATTCCCAGGGTTTGCGCCATTTGGGATAATGGTCCTCGTCATACTGGATGATGGTGTCGTGGATCGTCACCACGGACGGCTGACAGAACTGATGCACCAGCGGCAGATATCCTTTCGGGAAATAATACACATCTGGTGGCACATCGCCTTTCTGGAACAGGGGATGGAAGTGGTCGGTGAAGAGTCTTACCCATTTCCGGCGGGTTCCCCAGGGCAGCATGCGGCTGGATGCCACGCATCCGGGGGCCTGCTGCGAGGTTCTTGAGGAAACCGCCTCGATCTCCACCTGCCCTGTCGCCTGTAGCGATTCCAATACCACCTGCGACATCCGCGAAATCCCGAAACTCCGGTCATGTCCCGGATTCTGGTCCGCGAGATAGACGGAGATGGAAATTTTGGATGTTGGATTTTGAGTTTTGGATGGAAGAGAAGAAGATTCATTACTGCAGCGGCGGTCTATGACCGTCGAAGCGCTTGGAAGGTCATCGGATATATGGCGGCAATCCATAACCGCCGGTGGCGGTCCGTCCCCACCCGAATCCGGCGACGGTGACACACCGACGCTACAGGTTCCACCCTTGGTAGCAGCGCGGAACGCCTTCTCCACCCGCTCGATGAAACGACGTGGCAGAAAGCGCTCATGGTAGAACCTCTTGGACGCTTGCTCGTCATCGGCTCCTTGATCGATCCTCGCTTTGAATTCCAGCAAGGTTTCCGCGTAGGCGGCGGGAGAGCGCACCGGCAGGAGATATGCGGTCGGACAGCCGTCGAGCATCGCAGGAATTCCCGCCCATTGGGTTGAAATCAAGGGCAATCCGGCGCCCGGCGCCTCCATCAGAACGATTGGTGTGGCTTCCGACTCATAGTGGGTGGGAAAGAAAAAGACATCCGCTGCGAAATAGGCGTCCCATTTCGCATCACCGGTCAGTTGCCCGGCCAGCTCCACCATGTCTTCAACATCCAATTCGCCTCTCAGATGGCGGACGTCTTGTTCGAAATCGTTGGAGAACCACTTGCCGACGACGCGGAACCGGAAGTCGCCCTGTTTCCCCTGCGTCTTGAGAATGGATGCGGTCTTGAGAATTTCCAGCACTCCCTTGCCCTCCTGCAGGCTGCCGACGAAGAGCGCTGTCAGCGGCCCGCCGCTGAGACGGGGGAGGCGTGTTTTCTCCGGAACCTCGATGGCGCAGGGGCACCACTGCCACGATCGGGCGGCGAAGACCTTGTGGGGCGGCACCAGTTCCTGAGCCACCTCCAGGGCGACTTCGGCATGGTGATAGGCAAGGCGCGCCATCAAGCGCCGGATGAGGCCCTTGCCCGCGAATACCGGTAGGCCGCTGGCATGGAAAATGAACACCGTGGAGCCGGCGAGGCGTCTCACACAACCAAGGAACACGATGTCCCGGAGAAATGGGATCCATTTCGCGCTCGCCGGTGGGTAAAACAGCACGCACCCGGGATGCGTTTTCAGAATGCGCCTGGCCTCCCGGATCAAATGGAAAAGATGGACGATCTTCTTCCATTGGAAACGTCCCACCTCCTCCATTTCCTCACTGAACTCCATGCGCAGCCGGTGCGCCTCGAAGCCCGGCCAATCGTGATCAAACAGAATCTGCGTCGCCACCGCCTGCCCGTGCCACGGCGGCGGTGTTTGTCCCATCAGGAGAATGTGAGGCGTGGAGGGCAAGATTTTTGGATTTTGAATGGAAGAGGATTGCACCACGATAGAATTCAGAAAGAGCGAGTCTGGAGACACGTGGTCCCAGCAGGGACGGCTTCACGCCTGCCATAAGTGGGCGGGCTGATTCAGACATGGAGCAGTTTTTTTACGGCGGCTACCAATGTAGGATTTTGAATGGTTGCGGAATCCCAGATGATGGAATCTTCGGTCCTGAAATAGCAATGGGCCAGGATGTCCTGAAAGTCGGCAATTGCTCTCCAGGGAATATCAGGAAATTGTCCCGTCATTTCCTCTGGAAGGTATTTTACCGCTTCTCCGATGATTTCGAGATTGCGAATCACCGCGTCAACAGTGCGCCTGTCGCAGTGGAATGTTTCGTAGGTGAAACCCTGAATGTAGGTTTCAATGGCAAGAGCCGCTTCAAGGATGTCCTCGAGTCGTAGTTGGGGATCACGCGACATGGAGAAGATCAGACTGGATGCGACGCATGAATCGGTCCGGGCAGGAACTGCGGGTGTGGAGATCGACCGGCATGTGGAGTTGCTCTTCGAGGAAGAATTTGAGGCCCATGAAACCGGTCAACGTGGGCGGCGTGGTGAATTCCACCAGGAAATCCAAGTCCCTGGCATCAGCTTCCCCCCTGGCCGCTGAGCCGAAAAGCCAGAGTTTCGCTACCCCTGCGGAACGCAGTTCACCCTCAAGTGAACGAATAGTGCGTATGATGGATTCGGGTGAATTCATGAGCGTAGGATATGTGAAAAGCCGGAATGGAGAAGCGGAAATGGGAAATTCGGACCGATTGGTATCGGTTGCATGCACCGGGATGTATGCATTGTGTCGCCAAGTGGCTGGTGGTCCAGTTAGCCCGCTTTGGCTTGTGCTGGAAAGGCAGGAAGTGAAAATTTCGTGTGTCGAATTTTGGTTGTTGAATGTAAGGCTTGTATCGGCGCTCTGTGAGCGTCGATACGGATTAGAAGCGAATGAACGCGCGGTCCCCACCCATCCAAAATCCAAAATTTAAAATCCAAAATTTAAAATTATAACCTGCTCCTCCACCTGAGAATCCCCTTTTTCAGCCGGAACACATGATACAACAGCCCGTCCACCACGAGGCTCAGGTTCTCATCCTTGAAGGGTTTGATGCCATACATCCGGCGGAGCGCCCGGGGTTCGGCTGCCTGGCGCTGCATGCGCAGCACATTCTTCATGTCATTCTTGCCAAGGCTCTTCTGGCTGATGCTCTCGTCATGCAGGCGGAAGTCGGCTAGGATCTCGGGCGTGTGGAGGAAGCGTTTCCCGAGGTGGGCGAGCCGCGCGTAATACTCGCCGTCCATGCAGAATCCAAAATCGATGTCCAGCAAGTGACCTTCCGCGATCATGGTCTCGCGCCGGTAAAAACACGCGGTTGAGCCGATATAACACCCCTATTGCACGAGAATCCGCCGGTCGAAGGGAATCGCGGGCATGCGGCGGATGAACTTTCCCTCGCCATCCATGTAATCCCAGCCGCCGTAGATCACATCCGCATCCGGGTTTGCCTCTGCGAATTCTATTACGGCCTTCAACGCTCCGGGCTTGAGCCGATCATCGGCATTGAGCCACATCACCCATTTACCCTGCGCCTTGAGAAAGCCCTTGTTGATGCCATCGCTCATCCCCTTGTCGGGCTCTTGGAAGAACGAAGCATGCGGGAATCGAGCCACTACCTCGGCGGTATCATCCATGGACCCCGCATCCATCACCAGATGCTCGAAGGTGACACAAGGAGGGGCGATGCATGATCGCCCTTGAGGATGGACGGTGACTCGGGTGACGCTCCACTCAGCGTCAAATCATTCTCATCGGCGGACACGTTCCGCCGCTCCTTGTGGACATCCATCTGATTCGCCACGCTTTCCAGGCACTCTCCGATGTAGTGACCTTAGTTGTAACTGGCGGTGACGATGGTGAAATCCATTGAGGGGTAAATGATGAATGCGATGTGAGCTATAGCGAACATGGAATATCAAGCGAAGCTCAAACTGGCATGGCCGGAACAACGTGGAGGCAAAAACTGAAATGCTGAAAAGCTGAAAAGGTTGGGCGTGGTCGGCCTCGCCGCGCCCACTTGTCCGCCGCATGGCGGTTCAAGGGCTTATCATGAAATGGATAATCCTTAAGAAGACAAAGAACAGCCTCCGGCGGAAGAAGTTAAAATGGGTGGGGAGCGGCCGGAGCTGCCTTACCGGGTATTGACCGCGGTGGCGATTCCCAGGGCGATGGCATTTTTCACCGCAATATCTGAATTCATGTGGTCCCAAGTGCCCCAGCGCCCGAATCCCGTGATATTCTGGGTCGTGGCCCATTCCAGGATCCGGGAGACTCTCGCGGGCTTGTCGATGGTGTTGACCGGATAGGCATAGGGGTTGGTGTGCCTCCAGCCATCTGCTGCCTGACTCCGCTGGTGATTGCTCTCCGTCCAATACCCCCTGGCTCCCGGACTGAAGTTCGACCGTAGCAGTTTGCGATGGTGCTGCAATTCCTCGTCCGGTTCGTAAATCCAGTGCGCCTGACTATCGAGGGTTTCCGGGATGTAGTCGATGTCGATGCCGACATTGCACAAGGCATTGATATCGTCCCGCACGGCATCCGGAAGAGTCGTCCAGTTCAGCCATGCATGCCATGGCACCGAGCTGAACACATGATCAGCCTGCCAAGTGCCGTTAATGGTCCGGGTTGCAAGATCGAAGGATTGGATGTCCACTCCAAGCTGGATCGAATCAACCAGAGCCTCGGCCATTCGCCGCCAGACTTCGCCGTAGCCGTGTTCTTTGGGATACAAAAAAACCCCGTGGGCGGGGAGGCTGCCATAGGGCTTGCCCTCGATACAACTGTGCAGCGTCTCACGGAAGGAGACATTGGGCAACTTGTGAAGCCAATAGGTGCCAAGCAAATCCGGGTCCATTGACCAGATTTTGCGGTTGTAGGGCAGCATGTAATCGTCGGCGATTCTCTCACCGAACTTCCAGCGGATCCATGCGGCGAAGGATTCGGGAGCCGCGGTGCCACGGACACAGCCGGCCTGCGCGATGGACTCCAAGTAATCGACTTGGGTCTCCGTGTTGAACTGCCAGAGATTCGCCTCAAGCGGGTGGTCCACCATCTGAGCGCGGAGATGGATTTTGGACACGCGTTCATGTCGGTTCCATTCGGACTCCGGCATGAACCGGAATAGCAAATCAAGCACGTCCTTGTGTTTGACGTCGAGGAAATGCCCGCCACCGATGTCAAGTGGCGCACCATCCACGATCTCGCTCCGGCACAGCCCACCTGCCGTGATTTCCTTTTCCAGAACAAGGACCTCGGAGAGCGGCACGCCGCGATCCCGTAAAGTGTGTGCCAGAGCCAGCCCGCTAGGCCCGGCCCCAAGAATGATGTAGCGGAATGTCTGCATGTCGAGTAGGGGAGGAGATTCTGAATGTTGGATATTAATACTGAGTGCAAAACCGGAGATCGAAACCGCAAGTGAATGCCATTCTTATTTGGGCAGCCAATTTCAACGGACCCTGCCGTGGATGGCGATCCTTTGGACGATCCGCCGGACCTGGAAGAACCGCCGCAAGATCCGCAGAACCCACGCATTTGCGAGCAATGGATTCATGTGCCGTTCGGCCATGTGTTGGCGTTGCAGGGTCAGTGCCTCATCGTCGCCTCTCTTGAGGTGGACCAGGCTGGTATTGGTCCCATGCCAGCGGAATCCGGCCAGCGCTTCGGGCAGATAGCCGAACCTGAATCCACGACGGATCAGCCGCAGGTAGTATTCCCAATCCATGCAAACCTTGTAGGAAGTGTCCAACAAGTTGCCTTCGTCGATGATCCGACGTTTGAAAAAGGTGGAGGTTGATGGGATGAAACATCCCACGAACAGCAGCGTGGCTTCATCCACCGGATGATCGTATTTCCGGCGGATGACCGACTTGTCCTCCCGGACGAACACACAATCACCGTGAACGATGTCCACATCGGGATTCGCATGGATAAACCGGGCGACACTCTCCAGCGCACCAGGCAGCAAAAAATCATCACAATTCAGCCACATCAGCCAGTCACCCGTTGCACGCAGAACCCCTTTGTTGATTCCATCGCTCATGCCGGCGTCCGGTTCGCTCGTCCATTTCAGAAGCGGATACCGGGCCAGAACTTCAAGGGTTTCATCGGTCGAAGCCGCGTCGGTGACGATATGCTCCACCTCGATGCCTGATTGCGAAAGAACGCTTTCCACACAATCCGGCAGAAAACGTCCCTGGTTGAAACTCGGGGTGATGATGGAGAATTTCATGTTGGGTCTCAATGAGGTGTCCCAGGAAGAAGGTAATGTGCGACAGTCATGGGAGGGGACTCTCCGGCGGCGGAGATGGCCGTGGTGGTGATCGTGGTAGAGGTATTGTCCAGCGTAACGGTGGCAAATGTTGAGTTGCTGGATGTCAGAAGAGTAGCGCGGTGCCACACCCGCCCGCCGACACCTTGCTCCGCTGCAGGCACCGTGTCCGACGAGACGTGCCATGACACGACCACCTCACAACTCAACGCCAGTTCGATGAGCGTGGCGAGAAGACATGCGATGAGTATCAGATGTTTCACGGTTTTACAATGAGCGCATCCAGTGCCGAAAACGGTGGGTCTCTGTCCACGTTTTCCCATCCTTGCTTTTTTTATGACAACGCTGCCGCGCCTGTCTGCGTGGCTGGCTGATGTCATATAACTCAGCAAAAAACCATCTGAAAATTTAATCAGCGAGGGAAACGCGTGGCAAGCAAAACCGTTGGATTCTGCCCCATGCGCTACGGATATTGTTTCGGAATGATAGGCAAAATCCGCATACGTCCCCCCATACGTCCCGTATTGTTGAGCTGCCCTCATGGCATTTCTGCTGGCCGCCGGATTCGTTGCGATGGTGGCGTTGATCGTCGCATTGTCCACGTCCGCAGTCGCCGCCGTGCCGAGGTCTGCTTTGTTCGCTGGTGTGTATGCCAAAGCAGCTCTGATATCTTCTGCGCTCGGCAAAGCAAGCCCCGCATTGATTGAAGCCGCCACACCCGGTGAAAGATTTCCGAGATTCACCGCACCATCCGCAATCATTGACGAGGAAATGGCTCCGTCGGGAAGCCCGCCTGCCATCAAGGCGAATGGCACGGCGAGGATTTTCTGCCTC
Organism: Luteolibacter sp.; assembly: GCA_030696085.1. Taxonomy (GTDB): domain Bacteria; phylum Verrucomicrobiota; class Verrucomicrobiia; order Verrucomicrobiales; family Akkermansiaceae; genus Luteolibacter. The sequence goes on from JAUYNL010000030.1 coordinate 63,395, forward strand.
GGTGCTTGAGCGACGCCATCGACCGTGAGTTCCAGCCATTGTTCGACAGAAGCGGCGAGTACGGTGGAGATGCTTGGCGGATTACCCGCGCCGCTGGCCCCAAACTGGAATCCATAGACGCCGTTGGCATCGGTGGTCACATCGCCGACGGATTCGGAATAAAGCAGGGTGCCAGCGGTGGCCGCATCGTAAATTTTGGGCTCTTCGTCGTCAACGCATGACGGGAATGTATAGCCCTGATCGGAAAACGCCTCGAAATCCAGCCTGATCCGGCGATCTCCAGCCCTCGCAACCTTCGCTCAAGACCCAAAGCTCTTAATTCCATGGATTTCTACCGATAGAGGCTGTTTTTATGGGGTTTCCGACCAATTCACCAGAAAATCGCCTCAAAAGCGTCATGCCTGGACGACGAAGAACCTTTCATTCTCCCCTCATTCACATGCGGTTTTATCAAAACCGCGCTACCGGAGAATCATCCCGCACATACGCGCTGGATTTTCTCCGCACATTTTTCCCAGGAACAATTGGCTTCCACAAAGCTCTGTCCCTTGTGTCCCATGGCAACGCATTTGTCGGGATCAGACAGCGCCTGATCCAGGATGTTTGCAAGCTTCTGTGGCTGTCGCTCATCCAGGATCCATCCACAGTCCTGGTCCCGGACGATGGATGACATGCCGCCGGTGGATGAACAAACGACAGGCGTGCCGCACTTCATCGCCTCCAAATAAACCAGACCATAGGGTTCATAAAGCGAAGGCATCGCGAAAAGGCTCGCGCTATTGAACAGTCGCTCGAGTTCCTGCCATTCGAGAAAAGGATGGACGATGACCCTCTCCTCCGATTCTGGAATTCCCAATCCGGCGCGATCGGGGCCCACCAGAACCAACCCCGCATGTTCATGTTTCTTGCGGATCAATCGGAACGCCTCCAGCAGGAGGGACGCCCCTTTGTTCAGGTAGTTGTGTCGGGCGACGAATAAGATCTTCGGATGGGCGGAATCCCTAATTGTTGCGATGCGGGAAATATTACCGGTCCCCGTATAGCAGGTGGTAATTCGTTTCCCTGCGATGCCATAGCTGCTCACAAGGCTTTCTCTCACCCAATCTGTGGTCACAAAAAAATGATCGATGGATGCAAGCGATTCCCGGTAGCAGCGGTTGCGGCGTCGCATCTCGATGTCCAGTAAGCATTTCACGACTCGGGAGCGGCGCTGGTAGCGCTCCTTGAACCACGGCATCAGGAATTGTTCGAAGGTCGAGTCGATGAAGACCATGTGCCTCAGTCGCGTATCGCAACCCGGATGGGGAAGATGCTCTCCGGAAATATGCAGCACGGTGTCACAGCCCTGCTGGTGGAAGTAACGAGTCAGATTGTCCACCAAGTGGCGCGCGCCTATTTTGGAAAACAGTGCGGAGGCTGGGGACGCCCTCTCCAGAAAAGTTGCGGCGAGTCCTCTTCCAAGCGATGGCTCTGCGTGATAACAGGGCAGGGAATCTCCGTGCTTCTCCAACGCTCCGATCAAATTTGCAGGCGTGCCACTCCACGTTGTGGGCAGCCTTGGATCCGATCCGGAGTAGATACCCAGTTTCACTGCGTAGTTCATTGTATTTTCCACGGCGTTTTCACGGTCGATCCGAGTCCAAACCTCGCGCGGATATGAGCCGGCAGGTATTCTGAACGGATGAGGGCAACGAATGTCCGGATTTTGCGCCGGATCCATTTGCTTCGGTGTGATGACGTGCCGGTGGTAACCTTGTAGTCTGCATTGGCGTTCTCTGGCATCCACGAACCGCTGCAGTGGTGGATGGTCATTCCAGTCTCCTTTCGATAGGCGGGTTGTTCGAAGAATTCCTTCGGATACACTGAAACCCGCCGTTCCTGATTAACCCATCGCTTTCCATCCAAACGGAAGCCGGGCAGATGATTGATGAAATAGTCCGTGAAAATCGAATTGCTGACCGGCCAGGCGTCCTCCCTGACCTTGTTATATTCAGCAAGAATCGCGCCGAGCACCGGATGACCGGGCGGACTATAGACGATGGCGGTGCCGAGAGCGCAATCATACATGTAACCGATGATGAGGCGGTCGCCTTCGTTTTCCAAAAGGTTCAGCGGCCGGATCATTTCGACATCCGCGTCGATGTAGAATCCGCCTTCCGTGAACAATTTCAACGGGCGGATGATATCGACAAGGAAACCCCATCGCTTTTCGCGGATCGCCTTCCTGCCGAAATCATAGTCCGAGACATTGATGTTATCATTGTTCCACTCATGGAATTCGAAATCAGGATTGAGGCGTTTCCATTCGGCGACATTCGCGGCGACGCTGGCGGGTGGCTTGCCGCCAAACCAGCAGTAGTGGATTTTTTTGATCATCTTGTGCAGAGAAAAATGTTTTCCGGGTTGCTACGATCACTGGGACCCTCCGGATGGTATCAGCGGTTTACGTGCCGACGGACGGCGGATTGCGTTCCAAGGCTGTCGGTTCGACCGGGTGATAGCATGGCGCGGCAAATCTCGGACGCAGGAGCAATCGTGCCAGTCGGACCAATCGCTTGAATGACTGGGGAAGGTAGTCACGTAAATCGAATTTTGATTCGATAATCGGCTTGAAGTTTGCGTCCGGAGTCCCTTCCTGCCAGGCGAGGGAGTAATCGGATTGCTGCGGCCAGGTGGCGAAGATGGGCACGGATGCCACCCGCCTGGCGATCACCAGAAGATACGTCTGCACATCGTTCACGAGTTCGACGCGCCGTCGGATTTCCTTCGGATCGGCAACCGAGTGCCAGGGAACTTTCCCGAATGAACCTTCGGCGATGAACATCTGTTCCACGGCGAAACCGTTCTCAGGGCTGAAGACACGGTGATAGAGTTCCGGGCTGAATTGATAGAATCCGTGACCCATGGCATTGTTGCACTGGGTCATGATGTACATCCTCCCTCCTTCCTTCACCGTTTCCATCGCACCCTTGAGGGCGACAGGGAAATTGAAGACGTGTTCGAGCGTTCCGCCGTCGATGACGGCATCGTATTGCCCCTGCATCGATTGCGGCAGCCCCTCGTTTAAATCCACGGTGTGGGTCGCGCCCTCATAGTCGGTCGCATCAACGGAGTCTGTTATGGTGGCGCCGAGTTCCTTGAGAAATGGCTCGAAGAACCCATTGGGATCGGAGAAGATGCGATCCATCTGTGATTCTCCGTTAAAGATGTCGAACTCGCGCAGAGCGCGTTTCATCATCGTTCGGCTCAATCCCAGATTCAGTCGGCCCAGGCAGAGAGTTCGGGAAAATTCCGCTCCTTGGCGTTTGGCTAGGAGCAGGAGGCGGCATGCATTGCTATCGAGACCCATAAATGTGATTGTTTTAGGTGTGTTTAAATGACTGTTGTTTTATCAATCTTGGGTGCTGGTCAAGAAGTCGATTGTATTTGTACCGGTGTGTGGAGTGTGACATAGGGCTTAAACTGGGCATCATCAGCGAAGTAATCATCATATTACGCGATACCGGTTTGCTGTGCGATTTGAGTTACAAATCCGGTCATGAAATACTAGCGTTAATCCAATTTCATGTTAAACTGGGCAGCTATCTGGCGGTTTGATTCACCTTCTCCGGCCATAAGCATTATCCGGGCGCGCAATGCGACTGGTCCCAAACCGGTACGGCTTCGGCTCAAGATTTGAAGTTCTGTCCTCTCGAAGTAACTCATTTTCAGGGGTGGAGGAGGTTTTGGCTGTATTGACAGATGCAGTTTATGTGCCATTTGCTTCGCTGACGATGCACCAGTGCGAATCAACTGCCAGCACTCCCGCTTTGAGGGGGCAAACTCAAGCCATGGAATGGCTCTCAATCGAGGCCACCATCAGGGGCAATGTTGTCAACCCAGGCAGTTCAGCATCACTAAACTCGATATCAAACTCGTTTTCAAGCGCAAGGACTACATTCATGTGCTGAACCGAATCCCAATTGGCAAAATCGACTTGCGACGCATTGTCACCGATTGACTCCAAATCAACTTTAAGGACTCTTGCCAGCACCGTTCGGGCGCGTAGTGTGGTTTCGTTTTTGTTCATGTTTTGTATTCTATTTCAATGAATTCTGGGATTTGTAAGTCTAGTGTGTTGGTAGGACATGAAAATTCCTGGGACTCTTCCGAATGGGTTGCTTCGAATCCATAATCCTGCCATAAGCTGGCAACCACGCTGTTCTTGGATGTTGGTATGAATACCCCACGGATATTCCGGTAGTGCCAGGTGTTTGCAAGTAGATCAAGGCTCCGTCGGAAAAAGGCTTTGTCAAAAGAGCGTCCGATGATCCGGCAACTCAGCAGAAATGTGTCGATCTCTATCGTATCGCCGGATTTCTTGTAGATGATAAGGCCCGAGGTACCCATAGGCCCGAACCGATCCTCAGCTTCCAGCACAAATATTCTGGTGTCGGTGCTTTGGGAAAAACCAGAAAGCTCTGAATGGGTGTAGCGCCGGGAAGTGAGATTGAACTGATTGGTCCGTTGGCAAAGCTGCGCGGCTCGTGCGAGATCGCGGGGCTCAAGCTCCCTGACCACTGCTTTCATCTTGAGATCGCTCAGGAATTCTTCCACGGTCGCATGGGTTGTTTTCATTTCACGACGCTGGTTCTCAGCCAAGTAAAAGTGTCCTCGTGCTTTGTCGTCATCAGTCACTGAAATGCGGTCAAAAAGCCGGGATCTTTCCAAGATGCCGGGATAGTCGTAAATTTTTGATGGGACTTGAATGACTGCGACTTCGGGCAGTTGGGACCGAACAAGTTCGCACTCGACCGGGTTGTCATCAACGAAAACCATTGAATCCAGCCCCAGATTGAGTTCCGTGGCTAGATCGCGGATGTTGGTGGCCTTGTCGATCCAGTTCACCCGGTGGGCAACGATGTGCTTGCGCTGGATTAAACAGTGCGGATGGCTATCAAATACGTCCCAAACCTGATCTTCATCATTCTTGCTGCATATACAGATCAAGAATCCCTTCTCAGCAATGGAAAGAACTTCAGATTGAAACCGATAATAAGCAATGCCTGGATATTCATAGCTGTCCAGATCGATATGATCTATACCCGCTTCACCGATGATTCCTCCCCAGAGGGTGTTGTCACAGTCCAAAATCAGGACTTTTTTTGGTGGCATCAACTTGCATTTCAGGAATCGGAGGATTTCCTCCGCCGCCGCTGTCGCGAATTCCTGCTTGAATGGGGACTTGGCCATCAGACCAAATCGACGATCCTTTGTTGCTGCCTCTCCAAGACGAGACGCAATACGCTGGAAATCGAGCAGCCCGCACCGGTTCGTCCGCTGTGCGACAAAGTCCCTCAGAATCGTATTCAATTCTTGCACAACAAAATCTTTTCCCAAGATTGGATCTCCGGGAGCATGAGGCATCGTGATCTCGAAGTTGGGGATAAAGTTGGAGATAAGGACAAATGATTCACCCGGAATAGAGTCAATAGCTGATAATAACATATTGAATTCGGATACCACTTGATCGCGATCCCAATTTGATGAAAAAAATCCACTACAAAAGAAATCAAGATCAACAGAAACGACTACATATGAGGGACGGGTTTTGCATGACGAAAGCATCGCGATCTCCATGCCCAAATTGTCATAGGCACCAAATCGCAGATTGGTAGTCATTCCAAGTTGCAGTGCCGCCTCCCGCAACGCGTTTCCAATCGGTTCAACCGTATAATTCCGGATAAAGCCAATCTCTAATGTCGATTTCATGGTCAAGTGATTATGAATGCCAATTGCACCCACACATTTATTTGTTCAGGCTCCTGCGGGCATCCAGATATGCTTTTACGGGGGGGGGGCCGCTTTCCGTCGTGCGGAGGATTCGATTGTGTCCGAATACCGTCGAGAAGGGCGGGATATCCTCGGTCACCACAGCGTTGGCACCAATCACGCTCCAGGCTCCTATTGTTACCGGACCGAGTATCATGGCTCCCATTGATACATAAACTCCCTCCTCCAGCGTTGGGTGAATCGGTTCCGTTGGGTTGTTCGGATCGCCTTGATACCAGGGATCCTTTGGCCCAAGTTGGCAAAAGTGCATTAATGTCACATTCTCGCCGATCGTGCATGTTGGTCCGGCTAGGATTCCGAACGGATGCGGCATATGCAGATTCTCGGGAATTTTGCCGTTGATTTGTGTATGCAGAAACTGCTCAAGGACACTCCGGAACTTGGACCGCGAGTTCTTCCGAACAAGACTGAGGTAGAAATCGGCGACAAATCCGTTACGAATGTGGGGATTGATGGGGTGAGCTGGTGTGCGTTTCATGGATGGAGGTGAATTTTCGGAATACAGTTCAGGACTATTGTGGCCGCCGTGCATAGCAGTTGATGATTCCAGATCCCGAAAGGTTCTTTTCCTCATCAAGGACACAGATGTATCCTTGGCGGTTCAACAGTGTGGTGACTGTGAGCCGAGCCGAACCATTTGGGTCGTGGATTTCCAACACAATTTGTCGGATGCGCTTCCAATGTTCGTCACGAATCCCTGCAAGTATCGCGATCTCACTTCCTTCAGCATCAATTTTCAAAAGTCCTATTGTTAGTATTCGCTTCTCTTCAATGATGTCTGAGATCGTGCGAAGTTGGCATAAATACTCTAGCTTCTGGCCCAAAGCCACATTAACCATTCTGTCCAAGGACCGCTCTTGAATGTCGGATGGGTCAACTTGCCGTTCCACCAACTGGCTTCTGATTCCCTTTCGCAGGATCTCCTTGTCCTGTTCTCCTCCCGCATGGAGGCCGCTCATGATGGTGTAGTTCGGGTAATAGGTGAATTTGGCTTCGCCAGTATGATCAGCTACTCCGCACGGATAAACTGCTACGGAATCGCCATACTTGGCTACATTCGTCTTCAGGATATCAAAGATTGGTGGGCTCGGCTCGAAAGCATGGACTTCGATGTCGTGGAACGATTCCTTTACGAAAATCGTGAAGAGTCCGATGTTTGCTCCGATGTCAAATACTGTTTCGCCGCTTCTCAAGTCGACTCCATGACGAAAATAGACCTGGTCTTCAAAAATTTCCTTGTATACGTATTTCGTTTCCGAAATTGAATGCAGAACAATATCTAGGCCATTTGGCGCGTGAAATATTTTCGAATCGTCAGTTGGGACATCGACCGAGTCTTGGCAGCTTTCTTGATTCTGACGATTAGTTTTCATTTCGGTATGGAAGTTGGTTTATCAGAGGTTTGAAGGAGTGTTATGAAAGGAAGGTTTAGGAATGGGTTGTCCGAACGAGACCTTGTCGCGCAACCTGGCTTCAAGGAATTCCACCGGCCAGACCACAAGCTTCAGCAGGCGTCCTGCGAGCGGCACGGGTGCCGATTTGCCGCTGATGATCCAGCGGGCGACTTCGGAAGGGTGCTGGGTATCGATGGGAGGCATCTGATTGCCGATATCAAGTCCCTTCAATCCGTGTTTGAGGCAGCAAAGAGTCAGCAGGGACTGGTCGTGGCGATGATCATGGAAATCGGCAAGTTCCGGAATCCCGCAGGTACTGGGATCATCGCTGATCAAGGCACGCCGGGACGCCAAGTCCATCCATTCCGCCACGAATGCCCGCGTGTTTTCACTGGCGGTCCACAGTGAAAAGCTGGCTTGCAAGGGAATGGCTGTGTGAACCTCGGGCAAGTCCATGCCGGTGAAATGATAGGCATCCCGCTTCGTCCACATGGACATGGGTCCCTTCCATGGAATGTACAAGCCGGGCAGCATCGACTGGCGGTGGGTCGCCATCCATTCAAGAAACGGAGCGATCGACTCTGATAGCTTTTTGAAGGGATAGTTCCTGCCGACGTCGCAATAAAGCACCAGTTCGCCCTCTGGCACCTCTCGCAGCTTGGCATCGATCACGAACGGCTTCCACGCCCAGAAACCAGATCCTCGTTCCGAGAGTTTGATGCCCTTGCAGCGCTCTTCGAAGCCCGCCGCTCGCAGCATTTCAGGAGTCCATGAAGTCACGGTATCCGCCACGCCATTGAGTCGGGCCGATGCGCCGAGCACCCACTGTCGCAGGCGGAAGCGCGGTGTGGCGTAGGTGACGAGGTGGATGCGCATGGGAGTGGGGGGGGGGGCAAGAGGTTCCAGACTTTGGGTTTTGGATGAAGCGAAACGCTGAGTGGAGTGCGCGGAGGAAGATGCGAAGATAAATTAAAGGTAGGGACCGGCGGCCCGCCGAACCTCGTTTCCCGCCGCATGGTGGTGCGAGTGCGAGGCGGTTGAGAAGAAAAAAGCGCTGGAGATTTGCTCTTAATCGTCAGCTCTCCTCAAGTACGTTTGCTCAAAAGCGGCTTGAAAAAATCTTTTATCTTCCTGAGATCGATCTAGGACTGTTCTTTGGGTTCCATACTCCACCAATAAAATGGTAAACTCCCAGATCATAACCAAAGTGGCGTCCTGCCCCGGGAATAATATTGGTTTTGCCAAACAGCGGTTTCCATGCATCTGGATCAGGAGGGTATCTCTCAAATGTGGGCAAAATTCCCCACACGTCGGCCTGTCTGCCTGGCAGTAAGTCAACAATCAATACATCCCCTGGTTTCGCTTCTGCATAAACTTTGCTTTCATAAGCAAGGCGTGTTTTCCATGGAGATGCGATGTACAAGCTGCACAGACGATATTCCCGGTTTGGATCCTTGGTGGCCTCGGACCACAATGCCGGGGGAATAAATACCCTCGTATTCGGAGGAATGGAAGTTAAGATGGCCCTCATTTCTGCGGGAAAGTCGGGCATGCCACTTTTCACAAATACAAACCAGCGGTAGGGATAAACGGATGCAAAGCCGAATGCCAGCACAAGGACTCCCATTGCAGGGAGATGGCCCACGAGCGGCTGTAGCCGACCAGTTAGAAATCCTGCTGTCATGCCACAGGATAATGCGGCGAAGGGGATTGCAAAGGCAGTGTAATTATGGTTGGACGAACGCGTGATGGCGAACAGCAACGGCACGGAGAGGACCAGTGGCAGGATCGTCCAGGAGATCCAGCATTCTTGCGGCGTTTTTGCTTTTTTCCAACCGATTAGTAGAACGCAGCCGGAAACTATGGCTCCAACACATAATGTGATTCCCAGCCCATGGTAATGGCGAAGGTGGTTGAAAAACGCGAGGCGAGTGCCTCCGTTAAAACTGTTCTGAAGGGCAAGGTTCGCGCGGAATTGTTCGAGAGCTTCTGGAAGTAGCCAAAAATACAAGGCGACTGACCCAAGCCCGGCAAGGAAACCCAGCACCGGAAATGTGACGGATGCGAACGACCTTCTGCGAAGGATCGCCCAATCCACAACCCCCAATCCGAGTATTCCCCCCGCGAGCGCCATGGCAAAAGGATGCGCGCACGCCGCACCGAATCCGCCGAGTGATGACACCACAAACCACCGATGACTCGTTACCCGCGCCCCGCGACCTGCCACTTCCTTTGCCCGAGATGTGAGTGTGAGGCCAACGTAGAGGAGGACCAGTGACAGAATGGAAATAGTTTCGAAGCGGTGGAGTTCCAATCCAGCAATAATCACACGGTCGGAAACGACGATGAGAAAAGTTCCGAGCGATGCCAACCGTGATTGGGTGCTTTTCCACACAAGCCACCCGAGCAACAATCCAGAAGCAAACTGAAGGGACAAAAGAATCGAAATGTCGAGGCCTCTTGAGAATGGCACGATTGCGAAAATCGCACCTCTTAGCCACATGGCCCCGGGCCACTGGTGACCCCAGACTGCGGAGTAAGGCTGGTAATCGCCCAGAAAGGGCACGCTCAGTGAAAATGGTCCCTTGGCAAAGGCCAAGGGCAAGCCATACATAATTGAGTCCGAATCCAATACGCGAAACCGGACGATTAACCAGGCTGTTGAGCCAATCCAGAATGCAAGAAGCGCCAAAAGGTAATGCCACCGGACAAAGGGAAATTCTTTGATGAAAGGGTTGGAGATCATTTCAAAAAAACTTTGGGATTGGGGAGTTAGCGAGGGGGGGGATTCCTCACCAGGGTCGGATAACATGCGCACGAATGGAAGAAAACATCAATTTTGTGTGTGCTGCATTTGCTCAAGGATGCTGCGAAACTTGGACTGGGTGTTTTTTAAAAAAGAATGTTTATTCGAAATTCAACATTTGAATTCACTTCTTTCGATACTTCCCCACGCAGACATCGAACAACTGCCGCAGCACCGCGAACAAGCCTCCGAAGCCTTTGATTTTGGTAGGCGTCTTGCCGCTCGCGGGATAGACCCGGGAGACGGGGAGTTCCTTTACCCGGAGGCCGCGCTTCACCGATTCAATGGCGAGGTGGTAATGCAGTTGGTAGCGGTCGAAGCAAGAACGGAAGATGTCGATTTGCGGATCTGTCAGAAGCCTGCGACTGTAAGCGCGGAAGCCATTCGTGGTATCTGTGTAGCGGAATCCGGATGCCAGTGAAACCATCGGCGCATGGACAAGGTTTACCGCGATGTATCGTGAGAGCGGGGTGTTTTCGTGATGGCCCCCGGGAACGAAGCGCGAGCCCTGCACATGATCCCATCCTGCCTCCAGCGCTTCGACAAACGATGGAATCGCGTCCAGCCCGTCTTTACCATTACCGTCGATCACAATCACTCCGTCGTAGCCCTCCGTCATGCAATAGTCCATGGCCATGCGCATTTGCGCACTGAGCTTTCCCGGGCCGGTCTTGACGAGAAGTGCGGTGGCTTCCACCTCCCGCATCAATTCTTCGGTGAGTGAACCATCCGTGCTTCCACCATCGGCCACGATCAGATCGACGAGTTTGCTGTAAGTCTTCATCTCCCGCAGTTGCATGCGGACCTTCTTGCCTTCGTTGATGACGAAGACACAGATCGCCCAGCGATTGCGGCGGGGTTGTTGCCAATCGATGCAGTAGGTGGGGGTGCGGAAATTGTCGCCGCGGAGAGTTTGAGAAGACATGGGAAGAAAATGCTGAAAACTGAAAAACTGAAAAACTGAAATGCTGAAATGCTCAAATGCTGAAATGCTGAAATGCTGAAATGCTGAAATGCTGAAATGCTGAAATGCTGAAATGCTGAAATGCTGAAATGCTGAAATGCTGAAATGCTGAAATGCTGAAATGCTGAAATGC
>JAUYNL010000032.1 GCA_030696085.1 Luteolibacter sp.
CGCTGCTGGCCATCATCCCCTTTGGCGCGAACGAGCCGCTATCAAGTTGGTTCGAGAACTACCAGCGCCACCCGGCCAAGGCCATCCAACTCATCCTTCACGCCGCCCCCGTCCAATGACATCTCAAGCCAAACGCCCTGCTAGTGTGTCAAACATCCGGTGATGATGCTTGCGCCGGGCTGGAGGAGTGGTCAAACTGCGCTCCGAAATTATGAATGAGCGGCGCGTCGTCATTACAGGCATCGGTTGTGTTTCCCCCCTGGGCAACGATTTGAACTCCACATGGGAGGGCCTGAAAGCGGGCCGCAGCGGGATCGCAAGGATCGCGCAACTCGACCCGGAGCCCTTTGATTGCAAAATCGCCGGCGAGGTGAAAAACTTCAATCCGGACGGTTATTTCGGAGTTCCCAAGGACGCCCGGCGCTCCGACCGCTACGTGCAATTTGCCGTGGCGGCCTCGAAAATGGCGGTCGAGGATTCCGGGCTGGACCTTTCCTCGATCAATCCACGCCGCTTCGGCGTGATGGTCGGCAGCGGCATCGGCGGCCTCGCGACCTTGGAACGCGAGCACTCAAGCTACTTGAGCAAGGGGCCGAAGCGCGTCTCGCCGTTCACCATTCCGATGATGATTTCCAACATCGCCAGCGGCATCATTTCCATGGAATTCGGCCTCAAGGGTCCGAACATGTCCATCGTCACCGCCTGCGCCACCTCCAATCACAACATCGGCGAAGCCTGGCGCATCATCAAGTTCGGCGATGCCGACGGCTTCCTCTGCGGCGGCGCCGAGGCGACCATCCTGCCGATGGGCCTTTGCGGTTTCGCCAACATGAAGGCCTTGAGCACCCGCAACGACGAGCCCGAACGCGCGTCCCGCCCCTTTGACAGGAACCGCGACGGCTTCGTCATGGGCGAGGGTGCCGGCGTGATCATGATCGAGGAGCTCGAACACGCGAAAAAACGCGGCGCGAGGATTTACGCCGAACTCATCGGCTACGGCATCAGTGCCGACGCCTATCACCTCAGCGCTCCCTCACCGGATGGCAGCGGCCCGGCCTACGCCATCGAGATGGCTCTCAAGCATGGCCGCAAGAATCCCGAAGATGTCGATTACCTCAACGCCCACGCCACCTCCACCGGCCTCGGCGACATCGCGGAAACCAAGGCCATCAAGCTGGCCTTCGGCGATCATGTGAAAAACGGCCTGATGGTCAGCTCCACCAAGTCGATGACCGGCCACATGCTCGGCGCGGCCGGCGGCATGGAATTGATCGCCTGCGTCATGGCCATCAAGGACGGCGTCGTTCCGCCCACCATCAACGTGGAGGATCAGGACCCCGAGTGTGATCTGGACTGCGTGCCGAACGTCGCCCGCGAGGTGCCGGTCAAGACCGCCCTGAGCAACAGTTTCGGCTTCGGCGGCCACAACGCATCGGTGCTCGTGAGCAAGTTCGAGTGAGCATGGATGCGCCGCTCCACCGCCACGTCTGCGAGGTCGCCTTTGGCGATACCGATGCCAGCGGCTGGATGCACTTCCCGAACATCTTCCGCTACTTCGAGCAGGCCGAGCACGCGTTTCTGAAATCCTGCGGCGTGCTGGTTTTCGACCGAAGCCGGGGCGGCTGGCCGCGCGTCAAGGTCTCCTGCGATTACAAACGCCCGCTGCTCACCGGCGAGCGCGTCGAAGTTCTGTTAGCGGTTTCACGCTTCGGAGCCTCGTCCATCACCTGGGACTTCGAGGTCTTGAACGCCTCCGGCGAAACCGCCGCATTCGGCAGCGTGACCACCGTGCGAGTGAACCACGAGGGCCGTCCGCAACTCATCACCGCGGAGGAACGCGCCGCCATCGAAGGCGGCTCCGCCTGAGCGACGCTTCGGAAACGGATTTCGGGCACGGTTTTTTTCCCTGATTTCCTTTCCAATTTCTTGCCAAATCCACCGGCCTCCCCTTCACTCCGCGCCGCTCAACCCATGGCCCTCATCGTTCAAAAATACGGCGGCACATCCGTCGGCTCCCTCGACCGCATCCGCAACGTCGCCGCGCGCATGAAACGCGTCCGGGACGAGGGCAACCAAGTCGTCGCGGTCGTCTCCGCCATGTCCGGCGTCACAGACGGCCTGATCAAGATGGCGAAGGACCTCTCGGAAAACCCGAGCGAGCGCGAGCTCGACGTGCTGCTTGCCACCGGCGAGCAACAATCCATCGCACTGGTCACCATGGCCCTCCAGGGCCTCGGCGTGGAGGCCGCCTCCATCACCGGTCGCCAGGCGGGCATCCAGACCACCGGCTCCCACACCCGCGGCCGCATCCTCAAGATGGACCCCACCCTGATGCGCGGTTTCCTCAATGAAGGCAAATCACTCGTCGTCGCAGGCTTCCAGGGCGTCACCCCGGACGGCATGATCCACACCCTTGGCCGCGGCGGATCGGATCTCACCGCCATCGCCGTGGCCGCCGCCCTCAAGGCCGATGTCTGCCAGATCCTCACCGATGTGGACGGCGTCTATACCTGCGATCCGCGCATCGTTAAAAACGCCCGCAAACTTCCCGAAATCTCCTACGATGAAATGTTGGAAATGGCCTCGTCCGGCTCCAAGGTCATGCAATCCCGCTCCGTCGAGTTCGCCAAGAAATTCGGCGTCGTCTTCGAAGTCCGCTCCTCACTCAACGACAACCCAGGAACCCTCGTGTTAGAAGAACATCCCAACATGGAAAACGTCGTCATCCGCGGCGTATCGATCGAACGTTCGCAGGCGCGCATCACCCTCACCGGCATCCCCGATGAACCCGGCATGTCCGGCCGCATCCTCGGTGCCCTAGCGGAAGCGGAGATCAACCTCGACATGATCATTTCCAACATCGCGCACGATGGCTACGCCCGCCACTCGTTCACGATGCACTCCAGTGATCTCGGCAAGGCCCAGGCCGCGCTCAAACCCGTGCTCGCCGACCTCGCCCCGGATTCCAAAATCGAGACCGAAGCCGGCATCGCGAAGCTCTCCGCCGTGGGCATCGGCATGCGCTCCCACTCCGGGGTGGCCGCCACCATGTTCAAGGCTCTCGGCGACGCGGGCATCAACATCGGCATGATTTCCACTTCGGAAATCAAGATCGCCGTCACTGTGGACGAGACCCGCATCGAGGACGCCGCCCGCGCCGTGCATGACGCCTTCGGTCTCGATAAGGCACCGGCTTGAAAGCCGCACCGGCGCAAGGAAAAAGTCCCTGTTATTTTTCCGGGCGATTTTCAAATTTGACTCGCTTCGCAGGATTTCGCCAGCTTGCACGGTGAATTTCAGGTCCGCATCCTTCTCCGTCTGGAAAACTTTCATTCCGATCATCTGCCTCGCAAGTGGAGGCATGGGACTGGCGGGCGAATGCGCACTTTTCACAGCAGTGATGGCCGGCCGCTGAAAGCCGCCTTGGACAGCCAGTCCGGCAGCACGGTCAAACTCCGCCGCGAGGATGGAAGGTATTTCGACTACCCAATCGAAAAACTCAGCGCGGCGGATCAATCCTACATCAGGCACGCTCAAACAACTCCGCATCCGCGACCTCCGCCGTTATCTCGATCAAGGCATCCCCATCATGTGGACCATGCACTCGGTGGGTGGCTACAATCAAATAGCAGATGATAACACCGCCAAAAGCGGTTCCATCACGGATTGGAAAACCTACGCCGCGGAAATCGCCAGCGCCGCCGCCGATGTCACCGCTAAGCCGAAACCCGATGGCAAGAACCACATCTGCATGATCATCGGCTACAACGAAATCACCGGGGAAATCGCCGTCAGCGATTCCTGGGGAGCCCGTTTTGAACGGCGCTGGGTGCCGGTCTCCGTCGCTGACTGGGCCAGCCATGGCGGCATTTTCAGGATCCTTCCCTGAGCATGCCGCCATTGTGCGCATGCCGGAAAATCCGCGCATCCTTCAAGACGGGATGCGGAGCGCCAAGTGCCAGGTCCAGCCACGTTCAGGCTGAAACCGTTCGCCCGCATGACCGCCTCCATCTCGATGTCCGTATTCCACCAATGGCTCCTGGCCGATCCCGCTAGCAAAACCTCGGCCTGCGCCATTATCCTGCACATCGCTGATTCCCGCCCCTGCGAACTGCTCATTCAGGAAATCTCCGATTATCTCAACGAATACGACGACGATGGCGACGGCCGCTGGTTGCCCGCCAGCCCGGAACTGGTGGATAAAATCGCGCGTGATCCGAACCACCGCCGCCTGCTCGGATTGAACGAAACCTCACTGGACAAGGGGGGGCGCGCGGGCCCCGAACTTCACAAAACCCTCAGCGCCCTCGGCTTGCGAGGTCATGTGGTATTCCGCTCGCCGGGAGTGCCCGATGAGACCCTCGACCTCGCAAACACCTTCCACGCCGGAGTCGGGACCTTGGGCGAAATCACGGATCCATGCCATCTGATCCTCAATCCCGCGCTAATGGATCAAAATTGCATTGCTCATGTCATCGGAGATGTTTTTCTGGAGTGGCTGCACTGCGAAACCCGCAGGAATGCGCCAATCCAAGACATCCGATAAAATATGCGTGTTTTTTGAGAGAATTCGCTCAGATCGCCGCGCCCGACCCTGATTTCCTCCGCCTCCCCTTCACATGAACGTCCTCGCCCTCACCATTTTGGTGTCCTCCTGCCTGGCCGGCATTTTCATCGCCTGCTTCGCGGTGGAAATCCGGCGCACCCGGCGCACCAGCCCTGAGCGCGACTCCCTGCTGCCTCTCGACCTCGAAATCCCACCCGCCATCCCGGCCGAAGCCCCTCTCCCAAACCACCAGCCATGAGCACCTCCATCACTTACGACGACAAGTCGGTTCGCCACTTCATGATCGCCTCCATTGTCTGGGGCATTGTCGGCATGCTCGTTGGCGTGGTCATCGCCACCCAGCTCTCGTGGTGGCAGATGAACGGCAAGTTTCTGGAGGCGATCACCTTCGGCGCGATCAAGGCGGAGGGCATCTCCTTCCTCACCTTCGGCCGCCTGCGCCCGCTCCACACGAATGCCGTCATTTTCGCCTTCGTCGGAAACATGATGTTCGCCGGCGTTTACTACTCCACCCAGCGCCTGTGCAAGGTCCGCACCGCTTCGGACCTGCTGTCAAAAATCCACTTCTGGGGCTGGCAGCTCATCATCGTGGCCGCCGCCATCACCCTGCCCGCCGGCCTCACCCGCGGTAAGGAATATGCCGAGCTCATCTGGCCCATCAACATCGCCGTGGTCCTGATGTGGGTCACCTTCGCCATCAACTTCTTCTGGACCCTGGCGAAACGCAACGAGCCCAGTCTCTACGTCGCCCTCTGGTTCTACATCTCCACCGTCGTCACCGTGGCGATGCTCTACATCGTCAACCACCTCTCGCTACCGACCGCTTTCACCCACTCCTATCCGATTTTCGGCGGCCTGCAGGACGGCCTCGTCCAGTGGTGGTATGGTCACAACGCCGTGGCCTTCTTCCTGACCACGCCGATTCTCGGCATCATGTATTATTTCCTGCCAAAGGCGGCCAACCGCCCGGTCTATTCCTACCGGCTTTCCATCATCCACTTCTGGTCGCTGGTCTTCATCTACATCTGGGCCGGCCCGCACCACCTGCTCAATACCGACCTGCCGCGCTGGCTGCAAATGCTCGGCATGCTCTTCTCCCTCATGCTCTGGGCCCCCTCATGGGGCGGCATGCTCAACGGCCTGCTCACCCTCCGCGGCGCGTGGGACAAGCTGCGCACCGATCCCGTCATCAAGTTTTTCGCCGCCGGCGTCACCTTCTACGGCATGGCCACCTTCGAAGGGCCGCTGCTCTCGATCCGCCCGGTCAACGCCATCTCCCACTACACCGACTGGACCATCGGCCACGTCCACTCCGGAGCCTTGGGCTGGAACGGCTTCATGGCCGCCGGCATGTTCTACTGGCTCGCCCCTCGCCTCTGGAAAACCAAACTCTGGTCCAACGCCCTGGCCAATATGCACTTCTGGGTCGGCATCACCGGCATCCTGCTTTACGTCGCCGCCCTCTGGTGCGCCGGCATCATGCAGGCTCTCATGCTCAATCAGGTGGGCGATGGGGGCACCACCCTCAAATACGAGTTCATGGAAACTCTGGAGAGCATCCAGATCTTCTATATCCTCCGTTCCGTCGGCGGCACGCTCTACCTGCTCGGCTTCATCCTTTGCGCCTACAACATCTGGAAAACCGCCCGCTCCGGCGTCGCCCACGATGAAACTGTCGAAGTCACCCTGCTCGAGAAAAAACAAAAGGACGGCATGCGCTGGGGTGAGGCCCTCTTCAACGATCCGCTCTCCCACATCTTCCTGGCGCTCGCCTTCGCCATCCTCTGGTTCTTCCTCCCGCCGCATGCCGACAAGGCCGCACTGCTGGTCGCCCTGCTGCTGAGCTACAAGGTTTACACCGCCTTCAAGACCTCCAAGGACCAGTGGACCAACTGGCACGAGCGGCTCATTGAAAATTACCTGCCCTTCACCGTGCTCGTCTTCGTCGCCGTCGCCATCGGCGGTGCCGTCCAGATCATCCCCACCCTCATCGTCAACCGCGAGAAGAACATCGAGGGCCGCCTGCAGGAACTCTACACCCCGCTCGAACTCGCCGGACGCGACCTTTATGTTTCCGAAGGCTGTTACAACTGCCACTCGCAGATGATCCGCACGCTGGTCCCGGAAGTCATGCGTTACGGCCGCTCCGGCGTGGTGGACGACTACTCGCATCTCGGCGAGTCGCTCTTCGATCATCCCTACCAGTGGGGCTCGAAACGCACCGGCCCGGACCTCGCCCGCGAGGGTGGCGCCATCGCCAAGGACCCCGCCGGCACCCCCTACAAATACATGCGCGTCGGCAAGCGCGGCAACGACTGGCATTTCAATCACTTCCTCGATCCCCGCTCGATCACCAACAACTCGAACATGCCCGCCTATCCGTGGCTTTTCGAAAAGGAGACCGACATCAAGTCGCTGCCGAAAAAAATAGCCGTGCAATCCTCGCTCGGCGTTCCATGGCCCGCCATGAACCAACATGAGATCCGCGACATGGCCCTCGTCCAGGCCGATGAGATCGCCGCCTCTCTCGCAAAAGTCGTCACCCTGCCCGGCAAGCCGGACCTCGAAGGCGAGGCCCTGCGCAAGGAACTGGCCAACAAGCAGGTCATCGCCCTGATCGCCTACGTTCAGAAACTCGGCAGCTACCGCGAGGTCGGCAAGGACGGCAAGCGCGAGCCCATCCCGCTGGACCCGGATTCCTACCGCAGGGCGGCGGCCGACGAGGCGCCGGCACCCGGCTCCACCAAACTCTAACACCGCTCACCATGTTCAAACGCGTATTCGTCGAGGACTGGGCGCTCATCATCCCCATCGTCTCGTTCTGCATCTTCGCCGTGGTCTTCGCGGCGGTGACCGTCCGCGCCCTGCGCATCAGCAAGCCGGAGCGCGAACGCCTCGCCTCGCTGCCGCTGGAACCATCCACTCAGAAATCCTCAACCTGAAATTTGAAATCCCCATGAGCCAGGAACCCAAACGCGGTCATTTCGCGAAAGAAAAAGGCGAGGTCATCCTCCGCGAACACGAATTCGACGGCATCCAGGAATACGATCAGAAACTCCCGAACTGGTGGCTCTTCACCTTTTACGGAGCCATCGTCTGGTTCGTCGTCCACTGGGCCGTCTATTACCACACCTCCTCCATCAAGTCCGCGCACCAGATCGTCGCGGAGGAAATCACCGCCATCCAGCAGGCCAAGGCCGCCGAACTCGAAAAAACCCTCGCCTCGCTCGACGACTCGACGCTCGCCCACGAGTGGGCCACCAAGCCCGAGGTCGTCGCCGCCGGCGAGGTCACCTACCTTACCAACTGCTCCGCCTGCCACGCCGCGGACTTCAGCGCCACCATGACCGCCGGCACCGTCAAGGTCCCGCTTCCCGGACTGCCACTGAATGACGGCCAATGGAAATTCGGCGGCAAACCGATGGACATCTTCAAGCTTGTCAACGAGGGCTCGCCACCGGAAAGCACCGGCCACAACGGCGCGAAAATGCAGGTCTGGGGCCAAACTCTCAGCCCCAAACAAATCGCCGAAGTCACCGCCTATCTGATCGCCAAGCTGCCGGACGACTTCAAGGACATCCCCGCGAAATAAGGCCGCTACCGCCTCTGGACGCATGGCGCGCTCCCGTGCCTTGCCCGTGCGAACCACCTCATCGCACTATGCCGTGAAATTTGTCTTCGCTTCAAAAATTTCCATTGATTTCATGTACCAACCATGCGTGCGCCTGGCTTGTTATTAAGCCAATCCGGCCCTGTCTTTCATCGCTTCCCATCCGGATTATGAGTTGTCGCGGCATGGCGATTGGGATTCCATCGGGCCGTGCAAAATAACCTGTGCCTCATGACCGTCTCAGTCTCGATTCTCGCCGGATCCGCCGCTGCGGCTTTGCCCTCCATCGATGCGGTCACCGGGCGCATGGAAGCCTTTGTGAAATCCGGGGAAATCGTCGGTGCCGTCACGTTCGTCGGGGACCCGGAAAACACTCTCCACCTTTCCTCCGCCGGCATGGCGGACTTGGAGACGCGGAAACCGATGAGGGAAGACACCGTGTTCTGGATCGCCTCCATGACCAAACCCATCACCGGCACTGCGGTGATGATGATGCAGGAGGAAGGGAAACTTTCCGTGGATGACCCGGTTTCCAAATACCTTCCTGAATTCCGCAATTTGAAAGACGCGGCGGGAAAGGATATCAACATCACCATTCAACAATGCCTGACTCACAGTTCCGGCCTGGACGAGGTGTCGCAGGAGCAATCCGAGACGATCACGACGCTTGCCCAGCTGATGCCCCTGATTGTTTCGAAACCGGTGAAGTTTCCGCCCGGCAGCAAGTGGGAATATTGTCAGACTGGCATCAACACCGCGGCCCGCATCGTCGAAGTGGTTTCCGGAAAAATGTTCCCCGTCTTTCTTCAGGAGCGCCTGTTTGAACCGCTCGGCATGAAGGATACCTCATTTTATCCCACGGAAAACATGCTCGACCGGATGGCTTCCTCCTATCGGCGCGCCGGGGACGGTACTTGGGAAAAAGTGGGGATATCATTTCTCGGTGGCAAGGCGCTGTCTGATGGAAGCCGCTATCCGCGTGCGAGCGGCGGCTTGTTTTCCACCGCTCCGGATTACGCCAGATTCTGCCGCATGATCCTGCGCGAGGGAGAGCTGGACGGCCGAAGATATCTCAAGTCGGAATCCGTCAAACAAATGACCACCGTGCAAAGCGGCGATCTGAAAACCGGCTTCACCCCCGGCAATGGCTGGGGCCTCGGGTGCTGCGTCGTCCGCGAACCTCAGGGCGTCAGCGCCACTCTCTCGCCCGGATCATTCGGCCATGGCGGCGCGTTCGGCACGCAGGTTTGGATCGATCCCGTGAAAAAACGGTTTCATATCCTGATGGTTCAGCGCGCCGATTTTCCGAATTCCGATGCCTCGGACGTGCGCGGGGGATTTCACGAGGCCGCTGCCGCACATCCATGAAGCTCCTGCTCATCGGCCACGGATATCTCGGCAGGGAAGTCGCTCGCGTTTTCCGCGAGGGCGGCTGGCAGGTCGCGACGGTCTCGCTTTCCGGCGGGCCGGACAGCCTCGCCTGCGATGTAGGCGGCCCGGATGCCGTGAAATCATTGCCGGCGGCGGATTTCATCGTCCACTGTGCGGCCTCCGGGCGCGGCGGGGCGGACGCGTATCAGCATGTGTATGTAAATGGTTGCCGCAATCTGGTGGAACGCTTCTCCGGCGTGCCCTTGTTATTCACGTCAAGCACATCGGTGTATGCGCAGATCGATGGCTCGGTGGTCACCGAAGAGAGTTCCGCCGTTCCGGAGCGGGAAACCGGCCGCCTGCTGATGGAGGCGGAGCGCGTTACCCTTGCGGCGGGTGGCGTGGTCGCACGGCTATCCGGCATCTACGGTCCCGGCCGCAGCGTGATCCTGAAAAAATTCCTCACGGGCGAGGCGCGCATCGAGGAAGACGGCCGGCGTTTCCTCAACCAAATCCACCGCGATGACGCCGCCCGGGCCGTGTTCCATCTGGCGCACTCCGGAGCCGCCGGTGTCTTCAACATCAGCGATTCCACTCCGCTATCGCAGCTCGCCTGTTATCAGGCGCTCAGCCGGATCTTCGCCCGGCCACTGCCACCCGAGGGCCCGCGCGATCCGACGCGCAAGCGCGGCTGGACTCACAAGCAGGTCTCCAACGCGAAACTCCGCGCCAGCGGCTGGCAGGCGCAATTCCCTTCGTTCGTCGATGCGGCGCAGGGCATCGCGGCCACGCTTTGAGGCTTTTTCGGCGTGCCCGAGGGATTGTCTTTGCTATTCTTGCCGATTTTAGCAAGTTCCCCCGCCTGGAGACCGTTAAGTTATCCGTATTATTGGAGGCTTTCCTCCGTCTTTTCTCCCGATCTCATGGCCACGAATCGAAAGCAGATGATTCGCCTTACCTGGAAGCGCTTTCGCGGTGCCATCCGGATGCTGGTGCGATCGGAACAAGGACCCAGGGCGCTGGTTTTCGCCACCACCCTGGTGCTGCTGATGCTGGCCATCAATGGCCTCAATGTCATCAATAGCTACGTCGGCAGGGATTTCATGTCCGCCATCGAGAACAAGAACCTGACGGCCTTCCAAATGCAGGCGCTGGTCTATGTCGCGATCTTCCTTCTCTCCACGGTGGTGTTGGTTTTCTATCGCTTCACCGAGGAGCGGCTCGGGATCCTGTGGCGCGAGCAATTGACCTGGCGGCTCACCGAGGCCTATCTGAGCGAGCGGACCTATTACCGCCTGGACTCGACCACCGGAGTCGCCAATCCCGACCAGCGCATCACCGAGGACGTCAAGGCATTCACCACCACCACCCTGTCATTCCTGCTGCTCATCCTCAACGGCACCGTCACCGCCATCTCGTTCTCCGGCGTGCTCTGGACCATCAGCCCCTTTCTCTTCACCGTGGCGGTGGTCTATGCGGTTTGCGGCTCGGCGATGACTGTGTTGTTGGGAAAACCGCTGATCCGCCTCAACTACCACCAGTTTGACATGGAGGCGAATTTCCGCGCCGATCTGATCCATGTGCGGGAGAACTCGGAGTCCATCGCGCTGGCGCACCGCGAGGGCCGCTTCAAGACGCGCCTGAAATCACGCCTCGGCGCGCTGACCGGAAATTTCCGCCGCCTCATCCGCATCAACCGCAACCTCGGATTTTTCACCAACGGATATAACTATTTCATCCAGATCATCCCGGCGCTCATCATTGCGCCGAAGTTCATCTTTGGCGAGGTGGAGTTCGGCGTGATCACCCAGTCCACCATGGCCTTCGCCACCCTGCTGGGAGCCTTCTCGCTCATCGTCACTCAGTTCCAGTCGATTTCCACCTTCACCGCCGTCACCGCCAGGCTGCATCTGTTGAGCGAAGCGATTGAAAAAGCGCACCAGACCAAGATCTGCGCCGTTCAGGTGGACGAATCCCCCGACAGCGTCCGTTATGAAAACGTCACCCTGCTCTCGGCCGACCGCTCGCGGGTGCTGCTGGAGGATCTGACTCTCGAAATCCCGCGCGGTTCGCGCTGGCTGGTCACGGCGGCGGACGATGCGCCAAAGCTCGCGATGTTCCGGGCGACTGCGGGCGTCTGGGAACATGGTGGCGGCCGCATCGTCCGGCCCGGCCTGGATGACATCCTGTTCCTGCCGGAGCGGCCATACCTTCCGCCCGGGTCGCTGCGCGACGTGCTGCTCCGGACGGGCAGGGAAAACCTTACCCCCGATCCGGAGGTCCACGCCGTGTTGTATGGCCTCGGCCTGCATGATGTCGTGACGCGAGTTGGCGGACTCGGTGCGGATTTGGATTGGGATGATGTCTTCTCCATCGGCGAACAACACATGCTATCCATCGCCCGGATTCTTCTGGCCCACCCGGTTTTTGTGTTTCTGGACCGGCCGGGCAGCTCGCTGCCGAAGTCGCAGATTTCCATCATCCTTGGCATTCTATCGGAAAACGGCATCGGCGTGGTCGTCCTGGCCAAGAACGGCGAAACCAACCTGCACTACGATTCATGTCTCGAAATCAAGGCCGACGGCAAATGGGAGCTGCACCGGGAATCCGGCTCGCCGACACATGCCGGGCATGAGGATCTCCGGGATCTGAGTTGCTGAGCATATGGTGCCTGATGCGGCGCGGTGATGCGTTTGTAATCCGCTTCCTCCACGGATCACGGGCCACTCGCTGCTTCGCCCCATCATCCCGCCCGGTCTCTCCACTCTCACAAGGCTCAGGTGGCTGTCACCGGGCCGGTGGCTTTACGCGGCGGGCAGCGTCAGGCTGGCAATGGTGCCGCCGCCGGGCGCGGGCTCCAGAGTGATCGATCCGCCGTGGAGTTCCGCGGCCTCCCGAACAAGGGTGAGGCCGAGGCCGGTGCCCTTGCGGCCCGCGCCGTGGTGGCGCAGCGAGAAAAAACGCTCGAAAACTTTTTCCCGCGCGTAATCCGGGATGCCCGCGCCATGATCGCGGATCGATAGCAGGACCTTGCCGCCGGTTTCCGATAGAGAGACACATACCGATTCGCGGCGCGGCGAGAAGTCGATGGCGTTTTCCATCAGATTGGTCACTGCGGCGCGCAGGATGAAGGCATCGCAATGGACGGGCTGCGGAGCGGGTGGAAACTCCGTGAGCACGGAGACCCCGGCGATTTCCGCGAGCGGGCGGGCCTGATCGATGGCTGCGGCGACGATGCCGCGGAGGTCGCAATCCTCCGCGGCATCGAGCGACTTGCGGCTTTCGATGGCGGAGAGTTCGAGCAGGCGGTTGATGAGGCGCTCGCTGCGCGAGGTTTCGGCGAGGATGTTTTCGAGGAAGTGCCTGCGGGTTTCAGCGGGCATGTCCTCGTCGATGAGTTCGGCCGCGCCGCGGATGGCGGCCAGCGGGCTTTTCATTTCGTGGGTGAGAGTCCGGATGTAGCGTTCGACGTATTTGCGATCTTCTAACGAGTCGCGCATGGAGTCGAGCGCGCCGGCCAGCGTGTTCACCTCGCGACCGATGCCGATGCGTGGCTTGGGCGGACGTTCGCCGCGTTCGACGGCGCGGGCGTATTCGGTGATCCTGCCGATGGGTTGGAAGAGCCAGATGAATACCGCGCCGACGAGGAAGAGAATGCCGCCGCCGATCAGGCCGCAGGCGCTGTAGATGATGCGGCGGCGCTCCTTCACGAGCGGCATCACGTCGAGCTTGGGCTTGAAGACGGTTAGAACACCGAGCGGGGCGGCCGGATCGCCGATGGGGGCGGCGACGTAGAGCACGGAGTTGGACGCATCGCCCGGCGCATCGCGGCTGCTGCGGGCGCCATAGCGGCCTGCCAGAGTGAGGCTGACATCCCGTATGCCGCTCAGGTTTTGTCCCTCCCGCCGGCCTTGCTGGGAGTCGAAGATGACGATGCCGTGCGCATCGGTGATGTAGGCATGGGTGCCGACGCCTTGTTTGAGATGATCGAATATCCGCGCTTCGAGTTTGCGGGCGTGGGCGCCGTCAAATGACCCTCGCAGGGCAAGCGGGTCGAGTGTGCCGGCGCGCAGGGCGGGCTCGACCATTTCCGCGAGCAGGTTGGCGGTGTCCACCATCATTTCCTCGGTGGCCTGGAAGGTCTGCGGCTCGACCTCGGCCAGGAAATGACGCGCGAGTTGATAGAAACCCAGCGTGATGATGCAGGCGATGAAGAACAGCGTGACGAGGGTGAAGCGCATCTTTTTGGTAAATGCCGGGATGCTGTAATCAGGACTTCTGAACGAGGCTGTAGCCGAGGCCGCGGCGGGTTTCGATGAGGTTTTCGGCTCCGCCGCGGGTGGCGCGGAGTTTCGAGCGGATCGACTTGATATGGGCGTCCACCGTGCGGTCTGTGACGGCACCCGGATCCTGCCATGCCTGATCGAGCAATTGATCGCGGGTGAAGACCCGGCCGGGCTGCTTCATCAGGACCAGCAGAAGCTTGTATTCATGGGCGGTGAGATCCAGCGGTGTGCCAAGGCAGTGGATGCGCATCGTGGCGGCGTCGTGATGCAGGCTGGTGGGGGCGGCGGCGGCGGAAGTCTGCGCGGTAGGGGCGCTCCGGCGCAGAATGGCGCGGACCCGGGCGACGATTTCGCGGGGCGAGAAGGGCTTGGTCACATAGTCGTCGCCGCCAAGTTCCAGGCCGAGGATACGGTCGAGTTCGCCATCGCGGGCGGTGAGGAAAAGCACGGGGATCGCCGAGATTTCGCGCAGTCGGCGGCAGACTTCGAGGCCGGTCATGTCGGGCAGGCCGATGTCGAGGATGGCGAAGTCGAAATTTCCGAGAATTGCGGCGGCGAGGGCATCGGTCCCGGTGAGGGCGTGCGTCACCGTGAAACACTCGGTTTCCAAGGCATAAACAAGCGTATCGGCGATGGCGGGCTCATCTTCCACCAGGAGAACATGGGGCATGGCCTGCATTTTCAAACGACCCCCGGGAAATGCCAATGACGAAAATCGCCGGCTTATCGGGAAATCATGACCGTGCCGCGCTGTGAGAGGGTATGGATCACTCGACGGTCCAGGTGGAGCTGCCGTGGAGCAGTTCCTTCCAGGAACCGGTGCCTTTTTTGGCCATGGCTTCTTCCATTTGATCCGAAATCAGCGCCGAGTAGGTCGGGCGTTGGATGCTCCGGATCACTCCGATGGGTGTGGGAAAATCAGGCAGGCCGAATGACGCCAGCATCTGGGCATGGAGCGGGCTTTGATGATCCGGCTGGTGGATGAGAATTTCACCGGGAGCCGCGCTGGCCACATCGACGATTTCGGGGACGAGGCCGTTGAGGCGGATGCCCTTGTCGTTGTTTTTGCCGAAGAGCAGGGCTTGGCCGGCTTCGAGCTTGAGGAGATGATCCTCGCGGTTTTCCTTCGAGTAGATCGGGTCCCATGCGGAATCGTTGAAGATCACGCAGTTTTGCAGGATTTCGACAAACGAGACGCCCTGGTGCTCATGCGCGGCTTTGAAGGTTTCCACCATGTGCTTCGGGTTGTTGTCGATGGTGCGGGCGATGAAGGTGGCCTCCGCGCCGAGCGCGAAAAGCAAGGGATTGATCGGATTGTCGATGGAGCCTGAAGGCGTGGTCTTGGTCCTGGTGCCGATGGGGGAGGTGGGGCTGTATTGGCCCTTGGTGAGACCGTAAATCCGGTTGTTGAACAGCAGGACGGTGACGTTGAGGTTGCGCCGCAAGAGGTGGAGGAGATGGTTTCCTCCGATGCTCAGACCATCGCCATCGCCGGTGACGATCCAAACGGATAGATCGGGATTGGCGACTTTCACGCCGGTGGCGACGGTGGGCGCGCGGCCATGGATGGTGTGGAACCCGTAGGTGTTCATGTAATACGGGAAACGACTGGAGCAGCCGATGCCGCTGATGATCACGATCTTCTCGCGTGGCACTCCGAGCTCGGGAAGCGTGCGCTGGAGCGAATTGAGAATGGCGTAATCCCCGCAACCCGGACACCAGCGGACGTCGTTGGAGGTAACGAAGTCCTTGCGGTTGAGTTCCGGGACGGCGGGAACATTTTGAATTTCGGAGGCCATGGAAGTTAGTCGTTGAGAAGTTGCAGGATACGCTCGCGGATTTCGCTCACCTTGAAGGGGCGGCCCTGGATTTTTGTCATGGAAATGGCATCGACCAGGAACCTGGCCCGGATGAGCAGCGAGAGTTGGCCGGAGTTGAGTTCCGGAATGAGCACCTGGTCGAAGCCCTTGATCAGCGCTCCAAGGTCGGACGGCATCGGATTGAGATAGCGCAGGTTGGTGCTGCTGACGTCAAATCCTTCCGCACGAAGCGCATCGACGGCGGACGTGATGGCGCCATGGGTGCCTCCCCAGCCGAGAACTAACAGTTTCCCGGTTTTTTCCCCGGTGACGTGAAGCGGTGGGATGATTTGAGTGACTGCTTCTACCTTGGCGGCCCGCAGGCGGGTCATCTCCTCATGGTTTTCCGAGTTATAGCTGATGCTTCCCTTGGTGTCTTTCTCAAGTCCCCCGAGGCGGTGTTCGAGTCCCGCCTGGCCCGGGATGGCCTGGGTGCGCGCAAGTGTCACCGGATCCCGCTCGAAAGCGAGATAGGGCTTGGACGGATCCGCGAAAGGCTTGTTGATTTCCCTGAGGGACTCCTCCTCCGGTATTTTCCAGGGCTCGGAACCATTGGCCAGATATCCGTCGCTCAGCAGGATGACGGGCGTCGAGTAGATGAGGGCGATGCGCACGGCCTCATAGGCGGCGCGGAAGCAATCCGACGGGGAATTCGCCGCGACGATGGGCAGCGGGCTTTCGCCGTGGCGGCCGTAAAACGCCTCCAGCAAGTCGGATTGCTCGGTCTTGGTGGGCAGGCCGGTGCTGGGCCCGCCACGTTGCACGTTGACGATCACAAGCGGGAGCTCGGTGGAAACGGCGAGTCCGATGAATTCGCTCTTCAGACACATGCCGGGGCCGCTGGTACCTGTGACGCCGATCTGCCCCGCGAAGCTGGCCCCGATGGCCACGCCGATGGCGGCGATTTCATCCTCGGCCTGCACGGTCTTGATGCCGAAATGCTTGAAGCCGGCGAGTGTTTCGAGAATCGAGGATGCCGGGGTGATCGGGTAGCCCGAAAACAACAACTCGCGGCCCGCTTTTTTCGCGGCGGCGATGAGACCGAGCGCGATGGCTTCGTTGCCGGATATCTTGCGGTAGGTGCCGGGCGCGACTTCCGCCCTCGCCACCATGTAGCGATTGCGGGTGACCTCGGTGGTCTCGCCGAGGAAATAGCCGGCTTTCAGGACGCGGATGTTCGCCACCGCCACATCCGGCAGCTTTTTTTCCCACTTGTCGGTGATATATGCGATGGTCGGCTCCAGAGGGCGGCCATAGACCCAGTAGGTGAAGCCGAGGGCAAAGAAATTCTTGGTCCGCAGCTTATCGCGCATGGTCAGCGGGCTGTCCTTGAGCGCCTCCACCACAAGGCCATTAATGTCGATCTCCATGAGATCGTATTTTTTCTTGAGTGACGGATCGTCCAGTGGATTGCTTGCAAAACCCGCCATGGCGAGGTTTTCCGGAGTAAAGGCGGCGGAGTTGACGATCAGCAGCCCACCTTCCACGAGGTCGTAGAGATGCACTGCCAGAGCCGCCGGATTCATGGCCACTAGCGTGTCGGGTTCATCGCCAGGGGTGAGCACAGTCTGGCTGCCGAAGTGGACCTGGAAGGCGGAAACCCCGGCGATGGTGCCGATCGGGGCGCGGATTTCAGCGGGATAGTCCGGGAAGGTGGCGATGGCGTTGGGGACGGTGACGCTGGTGTCGCTGAAGCGCTCACCGACGATTTGCATGCCGTCGCCTGAGTCACCGGCGAATCGGACAACCGCTGCTTTCATCTCGCGGAAACCGCGCGTGGATGGAGTCATGGAGATTGGGTGGAATTGATGTGAGGGCGTAGCTAAGTGTGCGTTTTCAGCCGCGTCAATGATCGAAGCTCGAATTTTCCGGGCGGCCACATTCATGCCTGCGGCTCGTGCGCCACCCGCGAATTCCACTTCCATTCCTGCAAGCACCGCTCCTGCCCGCAGTGCGGCAAGGACGCCACTGCGGAGTGGGTGGAACGCGAACTCGGCAAGCGCGTCGGCGCACCCTGCTTCATGGTCACCTTCACCCTGCGGGCGATCCGCCATTATGGGTTCTGCCATCCGGCGGCAAAAGCCAAACGCGAACGCATCGCCTTCCACACCGGCAGACCCCTGCTGGTCGGTGCGACCGTCGTCGCCGCGCCCGTAAAACCTCCCCACGTCGTGTCCTGCCCGTGTTGCGGCGAACCGATGAAGAAGCTGCTGCGCCTGCTGCCCGCGTGGAGTCCGAGCCGCGCGCCTCCGCCTCCCAAGAAACGATCCTGCGCATGATCCGCCTCACATTCACCACACGAGCGAGCGGCTTTTTCCGATCCAACGGACAAGGCGATGGCGGCCTCTGGTCATGCCATGGAAACCGGTGGGATTTTCCGATGTTTCCCGCTGCCCGGGCCGATTCAACACCCGGAAATCGAACCAAATCGACACCAACCGGAACGTATCGCCCTCACAAAATCGACATCCATCCCGCGCAGCCGCTACTTCTGTTAGCCCGGCTGCAAACACAAAACGCATAAGGGCGAGTCACAGGCTAGTCCTGGCCCTGCTGCCTTCTCATCTTGTTCGGTGTCTTGGTTTTCGCGGAATCAAGGTTCGCTCACCTTCTTGAAGTTGTTGGATGGATCAACCAAATAGAAGTAGAGCGATCTACCGAGCTCGCTCCGAGGGCGCTCGTCAGGCATCTTCAAATCGGCGCGAGGAACCTCATGAATCACAAAGTCATCGACTGGACGAACGATGAAATAATGGTAATTCTCATCTGAACCAGCATACCCAAACTTGTCGATTGCCGGATACTTCTGTAGGTTATAGGAATACCACTCAATCAATTGAGTCTTGGATAGAACGCTGCGTGAAGGGTAACCATGTGGAGACAGACAGCTTGATAAGCAGGATGCCACAATCAGGATTGGGAGGCGAAATAGCATGTCTTCAAATTTCTTCACCGAACGTTAGATGTGCGCCCACCGGCGCGATTGGGAGGAAAATGAAATGAAATTGAAATGCTTATGGCCGGTTGGCGCGTCACGTCTTGTGTGTGCCCAGCATGGGCACGTTGTAAACGGGGTTCAAGTCCCCTGTGGAAATACCAGAACATGAAAATGAAGCAACCACCATCTGAAGCCAACTCGGGAAGGGTGACCAACCCGGGGAAGGAAGGCTAGGAGAGTGCCCGAAGGGCTGCGATAGCGGCAATCCAACAAATGCGAAGCCATCCCGCACGGACGGAGCCAGCGGAGTCAAAACCTCGCCCAAGCGTGGAAACGCGTGAAGGCGAACAAAGGAGCTCCGGGGATCGACGGCATGACCGTCGAGGACTTCCCCGCGTTCGCGCGGGAGCACTGGCCGAGGATTGCCACTGCGATCAGAGAAGGAACCTACCGGCCCGCGCCCGTCCGACGGGCGTGGATTCCGAAGACCGACGGGGCACAACGACCGCTGGGAATCCCGACGGTGCTGGATCGAGTGATCCAGCAAGCCATCGCACAAGTGCTGGGTCCGCTTTTCGAGGCAGATTTCAGCGAACACAGTCACGGATACCGACCCGGCCGCTCTGCCCAAAAGGCAGTGGTCGAAATGGAATCCGGCTGGAAGGAAGGCCGCCGCCACGCCGTGGAATGCGACCTAAAATCGTTCTTCGACACGGTCAGCCATGATCGCCTGATGCACGCGCTCCAAGGAAAAGTCCGGTGTCGCAAGACCCTCGG
>JAUYNL010000050.1 GCA_030696085.1 Luteolibacter sp.
TCGAGGGCAAACGACCAAGAACACCGCCGAGATGTTAGATAGCAGGGACAACGAAACCGTTTTAAAAGATATCGGAATGGCGAAGATGCTGCGTTGCCGAGTGCGCTATTTCAGCGACGGAGCCGTGATCGGCAGCAAGGAGTTCGTGAACGAGGCGTTTGCAAGTGCGCGGGACCGCTTCGGTCCAAAGCGCAGGGATGGAGCGCGGGCGATGAGGGGCAGCGGCGGCCATGCAAAGGGAGTGCTTTGGAGTATCAGGGATTTGCGAACGAGCATCACCTGACAAGGTCAAGCAAGCCTGACATGCCCGATTGGAAGGAGTCACGAAATGAACATCTCCGGAATTTCCGACAAATCATGCATCCCTTTCGAGGAATTCATGCGGCGCGCGCTGCATGATCCTATACACGGTTATTACGCGCGACGTATCCGCGGCATTGGGACCGCCGGTGATTTCACGACGACCCCGATGCTTTCCGAAGCTCCAGCCCGAGCCATCGCCGCGTGGGCTGTGAGGGCGCTGCGCGAAACCCGCTGCCGGGACTTAATCGAAATCGGGCCAGGCGAGGGAATGCTTGCCGCCGCCGTGCGCAAGCACCTGCCGTGGCAGGTCCGGTGGAACACCCAGTTGCATCTCGTGGAAACCTCGGCTCCCCTCGCCAATATCCAACAGCAGGCGCTCGGCGCGCGGGCAGTCTGGCATACCACCCCTGCCAAAGCCCTCGCAGCCTGCCGCGGGCGGGCCGTCATTTTTTCTAACGAACTAGTCGATGCCTTTCCGGTGCGGCGCTTTCAATATTCTAACGAATGCTGGCGAGAACTCGCAGTGGCCTTCGGTCCCGGTGGCGCGGTGATCGAATCCCTGCTCCCCCCCGCTCCGCTGCCGGATTCCTCCGCATTTTCGCAGCAACACCCGCCGGGGCAATGGATTGAAGTTCACGATTCATATAGGCATTGGTTGCTCGATTGGCTACCGCTCTGGCAGGCCGGGCGCATGCTCACCATCGACTACGGTTCCTCCGCAGACTTCCTCTATCAGCGCCGTCCCCGCGGCACGTTGCGCGCTTACCTGCTCCAACAGCGACTCGAAGGCCCGGCGATCTATCAGAATCCTAGCCGGCAGGACCTGACCGCCGATGTCAACTTCACCGATCTCATCGACTGGAGTGCGCCGTGGGTGGCCGGCTCGGAACTCCAGACCATGGCCGCATTTCTCAAGCGCTGGCAGGATTCCCGAAACCCGGTGGATTCCACGTTCAACGACGAACAGGGTGCCGGAGGGGCCTTTCTGGCACTCGATCAGACATGCGCCGGCCCGGGAACATGAGCATCATGTCAGCTCGCGGTTGCTCTCGTGACGGAGATCGCGCGCGGCTTCAAGAAACACGGCGTCCTCACCAATGTTGACGGCAAGATCGCCGACACGTTCCAGAGAACGCACCACGAGAATCAGGTGCAGATAATCCTGGCTGCGGCCGTTGGACTGTTCGATGCGCGTTCCGAAAGTCGCGGTGGCCTCCTTGTGCATGCGGTCGAGGTCCTTGTCGCGAAGGTGGAGCGAGGCGCCAAGCGTTGCGTCGTGATCGCTGTAGGCGGAAATGGCGTCACGAAGCAGATGGTCGGCCATCGTGTAAAGCGGTTCGATGAGGGTTGTGTCCAACAACTCGGCGCTGGAGCTCATTTTCCTGGCCCGCTTGGCGATGCTGGTGGCGTGATCCGAGATGCGCTCCAGGTTCATCGAGATTTTCATCGAGGAAACCACCAGCCGCAGATCGGTGGCCATCGGGTGGAAACGCACCAGGATCTCCATGCCGAGGTGATCGATGTGGCGCTCGTGTTCATCCACATCGTCATCATCGGCAATCACCGCGTTGGCGAGTTCGGAGTTGCGTTCCAGCAGCGCGCGGACGGCCCGTTCCAGATTGTGGCGCGCCTTGCCGGCCATCGAGATCACCTCGCCACGCAGGGCGGAAATGGCTTGGTCGAAATCATGGAGGATGTGGGGTGTGTGCATGGCTGGACTTGTGGTTTCAACCGAAGCGTCCGGTGATGTATTCTTCGGTGCGCTGCTCGGTGGGATTGGTGAAGATTTTACGGGTGAGATCGTATTCGATGAGATCGCCGAGATAGAAGAAGGCGGTGCGGTCGGAAACCCGGGATGCCTGCTGCATGTTATGGGTCACGATCACGATGGTGTAGTTCTCCCTGAGGGCAAGGATCAATTCCTCGACCCGCGCGGTGGCGATCGGGTCGAGCGCCGAACAGGGCTCGTCCATCAGGATGATCTCCGGATCCACAGCACAGGTGCGGGCGATGCAGAGGCGCTGCATCTGGCCGCCTGAGAGACCGAATGCGCTCTCGTGAAGACGGTCCTTCACCTCATCCCAAAGCGCCGCGCCGTGCAGGGCTTTCTCGACGATGGCATCGAGCACGCTTTTCCGCCGCTCACCGAGAATGCGCGGGCCGTAGGCGACGTTTTCATAAATGCTGCGCGGAAAGGGATTGGATTTCTGGAAAACCATGCCGACCTGCCGGCGGAGCTCGACTCCATCGACTTCCGGACTGTGGATCTCGATGCCGTCGATCCAGATGCCGCCGCGTGTGACCTTCGCGCCGGGAATAAAATCATTCATCCGGTTGAAGCAGCGCAGGAGAGTGGATTTACCGCAACCCGAAGGGCCGATGAAGGCGGTGATCTCGTTGCGGGGGATGGTGAAGTTCAGGTTTCTCAGCGCCGCGGACCTGCCATAACAGAAATCCATCTCGCGAACTTCAACGGCGGGCTGCGGGTTGTCAGTGGCGGAATTCATGTCAACTGAAACGTCCGGTGATATAAGCTTCGGTTTCCGGATGGCTCGGTTTTTCGAACACCTGGAGGGTATGGCCATATTCGATGAGGCGGCCCATGTAGAGAAACGCGGTACGGTCCGAACAACGGGTGGCCTGCTCCATGTTGTGGGTGACAATGACGATGGTGAATTGTTTTTTCAATATTGTGATAAGCTCCTCGATCTTGAGCGTGGCCAGCGGATCGAGCGCCGCGCAGGGCTCGTCCATCAGCAGGATTTCCGGCTGGTTCGCGATGGCTCGGGCGATGCACAGGCGTTGCTGCTGGCCGCCTGATAGCGCGAAGGCGGAGTCGTGCAGGCGGTCCTTCACCTCGTCCCACAGGGCGGCGGATCTGAGGGATCGTTCGACAGTTTCATTGAGTTCGGATTTTTTCGAACGCCCGGCGACGCGCAGGCTGAAAATCACGTTTTCGTAGATCGACTTGGCGAAAGGATTGTATTTCTGGAACACCATGCCGACGCGCTTGCGCAGTGAAATCACCTCCACCGAGGGATCGTAAAGGCTCGTGCCGTTCAGCCGGATGTCACCCTCGTGACGCACGCCCTCGATGAGGTCGTTCATGCGGTTCATGTTGCGCAGCAGGGTGGATTTCCCGCAACCCGAAGGACCGATGAGCGCGGTTACCCGGTGTTCGGGAATGGCCATATCGATATCGAAAATCGCCTGTTTCTCACCGTAGTGGAAACTGAAGTGATCCACTTGGATGAAATCGGGGCGGGATTCTGGAACAGAGGACGGCATGTTAGAAGCTGCTCACTGCGAAGCGTTTCTTGAGGCGGTTGCGGATCAGGATGGCGGTGAGATTGAGCGTCACCACCAGCACGATGAGCAGCAGGGCGGTGGCATAGACGATCGGTTTCGCGGCTTCGGCATCGGGCGATTGAAAGCCCAGATCGTAGATATGGAAGCCGAGGTGCATGAACTTGCGCTCCGGGTGGATAAAGGGGGCGATGTCATCGATGGGCAGCGAAGGCGCGAGTTTCACCACCCCCACCAGCATGAGCGGGGCCACCTCTCCGGCTCCGCGGGCCATGGCGAGGATGACGCCCGTTAGAATCCCCGGTAGCGACGCGGGCAACACCACACGCTGGATGGCCTGCCATTTCGAGGCCCCGCATGCGAGCGCGGCCTCGCGCACGCCGCGCGGCACGGCGGAGAGCGCCTCCTCGGTGGCGACGATGACTACCGGCAGCGTGAGCAGCGCGAGGGTGAGCGAGGCCCAGAAAATGCCCGGCGTGCCGTAGGTGGGCGTAGGCAGCTTGTCGGAGAACAAGGTCTGGTCTATTTTTGCGCCGACAAAATAGACGAAAAAAGCGAGGCCGAAGACGCCGAAAACGATTGAAGGCACGCCGGCGAGGTTGTTCACGCAAACGCGGACGATGCGCACGAACCATCCCTGCCTGGCATATTCCCGCAGATAGATCGCGGTAATCACGCCGAAGGGCGTGACGAACAAACTCATGACCAGCGTCATGATCACCGTGCCGAAAATGGCGGGGAACACGCCGCCCTCGGTGTTCGCCTCGCGCGGGTCGTCCTTGAGAAACTTCCAGATGCGGTGGGTCATTTCCCCAATGCGCCCCGCGAAGCCCGCGCGATTGGACTCGAAGACTCCTAACAACGCAGCGCCCGCCACCGTCACTTCGCGACCGTCGGCGGCGCGGCCGAGAAAGCTCGACTTCGCGATCTCCGCACGGATTTCCGCAGCCTGCGCCTGCAAGCGCTCGAATTTCTTCTGCAACATCTCGCGGCGGGAGGCGGCGGTCCGCGTATCCACCGATCCGGATTTTTCCGCGCGGGAGAGAGCTTCCAACTCGCGGCTGATCGCGCCGATCCGCTTGCGCTCAATCCCAAGCAGGCGGTCACGCGCCACGGCACCCTGCTTGAGCATGGTTTTCAACGCAGGCTTGAACTCCGGCGATGACACCTCGATGCGTCCCTGCGAATTCTCCAGGGCCACACCATGAACAATCGCAGGGCCGAATTCGATCCGCTCTACCAGCAGCAACGAATCCGGACGTGTGGATTTGAGGATGTGGGCGCGGTCGATGTATTTGAAGGCCTCGCCATTGATATCCTTGTTACCTCGGAAAATCTGAATTTCCTCGTGGAGGATCCCTTTGCCATCGCGGCGTTCGGATTCCTGAGTCACGTAACCGGCGATGAGTTCGGTTTTTCCGTCGATGGAAACCTCCATCAGATCGATGCGGCCGGGCCAGAAGGATGCGCCACCCTTGATGAGGATGAGCAGGAAAAGTCCCAGCGCCATCGCCACGCCGAGCGTGAGGCCCGCGGCGGTGAGCCAGATGCACGGCTCGCCCCTGCGTGAGCGGCCGGTAGTCGCAAACGGTGTGGTTTCGCGGGTAGGTCCGGCATTCATCGGTTAGACAAGCTTGTTGCGGTCGCGCAGGCGCTGGCGGAGCAGTTCGGCGGCGGTGTTCATGAAGAAGGTCATGGCGAAAAGCACGACCGCGCCGAGAAACAGCGTGCGGTAATGCGTGGAGCCGACGGGTGCTTCCGGCAGCTCCACGGCGATGTTCGCGGAGAGCGTGCGCATGCCGTTGAAGAGGTTCCACTCAGTGATGGGCGTGTTGCCGGTGGCCATGACCATGATCATGGTTTCGCCCACGGCGCGGCCGAAACCAATCATCAGCGCTGAGAAGATCCCGGACGAGGCGACCGGCAGCAAGACCGTCCGAACCACCTGCCAGCGGTTCGCGCCAAGCGCCGCGGCAGCAGCTGTTAGAGATTCTGGCACATTGGAAAGCGCGTCCTCGGCGATGGTGAATATCACCGGGATCACCGCGAAGCCCATCATGAATCCGAGCACCAGCGAGTTGCGTTGCTCGAAGGAAATGCCAGCCGCCTGAGGCCACCAGAGGCGGAAATCAGCGATCTCATTTCCAGTCGCGGCGTCCTTGTGAACGAAGAGCAGCGACTCGATCACCGGTCCCAGCGACCAGCCGATCCAGCCAGCCAGTGCGAGAAAGGGAATCACGATGATCCACTCGCTGCCCTGGGCGAAGCGATTGCGGAAGCTGTTCGGCAGGCGACACCAGACATAGCCGGTGGCGAGCGCGGCGAGCGGCACCACGAGCGTCATCATCATCACCGAGGGCACGCGCGTTTCGAGCAAGGGAGCGAGCCAGAGGCCGGCCAGGAAACCCAGTACCACGGAGGGCAGCGAGGACATGATCTCCATCACCGGCTTCACCACGCGCTTGATCTCCAGCGGTAGGAAGGCGGCGGAAAACACCGCGGCCAGCAGCGCGACGGGAATGGAGAAAATCAGAGCGCAGGCCGTGCCCTTGAGCGACCCGAAGATCAGCGGAATCAGCGAAAGCTTCGGCTCGAAATCATCGGAACCGCCGGTGGACTGCCACTGATAAACCGGCTCAGAGCCGCCCTCATACCAGACTTTTCCGAAGAAAGCGCGCCACCCTGCCTCCGGGTGCGGATCGTGGATGGAGTATCTCCTTGCCGTGCCGTCCGCCGCCGCGGCGATGAAATGCCCACCCTTGGCATCGAGCACCGCAGTGACGGGATCGATGTCAAGGGCGCCTTCCCAGCGCACCGCGCCGGAGGTGCTATGGCGGATCGAGAGATCGCGGCCAGAGCCCGTTAGAAAAGTGCGGTTGCGCTGGCTGGCGGCGAAAATCACCCTGCCCTCGCCCAGTTGCGGAAAAACCTTGGACTCTCCGAACATGCGCTCTCCGTCCCGACCGGCACGGAAGAGGCTCCATTGTTCCTGCCTGCCATCCATGGCTGTTAGAACCACCGCCACCCCGCCGAACAGGAAGTCCATCTGCCGGGGCGACACTCCATCAAAGGGGCGGAAGGTCTGCCGTTTCGAAACTCCCTGGGAATCCGCCAGGAAATACGCCACGCCGCCATCGGCGAGCGCCACCAGCACCATCGCGCCATTCTGCGAAGCGCGCAGCAGCAGCGGCTCCGCGCCCAGCTCCTTGGTGACCTCCACTTCCTCCAGTAATGATAACTTCCCCTTTCCCACCAGTCCGCGCTTCATGCCGAGGCGCAGCACCGAGACCGTGGCGACCGCCCCCTCGCCTCGCCTCGCCGCGATCACACGGCCCGCGCCGGAATCGCCATAACTCACCGCCGTGACCGCGCCCTCGCCATGCTTCAGGGAAAACCATGGCTCGGCCGTCACAGCGGGCTCGATGATCGATTTTCCGTCTCCGGAAAATTTCCGCTCGTATCCCACAAGAAACGAGCCCACGCGGCCGTCCTCGAGTCCCAGCGAAACCCGCAGATGCACCGGATCGAAGGCATGCGCCGTTATTTTCAGACCCGCCAATCCAGGCACTTCGATCTCACGCCGCGCCGCATCCGCCACGCTGAGGAAAACCACCTTGTCGCCGCCATCATAGAAAAACGGCATTTCTCCCCACTCATCCACGCCCAGCACCGCCGGAACGGCAAGCGCATCGAATTTCCCCACCGGGGCCACATCCGCGCTGCGGAACAAGGGCAGCACCTCCTTGCCCACGAAGTAGAAAATCCCGAACACCGAGAGAATCACCGCCACCCCGCCAGAGCGGATCAACCAGCCCATGAAATGATCGAACCACAAGGTGGCCCGCGAAACTTCAAAGCGATCAGGATCAGGGATGTGTGGGACTACCGGCATACGGAGGGACAAGTGAGCATCCAGTATGAACGGCCCGGGCGAAGCTAGGATCACGCCGCGGGCAGCTTCAATTCACTTCAAATCACTTGGCCAGGGATTCCACCACTTCGGCCGCCACTTCGGCCGGCATCGGGAAATATCCGTCCTTTTCGACGATCGCCTGGCCTTCCTTGGTCAGCACGAACTTGAGGAATTCCAGTGTCAGCGCATCGAGCGGCTGGCCGGGCTTCTTGTTCACATAGACCATCAGGAAACGCGCCAGCGGATAATCGCCGCTCAGGCAGTTGTCGTAATCGGCGTCGTAAAACGTGCCATCGTCACCCGCGATGGGCAGCGCGCGCACGCCGGAAGTCTTGTAGCCGATGCCGGAATACCCGATCGCATAAGGATCCGCACCAACACCCTGGACCACGGCGGAGGAACCCGGCTGCTCCTTGACCGAGGACTTGTAGTCACCTTTGGAAAGTGCGTGCTCCTGGAAAAACCCGTAGGTACCTGAAGCCGAATTCCGGCCGAAAAGCGAAACAGCGCGACCCTTCCAGGCATCCAGGCCTAGCTGGCCCCACTCGGTGAGGTCGTCGCCACCGCGCTTGCGGGTCTTGGAAAACAGCGCGTCCACCTGCTTCATGGTCACTCCCTTGAGCGGGTTGTCCTTGTGGGCGAATACGGCGAGCGCGTCGATGGCCACCTTCACTTCCATCGGCTTGTAGCCGAACTTTTTCTCAAAGGCATCGATTTCCTCCGCCTTCATCGGCCGGCTCATCGGTCCGACCTGCGCGGTGCCCTCGATCAGGGCGGGCGGCGCGGTCGAGGAGCCCTTGCCCTCGATCTGGATGTTCACATTCGGGTAGGCATTCTTGAAACCTTCCGCCCAGAGTGTCATCAGATTGTTGAGGGTGTCCGAGCCGATGGAATTAAGGTTTCCGGAAACGCCGCTGACCGCCTTGTAATCAGGCAGCGCGGGATCAAGGTGGGATTGCTCGGAGATGGCGGGAAGGGTTGCAAAAATCAGGCCGACAAGTGTGATGGCTGTGTGTTTCATGATGGTTCTGGTGGAGTTTCAAGAGGCGGAAAGTCCCCTTCGGAGGACTCAAGGAACCGGAAATTACCGTCACACAGCAAAGAATGCATTGTGACAAAAACGCCATACGGGACCCAGCCGTCACCGAATTCGTCACATTCCCAACTCCCGGATTGCCCCACACCACCCGTCCCAAACTCCATAATCCCACGTTATCCGGTTGGTTATCAGATATTTGCGGGATATCAACAATTCCGTCACCGCAAATCACACGATTTGCCTGTTTGTGTGACAACTCCGTCACACAAACCATCTTCAAGACACCGGGAATCATTCTCCAAGGTGACGCCGTGCCCGACGCGCACCCCACCAAACCATGCAATCCATGAAAACCATCCAACATGCCATGCTCGCATCCAGCTTGCTTGGTTGCATCCCGGCCACCGCCGGAACCGAGCCAGCGACCGACACCGCAGCCGCCGAAGCTCCCACCAGCAATGCCACCGGCCTCCTGCTGGGAAAACTGACCGGTGAAACCGCCTGGGACCGCGCATGGTCCGCCTTCACTCTCTATAAGAACGAAGACAACCAGATCCTTCAGGAATTCTCGCTCCAAGGCCGCCTCCAAATGCAGACCATTTACGGCGAAGACGGGGGCGTCAGCTTCAACACCTCCGACTACAAGGATGCGGGCAACGACGAATCCGTCTGGGGCAATGACATCGAAGCCCGCCGCACCCGTTTCGGCTTCAAATCCAAGTGGTTTCAAAACTGGAAGTTCGAGGGCCAGATCAACGTCGATACCGACGGACGGGACGGCACGAGTGACGACCACACGCTCTACAAGGATCTCTACGACCTCTTCATCACCTATGCCCAATCCGATGCGCTGAACATTTCCGCAGGCAAGACCAAGGTGAAGTTTTCCCGCGAGCAGGAAATCTCCTCCAAGGAAATCCTCACCATCGAGCGCAGCCTGCTTTCCAATACCCTCTTCCCCGGTGAACTCACCGGTATCTGGGCCAGCGGCAAGGGCATCGCCGATCACTGGCTCTATGAATTCGGCGTTTACGGCAGCGACCGTCAGCGTGAATTCTCCACCTTCAACCAAGGTGCGGTCGTCCTCGGGAAAATCGGCTATGATTATTCTTCACAAGTCGGCTGGGACTCGGCGATCGCCGCGTTCCACTACATGCACAATTCGGAGCCAGGTTACAAATCCACGAAGGTGGAGTCTAACTATTCATTCGGCACCTCCCCATCCTTCACGGACTCGATCGCGCTGACCAACGACATCACGCACGGTCGTTTCGGACTCACTACGGAACTCCTCTACGGATTCGGTTACTCCGGCACACCTGAGGGAGCCAAGCCCATCGACCAATCCGATGTGTTCGGCCTCACCATCATCCCGTCCTACTTCATCGCGGATGGGCTACAACTCGTCGGCCGCCTGCAAGTGGCAAGCTCCTCCGATCCCGATGGTCTGCGCGTTCCTGGCAGATATGAGCGATTGGTCTCCGGCGATGACGAAAAAGGAAATACCTACAGCTCCGCCTATGTCGGCCTGAACTACTATCTCTACGGTCACAAACTCAAGCTCATGAACGGCATCGAATATTCCAACATGGGCGGCGGCGACTACGACGGCTACACCTTCATGAGCGGCCTCCGCTTCTCGTTCTGATCGTTTCTAACCAGACCATCCATTCCCAAACCAAACAAACACATGAAAGCCATCAGCACACTGATCGCCACCGCCGCCCTCGTTTCCATGAGCGGCGCACAAACCCTGAGCATGAAGGGTAGCGACACCCTCGGCGCGAAACTCGTTCCCCAACTTGCGGAAGCCTTCAAGGCGGCCGGCAACAAGAGCGTGAAGTTCGAAATCGCCGCCGAAGGATCCACCACCGCCTTCCCGGCCCTCGCCAACGGCACCGCCCAGATCGGCATGTCGTCCCGCAAGGTCAAGGATGACGAGCGCACCTTCTGTCGCACCAAGGGCGTTTACATCAAGGAACACGCGATCTGCCACGACATGCTTGTGGTCATCGTCAACAAGAACAGCCCGCTCGCCAGCCTGACCAAGGCCCAGGTGGCCAAGATTTTCACCGGTCAAATCAAGGACTGGTCGGAAATCGGCGGTGCTCCGGGCAAGATCTCGATCTACACCCGGAATACCTCGTCGGGCACCTATAAGGATTGGCAGAAACTCGCCATGGGCGGCCGCGACTACCCGTCAAGCTCGCTGAAGATGGCCGGTAACGAGCAAATCGCCCAGGAAGTGGCCAAGAACAAGAACGGCATCGGCTACGTCGGCCTCGCCTATTCGAAGACCCCGGGCACCAAGGCGCTCACCATCGACGGCGTGGAACCCGTCGCGGCAAACGCCAAGAAATACGCCTACGCCCGCCTGTGCTACCTCTACGCTCCGGACAAACCGTCCGCCGAAGCGGCCGCTTTCCTGGATTTCGTGAAGTCCCCTGCCGGACAAGCGATCGTTCAGAAGGTCGGCTTCATACCGAACTGATCGTTTCGCATTTGCATCTACGGTTGTTGCTTTAGATGGGCATCGTTGGCTCGTTCAGCGGTGCCCATTTTCTTGCCAAACTCCGTCAATCCCCCTCCACTTCGCCCGTCACCATGGCACCCGACGAACGCTCGCCCCCCCCGACCCGGCATCGCTTCCAGCGCCAGGGCTTTTCGTATGAGCGGCTGATCAAATATTTCTTCGCCTCCAATGCCGGACTGACCATCGTCATCCTCGTCCTGATCATCGTCTTCCTGCTCAAGGAAGGCCTCGGGTTTTTCCCCGGATACCGCCGCGAACTTGAAACCTACCGCATCGCCGGCCTCGAATTCGTCGATATCTCGCGGAAAAACCTCACCGCGCACGAGCAACTCACCAGTCTCCTCAACCGCGCGTATTTCGCCGAAATCAACGGCAAGAGCGTCCGCGAAATGCGTCGCACCCAGGAAGCCAGCGCGCTTTTCAATGCCTTCTCCGACCAGATCGCCCCCACCCGCGATCTCATCCTGAACAATCCCCAGGGCGAGACCGATGGCAACTCGGGC
This sequence comes from Luteolibacter sp., assembly GCA_030696085.1. GTDB lineage: Bacteria > Verrucomicrobiota > Verrucomicrobiia > Verrucomicrobiales > Akkermansiaceae > Luteolibacter. The sequence goes on from JAUYNL010000050.1 coordinate 11,598, forward strand.
ATGCTCGCCAGCCTGCGGGCCAATTTCGAAAAACAACGGACCAAAGCCCTTGAAAAACCCCTGCCCACGCCCCACCTCACGGCGGACGAACGCAAGCAACTCATCGACTCCCTACGCAGCCGACCCGCCGAAACCACCGACGACCCGCCGCTGGTCACCGCGCTCGCCGGGGAATTCGCCGCCGCCCAACAAAAAAACGCGGAGCCGCTCCAAGCCTACCGCGCGACCATCGACACCTTTGAATCCGCCGGCGCGGACCTCGGCAGCGCGATCATGGAGATGACCGAATCGGTCACCGCCACCAAGGAAAAGCTCCAGAGCGCGGACATCCTCGAAAAGGACCGCAAAACCCTGCTCGCAGCCGCCTCCAACGAGAAAGATCCCGCCGAACGCGAGAAACTCCTCTCTGAAGCCCAGGCCGCGCTCGCCGAAAAACCGGACATCGAAACGCCGATCCAAGCCCTCCTCGAACGCAGACCGGACTGCATCCGCCTGCACGCCGAACTCAAAAAGGCCTCCGCGGATCTCTTCCCACAAATCCCCGAATCCCTAACCAATTCCGACGCCAAACGCCTGCTCAAGGCCGCCCGCGGCGCCTGGCCCGTCTTCCTCGCGGATCTCGACGCCGCTCCGGAAAAAATCAACGCCTGGAAACACACCGATCCGGTCCCTCTTTCCGATGCCTTCATCTCGTTTCTTACCGGCAAGGACTGGATCACCGGCGGCGAGTGGCAGGATTTCTACGGCATTCTGCCGCTGGCAGTCGGCTCGTTGATGATCGCCATCGTCGCGCTGGTCATCGCCATCCCGGTCGGCATCGGCTCCGCCATCTACGTCAATCAATTCGCCGCCAACCGCGAGCAATCGCTGGTCAAGCCGGTCATTGAATTCATCCAGGCGATTCCCTCGGTGGTGTTGGGCTTCGTCGGCATCCTGGTCTTCGGCACCGTGTTGCGGGAAATTTCGGTGATGGATTCATTGCAGTGGGTTCCCGGTTTCCCGATCGAGGAACGGCTCAATATCTTCACCGCCGGCTGCCTGCTCGCGCTGATGAGCATCCCCACCATCTTCTCGCTCGCCGAGGATGCCCTGAACAACGTGCCCTCCGCCTACGCCGAAGCCTCCGAAGCGCTCGGTGCCTCCAAGGTGCAGACCACCTTCCGCGTGATGATCCCCGCCGCGTTTTCCGGCATCCTCGCCGCGATCCTGCTCGGCTTCGGCCGCGTGATCGGTGAAACCATGGTCGTGCTGTTAGTCGCCGGCAACCGCATCAAGATCCCCGATTTCACCGCCGGCCTCGGCACCTTCTTCCAGCCCACCCACACGCTCACCGGCATCATCGCCCAGGAACTCGGCGAAGTGCCGCTCGGCAGCGTCCACTACCGCGCGCTGTTTGTGGTCGGCATCCTGCTCTTCGTGGTCGTGCTCGGCATCAACGCCACCGCCCACCATTTCGTGAACCGGGTTAAAAAGTGATTCAAACTCCCATGTTCGATCCAGAAAAACTCATCCGCAAAGGACTGCCGAAGGGATACTTCAAGGACATCCTCGTCCGCAGCCTGCTCGGCGGCATCACCTATCTGATCGTGCTGATCGCGGTGCTGCTCTTCGCGAAAATCATCATCGATGGCGCACCCGCGATCTTCACCTCGAAGTTCCCGTTTGTGGACACCGAGTTCCTCACCGCGAAAAATGAGACGCTACATGTGTTCGACGACGCGCAAGGCACGCGCCACCAGCTTCCCGCGTCGAAATACAGCGAATACGTCAGCGCACACCAGGGGGAAAACATCTACAACGAACAAACCTTCTCCTACTCCGGAGGCGGTATCGCCGGTCCCATCGCCGGCACCGCGCTGCTCACCGTCGGCTCGATCATCCTCGCCCTGTTCTTCGGCGTCAGCGCCGCGATCTATCTGGCGGAATACGCCAAACAAAGCCCGTTCATCCACGCCGTCCGGCTGGCGATTCTGAATCTAGCAGGCATTCCCTCGATCGTCTTCGGGCTCTTCGGTTTCTCGGTGTTCGTGCTCGCCGTGCCGGTCATCACGTCCACGCCATCGGACCGCACCTTGCTGGCCATTCCTTTGTTCCTCAATGACTGGGTGCTCAGTTTCCAAGGCTGGAACTCCTCGCTCATCGCCGGCTGCGCCACGCTCGCCTGCATGATCCTGCCCGTCATCATCACCGCTTCGGAAGAATCGCTGCGCGCCGTGCCCCAGGGCTTCCGGGACGCCTCGCTCGCCATGGGCGGCACCCGCTGGCAGACGATCCGGAAATGCGTGCTGCCCTACTCGCTGCCCGGCATTCTAACATCCTCGCTGCTCGCCATCACCCGCGTGGCCGGAGAAACCGCGCCCATCATGTTCACCGCAGCCGTCGCCGCGAAGGACGATTTCCCATGGCAGGGCATCAGCAATCCCTTCGATATCCTTTCCTCCCAGGTCCAGGCGCTGCCCTATCACATCTACACTCTCGCCGCCCGCATCCCGAATTCCGAATACACCCAGCGCGCCCAATACGGCTCGGTGCTCGTGTTCCTCATCCTCGTCGCCGTGCTCTCGTTCGGCTCGATGGTTCTCCGTGCCAAAATGCGCGGCAAACTCAAATGGTAACTTCCCCTCCAGAACTTTCCACCCCCATGGGCACTGCGATCCAGATTCAGAATGTGAACTTCGCCTATGGCGCGAAGCAGGTGCTGCATGATGTCACGCTGGACATCCCCGACCGCCAGGTCACCGCGTTCATCGGCCCGTCCGGCTGCGGCAAGTCCACCCTGATCCGCTGCATCAACCGCATCAACGACCGCATCCCCGGCGCGCGCGTCACCGCAGGCTCCATCCACATCCACGGCATCGACATCCATCGCGAGGATCTCAATCTCCAGGAACTCCGCCGCCGCGTGGGCATGGTCTTCCAGAAATACAATCCCTTCGCCAAATCCATCTACGACAACGTGGTCTTCGGCCTCCGCATCGCAGGCGTGAAAAACCGTGCCGAGCTCGATGACGCCGCCGAAAAAGCCCTGACCAACGCCGCCTTGTGGGACGAGGTGAAAGACCGCCTCCACACCAGCGCCACCGGCCTCTCGGGCGGCCAGCAGCAACGGCTTTGCATCGCCCGCGTCATCGCCACCGAGCCGGACATCGTGCTGATGGACGAGCCCTGCGCCGCCCTCGACCCGCTCGCCACGCTCAAAATCGAGGAACTCATCACCGAGTTGAAGAAGAAGTTCACCATCGTCATCGTCACCCACAACATGTCGCAGGCCACGCGTTGCTCGGACCGCACCGCGTTCATGTATCTCGGCAAGCTGATCGAATACGGCGGCACCCTCCAGATTTTCGAGAACCCCAAAGATCCCCAAACCGAAGCCTACATCACCGGTGCTTTCGGCTGATCGACCCACCGCCCCCATGAACGATCTTTTGGAAAAACCAGCCATCGTCCCTACCTCCACCGCCGCCGCCGTGGAGATCCGCAAAGTGTCGTTCAGTTATGGTTCCACCCAGGCATTGAAGGACATCACCCTGGATCTGAGAGAAAACGAAGTCACCGCATTCATCGGCCCCTCCGGTTGTGGCAAGTCCACCCTGCTGCGCTGCATCAACCGCATGAACGACGAAATCGTCGGCACCCGCATCACCCAGGGCGAAATCCTCGTGGAAGGCATCAACATCCACCATCCCTCGGTCGATGTCGTGAAACTCCGCCGCGATGTGGGCATGGTCTTCCAGAAATCCAACCCCTTCCCTTCCAGCATTTTCGAAAACGTCGCCTTCGGCCTGCGCATGCGCGGCGAGCGCAACAACGCCGTCATCGCACAAACCGTCGAGGAAAGCCTCAAGTCCGCCGCACTTTGGGACGAAGTGAAGGACCGCCTTCAGGAATCCGCGCTCGGCCTTTCCGGCGGCCAGCAGCAGCGCCTTTGCATCGCCCGCACCATCGCGGTGAAACCACTCGTCGTCCTGATGGACGAACCGTGCAGCGCGCTCGACCCCATCGCCACCGCCAAGGTCGAGGAACTCATCTGGAATCTGAAACACGACTACACCTTCGTCATCGTCACCCACAACATGCAGCAGGCCGCCCGCGTTTCCGACCGGACCGCATTCTTCTACATAGGAGAGTTGATCGAGTTTTCCGATACCAAGCGCATCTTCTCCAATCCCCGCGTCAGGAAAACCGAAGAATACATCACCGGCCGCTTCGGTTGATCCAATCCACTCCCCAATACTCCCATGAACCAGCCGCACATCTTCCACGAGATCGACAATTCCATGACCGGCCTCAAGGACAAGATCCTCCTGATGGCCAGCCTCACCCGCCAGAATCTCGAACGCGCGATCCAGGCGTTGCTCACGCGCGATATCGACCTCGCCCGCATGGTCATCGGCGACGACTCGGATGTGGACGACCTTGAAGTCAAAATCGACCAACAGGGCATGGACATCCTCATTCGTTTCCACCCGGTCGCCTCCGATTTGCGGCTCGTCATCACCTCCATGAAGACCGCCCACAACCTGGAGCGTATTTCCGACCACGCCGTCACCATCGCCAAGCGCGCCAGGAAAATCTGCAAATCCTCCGAGCCCCTTGAAACCAACATCATCGAGCCATTGTACACCATGGCGGAAACACTCCTGCGCGACGCGCTTCTCGCCTATACCGACGCCAACACCGACCTCGGCGAAGGCCTGAAATCCTGCGACAAGCAACTGGACGCAGCCCACAAGGAAGTTGTCGCACTCCTGAGCAGCCGTCTGGAGAATTCCGAAGGGAGGGCGGAAAGTCTGCTGCATCTCATTCTGGTCGCCCGCTCGCTCGAACGCATCGGCGACCTCGCCGTGAATATTGGCGAGGACTCGGTCTTTCTCAGTGAAGCCCGCGACATCCGTCACGATAAGCGCAAGAGCTCCGACCTCGGAGAGAATCCGGCCTGATCACCCAACATACAGGCCGGCCGGCCCGGCTGGAAACGCCAACAAAACCAAGCGTTCAATCCGGCGAAATCGCCGGGCGGGACTGGTTTCCAAACTTCGCCCGGGCGATTTCAACGACCATGTGCAGCACTGAAACCGCGATGATTCCGAGAACCACGAATTCGAAGTTTTCCTTCATGATCGGGAAATTCCCGAAATACCAGCCTGCGGGAAGGATGATGACAATTTCAAGAATCAAACAAACTGGAATGGCGGCCTTATCACTCTGAGTCATTCATGCGCAGATGGAGCCGGCTAACGGACTCGAACCGTTGACCTGCTGATTACAAATCAGCTGCTCTACCAACTGAGCTAAGCCGGCGTGGGAAATGAAAGGCGGACGGAGGTAAGCGGATTCCCGGCGCTGCGGAAAGGCCGAATTTGAGGAAACTTCCAGGATGTCCGGCGAATCACGCGGGAAATGCCGCGGAGATTCTCTCCGCCCAGTCCTTGGCGCGGGCAGCGAAGCCGCGTTCATCGCCGGCGTAGAGGATGCCGCGCGAGACATTGATGACATCCGGCGCGCTGCGCGCAGCGGCGGCCAGCGAGGCGAGATCACCGCCCTGGGCGCCGAGTCCGGGCACCAGCAGGGGTGCGTCCGGAATCTGCTCCAACACGTCCGCCGCATTGGTGAGGCCGACCACGTATCCGACATCGGTTTTGCGGCCTTCGGCGCAGGCGCGTTCGCCGAGCGCGGTGACCAACTCGAAGACCGAGCGGCCATCGGCGAGTTTCTGGCGCTGAAAATCGGCGGAGCCGGCGTTGGAGGTGACGGCTAACAGGTAAATCCCCTTCCCTTCCCAATCGAGAAAGGGTTCGATCGAGTCATATCCGAGAAAGGGATTGAGCGTCACGGCATCGACATTCCAGCGGCCGAAATATCCCTGCGCGTAGTATTTTTGGGTCTCGCCGATGTCGCTGCGTTTCGCATCGAGGATCACCGGCACGTCCTCCGGGATGACAGGGAGCAGGTCTTCCAGCAGGCGGATGCCCTCGATGCCCATGGCTTCGAAATAGGCCATGTTCGGCTTGAAGGCGGCGGCCCAGGCGGCGGTTTCCTCGATGACCCGGGTGAGGAAATTCCGGGCGAAGGCGGCCCCGCCATCGCCGGGGCGTGGATCGAGCCCGACACAGAGGCGGAAACCGGTTTTTTCGATGCGTTGTTGGAGGCGTTGGGCGTAGCGCATGGCCGGAGGATGACTTCGGGGCGGATTGACGGGAAGTGGAAAAACTCGCTCCGCCCGGATGACGGTCATGCCGCGGATTTGATTTTGAAGCCGCGCCAAGTGACGAAAAACAGAGTGAGTGCGGTAAGAGGAAGCACGTAGTGAAACAGCGCCACCTGATAGTCGCCCAGCGCTTCGTGCCGCGTGGCGGTGAAAATCAGGTGAATCAGATACGCGGCGTAAAACCCGAGGAAGATCACGCCATTAAGCCGGGTGATGAGGTAGCCCGAGAAGAACACCGGCAGGCAGGCCACAGCCACACCGATCATCACCGGGATGTCGAAACGCAGCGCCTCGGAGGAAACCGCGATACCCGAGGGCGCGACGATGGAGCTGAATCCGATCACGCAGAGGATGTTGAAGATATTGCTGCCCACCGCATTGCCCACCGCGATGTCGCGCTCCCCGCGCAAGGCGGCCACCACGGAAGTCGCCACCTCCGGCATCGAGGTGCCGGCTGCCACGATGGTGAGGCCGATGATGAGTTCCGAGACCTCGAAAGCCCGGGCGATGGCGACCGCGCTGTCCACCAGCCACTTGGATCCGAGCACCAGCCCGGCGAGCCCGACCAGCAGCAGACCGATGTTTTTCAGCCAGGCGGCGGGTTGTTTTGCATGGCCGAATTCAACCTCATATTCGGCCTTCACTGCGGCGCTGCCTTCCCTACGGCTCTGCCGGATCAAAAACACCGTGTAGGCCAGCACTCCGCCAAACAACAGGAGTCCGTCCCAGCGGCTGATGGTTCCGTCCAGACCCAGTAGAAACATCAGGATGGAAACGCCGATCATCACCGGCACGTCGAAACGCACCAGTTGCTGGGCGACCACCAGCGGAATGATGAGGGCGGACAAGCCCAGAATGACCAGGATGTTGAAGATATTGCTTCCAACCACATTGCCCATCGCCAGATCCGCCTGACCCTTGTATGCGGAGACCACGCTCACTGCGAGTTCCGGCGAACTGGTGCCGAAGGCCACCACCGTGAGGCCCACCACCAGCGAGGAAACGCCCGCCGCGCCGGCGAGCCGCGAAGCGCCGCGAACGAGATATTCCGCGCCGCCAATGAGCAGGATCAATCCGAGAATGAGAAAAACGATGGTGGAAACAGTCATGGAAAAACGCAGCATTGGCGGGCGATCCTGGGTTTTCCAATCGGAAAATCCGCCGGGTTTTCCACTGACGCGATGTGGGCGCCGCTTGCATCGCTTGATTGACGGGGAAAACCGCCTACCGTCACGCCGATGTTCGGATGCAGGAATCAGAGTTGTGGAATACGGCGCAAAATGAGCGGCATGACCCGTGCGGCCGGGATCGCCCCCGCTCCGGCACCCGGGTTGCGGGAGATTGCCGGACAATTCCACCTCTCGACCGGTGAATCGTTGCTGGAGGCGTCCGAATCCCGCTTGCTGACGCTGGTTTTCCTCCGCCACTTCGGCTGCACCTTCACCCGCCAGATTTTGCGGCGCTTGGAGGAATTCGAGCAATCGGCGGACGCCCACGGCGCGGAACTCGTGCTCGTCCACATGCTCAAGAACGGCGGGGAAGTCCGCTATCTCGGCAACCACGGCGATGTCCGCCGCATCGCGGACCCATATTGCGAGCTCTATCGGGCCTTCGGCCTGGGACGTGGCGGCTTGCCCGAACTCTTCGGACCGCGCGTCTGGTGGCTTGGCGCTGTCTCGGTCTTCAAGGGTTGTGGAGTCGGCCACCTCGCCGGCAACGCCCTGCAAATGCCCGGTGCCTTTCTTTTCAAGCATGGAAAAATCATCTCCTCGCAGCGTGCCAGGTTCGCCTCAGACCTGCCGGACATTCCCGCGCTCTTCGCCGCACTCACGCCCGCCCCGCCAAACAAATCCGCATGAATCCGCCGCGCATCGCCGCCCGTTTGCTGTTGCTGGTGATCGCGGGATTTCTCGTCTCCTGCATCGACAGCCGCGAGGAGTTCTGGCTCGAGGCTAATGGCAGCGGCCGCGCGGAAATCACCTGCTCGCTGCCCGCCGCAGCCGCCCGTCTCCATGGCGGAAATGTGGGAATCGATCACATGGTAGCCACATTTCTGAGGGAAACCCCCGCCATCACACGATCCAGCCATGCGGTGCGCACCGAGGGCGAGCGGACGACGGTGACGCTGAAGCTGGCTTTCGATTCCGCGATGGATCTGGCGGAAATCGCATCCAGCCCGGCCATCGCCCGCCTGCCTGGCGCGGCCACGCATCTCGCCGGTGAGGTGACGACGAAACTCAGCGGCCGCACGCTGCATCTCAAGCGCAGTGTTTCCCCGGGCAAAGCGCTGCCCGGTGCCGCATTCCTGCCCGCCTCACAACTCGATGGTTTCCGCTTGGTCACCATCATGCACCTGCCGGCCGCCGTGAAGGAATCCAATGCCACGCGGGTGGAAAACGGCGGCCGCACCCTCGTTTGGGAAACCCCGATGGCCCTCGCCGTGATCTCGCCGGTCGTCAATCGTTTCCAAATCGACATTCCGATTCCCTGGACGCTCATTTCCTGCATCACCATCCCGCTGACGCTGGCTTGCGGAGTCGTCATCCTGCGGCTGAGAAAACCCACCTCAAAGCCTGACCCCGGACAAGTTACGCCTTGATATGGCGATTTCCATGGATTATCGATTTTCCATGAAAACGACGGTTACACGGAAAAACATGGTTACCATCCCGGCCGCCTTGGGACGCAGCTTATCGATCACACCGGGCTGCATGCTGGATTGGTCGCCGGTGGAGGAACGGCCGGGAGAAATCCGGGTGCGGGTGATTCCCAAGCGGGGCGACTCCGCCCGCAGCCTCAAAGGAGCGGGAAGAGCCTTCTCGCCCGAGCGCGATGCGGTGGCGGAATTGGTGGGGGAACGCGCGGCGGAGGGCTGACCCATGGCCTATCTTCTGGATACATCCGCATTGCTGGCCCATTACCGGGATGAACCCGGTGCGGAACGGGTGCAGGCGCTTTTTGACGAGGACAACTCGGAGTTGCTGCTGGCAAGCGTGTCACTGCCAGAGCTCGCCCGACGCTTGAAAGACCTCGGTGCAAGTCCGGATGAGGCACGCAATGTGGTCCGCCAATACGCCGAGACACTCGACGAAATCGTCCCAGTGGATCAACAGGTCGCCGAGATGTCTTTCGATCTGATCTGTCGTTTGCCGGCACGACTGCCACTCGTGGACGCCCTGATCGCAGCGGCGGCGATGAGCCGACAAGCCACTCTGGTCCATCGCGACGCCCACATGCGGGCAATCCCCGCAAAGCTGCTGGCACAACTCGATTTGGATACCAGTTCCACGCCCGGATGAGGCGATTCGGAAATCCAAAATTCATCCTTGCCTGCTGGAAATGAGAAGCAATTCGCCTTGCGGGCCGGGCCTCCGGGCGGCAAGCATCGCGCCGTGACTCCGCATCTTGAAGATCTGTTTTCCTTCCTGCGATTTCCGAGCATCTCCACGGATTCGCGGCATGCGGCTGACGTCCGCGCATGCGCCGATTGGCTGCTCGCCAAGCTCACCGGCATGGGACTCACCGCGCGGCTTCACGAGACACCGAGACACCCGGTCGTCGTCGCCCGCAATGCCCATGTGCCGGGGCTGCGCACGGTGCTCATCTACGGCCATTACGACGTGCAACCGGTCGATCCGCTCGATCTATGGACGAGCGATCCGTTCCTGCCGGAAATCCGCGACGGCAGAATCTGGGCCCGCGGAGCCACGGACAACAAAGGCCAGATGATGGCCCACGTGCTGGGAGTGGAAAAATCCCTGCGCGAAAGCGCCAGCCTGCCGGTCAATCTGATCTTCCTCTTCGAGGGCGAGGAGGAAATCGGCAGCCCGAACCTCGCCTCATTCCTTCTCCAGCATCGCGACGAACTCCGCTGCGATGTCATCGCCATTTCGGACACCGGCATGGTCGCTCCCGGCGTGCCCACGCTGGGTTACGGCCTGCGCGGCATCACCTGCTGCGAGGCCATCCTGCGCGGCCCCAAGGGCGATCTCCACTCCGGCCTCTTCGGCGGGGCCGTGGCGAATCCCGCCGCCGCCATCGCACGTCTCGTCGCCAGCATGCACGACCCGGACGGCCGCGTGGCAATTGCCGGATTCTACGATCAGGTCCGGCCCCTGGAAACCTGGGAGCGCGAGATGTGGGCGCGCGTCCCCAGCGTGGGCGATGCGGATTTCCTCGAAGTGACCGGCTCGCCCGGCCTGTTCGGCGAGCCCGGCTACAGCTCGGCGGAACGCGTCTGGGCGCGCCCGACCGCGGAAGTCAACGGCATCGGTGGCGGCTATCAGGGAGAGGGCTCCAAGACCGTGCTTCCCGCCGACGCTTTCGCCAAGCTCTCGTTCCGTCTCGTCCCGGATCAGCAACCGGAAGTCATCATGCAACAGGTGAAACAGCACCTCGAAAGGAATTGCCCGCCGGGCGTGGAAATCGAAGTGGTCCCCGGCCACGACGGCAAACCCTACCTCTCCGATCCCAACTCGAAGTTCGGCCTCGCCGCCCAGGCCGCCCTGCGCGCCGCCTTCAACGCCGAACCCGTGCTCATCCGCGAGGGAGGCAGCATCCCCATCGTGCAAACCTTCCGCGACATCCTCGGCGCGGACACCCTCTTGTTAGGACTCGCCCTGCCCGACGCCCAGATCCACGCTCCCAACGAAAACTTCCCCGTCGCCAACTTCGAAGCCGGCATCCTCCTCAACCAGGCGCTGCTCAAGGAGCTGGCGAAATAAATACAATGACTGACGACTCCATCACCAAACCCGACTTCATACGCGAGATCATCGCAGATGACCTCGCCTCCGGCAAACACGCCACCATCATCACCCGCTTCCCGCCGGAGCCTAACGGCTACCTGCACATCGGCCATGCCAAGTCGATCTGCCTGAACTTCGGCATCGCGCTGGAGAACCGCTCCGTCGCGGCGAAATGCCACCTGCGTTTCGATGATACCAACCCGGAGAAGGAGGAGAGCGAATACGTGGAGAGCATCAAGCAGGACGTCACATGGCTCGGCTTCGATTGGGGCGACAATCTCTATTTCGCCAGCGATTATTTCCAGTTCTTCTACGATTGCGCCGTGCAACTCATCAAGGATGGCAAGGCCTATGTCGATGACGATAGCGCCGAGGAAATGCGGGTGAAACGCGGCAATCTCACCACGCCCGGCAGCCGCTCGGCATGCGCGGAGCGGGGCGTGGAGGAAAACCTCGCCCTGTTCGAAAGAATGCGCGCCGGAGATTTCAAGGAGGGCGAATGCGTGTTGCGCGCCCGCATCGACATGGCGGCCGCGAACATGAACCTGCGCGATCCGGTCCTCTATCGCATCATGCACGCCCATCATCACAACACCGGCGGCTCCTGGTGCATCTATCCGATGTATGACTTCGCCCATCCGCTGGAGGATGCGCTGGAACACGTCACCCACTCGCTCTGCACGCTGGAGTTCGAGAACCACCGCCCGCTTTACGACTGGTTCATTGAAAATTGTCCGGTGCCCTCCCGGCCGCGCCAGATCGAATTCGCGCGGCTGAACCTCACCTATACCGTGATGAGCAAGCGCAAGCTGCTCCAGCTCGTGCAGGAAGGCCTCGTGACCGGCTGGGACGATCCGCGGCTGCCGACGATTTCCGGCCTGCGCCGCCGCGGTTATCCGACCGCCGCCATCCGGGATTTCTGCAAACGCATCGGCATCACCAAGTTCAACAGCACCACCGATGTCGCGCTGCTGGAGTTCGAAGTGCGCGATATCCTCAACCGCGAGGCTCCGCGCCGCATGGCCGTGCTCGATCCCTTGAAAGTCCTGCTAGAAAACCGCGCGGACGAAGCGCTGGCCCACGCCGATGTGCCGAACCACCCGCAAAACCCGGAGATGGGAGCGCGCGTGATCCCCTTCGGCCCTGAAATCTGGATCGAACGCGAGGACTTCATGGAGGACCCGCCGAAGAAGTTCCACCGGCTCGGCCCGGAGCGCCATGTCCGCCTTCGCGGCGGTCCCATCATCCGTTGCGTTTCGTTTGAAAAGGACGACGATGGAATCATCACCCTCATCCGTGCGGAAATTCTTCCCGGCACGGTGGGCAGTGACGCCCCGGAAGGCGTGCAATGCAAGGCAGCCATCCATTGGGTCGATGCCGCCTCCGGCGTCGATGCCGAAGTGCGCCTCTACGACCGTCTTTTCAGCGTGGAGAATCCGGATGCGGCGGAAGCCGGCTTTACCAGTGTCCTGAATCCCGACTCACTCAAAACCATCCGCGCGAAGATCGAGCCCGCGCTCGCCGGGGCCGAAGCCGGATTTTCCTGCCAGTTTGAGCGCGTCGGTTACTTCGTGGCCGATAGCAAGGACCACCAGCCCGGCGTGAAACCCGTCTTCAACCGCACCGTCGCCCTCAAGGATTCCTGGGGCAAACAGTCGGGGCGATGACCCCTGCGCTGTTTCCTCCTCATTCCCCACCCCGCCGTCACCACCACCACCGCCCGTTGACAACGAAACGAATCTGAATTTCCCGCGCATTCCCGAAGCAATCCATTCCATCCAATTCCGAATGCCATCCCTGCTCGATATCCGGGATCTGAAAGTCCACTTCCATACCCGTGACGGAGTGGTCAAGGCGGTCGATGGCGTTTCGCTGAAAGTCGAGGCCGGCGAAATCGCGGGCATCGTCGGGGAGTCCGGCTCGGGGAAATCCGTCACCGCCTACTCGTTGTTAGGGCTGATCCCGATGCCGCCGGGCCGCATCGAGGGCGGTCGCGCCTTGTTTCAAGGCACCGACCTTCTGCGCCTCGGCGAGCGCGAGTTGAACACCTACCGCGGGCGGAAAATTTCGATGATTTTCCAGGACCCCATGACCTCGCTCAACCCCTACCTGCGCGTCAGCACGCAGTTGGTCGAGCCCTTGGCCATCCATGAAAAACTCCGCGGCAAGCCCGCGCTCCACCGCGCGATCGGAGCGCTCGAACAAGTGGGCATCGAAAACGCGGCCGCCCGCATCCACGAGTACCCGCACGAGTTTTCCGGCGGCATGCGCCAGCGGGTGATGATCGCCATGGCCCTGATCACCAAGCCGGACCTGCTCATCGCCGACGAACCGACCACCGCGCTCGACGTGACCGTGCAGAAACAAGTGCTCGATGTCATCCGCAAGCTCCAGCGCGAGACCGGCACCGCCGTGATCTTCATCACCCACGATCTGGCGGTGGTGCATGAGATGTGCGACACCGTGAGCGTGCTTTACGCCGGACGCGTGGTCGAAAGCGCCCCGGCGTCCGACTTGATCCGGCATCCGCTGCATGCCTACACCCGCGGACTTTACCGCTCCAATCCATCCGCCCACGCCAAGGGGGAGGATCTCTACACGATTCCCGGACTGCCGCCCGACCTCTCGCGACTGCCCTGCGGCTGCGCTTTCCGCCCGCGCAACACCCTCGGCGACGCCTCGCTCTGCCTCACCGACCGCCCGCCGGAACTCATCGAGGCCAGCCCCGGCCACTTCGTGCAAAACTGCCCCGGCTGCCTCGCCGTCCATCCGTCCACGGCCCATGCTTGAACTGAAAAACATCCGCAAGAGCTTCCACAATGGCCGCGAATCCGTGATCGCGGTGGACGATGTTTCCCTGGAAATCCGACAGGGCGAAATCCACGGCCTCGTCGGTGAATCCGGCTGCGGAAAATCCACGCTCTCGCGCATCATCATGCAATTGCTGCTGCCGGACAGCGGCCGCGTGATCCTCGGCGGGACCCAGCTCAGTGCCCTGCCACGCCGCCGGATCCGCCAGCACCGGCTGGATTTCCAGATGGTCTTCCAAGACCCCTACGCCTCGCTCAACCCGCGGCTCACCGTGTTTTCCACACTTGCAGAGGCCCTGCAACAACGCCACCCGCAGCTCAAGTCCACCGCCCTGCGCCTACGCGTCGGCGAGTTGTTGGAAACCGTCGGCCTGTCACAGCGGCTCATGCAGCGCTACCCGCACGAGTTTTCCGGCGGCCAGCGCCAGCGCATCGCCATCGCCCGCGCGCTCGCGCCGGATCCCCGCATCATCATCGCGGATGAACCGGTCTCGGCGCTCGATGTCTCCATCCAGTCACAGATCCTCAACCTGCTGCGCCACCTCCAGAGCGATCTGGGCCTGACGATGTTGTTCATTTCCCACGACCTCGCCGTGGTCCGCTACCTCGCCGACCGGATCGCGGTGATGCACCGCGGAAAAATCATCGAACGCGGGGACGCCGAAGAGGTTTTCAACCACCCGCGCGAGACCTACACCCGGCAACTGCTGGCGGCCGTGCCGATCCTGCCAGCCGCAGCTTCGCAAATCTGAATCCGCGGTAATCTCAGTGCCCCTCGCCGCGGGCCAGAAGCTCCGCCTCCTCCTCGTGCGAGTGGATTTGCAGGGAAACCTGCACATCCTCCCGCTCGGTGGCGGCCTTGAGCACGTTGCGGATCGCCGATGCGGTGAAGCCATTGCGGCCGATCAGCACGGCGACATCCGCCTTGGCCAGAACGAGCTTGAAACGCACTTTCTTGGGCGCGAGTTCCGCCACCTTCAACTGCGCCTGGGACGGATCGTCGATGAGCTTCACCGCCACATACTGAAGAAAATTCCGCAAGCGTTCCGTCACAGGTTCCATGTCCATGAGAATGGCGCGGGATCCCCGCCGCGGCAAGTCCGGGTTCGCATGGAATCAAACCATGCACCATCTCACCCCCGCCCCCCCCTGTTCCCCGCTCTCCCGTTTCACCCCTCTACAAAAACCTGCAGTTCCCGCGTGCGGCCGCACGCGGGAACTGCAGGTTTGGAGCTGGTGGACGTGTGGGGTGGGTCGGTGGACTGGGGCGGGCTTGATGGGGGCGGGCGAATCCACTTCTTGAAAAGTTCGCTTCGAAATCCGACATTCGGCGCATGGCCGAGCCGGACCTTTTTTCCTTCGCCGATTCGAAATCCCCCCCAGTCCGCATCGAGGAACTGCGCGGGAAGATCCGCCATCACGACGAGCTCTACTACAACCAGGCCACCCCCGAAATTTCGGATGCGGAGTATGACAAGCTCTTCCGCGAGCTGGAGGAGCTGGAGAAAAAGCACCCCGAGTTCCAAGATCCGAACTCCCCCACCCTGCGCGTCGGCGGTGCGCCCATCGCCGGTTTCCAACAGATCCGCCACGCCGTGCCGATGCTTTCCATCGACGATGTCTTCGAACAAAAGGACGTCCCGGAACCGGCCGCGGAACTCATCGCCTTCTATCAGCGCCTTCGCAAAAACCTCGGCCGCGAGGACATCACCGTCACCGTCGAACCCAAGATCGACGGTGTCGCCGTTTCCTTGCTCTACCGCGATGGCAAGCTCGCCTACGCCGCCACCCGCGGCGATGGAACCACCGGCGATGACGTGACCCACAACGTCCGCACCATCCGCAGCATCCCGCTGGAGCTGAAAGTGGCTGGTGCATCCCGCTCCATCCCATCCGGGGAACGTCCCGTTCCGCGTTCCCCCGACGTTGACCTCGAAAAACACCTGCCATATCTTCCATCCCATGAACTCCAATCCAACAACCACGGCACTCGCGCAGCGGCTTCGCAAAGCCCGTCGCAAAGCCTCGCTCAAAAACTCGCGGATGACCTCGGAGGAAGTGATGGAGCAGATGTTCCGCAACGGCTCCGACAGGAAGCCCAATCCGTGGTATCTTGGGCCCGCGAAACCGGAAAACTCCTCGATCCCGCGAGATTCGGTGAAGTCGCCTCTCGTTACCCTACGTTAGGCGGACAATCCGAGCATGTCGTCTTTCATCTGCAAGACACCGACCGCGTCCTGAAACTCACCATTCCCCCGGCATTCGGTGCGCAAACCGGAGCCTGCGCCTACCTCGCCAATCTGGATGCGGCAAATCAACTCTTCGGCGACGACATCCGCCTTCATGGGATCTTGGAAACCTCACAAGGGCCGTCCATCGCCACCTCGCAACCGTACGTCACCGGTTCCGAGCCCACGGCGGACGAAGTCTCATCCTGGTTCAAATCAAACGGCTACCACTCCACCGGCCACAACCGCTGGAAAAATGAAGATACCGGCACCGAAATCGCTGACGCCCACCTCGGCAATCTCATCAAAACCGAAGACGGCGAACTCATTCCCATCGACCTTCAGGTTCTATCCGAAGGCAATTTTCTTTCTTCATCGATAATTCAAAATCCAAAATCCAAAATTCCAGCTTTGCTGGAAATCCGCGGCGAGATCTTCATGCCCAACGCCGCCTTCGCCGCAATGAACGCCGAGCGCGACGAGGAAGAACTCCCCACCTTCGCCAATCCCCGCAACGCCACCGCAGGAACTCTCAAGCAACTCGATCCGAAAATCGTCGCCAAGCGCCCGCTCGCATTCCTCGCCCACGGTCTCGGCGCTTACGATGGCGATGCTCTGGAAACCGAACACGACTTCCACGCCTTGCTGGACGGTCTCGGCATTCCGCGCAACCAGCCGGTCATCGATGCCGGAACACTGGACGAAGTCCTGGCAGCCGTCGCACACATCAACGCGCACCGCCACGATCTCGACTACGGCACCGACGGCGCGGTGATCAAGGTGCTGGACCGCGCCGAGCGTGAAAAACTCGGCTTCACCTCGCGCGCGCCGCGCTGGGCCGCCGCCTACAAATTCCTGCCTCAGCAGATGGAAACCATCCTGGAAAACATCAGCATCCAGGTCGGCCGCACCGGTGTCCTCACGCCCGTCGCCGAACTCGCACCCGTTCTCATTTCCGGCTCCACCGTTTCCCGCGCCACGCTCCACAACCAAGACGAGATTGATCGCAAAAAGATCCACATCGGCGCGAAGGTGCTGATCGAAAAAGCCGGGGAAATCATACCCGCCATCGTCAAGGTGATTCTCCCGGCCCCCGGAGTCCCGGTGTTTTCCATCTTCGATTGCACCGGCGGCAAATGCCCGTCCTGCGGCGGCCCAATCTCGCGGGAGGAAGGATTCGTCGCCTGGCGCTGCACGAATTTCCAGTGCCCCGCCCAGGCAGTCACCCACATCACGCACTTCGCATCGCGCAAGGCACTCGACCTCGAAGGTCTCGGCGAAACCGTGGCCGAAGCACTGGTGCGCCACGGCCATTGCCGGACCCCGCTGGATCTGTTCGACCTCACCGAAGACACCCTCGCCAAGCTCAACCTCGGCGGCGATGACGCGCCGCGGCGCTTCGGCGAAAAGAACGCCGCCAAGGTTCTAAGCGCCCTGGAAGCCGCGAAGTCCAAGCCCCTCAGCCGCTGGTTGTTCGCCATGGGCATCCGCCAGCTCGGCGAGTCCGCCGCCAAGGAAATTTCCCGGCTGCACCGCGATCTATCGGAACTCGCCGCCTCACCCATCATCGCCGAGCTTCTCAAGGACACCCGGGCGGACGCGAAAAAGAAAAACGAATTTCTATCAAAATACGCCATCACAGGCGATGTCGGCCCCGCCGTGGCGGAAACCATCACCACCTTCTTCCAATCCGAAGCCGGCGCGCACACCCTCGTCCGCTTCGCGGAACTCGGCCTCCACCCCGTTTCCGACAACTATCTGCCCGTCGCCGCGGACGCCGATCTTTCAGCACTCCCCCTCGCCGGGAAAACCTTCGTCATCACCGGCACCCTCAGCCTCGACCGCGATGCGATGAAGGAATTCATCGAAAGCAAGGGCGGCAAGGTGAGCGGTTCGGTCTCCGCCAGGACAAGTTATGTGCTCGCCGGAGAAGGAGGCGGATCCAAGCGCGACAAGGCCGAAAAACTCGGTATTCCGCTCATTTCCGAAGCCGACCTCCAGAGGATGCTGTAGCGGCAGGCCGTGACCGGCACGAATCAGGCGGATGCAAGCTGCGGGTTTCCCGGATCATCAAGGAATCCGATATTTCTTGTCTCGTGGCTTGCGGCGGGCGGGATACCTGCCATTCTGCGGCGGTTTGCATTCCCGGCCATGGATTTAACCCGCGATACCTCCCAAAGCGTCATCACCTGCCGGAACAGCCAGGGTACGGAACTGACGGCAAATCTGCTGCGCATCAAGCGCTACTCGGTCGTCTTCGAGGTCTATAATCCCTACAGCATCCTGCAGTTGTCCGAGGTTCTCTCGGACTTCCGGATCATGGCCTCGCGCCGCCTGCTTTATCACGGTAAGGCGGTGGTCAGCAATCTGCTCAACACCGGCATCGTGCTGGTTTGCGAGGCGATGCTCGATGAGGGCTGGGTGGAGGTGGACTTCCTCTCCGGCGTCAGCACCGGCACTCCGGACGGCAGCGGAGATCTTTGCAGCCAATTCGCCAATTTCATGGGCGAATGGAAGTCCGCCAACATGGTGCACGATCCGTTCAAGCTGGTGGTGGCGGACCTCGCCAGCACGCTCTCCGGCGTCCAGCACTGGCTCACCGGCATCGACGTGGGCATCCGCACCACAGTGACGCGCCGCCGTGACGATCTGGAGCACGAGATTTTCTCCGGCATCGAAGCGCGCGTGGTCGAGGAGGTGCTGCCCTCGATGCAGCGCTTCGAGGATGTCTCGGTGGATGTCGGCGAGGCGGAGGTGGCCGTGCACAAATCCTACGTGCGGCGGGAGCTCCACCCGATCGTATTGTGCTCGCCGTTTCTTTACCGGACCTACACCAAGCCGCTCGGCTATGCGGGTGATTATGAAATGGTGAACATGATGCTGCGCGATCCCTACGAGGGATCCTCCGCGTTTGCCAAACTGCTGAACTTCGCCCTGCTCAACACCGAACCGGTCGTCGCCCACCGCAACCGCATCGAATTCCTCATCGAAAAACTCCGCTCGGAATGCGTGCGCCGCGCCGCCCATGGCAAGACGCGGATCTTCAATCTCGCCTGCGGCCCGGCCATGGAAGTCCAGCGCTTCCTGCGCGAATGCCCGGAGAGTGATCTGGCGGAAATCGACTTGCTCGACTTTAACGCGGAGACCCTCGAATACACCCGCGAATGTCTCGAAGAAGCGCGCACGGCCGGCAAGCGCGAAACCGAACTCCGCTACTTCCAGCGCTCGGTCCACCAACTCCTGCGCGCCGCCACCCAGGGCGGCGAGGAGGAGTTCACGAACTACGACGTCGTCTATTGCGCCGGTCTTTTCGATTATCTCTCGCAGCGCGTCTGCAAGCGCCTCGTCGAACTCTTCTGCACCATGGTCCGGCCGGGCGGCATCATCATCGTGACCAATGTCGCCACCAGCAATCCGCGCAAGGCATGGATGGAATACGTGATGGAGTGGAATCTCATCTATCGGAATGAATCCGAGATGAAGGATCTGGTGCCGGAGGGCCTCAAGCTCAAGGACAGCAAGGTCGGCGCGGATTCCACCGGAGTGAACCTTTTCCTCGAACTCGAACTCGCCAATGGCTGAAGCCGCCGCCATCCAGCTCTCCGCGGACGGCGATCTCCGCCGCGCCTTCCGCGATTATGAAAACGGCATCGCGTTTGAAAACGCCCGCCGTGCCGCCGCCATCGCGGCCCTCTTCATGCTGCTGGGCTGGTCCCTGGACCTGGTCATTCTAACCGAGCACGCGGCGGATTTCCTGCTGATCCGCGCCGCATGCGCCATCCTTCTCGCGGGCATCTTCCGGCACCTCGGCAATGCCGGCGGCTTCGTCCGCGCCAAGGCGCTGGCCCAGGGCATCGCCCTGCTGCCGATCATCTCGATCTGCGCCATGATCGCGCTCACCGACGGCGGCAACTCGACCTACTACGCCGGCCTGAACCTCGCGCTGGTCGGCTTGTCGCTGCTGCTGCGCTGGACCTTCCTCAACTCGCTCGGAATGATCGGCGCGTGCTTCGCCTGCTACGCCCTCAGCGTGTGGATCTCGCCGGTGAGCCCGAAGTTCCACATCCTCTTCGGCAATGCCTATTTCCTCTTCGTAACCTCCGTCTTCGTCGTCGCCGGAAGTTATTTCTATGAAAAACTCCGCTTCCGCGAGTTCTGCCTGCGCGATGAGGTGGAGCGCGCCAAGCAGTTGCTCGAATCCCAGAACCAGCAGCTCAGCGAGCTGGACGAGGCGAAGACCCGCTTCTTCGCCAACATCAGCCACGAGCTCCGCACCCCGCTCACCATCATGCTCGGCATCACCGAGCGCCTCAAGATCGTGCTCAGCCGCCAGACCGGCGAACCCGTCATCCAGGAGATGACGACCATGCTCGAACAAAACGGCCTGCGCCTGCTCAAACTCATCGACGACTTGCTCGACCTCGTGCGTTTCGATACCGGCCACGGCGAGATCAACCGCCAGTCCACCCCCATCACCCCGCACTTCGACGGCTTGTTGCGCTCGCTCCGCCACCTCGCGGAACAGGACCGTGTGGCCCTGCTCTGGGACTGCGGGACCGACCAGGAATCCGTCCAGCTCGACCGCGACAAGTTCGATAAGATCCTGCTCAACCTGGTCATCAACGCGATCAAATTCACCCCGTCCGGTGGCACCATCGAGGTAAAACTCCAGGTCGAGAACCGTCTGCTACGGCTCACCGTCGAGGACACCGGCGTGGGCATCCCGCCGGAAGTTCTGCCCCGGATTTTCGAGCGTTTCTGGCAGGTGGACACCTCCTCCACCCGCAAGTTTCAAGGGGCCGGCATCGGCCTCTCGCTGGTCCGCAGCCTCACCGAAGCCATGAGCGGCACCGTCAAGGTGGACAGCAAGGTCAACCTGGGCACCGTATTCACCGTGGAATTCCCCGCGGAGACCGCCATTCCATCCGAAGCGGAGGCCGAGGACCCGCTCAAGGACGGTGGCAACATCGCCCAGCTCCACCGCAAGGCCGCCATGTCCATCCCCGGAAAAATCGCCCCGCGTGCGATGACTCCGCCGGGTGGCAAGGGCCAGATTCCGCCGCCCGTGATCGGCCGCTCCAGCGGTGCCCGCCCGCTGGTTTTGATCGCCGATGACGAACCGGACATCCGCCGTTTCCTGCGCATGCAAATGGAGAACGTGGATGTCATCGAAGCCTGCGACGGCGCCGAGGCCCTCGAACTCGCGCGACTGCGGCGGCCCCAACTCGCGCTGCTCGATCACATGATGCCCGAAATGGACGGCGGCGAGGTGTGCAAGGGCATCCGGGCGAACCACAGCGCCCGCGGCATGGCGATCATCATCCTCACCGCGCGCGCCGACGAACAAACCAAAATGGCCGCCCTACAGGCCGGAGCCAACGATTTTCTAACCAAACCGTTCTCCACCGCGGAACTCGCCCTGCGCCTCGAAAACCAGATCGCCATGGCCCGCATCCGCCGCGAAATGGCCGATCTCAACGCCGAGTTGCAGTCCGCGCTCGAACAAATCAAGGAGAACGAAATCCTGATGGTCCGCAACGAGAAGCTCTCCGCCCTCGGCCGCATGAGCGCCGGCATCATCCATGAGATCAACAATCCACTCAACTACGCGGGGGCCGGCATCCACGCCCTGGAAACCTTCACCAAGGATCTTCCCGCAGCCGATCAGGCGGACTTCCTCGATATCCTCAAGGACATCCGCGAGGGCGTCGAACGCGTTTCCCAGATCGTCATCGACCTCCGCAAGTTCACCCGCGAGGACACCATGACCTCCGGCGATGCCGACCTCGTCGAAATCATCACCCGCTCGCGCCGCATGGTCAGCCACCAGATCGGCCATGACATCGACTTCAATCTCACCAATCCTGACCACGCCCTGATCCGTGGAAATCCCAACCAACTCGCCCAGGTTTTCATCAATTTCTTCCAAAACAGCATCGATGCCATCCACCAGCGCCTCGAGACCGATGGTGGCGAGCGCGGCCGCATCGATGTGACCCTCGAACCCGCCGGCGAGGGCTGGCAGATAACCCTCCACGACAATGGCATCGGCATCCCGCCGGAAAACCTACAGAAGATTTTCGATCCCTTTTTCACCTCCAAGGACGTCGGCAAGGGCATGGGGCTCGGTCTCGCCATCACCCACCAAATCCTTCAATCCCACAGGGCCATCATCGAGGTGGACAGCCGTCCCGGAGCCTTCACGCGCTTCCGCATTGTGTTTCCCAAGCCCTCCGACGAGCCGGAATCCAACCCCGATCCCGAATCCCAGCCCGAATCCGTCCTCGACCGATCCGCCGGAACCGTGTAGTTCTTAAGCGTTCCCGATATCCCACACTCCCTTACGAACCACCGACTGCCATGATCAACGAGATCGAAAATTACGATTATCAGCGCTACGCCATCCTGTTCGTGGACGATGAGGCCAACACCCGAAAATATTTCCGCCGCCTGTTCGCCGAGAAATTCCGGATTCTGGAAGCCGAGGACGGCGTCCAGGCGCTGACCGTCTTCCGCGAGCACGCCAATGAAATCGGCATCATCGTCACCGACCAACGCATGCCCAACGAGACCGGCGTCGGTTTCCTCTCGAAAATCGCCGGCGATTACCCGGATGTGATCAAAATCCTCTCCACCGCCTACGCGGACATCGATGCCGCCATCGGATCCGTCAATCAGGGCGGCATTTTCCGCTACATCACCAAGCCCTGGGACATCCCGCAATTGGAGGTCACCCTGCGCCGATCAATGGAATTCTTCACCGTCAAACGCGAGCGGGACGCCCTGCTCGGCGCGAAAATGCAGGCCATGGGCAATGTCCTGCTCGCCAGCCGTCTCGCCGCCTTCGCCCTGGCTCCAGTCTGCGCCGGAATCGCCTGCCGCCGCGCCGCCGAAGCCGTCGCCTCCTTCGTGCAAACCGGCGTCGCCGGTCGCCGCACCGGTTCCGATGGCGAGTCCGATCTCCGCTCGCCGGATTGGACGCGTCTCCACGAGCGCCAAGTCGCCCTCGCCTCCGGCTTGGAAACCCGTCTGCCCGAGGCCTTGCAAGCCCCCGATCTGACAGACCGGACCGTGGCACTCACCGGGGAACTCGCGGCCGCCGGAGCCAGCGGCATCGCCGGAGCACCTGTGGCCAGCGCCACCCGCCTCTCCTCCGTGACCGATCCCATGCCCGGTCTGCTCGATGCCCTGCTGGGCCGCAGCGACGATGCCGCCCTCACCCGCGCCGCCGTCCGCGTGCTGGCCGCTTTCATGGCCGTCTATGACGCTGGTGGCACGATCCGCAGGATTCGCGGTGAGGGCCTCACTCTCGATGTTTCCCAATCCGCCACGCCGGAGCAAGCCGCCTCCCCCGGCGCGGAAACCGCCAAATGGCTGATCGACGATGAATTGCTGATTTCCGCAGCCCTCGGCCTGCTCTGAAAATCAAACATCCCGGGAACCCGGATTTTTTGCAAATCCCGTGCTCCAAATCGGAAGATTCGCATTGCCGTCTGCCCAATTCAGACGCATTTGCGTATTTTTAAAAATAATTGACAATTATTTTAAATTGATTTTCACTATCGGCGCTATCCACCCCACTCAACGTGAAACGCCGCGACGTCGAAATCATCCAACGCGACGGAAGAATCCTGGTTCTTCTGGCCCGCGAACCCCTGCCCCTCTCGCTCAGCCAGATCGCCCGTGAGGGGGATTACCGGATGTCGAGCCTTTGCGACCGTGTCGGCGTTTCGGAGCGCCACTTGCGCCGGGTTTTCGAGGAAGGTCTGGGAATCAGTCCCAAGGAGTGGCTGCGCCAGGAACGGATGGTCGCCGCCCGAAATCTGCTGCGCCACGGCTCTCCGATCAAAGAAGTCGCGATTGATCTCGGGTTCTCCACCGCGAAAATGTTTTCACGCGATTTCCTGAGCTTTCATGGCGTGCGCCCCACGGATTTCCAGCGCAAGGAAACCGAGCATGTGCTGCGCGCCATCACGGCGTGATCTGAACGGGAAAAATCACGCGTGGCCGCTGAGGTAGCGCTCCGCCTCCAGCGCGGCGGCGCATCCCTGGCCGGCAGCCGTGATCGCCTGCCGGTAATAATGGTCCGCCACATCGCCCGCCGCGAACAAACCCGGGGTTTTCGTCGCCGTCCGGCCCGGCGTTTGGAGAATGTAGCCGTTTTCGTCCTTATCCACCAAGTCACCGAGGAAGCCGCTGTTGGGCACATGACCGATCGCC
This sequence comes from Luteolibacter sp., assembly GCA_030696085.1. Classification (GTDB taxonomy): domain Bacteria; phylum Verrucomicrobiota; class Verrucomicrobiia; order Verrucomicrobiales; family Akkermansiaceae; genus Luteolibacter. The sequence goes on from JAUYNL010000050.1 coordinate 35,815, forward strand.
ACGAACACGCAGGCGAGCTCGATCTCGGACACTTCGCCCGTGACGAGATTTTTGAGTTTCACCGCCCGCATTTCACCTTTTTCATCGGTGATGTATTCGCTGACCGTGGAATTCCAGACCGGCTCGATCTTCGGATTTGCCAGCACCCGGTCCGCCATGATTTTCGAGGCGCGCAACTCGTCACGGCGGTGAATCAGATACACCTTGCTGGCGAAACGCGTCAGGAAATCCGCCTCTTCGCAGGCACTGTCGCCGCCGCCGATCACACAAACCGGCACATCACGGTAAAACGCGCCGTCACAGGTGGCGCAGGAAGTCAGTCCGTGGCCGATGAGCTTCTGCTCTCCCTCCAATCCCAGGTGGCGGGGTGCCGCGCCGGTGGCCACGATCACGGCCTTCGCCTCGAAGGTTTCACTACCTGCCTTGAGCAGGAAGGAACCATCGTCTCGACGTTCCAGGGCTTCCACGTTGGCCCAGGCGGTGCGCGCTCCGAATTTCTCCGCCTGCGTCTGCATCCGCATCATCAACTCCGGTCCCATGATGCCATCCGGGTGGCCCGGAAAATTCTCCACCTCGGTGGTGGTCGTGAGTTGGCCGCCGGGCTGGGTGCCGGTAAGCAGCAGCGGATTGAGGCTCGCGCGGGCCGTGTAGATCGCCGCGGTGTATCCCGCGCAGCCGGTGCCGATGACGATGACGTTTTCCATGTTCGAGTGTGTTCTTTGCTGGCCCGAGTATTCCCGCGCATTCCCAGGCGAGTCAACCCCTCAGCAGCGGAAAGCGGCCCGCCATGCGGCAATCGTTCGCGACTATCACTTGCGCCCAGTCTGGATTCACCATCAAATCCCCGTTCATGACACCTGATTTCATCCGCGACGCCCTCCGCCAGGTCCGCTACCCCGGGTTTTCCCGCGACATCATTTCCTTCGGCCTCGTGAAGGAGATCTTTTGCGAGCCTGGCTTGACCACCGTGCGCATCGAGGTTCAAACACGCGATCCCAAGGTGCCCGAACAGATTTTCCAGGACTGCCACGCCATCCTGGACACGCTGCCGGAGGTCGGTTCGGTAAAGGTGGAAATCGATGTCAAGGACGCGCCCGCAGCCGCAGGGCTCGCGGGAACCGTCGGAAAATCCTCCATCCCCGGCGTGAAACGCATCATCGCCGTGGCCTCGGGCAAGGGCGGTGTCGGCAAGTCCACCGTAGCTGCCAACCTCGCCGTCGCACTCGCCGCCACCGGTGCGAAGGTCGGCCTCTGCGATTGCGATCTCTATGGCCCCTCGGTGGCCCAGATGTTCGGCGTCAACGAGCGCCCGATGGCCAATGAACAGGACGAAATCATCCCGCTCGTGGCTCACGGTATCAAACTCATGTCGATGGGATTTTTGCTGGAGGACCGCTCGCCCGTCATCGTGCGCGGCCCGATGGCCACCCGCTACACCCAGCAGTTCCTCCGCCAAGTCGCATGGGAGGACCTCGATTACCTCGTGCTCGACCTCCCGCCCGGCACCGGCGACATCCAGCTCACCATCGTGCAGACCGTCAGCGTGGATGGCGTGATCATCGTCACCACCCCGCAGGAAGTCGCCCTCATCGACGCCCGCAAGGCGGTTTCCATGTTCGCGAAAGTCAATGTGCCAATCCTCGGGCTGATCGAAAACATGGCCTGGTTCGAGTGCGATGCCGGAAAGCGATACTATCTCTTCGGCGAGGCCGGTGGCGTGCGCGAGGCGGAAACCCTCAATGTTCCGCTCCTGGGCCGCATCCCCATCGATATCGCCACCCGCGAGCACGGCGACTCGGGCTCTCCCGTCGCCCTGCTGCCGCCGGATCAAAGCAAGGTCTCCGCCGCTTTCCACCAGATCGCCGCGCGGCTCCACCCGCTTGCCAAACCGTGAGTCCCGACCAGCCGGGGTTTGTTCAAATTGAATTGAACAATCCAGATCGGGGGCTAGACTCCGCCTCCATGACCCCTCCGCCGGACGGTGCCAGCAACGAACTCGACCCCTTGGAACGCCAGGTGGTCGGGATTTTCGTCGATGGAGTGCGCGTCCTCGGCCTTCCCCGTTCGATCGGGGAAATTTACGGCCTGCTGTTTGTTTCGAGGGCTCCGCTTTCCCTCGATGATCTCGTCCTGCGCCTCAAAATCAGCAAGGGCTCGGCCAGCCAGGGCCTGCGCCTGCTCAAAAGCCTGGGTGCCGTGCGCGAGGCCGATGGAAATGGCAACGGCGAACGCCGTACCTACTACGAACCCGCTGTGGAACTCAAACGCCTGGTCGGCGGATTCATCCGCGAACAAGTCCGCCCGCACCTGGAAAGCGGCAAGACCAAGATCAGGCACCTTTCGGAAACCGCCGGCGCGGTGGAAGATCCCGACCAGCGGAAATTCCTCTGCGACCGTGTGGACCGTCTCGAACAATGGATGCGCAGCGGCGGTCGCGTCCTGCCGCTGCTCCAGAAAATTCTCGGCCAATGATTTCAAATCACTCCAAAAATCCGGAATGGTATTGCGTGCGCTCGCAAACCAAACGCGAGCATATCGCCGCCGGACACCTGCGGGAACTCGATGGCGTGCAGGTCTTCTGCCCGCGCCTGCGCTACCGCAAGGCCACCCGCCGCGGCAAAATCTGGTGGATCGAACCGCTCTTCCCCGGCTACCTGCTCGCGAAATTCAAACTCGCTGAGATGGAGCGCGCCGTCACTTTCTGCCAAGGCGTCCGCGGCCTCGTGCGCTTCGGCTCGGGAATTCCGCCCGTGCCGGATTCCTTCGTCGAAGCCCTGCGCAACGAGGTTCGCAGCCGCTCCGACGAAGACGAGGAATTGTTCTCCGTCTCACCGGTCATCGAAGCGGGCGATGAGGTGGAAATCGCCCACGGCCCGCTCCAAGGCATGCACGGCACCATACTCTCCGTCGCCCCGGCCGCCGAACGCGTCAAAATCCTGCTCGACTTCCTCGGCCAGCCCCAGGCCATCGACGTGGACCTGTTCTCCATCCTCCTGCCCCGCCGGCCCACTCCTTGAACCCATCGATGCATCCTCACGCGATCACATGTCCGGCAACGCTTGTTTCCAGATAACAGATCCCACCCAATCACCGTCCGTCAGCCATCCCGGACGGTGCCATGGCACCCACACACTCTCCCGCCCCTGGTTTCTTTCCCTAACGGAAAGTCCGACCATGGGCGGCAGCGTGCCATACCTCCACCCCCATGAACAAACTCTTCATCTCCGGCCATCGCGGCATGGTCGGCTCCGCCCTCGTCCGTCAAGCCGCCAGTCTCGGAGGTTTCGACCTCCTCACCGCCGACCGCGGCCAGCTCGATCTTTGCAATCAACAGGCGGTTTTCGATTTCCTCGCCTCGGAAAAGCCGAACACCGTCGTGATCGCCGCCGCCAAGGTCGGCGGCATCCACGCCAACTCGACCTATCCGGCCGACTTCATCTATGAGAACCTCGCCATCGCCTCGAACCTCGTCGAAGGCAGCCGCCGCGCCGGCGTGAAACGCCTCCTGTTTCTCGGATCGTCCTGCATCTATCCGAAATTGGCCCCCCAGCCGATGCCCGAGGACTGCCTGCTCACCTCGCCGCTGGAATCCTCCAACGAAGCCTACGCCATCGCCAAGATCGCCGGGCTGAAACTCTGCCAGCACTACCGCGCCCAGCACGGCCTGCTCTACCACAGCGCCATGCCCACCAACCTCTACGGCCCCGGCGACAACTACCATCCGGAAAACTCCCACGTCATCCCCGCCCTCATCCGCCGCTTCCACGAGGCCGCGCAACGCGGCGACGCCGCCGTCACCATCTGGGGCAGCGGCACTCCGCGCCGAGAGTTCCTGCATGTGGATGATCTCGCCACCGCCTGCTTCCACCTGCTCTCCCTCGACAACCCGCCGGACTGGGTGAATGTGGGCACCGGCACCGACCTCACAATTCTGGAACTCGCCCGACTCGTCGCCGAAACCACCGGCTTCACCGAAAACATCCTGACCGATCCCTCCAAACCCGACGGCACCCCGCGCAAGCTGCTCGACATATCAAAGATCGAGTCCACCGGCTGGCGGCCCGCCGTTTCCTTCAAACAAGGCCTCGCCGCGGCCTATCAGGATTTCAGGGTCTCCATAAGCACCGGGGAAGCGAGACTTTGAAAAATCCATCACCAGCAACATTTAACCAATAACTTATAACTTCCACCCCATGAAACGCGCGCTCATCACCGGCATCACCGGCCAGGATGGATCCTACCTCGCGGAATTCCTGCTCGACAAGGGCTACGAGGTCCACGGCATCAAGCGCCGCGCCTCGCTCTTCAACACCCAGCGCGTCGATCACATCTACGAGGACCCGCATGTGGAAAACTCCCGCTTCCGCCTGCACTACGGCGACCTCACCGACAGCTCGAACCTCACCCGCATCCTCAGCGAGGTGCGCCCGGACGAGGTTTACAATCTTGGCGCGCAGTCGCACGTCGCCGTCTCCTTCGAGGCTCCGGAATACACCGCCGACGTCGATGCCCTCGGCACCCTGCGCCTGCTGGAAGCGATCCGTTTCCTCGGCCTGGAGAAGACCACGCGTTTCTATCAGGCCTCCACCTCCGAGTTGTATGGTCTCGTCCAGGAAATCCCTCAAACGGAGAAGACGCCCTTCCACCCGCGCTCCCCGTATGCCGTGGCCAAGATGTACGCCTACTGGATCACGGTGAACTACCGCGAGGCCTACGGCATGTATGCCTGCAACGGCATCCTCTTCAACCACGAGTCGCCGCGCCGCGGCGAGACCTTCGTCACCCGCAAGATCACCCGCGGCATCGCCAACATCGCCCAGGGCCTCGAATCCTGCATCTTCCTCGGCAACATGGACTCGCTGCGCGACTGGGGCCACGCCAAGGACTACGTCCGCATGCAGTGGATGATGCTCCAGCAGGACCAGCCCGATGATTTCGTGATCGCCACCGGCAGGCAGATCTCCGTCAGAGAGTTCGTCCGCATGACCGCGAGGGAGGCCGGCATCGAGGTGGAGTTCAGCGGCTCCGGCGTGCGGGAAACCGCCACCGTCACCTCCATCACAGATCCCGCCAAGGCCCCGGCCGTCAAGCCGGGCGACGAGATCGTGAAGGTCGATCCCCGCTACTTCCGCCCCGCCGAGGTGGAAACCCTGCTCGGCGATCCCTCCAAGGCCAAAGCCAAACTCGGCTGGGTTCCGGAAATCACCGTCGGGGAAATGTGCGCCGAAATGGTCGCCTCCGACCTCGACACCGCCCGCCAGCACGCGCTTCTCAAGTCCCACGGTCATCATGTCCCGGTGTCGAAGGAGTGAAGCCCTTCTCAACTCATTGTCTGCGGCCTCATCGAGGCCGTGCTATCCTTACTTACCACCCCCACCATGAAAAAAGTATTCGTCTCCGGTTGTTATGACATCCTCCACGCGGGGCACCTCCAGTTCTTCGAGGAAGCCCGCGCGCTGGGCGACTATCTGATTGTTTCCTTCGCCTCCGCGGAAGTGCTCTGGCACCACAAGCGCCGCAAGCCATCCATTCCGGACGATCACAAGCGCGTCCTGCTCCAGGGCCTGCGCATGATCGACGAGGTGATCATCACCCAGGGTCACAAGGAGGGACTTGATTTCGAGGAGGATTTCCTGCGCATCCGTCCGGATTTCCTGATCGTCACCGAGGATGACAAATACGGCGAGGTGAAACGCAAACTATGTGCCGCGGTCGGAGCCGAATACACCATCCTGCCCAAGACCCCGCCGCGCTTCGAACCGGTCTCCACCTCCTCGATCGTGCGTTGGGTGCAGGCGCCCACCGAGGCCCCGCTGCGCGTCGATTTCGCCGGCGGCTGGCTCGATGTCCCGCGCTTCTCGCGCCCCGGAGAGTTCGTGGTCAACTGCGCGGTCTCGCCACTCGTATCGCTGCGCGAGTGGCCTTATGAAAAACAAGCCGGCCTCGGCGGCAGCGGCGCGTGGGCGCTTCTCAACGGCCGCAATGGCGTGGACTCGGAAATCGACCTCGGCGTCGGCTGGCAGGACCCCGCCGTGATCCGCGAAACCGGACTCTGCGTCTGGCGCTCCGGCCACAGGCCCGTGCTCGATTTCAAGCACAACGGCGACTTTCTATCAGGCCGGATGGCCATCTACTGGACCGGCACCCAGCACGATACGCCGGGCATCGCCCATTATCCCCGCGACTACGACCGTATCGCCCAAAGCGCGCGCATCGCCCGCGAGGGAGCTCTGCACGCGGACATCTCCAAGCTCGCCGAGGGCGTGAATTTCTACCACGCCGCCCAGCTCGACGAGGGCATGGAGCCGCTGCCGATGCTGCCCGGTTCCATCGCGCGCAAATACTGCGGCGGCGGCCACGGCGGCTACGCGCTCTATCTCTTCACCGATCCCTCCCAACGCGAGGCCGCCCTCGCCACCACTCCGCCCTTACGGCCCATCGAACCATTTTGCCGCGTGTGATCGGCAGGCGATAAGCGACAGGCGGTATTCGTGAAGAGTCCCGCCTCCCGCCTCCCGCCTCCCGCCTCCCGCCTCCCGCCTCCCGCCGTGCGCACCGTCCCCGTCATCGGACTGCCCATCGCCGCCACCACCTATGTCGGCGCGGTGGAGTGGATTTTAACCCGTGCGACCGGGGCCGACCGCGCCCATGCGGTGGAAGCGGCGAACACCCATGTCGCCGCGCTTGCCCGCCACGAGCCGGCCTTCGGAGAAACGATGCGCCGTTTCGACCTCATCGTGCCGGATGGCATGCCGCTCGTCTGGGCCGTCAACACCCGGATGCCTGCCGGAGAAAAACTAACCGACCGCGTCTATGGCCCGACCCTGATGCTTGAAACCCTCAAGGCGACCGAGGGAAAACCGCAGTTCCGCCATTTCCTATTAGGCGGCCGGCAGTCCACCCTCGACAAGCTCCGTGATGTTTTCGCCTCCCGCTTCCCCGGCTCGGTGATATCCGGCATGCATTCGCCGCCCTTCGGTGAGTGGCCGCCTGATGAATTCGACCGCGTTTGCGACATGATCCGCTGCTCCGGCGCCAATCTGATCTGGGTCGGCCTGGGCTGCCCGAAGCAGGAACACTGGATCGCCCGCCACAAGGACAAACTCCCGCCCGGCGTGTATTTCGGCATCGGCGCCGCCTTCGCCTTCCACGCCGGAGAGGTGAGACAATCCCCCCCCCTGTTCCAGAAACTCGGCCTCGAATGGGCCTACCGCCTCGCCATGGAACCCCGCCGCCTCTTCAAACGCTACTTCACCTACAACACCTTGTTTCTCTATCACCTGCTAAGGGATAAAAGCTGAAATGCTGAGAAGCTGAAACGCTGAAATCAGAGCCTCCGAGCCACCGTTTCGCCGCATTTTTCACCTTCTCTGTTGATTCCTCTCCATTTCAGCTTTTCAGATTTTCAGTTTTTAAGCTTCCACCCACATGCGTCTGAACGAATCCCTGCGCACACGCACCAAAGCGTTTGGCTCATCCATCATCCGGGCTTACGTGCGCCTCCCGAAAGACCGTGAGGAAATCGCGGTTCTCGGAAAACAAATGCTTCGCTCGGGGACTTCGGTTGCGTCACACACGCGGGAGGCTTCGCGTGCCCGCTCGGATTCAGAATTCTGTTCCAAACTCGACGTCCTTCTCCAAGAAGCGGACGAAACCCAATTGTGGATCGAATTCCTGATCGACGACTGCCTGATTTCTGATCCTGATCTTCCCGAAATCCATCGCGAAGCCGGCGAACTTCCAGCAATCTTCACAACCATGGTCTCCAAAATCCGAGGCCACCTATAACCCAGTTCACATTTCTCTTCATTTCAGTTTTTCAGCTTTTTAGAATTTCAGCTTTTACCATGAAAATATCATCCATCTGCTGCCTCGGCGCCGGTTATGTCGGCGGTCCCACCATGGCCATGATCGCCGCCAAATGCCCGGACATCCAGGTCACCGTCTGCGACATGAACCAACAACGCATCGACGCCTGGAACTCCGACGAACTTCCCGTCTATGAACCCGGCCTCGATGAGGTAGTCGCCTCCGCACGCGGCCGCAACCTGCACTTCTCCACCGACATCCGCAGTGCCATCGCCGCTGCGGATTTGATCTTCGTTTCCGTCGGCACCCCTACCAAGACCTATGGCATAGGAGCCGGCCGCGCAGCCGACCTGCGCTACATCGAAGCCGCCGCCCGCCTCATCGCCGAGGTCTCTCACGGCCACAAGATCATCGTCGAGAAAAGCACCATCCCGGTCAAAACCGCCAGCGCCATCAAGACGATCATCGCCGCCAACTCGACCAGCGGCGCGACCTTCGAAGTGCTCTCCAATCCCGAGTTCCTCGCCGAGGGAACCGCCGTCGCCGACCTCGAAAACCCGGACCGCATCCTCATCGGTGGCGAGACCACCCCGGGCGGGCAAATAGCCGTCGAGGCGCTTGTTTCGGTTTACGCCCGCTGGGTCCCCCGCGAACGCATCGTCACCACCAACCTCTGGTCCTCCGAGCTTTCCAAGCTCGTCGCCAACGCCTTCCTCGCCCAGCGCATCTCCTCCATCAACTCGATTTCCGCCCTCTGCGAAGCCACCGGCGCGGATGTCGATGAGGTCGCCCGCGCCATCGGCATGGATTCGCGCATCGGCCCGAAATTCCTCAAGGCATCCGTCGGTTTCGGCGGCTCCTGTTTCCAAAAGGACATCCTCAACCTGGTCTATCTCTGCGAATCCTTCAACCTCCCCCACGTTTCCGAATACTGGCGCCAGGTCGTCCATCTCAACGACTGGCAGAAGTCGCGCTTCGTCGAAAAAATCGTCCGCACCCTCTTCAACACCGTCAACAACAAGCGCATCGCCATCCTCGGCTTCGCCTTCAAAAAGGACACCAACGACACCCGCGAATCCCCCGCCATCCATGTCTGCCGGGACCTGCTGCGCGAACACGCCCAGCTCGCCATTTACGATCCCCGCGTCGAACCGGAGTTGATCCGCAAGGACCTCGCCGAAGCCGGAGTCTCCGCCAAGCTCATCGAGGCCAACGTCGAAATCCTCGACGATCCCTATGCCGCCGTCAAGAACGCCCACGCGCTGGCCACCCTCACCGAGTGGGATGAATTCAAGACCCTCGACCTCCCCCGCATCCACCGGCTCATGCTCAAGCCCGCCTTCGTCTTCGACGGCCGTGACGTCCTGCCCACCGCAGAGCTCGAAGCCCTCGGCTTCGACTCCTTCATCATCGGCAAGGGCCAGTGAAGCACAGGGCGGCTTGACAAGCCGGAACAATCTGGCCTAATTAGCCATTATGAAAGTCGCGAGCATTTCGGAGCTGAAAGATGGTCTCTCCGCCCATCTGGACCGGGTTCGCTCCGGCGAAATCGTCGTGGTTACGGATCGGAAATCCCCGATCGCCACCCTCGAGCGGATCACCCCCGGCAGCCTTACGGATACGGAGCAGCGGATGGTTTCGGATGGAATCATCTCGCCTCGCAAGGAAGTGCTGGATGTCGAGGGCCTGCTTGCCATGCCGCTGGGAAACTGCCCCGCGGGCCTGGTTTCCGCCATCCTTGAGGAACGCTCCGAAACACCATGATTTTCTGGGATTCATCGGCCGTCATCCCTCTTCTGGTGGCGGAGAACGACACCGCACTGCGCAAATCCCAACTGCGTGCCGACCCCGATCTGCTGGTCTGGTATGGAACCGGGGCGGAGATCGAATCCGCGATCTGCCGCCGCTTCAGGGAAACCTCATTGAATGCCACCCAGGCCGCCCACGCACGCGCACGGTTGCAAGTCCTCGCGAGGTCCTGGCTTGAAGTCCAGCCAACCACGCTGGTCAGGGCCCGCGCCATCCGCCTGCTGCGGGTGCATCCCCTGCGCACCGCGGACGCCTTCCAACTGGCCGCCGCGCTGACCGCATTCAACGAAATCACCGCCGGAAACATCTTCCTGACTGCCGACTTACGCCTCGCGGATGCGGCATCCCTCGAAGGATTTGCCATGTCCTGACCCACCCTTCCCGATTTCCGTCCCCCCTTCATTCTTAGATCGGTGTGGAAAACTAAGGTGAAATAACGCCCCAGACTTCTTTCAGGCGGGCCAGAGAATCGGCCCAGGGAGCCTTTCTGTAGAGCCAGACACGCACCCAGCGAATGAAACGCTGGGTCCTCTGTGTGGCTCTGTTGAGCGCGGTGTTGATGAAGTTTCCGGCAACCCGGATGATCCCCGCCGCCACGGAGGCAATCAGGTTGGCTTTGGCCCGGCCCTTTTGCTTTTTCTCCTCGACCTCATCTCGCAGACCTTCGTTCTGACTCAGGTATTGCTCGAAAAGCAGCAGTAGGTTGTGGGCAAGACACTCGAAAATCGCGTGACTCTGTTTGGCCTCAAGCGAGCTTGCCCAGGATTTGCGCTCGACCATCTTGCTTTTGAATTGGTGGAAAATCTTCTCAATATCCCAGCGGTGTTTGTAGAGCAGGACGATTTGATAAGCAGGCAGGGTGAAATCGCTGGTAAGATAGGAGTAGTTCACGCCGTCCTCGGGATTGATGTAAACAATGCGCCGCAGCGTCACTCCCATGGAGGTGCTCACCAAGTGGTCTGCAACGATGCCCGCGTTTCTTGGATCACTGTGGTCGACCTGATCGATGGCGCAGGTTTCGGCGGCGCTGTTGGCTTTTTCGAGTGTGACGAAGTAGATGCCATAGGTGTGTTTGAGTTTGAACCAATGGCGATAGTTGATGCAGGCTTTGTCCCAAATGAGCATGACCTTGCGGCCTTTGGGCGCGCCGTTGCGAAGCTGGTCGGCACTGCTGCGCTTGATGACAGTCATGTCATGGGCCTTCTTCTTGCCATCCTCGGGATTGGCCATGCCGAGACAACTCACGTGGTGGTTGCGCATGTTCATGCGGAAGAAGTGTCCGGTGGCAATGCCTCGGAGTTCGCCCTTTGAGCTGATGCTTTTCGGATCGAAACAGGCGGCTTTGTGATAATGGCCATCAACGGCGTAAAGATCCCAGTCGTCGAGTTCCTTGCACTGGGCGTATGGGTCGGCGATGCGCGACTTCATGGGTCCGGCGAGCAGGTCGTTGAGAGAGGTGATGTTGGCGAGACGCCGCGGGCTTTTGAGCGCTTTGAAAAAGTGACTTGGTTCGATGTTGGCGATGCCATGGTCGGCATGAAGCTGGAGGAACTCCTGGCCGGTGCTTGCACTGCTCAGACAGCGCAGCACTCCGAGTTGGCAGTAATGGATGTCGGAGATGTCGGTGCACCGGTATTGGCGCGAGGACTGGGGATAGAGCTGGAAAACGTCCACGAAAAACCGCGCTGAGAACTCATTGTCAAGGTGTTGCATAGAAGCCATGAATTTTTTTCGACCTAACAGCTTCTTAAGCAAGGCTTAAGTGGCCGTGGCGGGCGATATTTCGGCTCCGCCGGAGGATTCCGACTTCGAATCCCTCAGGATTGCGCGGCCTCCTCAAGGGTCGCGCTGGACGCCGGATGATACGCCACAGCAAGGATTTTCAGCTTAGTTTTCCACACCGATC
>JAUYNL010000055.1 GCA_030696085.1 Luteolibacter sp.
GATCGGCAGCAAGGAGTTCGTGAACGAGGCGTTTGCAAGTGCGCGGGACCGCTTCGGTCCAAAGCGCAGGGATGGAGCGCGGGCGATGAGGGGCAGCGGTAGTGGCGCGAGGGGAGTGCTTTGGAGCGCGCGGGATCTGCGGGTCGGGGTGTGACGTGGGGCGAACCGAGGGGGGGCACCAACCCTTTTGGCTTTCCCCTTGAGGGGATTCCGGTCACATCCTCGCGCGTGCCGTTGCCCGTCTTTGAAATCGCCCATGATCTCCGCGCCGCGGTTTCCAGCGGAGAGAGCAGGCGCGTGCTGCTCAAGGCTCCGACGGGTTCGGGAAAATCCACCGAGGTTCCCGGCATGTTGATGGATGCCGGGATTTCCGGCACCATCCTAGTCGTCGAACCGCGCCGCATGGCCGCGCGCCTGCTCGCCGGATGGGTGGCGAAACAACGAGGTGCCACGCTCGGCCGCGAGGTCGGCTACGCGGTGCGCTTCGATTCAAAATATGGCACCGATACGCGCATTCTCTATCTAACAGACGGGGTCTTCCAACGCTGGATCCAGGAAGATCCGGAACTTCACGGTGTGGGTGCCGTGATCTTCGACGAGTTCCATGAACGCCGGTTGGCCGTGGATATCGCGCTCGCCCGCTGCCTGGATCTCCAGGAAGGCCCGCGGCGTGATCTGCGCGTCGTCGTGATGTCCGCCACGCTGGAAACCGCCGGCCTCGCGGATTTCCTAACACCCGCAGCCTCGCTCGAAGCCGGCGGCCGCGCCTATCCCGTCGATGTGCTCTACCGCCCTGATAGAACGCCGGTCAACGACCGCCGGGGCGGCCCGCCTCGAGAGCTTCCTGTCTGGGAGAAAATGGTGACGGTTTGCCGCGAGGCGATGGCCATGCCGGACTCGGGAAACATCCTGATGTTCCTGCCGGGCACGCATGAGATCCGGAAAACCATCGAGATGTTAGAGAGCTCCTCCGTTAGCCGCGGTTGGGATGTGTTTCCGCTCTATAGCTCGCTGCCACCCGCCGCGCAGGAGGCGGCGATCGCACGCGGCGCGAAGCCGAAAATCATCGTCGCCACCAACGTCGCGGAAACCTCGCTGACCATCGAGGGCGTTCGAACCGTGATTGATTCCGGCCTCGCCCGCATTTCCTCCTATGAGCCGCGCCGCGCGATCAACACCCTGCTCATCAAGAAGATTTCCCGCGCCGCCGCCGAACAACGCGCCGGGCGCGCCGGGCGGACCGCGCCGGGAAGGGCGTTCCGTTTGTGGAGCGAGGCGGATCACGCCCGCCGTGCGGAGTTCGAGGCACCGGAAGTCCACCGCGTGGATCTGGCGGAAGCCGTGCTGTTGTTAAAAGCCGCCGGGATTTCCGAGATTCGGGATTTCCGCTGGTTCGACGCGCCGACCGAAGCCGCGCTGGTCCGCGCCGAACACCTGCTGCACGACCTCGGCGCGCTTGATCTGCCAGGCCGGCTCACCGAAGAAGGTGCGAAGATGGCCGCGCTTCCGTTAGAACCGCGTTTCTCGCGCCTGATGCTCGCCGGGCACGAACACGGCTGCGTCGCTGAGACCGCCTTCATCGCCGCCGCGGTCCAGGGTGAGGGACTCTTCGTCAACAAACGTGGCGGCACCGGGCGCAAGGATTTCATCTTCGCGGATGATGACTCGGATTTCGCCGGAGAATGGCGAGCCTTCGAATCGGCGGAAGCGATGAAGTTCGATCCCCAGCGTTGCGGCCAACTCGGCATCCTCGCCCGTGGCGCGAGGGAAACGGCGCAGGGTTTCGACCGCCTTTGCACGCTGGCCGCGCGCTTCGGTTGGGAGTGGCGGCCGGTGGATTTCAAGGCGCGCCGCGAAGCCGTCGGCCATGCGATGCTCGCCAGCTTCAGCGATCAACTCGCGATTCGTTTCAACCAGGGCACGCTCGCCTGTAAACTTGTCGGCACGCGTAAGGGCAGGCTCGACGAGGAATCCTGCGTCAAGAACGCGCCCGCCTTTGTCGCCGCGGAAATCACCGAAGTCGAGGCCCGCGAAGTTATCACTCACTTGCGCCGCTCCACCGCCATCGATCCCGCGTGGCTGGCAACTCTGTTTCCCGAAGATCTCACCACCACAGACGGCGCGGCATGGGATGAAACCCGCCGCCGCGTGGTTTCCCGCAAGGAGACCCGCTTCCGCGATCTCGTGCTGGAGGCGAAGGAAAGCGACCACCACATCAATCTCGACCAAGCCGCGGAAATCCTCGCCGCCCGCGTTCTATCAGGCGAGTTGGTGCTGAAAAACTGGGACCACACCGTGGACCAGTGGACGGCGCGGCTCACTCTGCTAGGCAAGGCGATGCCCGAACTCGAAATGCCGGGATGGACCGATGAGGACAAGGCGGATGCCATCGCCCAGATCTGCCATGGAGCCGTTAGCTATAAGGAAATCAAGGAGGCGAATGTCTGGCGCGTGCTCCGCGAATGGCTCAGCTCCGCCCAGCGCGCGGCGCTGGATGCGTATTGCCCGGAACGCATCGACCTGCCGAACGGCCAGTCCGCGAAGATCACTTATGAAGCCGGAAAAGACCCGTTCATTTCCGGGCGCGTCTCCCACCTCTTCGGAGTTTGGGAAACCCCGACCATCGTGAGCGGCCGCGTGCCACTGCTCGTCCACATCCTCACCCCCGGCCAAAAGCCGTGGCAAATGACCAAGGATCTCAAAGGCTTCTGGGCGTCCGGCTACACGCGGATGAAAAAGGAAGTCGCCGGCCGCTACCCGAGACACCCCTGGCCGGACAACCCGCGGGAGTGGGTGGCTCCTCCGCGAAGGTCGCAAACGTGAACTCCTTATCACCTTGAACACAAACCTCATTGGCTGGTTGGCGGTTTGCGCAAGCGTGATCGCGTTCAAACTGGCATACCATCGCGTTCAATCCCTACATCCAAAATGGCGCGTCCTCTGGTTCGTCATTTTCGGTGTTTGTGGCGTTCCCGCGATTCTTTATGCAGTGTATTACCTTCACGTTCTTCCCGCATGGGCATGGTTCTATGAACTCAGGTCATGGCGTGGATCCGAGTTTCTTGCCATCCCCTTAGGCGCTTCCGCCGCATGCCTGGCGACCCTGCTTCCCCGGAGAGTCGTTTCATTGGTCCTGTTGTTTTTGATCGCCACAGCGTCAGTTCCGTATGTCAAACCCTTGTTGGTTCCCCTCCCAGCGGAAGCGATTCATGACCAATGGAATGGCGGCGCGTGTTTGCAGAGCACTCCCTCCACCTGCGGTCCCGCAAGTATTGCAACGATTCTTCATAGTCTGGGTTTCCCAGCTTCCGAGAGGGAGGTAGCGCGCAGTGCGTTCACTTACGCGGGCGGCACCGAAGCATGGTACCTCGCTCGCCATGTGCGTTCGCAGGGATTGAATGTCCGCTTCGACTTTCGCCCCGGCATGCCGGAAGACGTCAGGCTACCCGCCATGATCGGAGTCCGGCTGGGAGGATTTGGCCACTTCATTCCCGTTTTGTCGCGCAAAGGAGACTTCATCATCATTGCGGACCCCCTGCATGGAATGGAAACCATCTCTTTCAAGGATTTTAGAAAGCGTTGCCAGCCCTCCGGCTTCCATCTTTCGATTTCCAAGGATTGATCCACTGACAACCTGCGACGGTGAATGAGTGCTTGATTACCACACTTTTTTAAGGTAATCAATCTCCCATGAAATCGAAAACAAAACAACTGGAGCGTCCCCCCGTCATGAAGGACGCATATTCGTATATCCGCTTTTCTTCCAAAAAGCAAGCTGAGGGTGCGTCGCTTGAGCGGCAGCTGACCGGCACCCGGAAATACTGTGAA
>JAUYNL010000076.1 GCA_030696085.1 Luteolibacter sp.
TCCTCTCTCACACGACGAACAGCCAAAATCCTAATGTGTTCGCTTGTCCCATGATCCAGTTTTCTCCCATCAATCTTCGGCATGCGGAAGACAATGACAGAGTATTGACTTGTAGTCTATCCTAAAGACTTGTCAGTAATGGACAAGATTCGTGACAAAACAAACTCCATTCGGAAAGTGCTTTCTTTGCAATGATGAAGCCGCCCGCCTCGGACTTGAAATCCGGGGACTGGACGGGCAGGAAGTTGATTTCTCCTATCCATTCAAGACAATCTCATACCAGAGTGTTTTGAACTGCGGCCCGATTTCAAAGACGAGCTTGCCGTCATGAAGAATGGCCGGCACTTCTCCGTTGCGCGCTCCACTGCCATCCAGCACATGAACTTTTGCCGTCCTGGCCGCAGTGGTCAGCGTGACTTTCGCGGCGATGCCCTCACAGAGGCTGGGGGCCCGGCCCCACTTGCTGCCCACGCTGGTATGATTGACATTCCAACCCATGCCGGTGTTTTCGACATTGCCGACCGCAGTCAGCAGCACCCGCCCCGCCTGTTCCATCGGCTTGCCGTCCGCGGCATTGAGTGTGAGCACTGCGAAATTGCGAGGGTTGGCCCTCACCTCGAACTGCGCTCCATCGAGCTTGATGGTTTTGCCGGTGCCGCGTCCCACCACCGCCTTCGCGGACGGCGCATTCACGGTATAGAGACCGGTTTCCCGGTTCCACGCCACTGGAGAGCCTGCTTCTTTGGTGATTTCCGCCGTTGCTCCGCCATCCTGCGTGAAATGGAGGTTTAGGCGATGGGTCAGAAAATTGCCTGCCGCCAGGCCATGTTGATTCCATACCTCCGCGTTTGAGACCTTGGTCGCGGTGAGTCGCTCGGCTTGAGCGGCGGGAATCGCAAGACTCGCCTCCCCGATGGCGGCGGACACATCACCCCGGCGAAACATCAACGCCGCCGCCGGAAGGAAGGCGAGCTTGGCCGGATGCTGTTGCAGGGAGAAAAAACTGTTAACCCGGCGCACGTCGGCATCCGTGCCGCCCCAGTCGAACTGGAAAACCCCGTCCCAATCCTGAATCGCTGCGAAACTGGCAATCATCGGGAACATCTCCGCCGCGTAATGACTCGGCGCGGGATGGTCATATTCGCTCACGGTGAATGGTTTGTTGGCCACGCGATAAACCGCCAGGCGGGCCAGGTTGCCGCCGTCCCTGTCATCCACCATCGGCGTGTTGGGGATGGTCCAGTTCGAGCGGTCCCACGGGCGGCCGGGGAAATTCGGATGCTGCCAGTAGGCGTGCATATCCACAAAATCACCGAGGGATTCCCGGTAGGTTCCGGCGACGCCACCATAGCTGGCCTGCGTGTCGAGGATGGCCGCTTCGACGGCCAGTTCATTCTTGAGAAAGCCACGCATGCCTTCGGCGCAGGCCCGTTCGGTTTCTGCTAGAAAACGCGTCCAGTCGATTCCTTTGGGTGAGTCCTGGCTGCGGGCCGGAGCCTTGACATTACCGACTTCCAGGGATTCACCCGCATGCAGCCCGAGCGAACCGCCACGGCGCAGAGCGAGATTCTTGATTGAGAAAACGCCCGCAGGCCCGCCGCCCGCCACCATGTCCAAACGCACCGCGCCCGGTTCCACCTGTTTGGCGCGAAAGACATAACTAAAGCTCTTCCACTGTTTTTCGAGGCCGGCAATCTCGGCCAGGCCGCAATTGTGCCAGTCGGCTTTGGCGAGGCGTGTGCTGATCGGCAATTGGCGGGGGAGTTCCGAACGCGCACTGAACTCCAATGTGTAGGGCTTCCCTTCCTCCAAGGCCAGCCCGCCCCAGTGCAACTGGGCGTGCCAGCTCACTTCGGGATCTTTAAGCAGGGTGACGCGGGTTTCACCGTTGCCGGCATTTTTCACGGTGACATAATGGCCGCCTTGGAGGGTCGGAGCCGACACGAGCAGATTCTCTCCCATGACTTCATTCCCTCCCCATGCTGCGTCCAGCTTCTCCGTGGAATCGTAGCGGGTCTTGAGCCAGAGGTTCCATTTCCTGAGCACGTCAGCCCGATAATATTCCGGCAGCGAAGCCACATCTAGCTCCAGCAGGGTGTTCTCGTTGTTGATTTCCACGATGGCCACGCAGGGTTCATTGGCATAGCTGGTCTGTGTGTAGGGATTCACATGGGTCAGCAGCGTGCGGGCGTAATCACGCTGCATGCGGATCATCTGCTCGTTGATCCTGTCGATTCCCTTGCCGTAATCGGGGAGCAGCGCCCGCCGTTCCCGATCATTGGCGAGCCCGTCTGGAAAATCCTCACCTTCCCAGTAATTTCGCGACACATGGAGATTGATGTTGGAATAAATGCCATGGCGCTTCAGGGCGGCTATGAAATAGTCCAGGCGATCAATTTGGCCGGGATCGAATTCGTTCCTTTTCGGTGTGTCGGCCTTCCAGATGCCGCCGGGAGCGGCTTGGTTGTCGGCGTGGTGAAAGCGGATGCAGTTGATCCCCAGGCTGGCGAGACGCGCGGCCAGCTTGTCGGCGGTTGCACGTTCTGGAAAACAACTGCCGAAGGTGAAATTGGTGGCCAGGAAGCGCAGCCGCTTGCCGCCACCATCCACGAAACGGCCATCCCGCACCCGCACGAATCCCTTCCCGCCAGCCGGTTTTTCATTGAGCCAGGACATGTCCACGATCGAGCCTTGCGGTGGCGTGGCGAGCTCCGGGACCACGAAGGGGAATATGGCCGCCGTTTCCTGCGCCTGGAGCAGACCGATGGTTAGAAACAGGCACGGGAATGGATGAATGGTTCTCATGGGTTTTACAGGCGTTGGCGTGTGTCTGTTACGTCGCTGGCTCCCTGAAAACTTTCGTCCTGCCGAAACGGCAAAGCGCCCTCAACTTCAGTGCGCCATGGGCATTGGCGCGGTGTCCTGCAAAAGCGGGCGCAGGGCAGCGTGAACACCCAATAAATGGGGATCCTCACCCAGCACGCGGTCGGCGATTTCCCGGGCCTGCCGCAACAGGGCGGTGTCTGCCAGAAAATCGGTGAAACGAAGATCGGAGAGGCCGCTTTGCTGGGTGCCGAGCACGTCCCCAGGACCGCGCAGACGGAGATCAGCCTCCGCAATCTCGAAGCCATCGGCGCACTGCTCCAGCACTTTGAGTTTCTCCATGCCCTCGGGACTCCTGCCATCGGTTAGAAGAACGCAGTAGCCCTTGTGCCCGCCCCTGCCGATGCGGCCGCGGAGTTGGTGGATCTGTGCCAGTCCGAATCGTTCGGCATGGTGCAGGATCATGACCGAGGCATTCGGCACATCCACCCCGACCTCAATCACGGTGGTCGAGACCAGCGCGGCGATTTCGCCCTCGCGGAAACGCCGCATGACCTCCTCCTTTACGTCAGGCTTGAGTTTCCCATGGATCAGGCCGACTTCACGGCCGGGCAGGCGTTTCCGCCACTTTTCATACGCCTCGGTGGCGGACTCCGCCTTGAGGATTTCGCTCTCCTCGACAAGCGGATAGACGAGATAGGCCTGGCGGCCTTTGGAAAGCTGCTCCTTTAAGAATTTGGTGACATCCGCTTGTTTCGCCCCCACCCTAACAGCGGTGATGATTTTTCCGCGGCCGGGTGGTTTCTCATCGAGCAGGGAAACATCCAGATCGCCGTAGATCGTCATCGTCAGCGTACGGGGAATCGGCGTGGCCGTCATCACCAGCACATCGGGCACCACTCCGCGGCGGATCAGCGCGGCGCGCTGGGCGACTCCGAACTTGTGCTGTTCATCGATCACGATGAGTCCGAGGTCTCCGAAAAGCTTCTCGTCATGAAGCAGGGCATGGGTACCGATGACCATCCGCGCTCCGCCGTCCAATTCAAGGTGGTTCGCCTCGTCGCGGTTGGCGGTGCGCAAGGCGACGCGCACGCCCAACGGCTCCAGCCAGCGGCGGAAGGTGAGGTAGTGTTGTTCCGCCAGAATCTGTGTGGGTGCCATCAGCGCCGCCTGACAACCGGTATCCACGGCAAGCAACATCGCCGCCATGGCGACGAAGGTTTTCCCGGAACCGACATCGCCCTGCATCAGCCGGTTCATCGGGCGTGGCTGACGCATGTCGGCGATGATTTCGCGGATCGAACGCTTCTGCGCTTCCGTTAGATCGAAGGGCAGGCTGTTGTAAAACGAGGTGAGCAGGGTGGTGCGCCTGCCAAGCACGCGGCCGGTCTGCTCCAGATGCCGGGTCCGCCGCCACGCGACGTTGAGCTGGATGCCGAAAAACTCCTCCAACGCGAAGCGCCTGCGGACGGCGTGGGCTTCAGCGAGGGACTCGGGAAAATGGGCGGTTCGCAAGGCTTGCGCACGGGGCATGGCGGAGTCGACATCGAATGGAGCTGCGAGTGTCGCCGGATCACACTGGAGCAGCAGCAGATGCATGATTTCACGAAGCCGCCGCTGGGCGATCCCGGCGACGTTCCGATAGATTGGCACGATGCGCTCGATATGGATCGAATCGCTTGGTTCATCATCGTCGCGGAGGATTTCGAACTCCGGATGATCGATGATCAGGCGGCCGTTGAAATCCTTCACCTTGCCATAAACAATCAACTCCTGACCCGTTGCCACGAGCTTGTGGATGAAAGGCATGTTGAACCAGCGGCAGGTGATTTTCCCGGATCCGAACACGCCTCCGCTGCCATCCATCACGATCGCTTCGTAGAAACCGCGGCCTTGGCCGAAGTGGCGTTTCGATGTATCGATGACCCCACCACGAAGGCAAACGGCGGAGGAAGTCGGCTGGTTGGGAAAGGAATCGAAACGTCGCCGATCCTCATAACGCTTGGGAAGATGGTCGAGAATCTCCGTCGCACTCCGGAACCCGGCGGCGGCGAGAAAAGCCACTTCCTTGGAGGGAAGCATCGGTAGTAAAGCGAGATCGTCTTGTGCGGAAATCACGGCGATGGCAGTTCGGCGAGCTTCTGGAGATATGCAAACGCATAGATTCCGGACGAATGTCCATCGCCCCAGAAAAGCTGGATGGCATAACCTCCAACCAGATCAAACTTCAGCAGATCGAAGGCTTTCGGTCCATATTCGACCCTCGGGCGGATCACGCGCCCAAGGGCATCCGGTTCTCCCTGGCATGCCGCGCAGGGACAGGCGCGCCGCAACATGGGCAAGGGCAGATAGGCTTCAAATCCATCGGCAAAGGATAGGGCGAGCTCGTTTCCGATCACCACCGCGTTTTCAAGTGTCAAAGGCATGGCCGAATCTGTGCTCAAGCCAACTCGCCGTCCACCCGATAGGCGCGTTTGCCGAAAATCGACGATCCCACGCGCACATGGGTGGCCCCTTCCTCGACGGCGATCTCGAAATCCCCGCTCATGCCCATGCTCAGCGATGGCAGGGGCACACCGATGTTGTTCTCCAATTCATCGCGCAACTCGCGCAGCGCCATGAACCAAGGTCGCGAATCCTCCGCTTTTTTTACAGCCGGCGGAATGCACATCAGACCCATCACCTCCAGGCGTTGCAACGAGAGCAAGGTTTCAATTTCCGACCGGATCGCATCCGGCTCGAATCCCCCTTTGCTCTCCTCGCCGCCAATGTTGATCTGCAGGAACACTTTGGGAAACAAGCCGATCTCGCTTGCAACCTCGTCGGCATACACCGCGAGGCGAAGGGAATCGATGGCATGTATCATCTCGAAACGCTGCAGGATCTTGCGCACCTTGTTGCGCTGTACGCGGCCGATGAAATGCCAGTGCAGGCTGGATGGCAGCAGATCAATCTTCGCCTCCGCCTCCTGCAGGCGGCTCTCGCCAAAAACATCATGCCCCGCCTCAAGAGCCTCCCGCACGTCATCCGCAGGAAAGGTTTTTGACACGGCGATGAGTTGCACTGAAGCCGGATCGCGGCCCGCCCTTTCACAAGCTCCTCCAATCCGGGCCTTGATTTCAGCGAGGTTCGTGGCGATGTCCGACATCGTGAAATTCCAGCGCGCGTGATTACTTGATCAAGCCGGCCATCCTGGCGTTTTCCGATAGGTCCACCAGATCCCGCAACACAACGAGGGACTCGCGTTTCATCGGATCAAGCCCTGTGGGCCACTTCGGGGTTTCATCCAGATCCTCGGTCTCATCCTTGGCACGGCGCATATAGGAGCCGCTTTCATCCGCAGGATCATAGAGTTTCAGATCGGCTCCGTTTTCGAGGTCATCCAAGGTGATCTTGAAAAACCTGAAGGTTTCCTTGTCGGCCTTTGCCATCACTTCGAAACGCTTTCTGCGCTCGGTATTGCGCTCCTTCTGGCGGGCATCGGATTCGGCGAGTTCCTGCTGGCGGGCGGTCTTGTTCAAGGACACCTTGTTCGCCTTGATGCGTTCCTTCGCTTTCATGACATCCTCGATGACATAGGCGAAATCCTTGCTGGTGTTCAAGCGTTCCTGGCTCAACTCCTTCAAGCGGGGAATAAACAGGGCCTGTGGATCCAGCGGTTTGAAATCCGCGGCGCGGCGGATCCGGTCATGAGGCAGCGAGTGTTCAAGAAAGGACTCCCCCATTTCCAGGGCGTCCGTCAAACTCGGCAGCACCACATCGGAAACCACCCCATCCATCTGGGTGGAGGAGCCGGAGGGCCGATAGAATTTCTGGATCGTCACCTTGAGGAATCCCGCGCGGTTTCTAACTGAGAACAGCGGCAGCATGCGGCCGATGTCCATCGGTTGCTGGACGGTGCCCTTGCCGAAGGTGGATGATTCTCCGATGATTACCGCCCGGTTGTAATCCTGGAGGGCGCCGGCAAGAATCTCGCTGGCCGAGGCGCTGCTCTTGTCCGTCATGACGACAAGTGGTCCGCCGTAGATCGGCCTGCCGTTCTCCGAATCCTTCACCTGCACCTGGCTGAGCGTGTTCTTGACCTGCACCACCGGGCCGCGGTCCATGAAAAAACCCGTCATGCGCCGCACTTCCTCCAGCGATCCCCCGCCATTGTTGCGAAGGTCGAGAATGAGGCCGTCGATCTTCTCCTCGACCAGGCGTCTGAGAATGCGTTCCACATCCACAGAGCATCGGACCTTGCCCTCATCGAAATCCGCGTAAAACGACGGCAGCGTGATCACTCCCAGCCGCCGGGTTTGATCCTTGCCCGTTTTCATTTCGATCAACTCTCCGCTCGCCTGTTCATCCTTCATTTCCACCTTGCCTCGCTGGATGACGACGATTCTGGTTTCACCGGTCGGACCTGCCGCTGGTTCCACCTTGAGCGCCACGGTGGTACCCTCCTTGCCACGGATCAAATCGACCACCTTGTCGATTTTCATGAACATGATGTCGGTCATGTCCCCGGGTTTGCCGGTGTTGAGGGTGTCCACCGCGACCACACGGTCATTGAGTTTGAGCGAACCCTCGCGATCAGCAGGACCGCCCACGACGATGCCCATGATTTTGGTGGCTCCATCCTCCTCGCCCTGCAGCAATGCGCCGATTCCGACAAGCTCGTTCTTCATCCCGTCCTTGAAACGGTTCATTTCCCGGAAGCTCATGTAATCCGTGTGCGGATCGTAGGCACGCGCCACGGAGCTGAGAAAATAATTGGCGATCTCCTCGTCGTCCACATCCTTCACGCTGCTCAGGAAGCGCTTGTAGCGCAGCGAAACCTTTTCCTTCGGACTGCGATCATCGCTGCCTGGGTCCGGCTTGCCTTGTTCCTTGGCGAGTTTGGTGAGCATTTCGCGGCGCAGGACCTCCGCCAGCACGGCCTCCTTGATCTGCAAGCGCCAGAGAGTGGCGGCCTCCGTGTCGTTTCTCGGCCACGAGGCGTTCTTGCGGCTGAGCATCACGTCCTCCTTCGTGGAAAAATCGAATTCGGTTCCGTCCAGCAGTTTTCCCGCCTGGGCAACCCTCTCCTCCACCCGTTTTTCAAAGACACGGTAAATATCGGTGGCGGGCGTCATGCTGTTGCCTTGAAGCAGAAGCGTGTGAAGACGGTTCCCGTAATCGGCAGTGAAACGATCCACATCCTGCTGGGTGAAATAGAGCCGCTGGAAATCCAGATCCTTGAGGTAATCGTCCAGAAAACGACGGCTCAGCTCCTCATTGAACGGCAAGCGGGCGAAATGGCTGTTCTGCAACATGATCGCCATTTGGCGGCCCACTTCATTGAAATCCGCCCGCTGTGCGGGTGCGGAACAAGTCAGCGCGGCGGCGGCTGTGACACAAAAAACTTTTCGAAACCAATTGATGATCATGAAATTCAAGCGGAGCGGAGGTTCGTAATGACTCAAGAAAGTGCCACGGCTTTTGAGGATGTCGATTTCCAAAATCCGCAGCCAGCTCAATTCCGCGGTTTTCTGCGCTCCAGCCAGCGGCGGAAATAGGCCTCCTTGGCCGTCCGTTCGGCAGCTTCGAGATCGACCTGGCGCTGATCCAGGAATGGATTGTCCGCCGCCAAGGGACGCCGGCCCAGCTTGACCACCAAATCCATCATCGCGCCATCGCGCAGGATCCGGAGTGTGATTCGGGTGCCCGGCTTGATCTGGCGGATGCTCTCGCCGAAGACCAATGAGGCCTTGCCTTCACGCCAGACAGTGTCACCAAGCCCGGCAATCAAGTCATTGAGTTGAAGTCCCGCCTGGTGCGCGGCGGAGTCCGGAACCACCTGGACCACCCGGATCACACTGCGGGGTTTCGGATCACCGGGAAGATTGGCGTTTTCGTCCTGCATCCGGATTCCAATATACCCCTCACCCTCCTGAAGATATTCGTCATTCACCAGCTCACGCAGGACCGCGAGACAACGCTCCCTGACTTCCGGATCACCGGCGGTCCGGGACTGATGGTGAAGTTCGTCCATGGCCGCTTCCCGCCGTTCGCGCGCCCACGCCAGAATCTCGGCCTGCGCGCTCTCGCGCACCCGGAACTCGTCCGACTTGAGATTCGCAAAAGGCCCGGCCGGCAGCTCAAGCGCCTGAAGCATCTGTGAGCCGATGACCATAATCGCTCCCAAGCGTGTCAGAAGTCCCTTCATGGCAACAACCGTCGTCGGCATCAGCATGGCACTTTGGGTTTCCACCGGGGATTTTGCCGCCAAGGGTGGCTTGGGCTCCCGGACGGCCGAATGCTTCAGATCGCTCACCGGGTTTCCCACGGCCGTTTCTGAGGAACTTCGATGCTGTCACTTGGCTCAAGGGGAATCTGCATGAACTGAAGCTGGGTCAGGTCATACTGGCGTTGCTTGCCGGCGCGGAGAATTTTCACACGCTTCAAGGTGCCGAACGGCGTCGGGCCACCCGCAGCCTGAATAGCCTGCCAGAGCGTGAGCCCTCGCTGGAATTTCACCGGACCTGGCCGACCCACCTGCCCGCCCATGTGGACCACGGCTTCATCCACTGCGCCACCCTCGGCATCGGCAACCACTTGGAAAGTGGGATTACGGTAAATCTGGGCGGCGCGATAGCGACCCTCAAGTGTGGCGGCGAGATTCTCCGGCTTCAATCCTGCGGCTCTGACCTGACCGATGAATGGCATGTTCACCGTGCCGTTCTCGGCAACCGGGTAGGCCCCATCGATCCGTCCCTTTTCCTCCGATGGAATCCCAAGCACCGATATGATGATACTTTTCCCCACCTGGATCTGGCCGAAGACCGGAAACAGGGAGCATGCCACCACCATCATTGTCGTTAGAAAGGTTTTCATTTGGATCGGAATGTGCGAATTCAATACAGTTCGGAGTCTCCGCCGCGCGTTGCGACCGCCTGCGGTTTCGCGGGCGTGGACTGGATGCCTGCCGCCGGCGGTCCGGCTTGGGCGTCGGCCGGCGCATAATACGTGTAGTAGCTGGTGTAATATTGATACTGGCTGTCACTGCGGACGTCCACATTGTTGAGGACCACTCCGATCACGTGCCCACCGACGTTTTCGACCGCCTGCTTCACACGAAGCAGCATGTTGCGGGGAAGTTTCCGGTGCTGGACCACAAGCATCGTGAGGTCCACCTCGCTGGCGAGCACGGAGGCATCACTGACACCGAGAATCGGCGGGCTATCCACCAGCACGAGGTCGAAGCGCTGCTTGACGTCCTGAATCAACTCCGACATGCGGCGGGAGTTGAGAATGCCCGCCGCATCAGCCGGCAGAATGCCCGAAGGCATGAAATACAGGTTGTCCACGGGAGTCTGGAGGATCACATCCTCAAGCATCAGCTCGGTGGTCAGATAATTGGTGAGTCCCACCGAGTTATTGATGTCAAAGAAGGTATGCAGACGCGGGCGGCGCAAGTCGGCGTCGATCATCAGGGTGGTGTATCCGCCCTGGGCGCAGATGTAAGCGAGGTTGACAAGGGTGGTGGACTTGCCCTCACCGGCACCGCCGGAAACCACGGTGATGGCATTGTCTTCCGGGTTCTTGCGGTTGAACTCGATATTGGTGCGAAGGATGCGGTAGGCCTCGGCGTCCGGGCTCATGCCACTCTGCTTGTGAAGCACACCCACATCCTTGGGAATCACGGCAAGCACGGGCACTTGCAAGTAGCGCTCCACGTCTTCGAGGCTCTTCACCGAGGTATCGAGATACTCAAGGAAGAATGCGATGCCGACACCGAAGATCAATCCAACCACCGCTCCGAGCACCAGATTGAGGGTCACATTCGGGCTCACGGGACTGTTCGAGATCACCGGCTGGTCATGCACCTCGACACTCTCTCCGGGAATCTTGCGGGAAATGGTTTCGCCCATCTGCTTGAGCTTCATCGTCTGGAGCAGTTGCTGGTCGGTCTCGAACTCCCTTTTGGCGTCCACATAGTCCTGAGCGTCCAGTCCCCGCTTGATGGCCTCTTCACGGGACTCATCCTTCATGATCTCAACGCTCTTGAGCCGGTTGGTGGCGAGATCCAACTGAGCCTGCAGAGTCGCGCGCAGATTGACCACGCCTTCGTCAAGCTGGCGTTTCATGTTTTCGATCTGGTCCACCGCCACCAGGATGGTGGGGTGACGGTCGCCAAGCCCGCCGATCTTGAGACCGTCCAACTGACGCTTCGCTTCCTGATACTGGGGATACAAATTGCGAATGATGTTGTCCGGCAGACTGAGTCCGCCGGCGTAAACCATCAATTGGTCGCTGTCATATTTCAGCAAGCTGCTGATCTGGCTCTCCAGTTGCAGCTTTTCCTGCTCGATGTCATGGTAGGTTTGAAGTGCGTTTCGGGCTCCCTGATCCTCATCCACGCCACCAGAGTTGTAGAAGGAGTCGGTTCCCTTGTAGATGATGCCCTTGGTGCGGACGATGGTCGCAAGCACCTTGCGGCGTTCCTCGACCTTGTCCTCCTGATCGCGGACGGCCTTGTTGAGCTCATGAAGCTGGCGTTCCGCATCCCGATTTTCGATTTCGTTCCGATAGGACCGGTAAGCGCGGGAAACCTCGTCAGCAATATCGCGGGCGTCCACCTTGTTGGTGTGTCGCACCCGGATCGAGATCAGGTCGGTACCGCGGATGTTCTGGGTGTTGACGATGCCTTTCAGGATCGCCAGGGCCGTCTCCTTATCGACATTCCACCGATTGACCAACTGGAGGGTCTCGACCACCTTGGATAGCGAGTTGCGGCTCTTGATCTTCTCGAATTCCGTTCCGAAGAACTGCGGCGTCATGCGTCCTCCCCCCGAGGTTTCCGTCATCTGCGCTCCTAGCGGAGACATGCCGGCCTGCCTGGGCTTCACTTCGATGGTCGCCGCGCTCTCGAATTTCTTTGGCATCACATAGGTGATGACCGCGGCGGTCATGAACACCAGAAGCAGGGTCAACAGGATGATCCCATAACGGTTCTTGATCACCTGCCAGTAATCCACCGCGTGCAGGGCGGTCTCGTTTTGTTGGGGCGTGGAGAGATTCATGAGCGTGAGTTTTTCACAGGTCGGACGAAATTCCAGTCAAAATAAAGACTCCCGCAATGGATGACATTGCGGGAGTCCATAATCAATCGATGAGTGGTTCAAACAAGGGCTTGTAGTTCAATAATCGAGGATCCAAGGATCAGAATTCGGCGCTGACACCCACGCTGATGCGGTTGCGGTTGTAGTCGCGGCCGCTGTCGAGGTCGGAGCTCGAATCGGTGAAGTTGTAAGATGCCGTTCCCGTGAGGAAGTCGTTGAACCGGACCGACAAACCAATGTAGGCGTTGATCACGTCTTCATCCTGATCGGAAAGGTCGGGAGCGCCGAGGCCGGTCCGGGATATTTCACGAGCATCGCCGAAGGAGGTCGGGATGTAATCAACTCCACCGAAGAGTGAAAGCATCGGCGAAATCGTGTATTCACCGGACAAACCAAAGCGGAGAGTCCTGCGGTCGTCATAGGAAACCACACCACCATCGACGCCCTGCACCGTGTCATAATCCTCGATGCCGTAACGGGCGTAGGAACGCACACGCAATGCCTGAGTGAGTTGGGAATTCAGCGCGAATTCCAAGTAGGGGCTGGTCGTGCTGTCACCGTCGTCCACATCACGGAACTGGGCACCGGCGCGAACGATTCCGATCGTGTTCGGGCTGAAACGATGTTCGGCTCCGAACAGCAGATACTGATTGGTGGAGTCGGATGCGACGCCATCGCCATTGTTGGTCTGGCCATAACGATAATCCGCTGTCAGGACCGTCTGCGGACTGAGCTGATAGCGGAACTGGTTGTAGAGCTCCCAGGTGAAGAGGTCGTTGTTGTCAACCTCGCTGTAATCGGTGCCCGAGATGCGGAGGCCTGTGTAGGTCGCCAAACGTTCACTCCAGCGGTAACCCACAGAGTTGTCAGCCTGCCAGAAGAAATACTCGCCGGTCGTCCGCGACGAGGCATACCCGTATGAGTAGTCCGGCTCCAGTTCGTAGGAAACGAAGTTCCGGCTCGAGAAGCGGAGGCGCTCGCTGAAGCGGTGGGTGAAATTGATTCCAGCCCGCGACTGGCTACTGACATCATCCAAACCCTCAGGAGCGTCAAAGTAATAGATCAAACCCAAGCGCGCGTAAACATCCAAGGTGGTTTGCGGAGTGATGTTCACGAAGGAAAGTCCCACGTACGGGTTGATCGCCATGGAATCATCTTCAGCACCAAAGCCAGGATTCACGTTGTCATCATAAATCGCGCTGGCTCCCACCACCCACTTGAGGGGCAGGGATTCCTGTGCTTCGGAACCGACATAATAGAGTCCTTGGGCGGAAGCCGAAGAGACGGCCAGAAGACCGAGAAATCCAATTGAAATGTTGCGTTTCATAATGTGCTGGGGGTGCGAGGGTGATTAAAGGTTACAAACTTGTGCATCAACCACGTGTGTAGGGATATTCGTCGTCGTTTCCATTCCCGCTGTTTGGATTCACATTGGTGACATTGGGAGGATTGATGATGACCGGAGGAAAGATCGGAAAGACCGGGAAACCACCTGGGCCACCTGGAGGCGGACCAACGGGACCCTTGCCTGGGAAATCAAGCGGATTGGGCATGGCGGCCACTTCCCCAATGGGAGCTTTTTCTCCCTTGGCACTTTTCGCGCTATCGCCGGATTCTCCGCTGTTGGGATCGAATTTCGCCAGCACCGCTTGAACCTTGGTCAGAGAGTCCGGAGCCACGGCGATCGCGCATTGGGCGATGATGCGCATTTGATCGGGAGCGGCGGTGATCGCTGTTTCGACGATGGCCACCACGGTTGGGACATCGGCTGAGGAGCCCTCGATGGCAGCTTTGACCACCTCGCAGGAGCAACCCGGCGCGGATGCGACTTCGGTTGCGACAATTTCAAGAATTCTCGATTGCTCGGCGACGACGGCAGCCTTCACCGAAAGGGAAAGCTTCTGGCAGTCGGATTCCGTGGCAGCCGAAACAAAGCCCAGCATGGCGCTGTAGGCGGCGAAGAAGATGATCTTTTTCATAAGTATGGGGAATTTGACGATGGCGAACGCGGCAAGTGGAGCGGGCAGCGGGAATCGAACCCGCGTGTCTAGCTTGGAAGGCTAGGGCTTTACCATTAAGCTATGCCCGCGCTTTCGGAGACAATACAACCGCTCCGACCCAGTTCTAGCAAGTCTTTTTTCCCAATTTTTGAAAATTATTTCAGACAGGTTGAGCAAACAGAATCTCCTTGATTTCCAGGGGCCTCCGCCTGAAACTTGCCGCCTTGCGACCCTGCGGGTGTAGTTCAATGGTAGAACGTGCGCTTCCCAAGCATGAGGCACGGGTTCGATTCCCGTCACCCGTACCAGTTCAAAACAGCGTTTTTCCCCACAAAATCAAGGGTTTTAGAGAAACAAGGTCACGCAACCACTGCGGCACACTGAGCGATTTCGCGGCATACAGAAGCTCAGAAGCGTTACAAAGCGTTACAGCGTTCATTCCCACAAGCATTGCCAGCCCTTCTTGATCTCTTGCGCTGTGGTTGTCTCCCTCCCCGCGCCCAGCCGCGCATGTGATGGACGAGAAGTCCGATTCGCGGTAATCTCACGCCATGGAGTTCGACTGGAAAGGAACGGTGATTCTGATGAAGCTCGCGGAGGGTTGCACGATCCGGGAAGCATCGGCAGCAGCGGGAATCACAAAGCAGGCGGTGGCCAAGCGGGTTGCATCCTCCCCCGACTTCGCCGAAGCCGTCAGTGCAGCGCGTGAGACGGGCAAGGATGAGAGAACGTTCCGGTTGTGGCTTCGTCACCCGTTCCGGGGTTGTCGCCCGCCTACGGGCAAGGGAACCCGCAACAGTCCACGGTTCACCTATGGGCGGCGTGCTTGATTGCCGGTTACAACGTGGCAGGATTGCGGACATGGAACCGGAGGCGAAACCCGACCCGAAAATCTTTCCATTCGAGCCGATTCGTTTCGAACCGCAGCCAGAGCACTTGGTCAGAAAGGCGAGAGAACAGGTGAAAGCGGTGAGGAAACAGTATCTCGAATCGTTGAGCAAGCCGACGAAACCGGAGGATCATCCTGATTCAACCCCACCTTGATTTCGGCCATTATCTGGCGCAGCTTCTTTTCGAAGCCCGTAAGCGGGGTGTTTCGGGGTTCTTTCAGAACTTCGGCACCATTGCCCTGCGGGCTTCACTATACCCGGTTCGTGCGCAAGCCGCGGATTTGACAGTAACGGAAAAACCGCGAGGCATTCCAATCTATAGGGCTCCAATTGCCCAAAGAGGGAACGCCTCGCAGCAACCGCATTAAGTGCGCGGAATCCGGCGTTGTCGAGAAACGAAAGACGCTCAGGATGCCATTGGCGCGTTTCCATTCAAGGATGGGGCCTATCCGGCGTTTCCCGAGCGCGACCCAACAATGGCGGCGCATTCGGAAATCATCACCTGATGGGAAAATAGCCCGTTTCGGATGCCTTGCCTCCCCGCCGCGAACCTGTTGGAATCCTCCCACGCCTCCGGCTGGAGCGTGACGCCCCGTGACTTCATGTGCCACGTCCTGCCGCGCGAAAACCTCTCTTCACCATGCCCGCCGCCACCCCCGAGCAAATCGCCGCTTTCATCGAACGATGGGAAAACTCAGGAGCCGCCGAGCGGGCGAACTACCAGATGTTCCTCTCCGAACTCTGCGACATCATCGACGTTCCCCGCCCGGACCCCACCTCGCCGGATACCGCGAAGAACCTCTACGTCTTCGACCGCGCCATCACCCGCACCAACCTGGACGGCACCACCACCACGAATTACATCGACCTCTACAAAGCCCGCCACTTCGTCAACGAAACGAAGCAGGGGCTTTCCGCCGATGCCTCCCCCGAGGATCTGGCCAAGCCCACCGCCACCAAGACAGGCCACGGCAAGCGCGGCACCCTCGCCTTCGACAAGGCCCTTGAACGCGCCTACCACCAAGCCCGCGGCTACATCACCGCCCTGCCTGCCGATGAAGGGCGCCCGCCTTTCCTGATCGTTTGCGACGTTGGCCACACCATCGACCTCTACGCCGAATTCACCGGCACGGGCGGCCAATACGAACGTTTCCCCGATCCCGTCTCGCATCGCATCACCCTGCCGGATCTCCACCGCCCGGAAATCCGCGAACGCCTCCGCAAAGTCTGGCTCGATCCCCATTCGCTCGATCCCTCGAAGTTCGCCGCCAAGGTCACCCGCGACATTGCCGGCCGCCTCGCCCTCTTGGCGAAGTCACTCGAAACCGACGGTCACGATCTCCAAGTCATCGCCGGATTCCTCCAACGCAGCCTCTTCACCATGTTCGCCGAGGACGTGGGCCTCCTGCCCGTGGACGGTTTCAAGACCCTGCTTGCACGCGTGAAGGAAAACCCACGCGGCTTCCCGGTCCTCATCTCCGCCCTGTGGAAGGAAATGGCCACCGGCACCCATTACTCCGCTCTCCTGTTCAAGGAAATCGCCTGCTTCAATGGCGGGCTTTTTGAAAATACCACCGCCCTTCCCCTCTCAGCCGCGCAGTTGGACATGCTCGCCGATGCCGCCGACACCGATTGGAGCGGCGTCGAACCATCCATCTTCGGCACCTTGCTTGTCCGCGCCCTCGATCCCCGCGAACGCCACAAACTCGGTGCGGAATTCACCCCGCGCTCCTACGTCGAACGCCTCATCCGCCCCACCATCATCGGCCCGCTCCGGGAGGAATGGGATTCAATCCGCATCGCCGCCGCCACCCTCCACGATGAGGCGGACCAAGCGGACATCCAAGCCGACCAACTCGCAGCCGACGCCAAGGCGAAAATGAACGCCGGGGCCTCCGCCGAGGCGAAACAACTTGGAGCCGATGCCGCCCGCCTGCGCAAGGATGCCGACAAAAAGGACGCCGAAGCCCTCGCCCAAGTCATCGCCTTCCATCGCTACCTCTGCGGCCTCACCATCCTCGACCCCGCCTGCGGCACCGCGAATTTCCTCTACGTCACCATGGAGCACATGAAGCGGCTCGAATCCGAAGTGCTCGAACTCATCGACGCCCTGGGCGGCAACGCCGGGATGGAAATGCAGGGTTTCCGCGTCCGCCCCGAGCATTTCATCGGCCTCGAAATCAACAAGCAGGCCGTCGCCATCGCCCAGCTTGTCCTTTGGATCGGCTACTTCCAGTGGCAGCACAAAACCACCGGCAAAGCCGACACCGGCGACCGCCCCCTTCTCCCGAAAGACCGCAGCATCTTCGAACAGGATGCCGTTCTCGCGTACGACGAACGCACACCCCGCCGCGACCCGGAATCGGGCGAAATCCTCACCGTCTGGAACGGCCACACCACCAAGCTGCATCCGATTACCGGCAAGGAAGTGCCCGACGAATCCGCCCGCAGCCCACTTTTTGATTACTCCAATCCCCGCCGTGCCGAATGGCCAAAGGCGGATTACATCGTGGGAAATCCGCCGTTCATCGGCACGAAACGCATGATCGACGCTTTGGGGGAAGGCTATGTTTCAGCTCTCCGCAAAGCATGGAAAGGTGACGTGCCCGACTCCGCCGACTTCGTCATGTTTTGGTGGCGCAAAGCGGCCGAACTCGTGCGCGATAGCAAAGCCAAACGCTTCGGCTTCATCACCACCAACTCCATCCATCAAACCTTCAACCGCCGCGTGATCGAACCGTTTCTTACGGATTCGAAAAAGCCGCTTCACCTCGCCTATGCCATTCCCGATCACCCATGGATTGATTCCGCCGACGGCGCTGCCGTTCGCATCGCCATGACTGTTGCCGCTCCGGGACACGCCGATGGCATTCTTGAAAAAGTCATCGCCGAACAAGCCCGTGAAGACGGAGAGAACGAAGTGACTCTCTCAAGGAGTGGGGGCGTCCTTGCTCCAAATCTCCAACTCGGTGCAGATCTCAGTTCGGCCTCCGCTCTTGAAAGCAACGACAGACTCGCGGGCATGGGCGTTGCCCTACACGGCTCAGGCTTCATATTGAGTCCTGAGGAAGCGGAATCACTCCGTTCCCACGGGCCACAAGTCATCAAACTTTACCTTGGCGGAGCGGATCTCATGCGCAATCCACGCGAACGCTACCTAATTGACTTTTCCTTCATGACTGCGGAAGAAGCACTGATATCAAATCCGGCCGCTTTTCAGCATATTCTTAATCATGTGAAGCCTGAGCGTGACCACAATCGCAGAGCGGCTCTGAAAGACAATTGGTGGAAATTTGGATGGGAACGACCCGTGCTTCGAAAGGCGCTCGTCGGTCTATCCCGTTTCATTGGAACAACTGAAACCGCAAAGCACCGAGTTTTTCAGTTTATCCCAACATCCACTTTGGCAGACCACATGATCGTGTGCGTTGCGTCTGACGATGCTTATGTTCTGGCGGTTTTATCCGGCAGCATTCACCCCCTGTGGTGCCTTTCACAAGGTGGTTCTCTTGGCGCTTACATCGGAAATATCCGATACAACAAAACCCGCTGCTTCGATCCCTTCCCCTTCCCAGCGCTCCAAGAAGGCGCACTCAAGCGGCGCATCCGCGACCTTGGCGAGCGGCTCGACGCGCACCGCAAACGCCAGCAGGAACTTCATCCCGACCTCACGCTCACCGGCATTTACAACGTCCTCCAGAAAATCCGTTCCGGCGAAGCCCTGAACGCCAAGGACAAGATCCTCCACGATCAAGGCCTTGTCTCCGTCCTCAAGCAGATTCACGACGACCTCGACGCTGCCGTCCTCGAAGCCTACGGCTGGACCGACATCACCTCCGCCACACCACCCGCCGACATCCTCGCCCGTGGCGGTCCCGAGGCCGAAGCACTCGAACAGATAATCCTCACCCGTCTCGTCGCCCTCAACCACGAGCGGGCGGCGGAAGAAAAGCGCGGCCTCGTCCGCTGGCTCCGCCCGGATTTCCAAGCCCCCGGCGCTGCCACCGCGCAACAATCCGAAATCGGCCTGTCCGACGACGACGACACCACCCCGGAAACCGCCGCACCGATCATCCTCGATTGGCCTGCCGTATTGCCCGCCCAAGTCGCCGCCCTCCGCAAGCTCCTGCCCACCGTCGGCCAAGACCCGGAAACCCTCGCCGCCTGCTTCGGCCGCAAAAACAAAAAGCGCACCGATCAAATCACCGGCATCCTCGCCACCCTCAAGGCACTCGGGCACATCGCCTGACGGATGGTTGTTGCCAATGACCCGGTCCCATGGGGTCTCCGGGCCTGCTTGTTTCTTCCTTGCTAGACCGGCGCGGGGATTCTTGAATGAACCCGTCCGAAGAGATTCGGGCCGGGGCTTTGAAACCCCGCGTAAAGCGGATGGCGTTGACCGAATCAACGTCGCCACCAGACCGAAAGGTCGGGGTGGCGGCGGCGCATGTTCAGGGCGGCCCCACGGGGTCGGCTAAAGGTCGTCGCGGTCGTCTTTGCGCGGCTTTCAAACACCCCGGCCACCATGGGAAACCTTGGTGGCTGGTTTGTTTTCGACCGGAGGCAATCAATATGACCAGGTTCAAGCTCATTGTAGGCTGCGTGGCGTTGTCCGCGTGTATCGCGACGGCCCAAGAAATGTCCAATGAGTGGTATCAGCAGAAAGCTGCTTCATGGGCGCGTACCACACAGGATTTCCCGCAGAGCGCATATGCGGGGCCGTTCAAGACGCGGATGCTAGAGATTGAAGCATGGGCGAAAGAGAATAATCAGGAACTCTATTACAGTTCCAGCAAGCCCTACCTGCTTGCCCAAATGGTGCAGCAGGAGCGCGACGAGAGTCTTGCAGTCGAGCAGCAGGCGGCGAGGGAAAGACTCAGAGCCAGTGGAAATTTGAAATCGCCACAGGCTTCAACAACATCGAATCCGCAGCCATCGGGAACCCAATTACCAAGCAGTGTCGGTTCAGAACGGGGCGGACTAACCGGTTCTGCTGTGGGGGCAATTTGGCTTGGTAGCACGATCATCATCATTGCCGCCTTTGGTGTCGCTTGGGCACTTCATTGGATCATTCGACCACGGGATGGCGCTGCCTCAGCAAGCGCTTTGGGCCGCAAGTGGGCAGCATGGATTGTTGCGCTTGGGACAATCAGTGCGCTGCCCCGTTTCTTTCACAAGCTGGACGCCAATTCTTTTGTGCTATGGGCAATGGGCGTGACTGTCTTCGGCTCATCCGCATTCATTATCGGCTGGATCATTGGACTCATCAAATACAGGGGCCGCAAAGGCACGGACACGGATGCAGTTGATTCGCCAACTCAAAGTGATGATGCAGGCGAGAATTCCAGAGAGAGCTACGAATTTTTCAACAACCTGCCCGAACGACAATTGCATCCAGAGGAACCCGAAATCAAATCAGCATCACCAATCATGAAAAATACAGAATTCGAAGTAGTCATACCGGAAGGCAAGGAATTGGAAGACGGATACGTCCAAATGCGACACAACACCAAATACTCATTGAATCTCAAGAATCACCGAAGGGTTCCATGTGATGCAGAAGTGACCATTGACGGAATTCATGTCGGCACATGGCGCGTCGAATCGATGAATGAAATTCGCATCGAGCGCCCGGTTCACGACACCGGACATTTCACCTTTTTTGAAGTGGGAACTCACGAGGCGGGGATGGCTGGAATCGGCAAGAATTCCGACAACGGACTCGTTTCAGTAAAATTCAAGCCGCAGAAGGAACTGGTAGGTTTGCGTGCGTCAGAATTGCCCCCTCGCCTCGGCGCGGGAGCTACCGGACTCACTGGGGAAAGCCAACAACGGTTCGTGGACGCGGTGCGGATCGACTACGATATGGCGCGGGCATTCACGATTCACCTGCGTCTCGTCTCAATCAAGCCGGACATCCGCCCGCTGGCTCCCCGTTCGACGCCCGTTCCACCGCCGGTCGGCTAGCTAAGGAAAAAAACCCGCCCGGACGATTCCAGACGGGGTTATGCAGACGGCGCGGAATTACCTCACCTTCCGAATACTACCATAAAGCGGCACGATATTACGGATTGAAGCAATGTAGTTTTCTAATGCGAGGTCCACATACTCAGAGAGGGACATCCCCCTTGCATCGGCGGCTCGTTTGGCTCTTGCGGCAAGGGTGGTGTCGATGGACACAAACCCTGGGGCGGGGGATTTGCGGGCGGTCTTGGTGTGCGTGATTTTGATGTTCATGATGATGGATCGCCTGTGGGCGATTCCGGCGAATACCCCACTTCGCGACTTCCATTCAAGACGTTTCTAACCGACAAAACATCGGGATTTGCAAATCACTGATTTCAGCCCCCTTACAGATACAACCGGGTTGTAAAAAAGTTTCGCCCGCCTGGCGCTGGAAGCACTCAGACGGGCGATCTCTGGCGGAGATTGGATGGAATCAGCGGCGGGCCATCGCAAATTGAGGGCGAGTCACGCCGGGGATGAGATGCTTGCGTGGCTGCATAGGGATCACCTGCGGAGCATCCGGCTTGCCATCGGGGCGGCTGGAATTGGCGGGGTTGACTTGTCGCGGCGTCGGCCGGACACCCGGCATGATCGCAGGCGTGCCGATGCCTTGGAGATTCGGGCGCTGCACCAATTGATCCAACGGGAGCGTCCGACCGGTGAAGAACTTGCGCGGATCGTCTTGGTTCGTCGCGCGGCTCAACACCTTCGCACGCTCCACGCCTTGCGCCTGCGCGGCCTGAGTCTTGGCGTATGCCGCGTTGGAAAACGCGTTGGTCTCGATGGCGGGGCGCTGAATCGGCGGTGCCGGCTTGCCAATCGTGGGGCGAGGAACAACGCCGTCCTGCTGCATCATGCGCTGTGCTCCTGCCTGCATGGCAGGGGTGGCTACCGTGCTGCCGGGTTGCTGCAATTCGAGTTCCTGAGATTGCCGCATGGTGCGAACCGATCGGTCTGACGCAACTTGCTGGGGCGCGGCAACGACATCACCCGGGCGGTATCCCATCGGCAATCCAGTCAGCGAGTTTATGCGCGGGGATGGCTTCGTGCCGGTGACTGGTGTCGGGGCGCTTGACGGGGTGGTGGGCTCCAACGGCGCTTTGACGATAGGGACGCCTCCGGCATTCGTCTTGCCCTCGGCAAACATGCGGTCGGCGGTGTTGAGTTTGCTCACATCGCCGCCTGCATCCACGATGTTCTGTGCGCGTGATCCGGTTTGCGCGGATCGGACGGGCATTGTTGATGGTGGCGCTTGCAATCCCTTCTCTGCCCGCAACCTCGCCGCGTTTTCTTGAATGAGCCTTTGCTGGGCGGCTTCTTCGTCGGCGACACGCTTCGCTTCATACGTCCGTCTCGCCGCTTCAGACTCTCTCCCCACAATCTGCTCGGATGGCGGCGTGAATGGGGCCGCAATCGTGGAACCGACTGCCGTTGTCGCGCGATCCAAAAAGCGCGAACTGGCGTCCAAGGTGCCACCCACAATCCTCTCAATCGGCGTCTGCTCGACCGGAGGGGAAACAGGCTTGCCGGCGTAGTTCTCCATCGCAATCGCAGCGGCCATACCGCCGTCGCCGGTGTCGGCAGTGGCGAACCGCTCGTCACGGCTCATCTCAGTAAACGCCGCCGCTCGGGCCTCGTCGGACCCGGGCGCGAAGGATGCGGCAGGCGCGGGCGGACCCGGCACGATCTTGCTCGTTCCCGGCTGCATCGTGTCCTTTGCGGGTTGTCGCGCGGGCGTGCCGATCCGAACGGCCTGACCATCCCGCATCTCAAACCCATAACTCGCCATCCGGCGGCTTTGCGCGGTCCCGGAAGGCGGCGCGGGATCAACCCCGGCAATACGGCGCTCGCTCGGTGCAAGGTCGGTCTTCTGCGCACGGGACGCATACTTTTCCTTCAGCGCGTCCGGCGAGCTCGCCCACATGCGCTCAAACTCAGCAGTAGCCTCATCGACGTTCTTGCCCTTGAGTTTCCCCTTCTTGAACCGCCCCGACGCCCTGAACGGTGTCCCGCCCTGCGCCAGGTATGCGGAGAGTGCCGCGGCCTTGCCGTTCGCAATCGGCGTCACGGTCTCCATGATCCCATCAGCCCCACGTCGGTAAAGTTGCTCAGCCATGAAGCTCATTACTCCAATCCCGATTTTTCATCAATCTCAGAAATTAGCCTTGGCTAATCTTTTGGCCTCTGCGGAATTTCCAAGTGCGCCGAATCTGCATGGCCGGTCTCATGCTCACGCCTCGATGGCACTGGCATTCTCCACCTCATCCAACATCTTGCGGAACATGGCGCGTAAGGCCGGGCTGTGTGCCAGCCTCTCCTTCATCCCAAAGGCTGAGTCCGCATCCACGGCGACAGTCACGGTTTCCTCTCGCCTAACCGGTAGCCCATGCCGATACGCGAGAGCGGTTTCAGCGGCGGAGAGGCGCGTTCGGTGGTCCGGTGATCGGGAGCCGTCACGATTGACCACCTCGGCCGTCATCGCGTGTGAGAGAACTTGAACGATGCGGATTTCAGGAATCTCATCGGCGAGGGTCTTGGCCAACATTTGGCTTGGGGAGATGTCGGAGGTCTGCTTCATGGCTTTGAACTGCGGTCGGTGAACTTGTAGCGGCGAACCACAGGACGCGGGGCGAACTCCCGCCGAATCCGGTCCTGCGCATCTGGCGGAAGCTCTGCGATCCTCTGCGCGATCAATCCGGGCGGCAGTGTCCTGCGGAGCGCATCGAGCGTTTCCGTGCGGATTCTATCTGGATCGTGGATCATGCGCGTGGTGGCGTGGAAATGGTCTGAACGGTTTCACAATCCGGCTCGAAAAGCATCTTCAGAATCCGCCCAGACGGCAATTTCCAGTGCATGTATGCGGCATGCCGATCTTCGTCAACGTGGGCCTGGTGGCAGTCGCATATCGCATCAAGCATTTCCCCAGCGCTCGCGGGCGGGCCGGAGATGTGAAACGGTCCTTCGCAAAGATGATCCCATTGCTCGGGATCGATGCGGCGCATTACGCGTAAGGTTGTGCCGCGGGCGGTTCGATAAAAATGGGTGGCAGTGCTCATGGTGTGGGTTTGGTCATGGGATAGGGGTTTGCAACCAGAGCACGCGGGACATGCCGCCCGTTTTCGCGTGGCGCTGGCCTGGGAGGCGGCAAGGATGTTCGGGGCGACCGATCAACCCGGCATCAATGCCAAGGGCGGATGCGGCGTCACGGAGGCTTTGCAGCGCGGCATTGCCGGGATTGTGAAACCACGCGTGAATCGACTTGCTGCCTGTCCAGATGATGGCGGCAAGCTGCCATTGGAGACCTTCACGAATCCAACGGACCAAGGCTATCGCGTCGCGGACGTGCCGATTGATCTCCTGCGGTGTCTGGGGCTTCAGTCCATCGAAGCCGTCGAAGTCGAGCACCACGAAAGGCGAAGACGCCACATTTTCGGCAGCGCGTGAGATTGTTCCTGTCGGCCATGTCGCCGGGGAAATCATCGGGCCAACGGTTTCCGCGGGTAATTCTTGCCATGCTGCCACGGTTTGCCAGCGGGCCGCGTGCTTGCCGTGCTGCCCGCTCTGGCGTTCGTCACCCGTCCAGACCGTCGCGTCCTGGGGGAACAGCGTTGCGATGAAATGGCGGGGGTCGAATTCCACAAGCGGCCCGTCGATGCGCTGTGGGCTGTTCTCCCACACGTCGCAAGGTACCCACCGGTGGCGGGCAATGATGTGGGCGCGCGTGGCTTTAGCGGTTTCGATCAACGTCGTTCTCGCCGATTCCCGGCGCCGCTCATCGTCGCGGTCCATCTTCCATCGGCGATCACGCTCGGGATCTGGCCGGCGCTCGCCGATGATACCGACCAGCGCGAAAATCTCGCGGCGGTGTTCGGCGTCGCCGGGATACGCCCCGCATCCGAATTTCCCGTCGGCGGTGTTGAGAAAGAAATGCTCGCCGCGCCTGTCGCCTCCGGAGGCGGCACATGCGGGGCAGCGAGCGGTCAACTTGGTTCCGGTGCGACGGACTTTTTCGAGTCGCGCGATGTCGATGCTTGGTTCGGTGGCGGTCATGGGGTTCTGGGGAGT
Organism: Luteolibacter sp.; assembly: GCA_030696085.1. Lineage (GTDB taxonomy): Bacteria > Verrucomicrobiota > Verrucomicrobiia > Verrucomicrobiales > Akkermansiaceae > Luteolibacter. The sequence goes on from JAUYNL010000076.1 coordinate 24,871, forward strand.
GAGGGTTGGCGTTGCTGGTTTCCTTCCAAGTTCACCCCCAATCCACCCCCCGCTTTTCCATATAAGCGGGGTGAGGGTTGAGGGTAGCTAAACGAGCCGACCCGCAAGAGGGTAGTTTGAGGGTAGTTTGAGGGTTGAGGGTAAGTCATGATTTCAGCCCGTAATTTCCGGCCTCTGTCTTCCTGATGATGCCCTCTGCGGTGTAGGTTTTGACGCGGCGCTCGGCGGTCTTCGGGGCGATGAACGCCGTTTCCGCCACCCGCGCGACGAGTTCGCTGTAGGTCATGGAATCCGAGTCACTGAATGCCGCCTCGGCTTCGGCGCGGAACTTGGCAGACTTGGCGCTCGCCTTGATCTCCCTCACCGTCCCGACGCTGACATGCATCCTGGCCTCATCCGACCATGCGAAGCAGATGCCCTGCTCCCGCGGCAGGTGACAATGCCGGGCGCGGTCTGACCAGATGGTCGTCACGCCGCTCGCCGCATCCTTCGCGAGTCTGAGCGGGGTTTCCGCCTTTCGCTCAAGCTGGCTCCCAAGGTGCCCCCGCATCTTCCCGTTATCGCTGCCCGGGTTCTCGTGAAGAACGCAGACAATGGCGCAGTCCTGATGGATCGCCAGCGCGTGAAGCCGGCCAACGAGAGCGTAGGCCTCTACCTCGTCATTCGGGCTGGCGCACAGATCCGCGACGCCATCGATGATGATTAGGAACACGCCACCATGACGGGCGCTCGTGTCTTCAATAACGATTTCAAGCGCGTCCCTTCGTTGCGCGACAGTCATGTCCGTGAGGCTGTAGGAATAGAACCACGGGGGAGGCGTGGCAACCCGTGCCCGTCTCATGGCCCGCCGAATCAAGCTGTCGTGGTCGTATCGTGACTGCTCGGTGTCGATGTGGATCATCGCTTTGCCGTGGATGTTCTCCGCTGAAAATCCCAGCGTATCAGGCCCCTGCCGGTTCGCGTTGAATGCGGCGGCTATCATGGCTTCCAGCACGCCAGTCTTTCCAGACTTCACCGGCCCCTGAATGCCAGTGAGATTCCCCGGCGTGGAAATCGTGCGATCACCAAGGCGGAGAATCGGATAGGGCGGCAATGGGGCGAGCGCGAAGTTGAACGCACGTTCCGCCAGTGTTTCGCGCATGCCATCCTTTGCTGTCAGATCTCCCGCGGCCTCGCACATCGCGGCAGCGGTGAGAATCTTCGGCCCGGCGGGATGCGTCGGTTTCCATGATGGCGGGCCATCGCCTATTGCAGAGTCTGGGCCCGCAATGGGCTTGGACGGCTCCTTGTCGTTGTTGGGATCGAAAACGAAAGCGGTGACAAGGGGGTTATCCGCGGGGCAAAATTTGGCAGATGGCAGGGCGATTGGCGGGAAATCGAGTAGGCATTGATGGTCAGGGATTCCGCAATTTTGGATAGACAAAGCCGCTCATTTTGCCATGGTAGTGACGACATGATCGCCACCGCACCTCAGACGGTGGTCTTGCGGAGCAATGAG
>JAUYNL010000098.1 GCA_030696085.1 Luteolibacter sp.
CCGTGGCGGGCGATATTTCGGCTCCGCCGGAGGATTCCGACTTCGAATCCCTCAGGATTGCGCGGCCTCCTCAAGGGTCGCGCTGGACGCCGGATGATACGCCACAGCAAGGATTTTCAGCTTAGTTTTCCACACCGATCCATTCTTAATCCTGGAATTCACCATTTCAGTTTCCATCCCATGATTTACCCCGAATTCCACCGTTTCCTGAGTCGCGCCGATAAAGAGCAACTCCTCGGCCAGCGCGGCCTTGTCATCTGGCTCTGCGGCCTCTCCGGCTCCGGGAAATCCACCATCGCCAACGCCGCCGAGCGGGTCCTCCACCAGCAAGGCCGCTTCACCACCATCCTGGATGGCGACAACCTCCGCACCGGCCTCAACTCCAACCTCGGCTTCACCGATCAGGACCGCCTCGAAAACATCCGCCGCGTCGCAGAAACCGCCAAAATCTTCGTTTCCCAAGGCATCATCACCTTCGTCTCCGCCATCACTCCGCGCGGCGAACTGCGCGACCTCGCGCGCGGCCTGCTTGGCGAGGATCTCTTCGAGGTTTTTGTCAAAGCCTCCTACGAAGCCTGCGAAAAACGCGACGTCAAGGGGCTCTACGCCAAGGCCGCCCGCGGCGAAATCCAGCACTTCACCGGCAAGGACGGCTCCTTCGAGCCACCGCAAAACGCCGACCTCATCCTCGATACCGAATCTACCAGCGTCGAGGACGCCGCCTTCGAACTCCTCGAAGCCATCTGCGACCGCATCTCCCTCGGCGGAGATGCCTGATTCGCCGATAGAGACTCGACAGACCTTTCTCGATGTTTTTCATTTTGCGACTCAACGAATTGACAAAATGAGTTTCACGAGCATTCTGCACCCATGAAAACCATCACGGTCCGCGAAATGAAAGCCCATTGGGCGGAAGTCGAATCACAAGTCAGAAACGGCGAAACCTTCGAAGTCGTCAACCGTGGCCGGCCCACCGTCCATATCGTTCATGCCACACCACGGCGCATTCTGGTTTGGGACGACCACCTCGCCACAGCCATACCCGCTTCCGGGCGCTCCGCAGAAGAGACCATATCCGCCGACCGGGAGGGCCGCTGGTAACCATGCTCTACCTCGACACCAGCGCCCTGCTCAAACTCTACATCCGCGAGCAAGGCTCGGAAGCGGTCCAATCCCGCGTCGTCTCACAGGACCACCCCCTGCCCATCTGGGAAATCCAAAAAGCCGAGCTGATCAACGCGCTCCGTTTGAAGGTGTTCTGGAAGGAAATCACCCTCGAACAGGCAGAAACACAGGTTGCCCTGTTTGAAAACCGGCTGAAACGCGGGCTTTATGCTTTTCCTGAAATCGATCGCAATTCCCTCATGAAATGCGTTCTCCGTCTTGGCGCGGAGACTCCCCGACTGGGTTGCCGGACGATGGACATCCTTCATGTCGCCTTTGCCTTGGAAATCGGCGCGAGCGAATTCCTCAGCTTCGATCAGCGACAGAACGCTCTTGCCGCCCACACCGGCTTGAAGCTCACACCGCTGCCCTGAACCGGCGGCACGAACACGGGCACCATTCAGTCCTGATCTCACGCCCAAATACATTATCGAACCACCCAATTTAATAATTATTTCTTGACCCCTCGCCTCGGTCGCACCTATCCCCCTCCCGCCACCGCATCCTCCCTCTCTTCATTTCCGAGTTTCAGATTTTCCGCATTTGCCTGCGCGTTGCTCCGGCCATGCCAGTCTGAGCTTCGCATGATTTTCTAAGTTCGCTACTTCTCACATCGCATTCAGCTTTTACCCCAAAATGCCCAACTACGTCCTTAGCCATCTCGACCAACTCGAAGCCGAAGCCATCTTCATCCTCCGCGAGACCGCCGCCCAATTCGAAAACCCCGCCCTCCTCTTCTCCGGCGGCAAGGACTCGATCGTCATGGCCTGGCTCGCCCGCAAGGCCTTCTGGCCCGCCCGCATGCCCTTCCCCCTCGTCCACATCGATACCGGACACAATTTTCACGAAACCATGAGCTACCGCGATGAATTCGTGGACCTTATCCGCGCCACCCTCGTCGTCGGCTCCGTCCAGGAATCCATCGATACCGGCCGCGTGGTCGAGGAAAAAGGCGTCAACGCCTCCCGCAACAAACTCCAGACCGTCACCCTGCTCGATACCATCGAGAAAAACCAATACGACGCCTGCCTCGGCGGTGGCCGCCGCGACGAGGAAAAAGCCCGCGCCAAGGAACGCTTCTTCTCCCACCGCGACGACTTCGGTCAGTGGGATCCCAAGAATCAACGCCCCGAACTCTGGAACCTCTTCAACGGCCGCAAAAATCCCGGCGAACACTTCCGCGTCTTCCCGCTCTCCAATTTCACCGAAATGGACATCTGGATGTACATCCGGCGAGAAAACATCCCCCTCCCCTCCATCTACTTCGCCCACGAACGCGAGATCTTCGAACGCAACGGCTCGCTGCTCGCCATCACCGAGTTCCTCAAACCCCAGGACCACGAACCCGTCACCCGCGAAATCGTCCGCTTCCGCACCATCGGCGATGCCACTTGCACCGGTGCCGTCCGCTCCCCCGCCTCCAACCTCGACGAAGTCATCGCCGAAGTCGCCGCCGCCCGCCAAACCGAACGCGGCACCCGCTCCGACGACAAACGCTCCGAAACCGCCATGGAAGACAGGAAAAAGGAAGGGTATTTTTAAGAATAAATGCTGAAGCGCTGAAATTACAGTCAATGCTTCGCAATCAGGGTTCAGCCTCTCTTCCTCTTCTTTCCGCATTTCAGCTTTTCAGATTTCACCCAAACCAATGGACCTCCTCCGCTTCTCCACCGCCGGCTCCGTCGATGACGGCAAATCCACCCTCATCGGCCGCCTCCTCTATGACTCCAAATCCATCTTCGAGGACCAACTCGAAGCCATGGAGGAATCCTCCCGCCGCCGTGGCGATGAAAACGTCAACCTCGCCCTCCTAACAGACGGACTGAAGGCCGAACGCGAACAAGGCATCACCATCGACGTCGCCTACCGCTACTTCGCCACGCCCAAGCGCAAGTTCATCATCGCCGACACCCCCGGCCACACCCAGTACACCCGCAACATGGTGACCGGCGCCTCCACCGCCAACCTCGCCATCATCCTCATCGACGCCCGCAAGGGCGTGATCGAACAAACCAAGCGCCACAGCTTCATCGCCAACCTGCTGCGCATCCAGCACCTCGTCGTCGCCGTCAACAAGATGGACCTCGTCGATTACTCGGAAGATGTTTATAACAAAATCATCAGCGACTATCGCGAGTTTGCCTCACGCCTCGACAACATCGTCGAGATCACCGATATCCCGATCTCCGCCCTCAATGGCGACAACGTCGTCGATGAGTCCGCGAACATGCCCTGGTATCAAGGGCCCACCTTCCTCTACCACCTCGAACACGTCTATGTCGGCGGCGAGGAAAACCATGTCGAGGCCCGCTTTCCCGTGCAGTGGGTCATCCGCCCGATGTCCGACGAATGGCATGACTTCCGCGGCTACGCCGGACGCGTCGCCGGCGGCGTTTTCAAACCCGGCGACGAGGTCACCGTACTGCCATCCGGTTTCAAATCCATCATCAAGGCCATCCACACTCCCGAGGGCGAGATCGAGGAGGCCTTCGCCCCGCAATCCGTCTGCCTCACACTCACCGATGAAATTGACATCTCACGTGGCGATACCCTCGTCAAAGCCAACAATCCGCCGACGGTGAGTCAGGACATTGAGGCGATGATCTGCTGGTTCTCCCCCAAGCCGATGCCGCCCCGTGCCAAGCTCATCGTGCGCCACACCACCCAGGAAACCAAAGCCATCGTCCAGGAAGTGAAATACCATGTGGACATCAACACCCTCCACAAGATCGAGGAAGTGGATGGCTTCTCCATGAACGACATCGGCCGCATCACCCTGCGCACCGCCGTCCCGCTCATCCACGATTCCTACCGCCGCAACCGCAACACCGGCTCCTTCATCCTGATCGACCCCGGCACCAACGAAACGGTGGCCGCAGGCATGATCGTTTGAGGGGTAAAAGCTGAATGCGATGTGAGAAGTGGCGAACTTAGAAAATCATGCGAAGCTCAGACTGGCATGGCCGGAGCAACGCGCAGGCAAATGCTGAAATGCTGAAATTAAAAAGCATCAAGCGGCTTGAGGACGCCAGGACCACCTCGTTTTGACATGACGTGCGGCAAGAGCGTGCGATTCTCGATCAAGGAGCGGCGGAACGTGTCCGCCGACGCGAATGAAAGGCCCATGAGCGTGCATTTCAATCCTTCCATGGACCGAACATTCGCTTCGGCGATCATGCATCGCCGCTCCTTGGGCCAATTCTCAGCAATTACGCTCAAAACGAGGTGGCCTTGAGGACGCCTCTGAGGCTTGATTCCAACGAAATCGCACCCATAATACCTGCATGTCAAAAGCCGCACTGCTCCGGGCCAAGGCGGCGGATCTTCCGGAGCCCATCGCCACCGAGGTTCTCGACTTCCTCGTATTTGTGACATTACGCCGACAATTTGAAAGCGTCGCGTCAGTTGAGATCTCTGTGATCAATCTGCTTGAAATCGAATACGATGCATTGCGCCGCACTGGCAATACCCAAGCAGTACATGATGTTCTCGATGCTGCCAGACAGCTTCCGCTAAAAATCCATTGGAGCCACTACCGTTCATGATTCGCCCATCACTTCAGGATCATCCCGGTTGGCAGTGGTGCACGGCCGAAGGAGCCGAGTTGCACTCACTGCTGATGGGTTTGCATACATCCCTTGCAGAAAAAATCCAGTGGCTCGAAGAAGCCGAGAACCTCACCCTCGCCATGCGCGCCATGCGCGCCAGCCGCAACCAGCCTCCCCAAGCCGATGCGCCCCTGCTGACCCCTGACCCCTCTATCAGCGTTTCAGCATCTCTGCTTTTCAGCGTTTCAGCGTTTCAGCGTTTCAGCGTTTCAGCGTTTCAGCGTTTCAGCGTTTCAGCGTTTCAGCGTTTCAGCGTTTCAGCGTTTCAGCGTTTCAGCATCTCTGCTTTTACCTTGCAGCTTCTGCCGCAGCATCTGCACCACCACGAAGCCCACCACGATCAAGGCCACTCCGGTGATCACCGGGGTCAGGTTTCCGCCCGCCACGCCCGCGCCACTGAGCACCACTCCGCAGGAGATCAAGCCGCTGCACGCCAGCGAAACCGGCAGATACAGGCGGAAGGGCACCCGGAAAAATCCCAATAGATAATTCTGCAGGAACAAGGGGAATCCGGGCGTCAGCCGCAGTAGCAGGATGAAGCGCAGATGATTGCCATGCGGCATCTCGGGAATCTGCAAGCTCCCTGCGGCGAGCAGCTTCTCCACCAACCCCCTCCCGGGACGCGCCGCCGCCCAGTAGGTCCAGCTCATATTGAGCGCGATCGCCACCAGACACAGCGCGCAAGCCGTCAGCGGGCGATCCCGCCACACCGTCCCCGCCAGCAGCATCAGGGCGCTGGTCGGCACCGGAAGCCCAGGCAGAATCACCAGGCCCGCGAACAACAACCACGGCCGATCCATCAAAAACGCCTCGGTCTGTTTCCACCAACTCTTCATTAGCTGCAAGTCCACCCCCATCCGCCACGCCAGCAACACGGCACCCGCACCTAGCACCAGCATGCCACCCGCCAAGCGGTGAAACCGGCGGTCCTTCAATACCTTCTTCAAGATCGTCATCGGAGGCGCGGAGCCTGCCCTGCTCCCCCCGAAACCGCAATCCCCATTCCATCCCCATTCCGCCCTCCTGCGATCATCACGGCTTGTTCATTTTTTCTTGAACAAACCATCCTCAAGGCGACTCTATCCCTCATGCGACCCTCGCAGGTTGCGTCTCATCTCCGTCGTTCCACCAGCAGTTCCGTCTTGCCCAAGACCGCAACCAAGGGCGGCAGCGTGATGACAGGCCAGCCCGCCGGGACCGCGAGTCTCCAGACGCGCAATTCCCCTCCTCTGACCTCCACAGCCCGTCTTTACTCTCCGCCGGGTCCATGGCAGGATTCCATGCATGAGACTCACTCCCGATCAACGGTCCGTCATTTTGACTGCCGTGGGCAGGCAGGATCCTGAAGCCCGGATCATCCTGTTTGGTTCGCGTGCCGATGATCACGCAAAGGGCGGAGACATTGACCTGTTGATCATCTCCGACCGGATCGGACTGCATCAGGAATGGGAGATCCGCCGGGACATCCTGGACGAGATCGGTTGGCAGAAACTGGATCTCATCGTGCGCCGCAGCAACCAACTGGACTCTCCCATCGCCGGCGTTGCGATGGAAACCGGAATCACGCTATGAACCTGCAAACCCAAGCGGCCTATCTGGCGGAGAGCCTCGCGGAACTCGACCGGGCGCTCGGTCATCTGGCCTATTCCGCCAACGCCTGTGCGGATCTTCATCCCGATGAGCCAGCGCCTACCGAAGACGCCTTGGCTCGCATCGAGGCATTCACCAGTCGTTTCGCCCGGGTAGTCGACCTCATGAGCAAGCGCGTCCTGCGAGCCATCGACCAGTTCGAGATGTATGAGGCGGGAACCTTGCTCGATGTCGCAAACCGTGCCGAAAAGCGTGGAATGATCGAGTCGGTGGACTGGCTGCGCGAACTCAAGGATACACGCAACCGGATTTCCCACGACTACGCCGGAGACCGTCTTCCCGAGATCCTGGCATATTGCCGCGAGGAACTTCCCCGTCTGCTGAAAACCTGCAAACGCATCAAGGATTACGGTGAGAGCCTGCTTGACCGATAGCCGAGATGTGGATTTCGCAATCCTTGCCGAACCAGAGAATCTCCGGCGACTCCAAACCGCACTTGACGAACTCAAGGCCAAGGTGATCGCCATTCCCGCCTTCGAGGAAGCGTTCCTTCACCGCAGACTGGCAAACCACTTCCGTTGTGAGGCTCCCATCGAGACCGCGCAACCCCGACCTTTGCCTTCCCGACCTTCAGACTCTTCCCAATCCCATGCCATGGAGCTTTGACTACCTCATCGTTGGAGCCGGTTTCGCCGGCCTCACCGCGGCGGAGCAGCTCTGCACCCAATCCGGGAAGCGCTGCCTTGTGGTGGAAAAGCGCGATCACATCGGCGGCAATGCCTACGACCGCCACGACGACCACGGTGTCCTGATCCATTGCTACGGCCCGCACTATTTCCGGACCAATTCGCCGCGCATCCGGGAATACCTCTCACAATTCACCGAATGGCATCCGGTGGATTACACCATCCTGTCACACACGGGGAACCGCTATTGGAAATTCCCGATCAATCTCAACACCTTCGAACAGATCATTGGCAGAAATTCCACGAGTGAGGAAATGGAGGCCTGGCTCGCGGAGAAACGCGTGCCCATCGATAACCCGGCAAACTCGGAGGAACTCATCATCTCGCAGGTCGGCTGGGAACTTTATGAAAAGTTTTTCAAGGGTTACACGCTCAAGCAATGGAAACGCCATCCCAAGGACCTCGACGCCAGCGTTTGCGGACGCATCCCCATCCGCACCAACCGCGACGACCGCTACCTGCGAGAGGAATTCCAGGCGCTGCCCAAAGCCGGCTACACCCGGATGTTCGAAAAGATGGTCGCCGCCTGCGAGGGACGCCTGAAGGTGCTGCTCAAGACCGACTATCGGGAGATCCTGCCCCATGTCGGATACGGCCACATCATCCATACCGGACCCATCGATGAATACTTCGGCCATTGTTACGGCCGGCTCCCCTACCGTTCCCTGCGTTTTGAAAATGAATCATTCACACCTGAACAATTGATCGAACGGGAGCCGGTTTCCGGAAAAGCGGGCTTCTGGCAGCCGGCCATGCAGGTGAACTATCCCAACGAGGAGCAATTCACCCGGATCGTGGAGATCAAACACGCGACCGGTCAACTTTGCGGGAACTCCACGATCGTGAGGGAATACCCGGATGACTTCGGCCCGGGCAAGGAAGCCTACTACCCGATCCCCGCGCCGGACGCGGCCGCCATCTATCAGAAATACAAACAACGCGCCGACGGGGAAACCGCCGTATCCTTCATCGGCCGCCTGGCCACCTATCATTACTACAACATGGACCAGGTCGTGGGCATGGCCCTCGCCGAAGTGGGACGGCTTGAGCCGAACTCCAGTCAAAGGTAGAGCCGGGCGGCCTCGCCCCGCCCACTTCACCTTCTTCCGCCGGAGGCTATCTCTCAATGTCTTGTGACACCCCCCAGCTCCTTGTCATCATGCCTGTCTTCAATGAGCAGGCATCGGTTCCCACGGTGATCGACGAATGGTTTTCCGTTCTGGACCGCGAAGTCGGAAACTTCACCCTGCTGGCCATCAACGACGGATCCACCGATGATACCGGAGCCATCCTGCAATCCATGGCTTCCGAACTCGGAACGCGGCTTCAAATCATCAACCGCCCTAACCGCGGCCATGGCCAGTCATGCATCGAAGGTTACCGGATCGCGGTGGAACAAAACATCCCCTTCCTTCTCCAAATCGACTCCGACGGCCAATCTGACCCGCGATACTTCGCGCGATTCTGGGAACTCAGGCATCAGTTTGATGTCACCTACGGCAAGCGGACCCGCCAGGACGGATTCCGCCGGATTCTTGCCAGCACCGTGCTCCGCTCCTTGCTACGCCTGCTCGCCGGAGTGGATTGCGTGGATGCGAATGTCCCCTACCGCCTGATGAATGCCAGCGCCTGCGCCGAAGGAATACATAGGGTCCCGTCCGATGTGTTTCTCGCCAATATCGCCCTTGCCGTGATCCTGCGGAAGAACCCAGCCATCCGTCACGGCCAGGTACCCATCGGATTCCCGCCGCGTCATGGCGGTGAACCTTCCGTGCCCTTCCTGAAATTCGCCGCCAAGGGCATCGAACTCTTCTCCCAACTCAAAAAAGCGGGCATCACCCTATGAAAGTTTCCCGCAGCCGTGATCTCATCGGCATCCTGCTGCTCACAGTACTGGCCCTTGCCGTCGGCGCGGCGGCCATCAGCCACCAGAGCCTGTGGATCGATGAAGGCGGCCCGGCCTTCAAATCCCTCATGCCCACCCTCAAGGACTGGTGGCAGCTCTCCCTGAGAATGCGCGGCTCCGATGTGCAGATGCCCGTTTACATGGCCTCCTTGTGGGCATGGGAAAAGCTCGTTGGAAATTCCGAGTATGCCCTGCGCGCGATCAACCTGCCGTTTCTTGCCATCATGGTGCTGGCACTGCGGAAAGTCCGTTTCTGGCCCTTGGTTTGCCTCACCTCCCCCTTCGTCCTCTACTACGTGGGGGAACTTCGCCCTTACACCATGCAGATGGCGGCCGGTGCCTGCGCCGCAGCGGCCCTCGCCCGCGTCATTCGCAGCCGTCCCGGCGATTTCCAGGGCCTCCATGCCATCTTCGCCTCCGCATTCTTCCTATGCGCATGCAGCCTCACCGCCGCCGTTTGGGCGGGAGGACTCGTTCTCGGAGCGCTTGTCATCCGTCCGGATTGGCTCAAAACCAAAGGCTTCTGGCTGCGCGCCCTCATCTGGCTCGCTCCCGCCCTAGCCATCGGCGGCTACTACGCCTTCACCCTCATCGAGGGCTACCGCGCCACCAGTTCGGGAGGCGGCGGATTGCTCACCCTGCTTTTCGGGTTTTATGAAATGGCCGGCTTGCTCGGAGTGGGACCCAGCCGCAATGAACTCCGCGCCTCACCCATGGCGCTGCTCTCCCAGCTCCCCTGGGTGCTTCCCGCCGCCTTGATCCTCTTCGCCGCCTGGGCCTTCGGCCTTCGCGATTGGCTTCGCGATTCCCCCCGCCGTGCCCGCCTTGGAATTGCCATCGCCGTCATTTCCCCCGTCGTCATCCTGGCCACCGTCGGATTGATGGCGGATTTCCGGGTTCTCGGCCGCCACCTCAGTCCCGCCATCCCCGCCGTGCTCCTGCCCATGGCGCTGTGCCTCGCCGGCGCATCCGCCAGCCGGTCGCGACTCATCGCCGGCGCTCTCGCCATCCTCGTCTCGCTGGTCTCCGCCTCGTCACTCCGTTTCGCGGGAAAACACGCCCGCGACGACTTCCGTGCCGCCACCAGCCTCGCTCTGGACGCCCTCAAAAAGAAGCAAGCCGTCTTCTGGCAGGCAGACCTGGGCACCCCATATTACTATTCCTACCGCGCGGGCGGCTGGCCCGGCGTGCATGCCTTCCAGACCCTCTACTCCAATACTCCTTCCGGAACCATGTTCGCAGATCTCATCTTCATCAACCGGCCCGACATCGGATATAGAAACCGCGACCACCGCAAAACCATGCAACAGGCCGCCTTCGAACTCGACACCTCCCTCTCCGGCTTCGAAATCTGGAGAAACCGCTACTCACCTGGAAAATGAGTTCAGGGAGATTCGCCTGCGAGGCAGCCATCGCATCATGCAGTTTTCTCAAGGTGCTATGCATCCGCTTGCTGAGACGGTAACAGAAAGCCATGGCCATCTGACTTCTTTAAAGGTGGCGCACTACCGCCGGGAGCGCACCCCAAAGAAACGAGAAAGAATCGCCCAAGCTCCGCCTTTCCTGTCCCCTCTTGGCATCCAGCTTTCTCCCTTCATTGTCTGCGCCCTCATCGAAAACGGACGAAGGAATGTAGTCCGTTTGGACAGGAACCCGCACAGCGGGTGACGTGCCCGCAGGGCGAGAAGCCGTGAGGCGGCTTCCAGTCAACCCGCGCTACCTTGCATTTGGAAAGTGGATTATCTCCTTACTTGAAACTGCAAGCACATCGCAAATGCCCACGCGCTCCGCCAATTCCGAAAGTTCAGCGAAAATCAAGGCCATGAATTCCCACAATTCTGTACCCCGGAAGAACTCTGAGCCCGGACGCCCTTCGATGATCCGATTGTAAAAGAGGTTCGCAATACCCGGCACCAACGTTCCTCCCAAATGGGAAATGATCTTCAGAAGATCGCACAGGACCTGATCTTGCGCCAAAAACAATTGGGAGACCGCCTGAGGAATTCCTAACCCGGCGAAGCCGGAACCAAAAGGCAACCCCAAAGAACCACTACAAGCCTCCACAGTTTTTCAGCGAAAGCGCGCGACCTCCGACCTCCTGCCCCCTTATGCGTCCTCCCGTCCAAGTGCAAAAACTAGAAACCCTGATGGCGGCAATGGGTCGCCGGGTGAAAAGTGCTGGGCGGATCTACCTCACCGGCGGCGCGACCGCCCTCCTCCACGGCTGGCGTCCCATGACCGTGGATGTTGACTTGAAAGCCGATCCAGAACCCGCAGGTTTTTTTGAAGTGATTGCGGTCCTCAAAGACGAACTCGCCGTGAATATTGAATTGGCAAGTCCCTCGGATTTCATTCCAGAGCTTCCCAATTGGCGCGAGAGAAGCCTGTTCATCGCCCGTCACGGCTTGATCGACTTTTATCATTACGATCCCTTCAGTCAGGCACTCTCGAAACTGGAGCGAGGCCACACCCGCGACCTCACCGACGTCAATGCGATGCTTCACGATGGCCTGATCCGGCGGGATCATCTTTTCCAACTCTTCATGGATATCGAACCCATGCTCATCCGCTACCCCTCCCTTGATCCCAAAACTTTCCGAGCAGTCGTTGCGGAATTTTGCAAGGATCCGTCGGAGGCCAATGGAAACATCCCATCATGAATCCAAATCCTTCAGAACTCCTTCTCGGCCTACCCGGTGCAGAGCGCATCTTTGAGGGGCTGCGGGACTATCATGAAAACCGTCACACCATGGCGGCATGTCTGGTCCGGATGGCTCGCCGACGCTTGGCCAAAGCCGGCCTGCTCGAGCCTGCCCCACCCCGCGATGACGGCGCGGAGTTGGATCTTTACCAACTGCTCTCTCACGAGGGCAACCAAGCTCACAGTTGTTACAACGCTCTGATGCGGGAACTGATCAGTTTTGAACACGCCTTGGATCATCGGCTGAGCCGGCTATAACGACCGTCGGCTTCCAGCCTTACTTCCACTTACGAAGAGGTGAGCGAGCCGTGCGGAGCGAATGAATCATTGCCGCCGCATCCTCCGGCCTCCGACTTGTCCCGGCATAGCGCAGCGACGCCGGACTTTCTTCTCACCCAAATGCCCTGAGAGCATCGCCGAAGTGCGACGAGGCAAGCACCGACGCACCTCTTCGTAATCCCCATCCAACATTCAAAATTCAAAATCCGCGACGAGTCGCGCCACGTCTCCCATTCAAAATCCAAAATTCAAAATTCAAAATCCGCGAAGCAGTCGCGCCTCCCCCGCCCTCCAAAACTCTCTTGTTTTCAGCTTTTCAACTTTTCAGTTTTCAGCTTTTATTCCCAACGGTTTGGCCGCCGGTTCCTTGCGGAACCGACGACCCCGTGAACACCGCGGTGCGGCGTTGCTTGATCCATCTTTCGACGGTCAGATCAAGCAGCGTTCGCATCCACGGCGGTGCCGGACTTGTCCCGGCTTAGCCCGGCGGTGCCGCCCTTGCGGGTCAGACCGCTTTTCCGCTCGCTCTTCCGGACGTATCCGAAAGCCCGATACAGCGCGCAGTCCTGGCCGAATCCCGGAGTTCCCCTCACGGAGTTCACCACCAGATCCAGCAGCTCATTGGCAGCGGAATCGACAATCAGCTTTTCAGCCTTCTTGCCTTCCAACTGCCTCTCAAGCGCCACGATTTCGCCACGCAAATTCAAGGGTGCGGCTATCGCCACCTCGAACTGCGCCAACGTCATCCCGGCAAACGTGGCATCCGGAGCCATGTCACGCCACGAGGCGCGAAACGACTCAATCCGGTCCACAATCTTCTTTACTACTTTTGGCATTTGCTTGTTGTTCTTACGTGTTTCTAAACGGGGCTGATACGACCTCGACCTTCCGTCGTCCGCTTCCGTTCGGCCGCGCATCCATACGCTGCGATTTGATATTCCAGCTTCTTTAAGTATTGGCCAAGCAACAAATGCGGAGCGATACTCTGATCCGCGTGGCTCTAGGAAAAAAATATTCTAGCAGCCAGTTTTCGTGATAAATAGGGCATTCCAACGAATCAACTCCACAAAAACCACTTTAAAACAAGCTTCGTTCCGTCTCTCACATAGAAACATTTCCCGGATTTTCCGCCATTTTAAGCGTTTCCCCCCAAGGTCTAACGCCCAAACCCAAAGGACCAGCACCCGAACCCAAGGGACCAGCACCCGAACCCAAGGGACCAGCACCCGAACCCAAGGGACCAGCACCCGAGTCCAAGGGACCAGCACCCGAGTCCAAGGGACCAGCACCCGAGTCCAAGGGACCAGCACCCGAGTCCCAAGGGACCAGCACCCGAGTCCCAAGGGACCACACCCGAGTCCCAAGGAACCACACCCGAGTCCCAAGGAACCACACCCGAGTCCCAAGGGACCACACCCGAGTCCCAAGGGACCAGCACCCGAACCCAAGGGACCAGCACCCGAGCCCAAGGGACCAGCACCCGAGTCCCAAGGACAACGCCCAGGTCCCAATGAGCACAGCCTGATTCCTGATCCCTGACTTCTCCACTTCTCACTCGGCACCTCCTCGCTCTGTGGAAAACCCCTTGCCCATCGCTTCAGCCACAATCATCTTCCATCCATGATCGCACAAACTGAAATCCGAAAAATGCCGCTCTCCGAGAAACTGGAGCTGCTAGAAGCCGTCTGGGCCGAGTTGGCGGCGGCCCCGGACACCATCGATGTTCCGCAATGGCACAAGGATATCTTGGATGAGCGCCAGCGCGCGGTCGATCAAGGCTCAATGCAATCCATTGATTGGGAAGTCGCGAAAGAGCAAATCAGCCGCAGAGTCCGGTGAAACTTCGAATCCTGGATGCAGCCAGCGACGATCTGGTGGAAGGCTCGTGCGCGCGGTTTTGGACTGCCGGCGCAATCCATCCTGGATCCGATCCATGTTGAAAAATGCCTGACCGAACCAAGGCCCGCTTGGGGCTCTTTGCGCCATCTTGTCCCGGCGTAGCGCGCGAAGACGGATGGCGATTCAATCCCTGCCCACGCCTTCGGCGATAAGTCGGCGCGCCCGGCGGTCACGCCCTACCGTTTTTCCAAACCGCTGCCGCTTAATCTCGCGCAGCTTTCTCCTTCTCGACCTCCGACCTCCGACCTTAAACTTGTCCCGGCATAGCGCAGCGACGCCGGACTCCGCTCAGCGCATCTCACATGGCTGACGCGCAACGAGGCAAACACCGAGCGCCACAGGCAACCGAATACCCTGTGACTTTCCCCCTCTGCTCACTGCTCACTGCTCACTCGGCATCTCTTCGTCATCTATCATTCAAAATCCAAAATTCATAATCCAAAATTTCCACCCATTGCCTTCCCATGACCAAATCCATCGCCATCATCCTGCCCGCTTACAACGAGGAATTGACCATCGTGGACACGATGAAGGATTTTTTCAGCGTCTGCCCCGAAGCGGAAATCTACGTCATCGACAACGCCTCAAAAGATCGCACTAACGAACTGGCACGCGCGGCCTATCTGGACCTGGGATGCAAAGGCAAGCTCATGGAAGAGCCACGGAAGGGAAAAGCCGCCGCCGTTCGCAAGGCCTTTCTGGAAATCGATGCGGACATCTACGTCATTGTCGATTCGGATATGACCTACCCTGCCAGCGATCTTCCCAAGCTCCTTGCCCCCGTATTTGACGGTCGCGTTGATATCGTCTGCGGAAACCGCCACAGCTCGGGCGTTTACAAGCGCGAAAACAAGCGCCCGATGCACGACTTCGGCAACAATCTGGTCCGCTGGCTTATCAACACCCTGTTCAACGGTTCGCTGGAAGACATCCTCACGGGATACCGCATCATGTCGAAACGCTTCGTAAAAAACTACCCGATTCTTTCCGATGGCTTCGAGATCGAGACGGAAATGAGCATCCATGCCCTCGACAAAGGCTATTCCATCATCGAGCTGCCAACGGATTATCGCGACCGCCCCGAAGGCTCCTTTTCCAAACTCAACACCATCACTGATGGCGTCCTCGTCATCAAAACGATTTTTTCAATCTTTGTGAGATACCGCCCACTTCTTTTCTTTACCATTTGCGCTGTCATTTTCGCCGTATTAGCCCTTGCTGCCGGGAGCTTTCCAGTCATCGA
Source organism: Luteolibacter sp. (assembly GCA_030696085.1). Lineage (GTDB taxonomy): Bacteria > Verrucomicrobiota > Verrucomicrobiia > Verrucomicrobiales > Akkermansiaceae > Luteolibacter. Next base: position 15,137 of record JAUYNL010000098.1, read on the forward strand.
GTATTTCCAAACCTCGAAAGTCACCCGCTTCCCATTAGCAATCCTTGCATCCGGCCTTTCCATCCTAGCCATGCTCAGTTTCGCCGTCGCCGCCATTCTTCATTCACTTGCCGCCGCCCAGCGCTTCAATCACGCCCTGGCCCTGCTCCACTGGCATGACATTACGCGGGAAAAGTAAGGAGAAACGACACTCTTGTCGTTTTCTTCCTCTTCTATTGTATGCGGACAGGAGTGTCCGCTCTCCTTAGCCCTCATGCCATTCAAACGCCCATACCTCCTCGCCGCCTGCCTGTGGCTAGCCATGGTCGTGGTATTTTTCTGGCCGGTCATCTTCCAAGGTAAGGTCCTCGCTCCGTTGGACATCATGGACTCCCTGCTACGCCCCTGGGCCACAAAGGAGGAGATTGAGGTTCACAACGCCTTTACCTTCGACTCGATCTCCCAGTATCTCCCTTACGACTATTCCGTCTATCAAAGTCTTCAGCAGGACGGTTATATCGGTTGGAACCCTTACACCCACAGTGGCTCATCAATCGTAGAAAATACGATGATTTGCCCTGGAGACTGGCATCACCACCTTTACCGTTTTCTCCCCTTCTGGACTGCGTGGAATACCGGAATCATCTTTCAGTTCACCCTCGCGGGTCTGGGCATGCTCCTGTTACTGCGGGATCAGAAAATCCCCGCAGCCTATGCCTTGATCGGCGTGGTCGCCTTCGCCTTCTACTCCCAGTTCATCCTTTGGATTCAGCATCGCTGGGTGCTTGGGGCCATGTGTTGGGCCCCTTGGATTCTATGGTCCCTTTTCAGCGCGAAAAAGGCCGGACGCATCGTCGATCTTCCGTCCATCGTCCTCATCGCCCTGGCCTTTCGTGGGGGCCACCTGCAAGCCTGCGTTTTCGTGGTCCTGTTGGTCGGTTTCATCGCCCTTGCCGAGTGGTGGCAACACCCTGAAAAATGGCGGATCAAGCACGTTTTCCAGCTTCTTCTGCCCTATGGCGTATCCGGTGTTTTCGCCGCGGTTCTCTCCCTCGACGTGTTCATCGAAACGATTCTTCCGTTTCTACAAGGTGGCAGGGAGCTAGCGGGGCGTCCGTGGTCCAGCAGCCTCATGGCTCTCCCTACTCTCGTCACTGCCTTCATCCCCACCCTGATGGGTTCCCCCCAAGGCCTGGATGTCACCAAATTCTTCGGCGTCGACCTGTTTTCCATCAAATTCGCGGGTGCCCTCACGTTGATTCTTGCGTCTCTCGCCTGCTTCAACAAACAGGCCCCGGTTCCTGCGAAATTCCTGCTTGTGCTGGGCCTCATTCTTCCTTTCACCCCTGCCGATCAGTGGCTGTATAGCCGCTTCACCGTGATCTTTGCCTTGGGTGCCGCATGGTTGGCTGCATGGCACGTGACGACACTCGCCAAGGAGCCTCGCAAAGCCTGTTGGAAATACGGCTGGATCACGCTATCCGCAATCATCCTGCTGTGGACCTTCGTCAGCTTGGCTCTTGTATGGCAACATGAGTGGATCCAAACAAAACTGCAGGCTATCGTTATCGACAACCTCGACATGGGTAAAGCCTCACGTCTCGATTGGATGCTCGGCCGTTCCGCAGTGTTCCTTGATGAATGCAAGATCTGGCACCCGCGCAATCTCTCGTTCATTCTCTTTATCGCACTTGGTCTCTTCAGTGTCTCCCGGATCCATGCCGACAATCGAAAGTCCCAGCTCTTCGCTCTTATCCTCGCCTGCACCACCTTCGGTGAACTCTTTTTATTCTCAACCGCCTGGATCACTTTTTCGGACAAGCCTGCCGGCCATGGCCTATTCTCCGAACCCGCTTGGGCGACACGCCTCAAACAAGAAGTCGGCACCGGAAAAGTCGCCGTCTTCAGCCGCTCGGATTTCGATTACATGCAGCTCAACACCCCGAGCGCTTACGGCATCCGCTTTGCCGATGGTTACGAAACGGTGACACCTCACCGCATCGATCCTCACCCGGCTGCGAATTGGGCCCCCGTTCCCTATGCGGATGCCGGCATCTCCCATTTGCTGGTCGCTCCCGAGCACGATCCAAGCGGCATTCCAGGATGGGAAAAAGTCCTTCAACTCGACGAATTCGTGCTTTACAAGAATCCTGCTTTCTCCGGCCTCGTTCACGCGGAGCTGGTCTCCGGAACAAACCTCTCTCTACAACCCACATTTGAAACGCCCAACCGCCGGGAATTCCTCCTCCCAGCAGGAACACGGACGCTAGACCTGCTCGAATCCTTTAATCCCGGCTGGAAATACTCCTACCATGGCAGCAGTTGGTTGCCCGTGATCGCATCCCCGGTACACGGCATGCGTGTCGAACTTGAAATCCCCACCCATGCGGAATCCACTCATCTCCTGCTCCAGTATCGTCCGGCCTACCAGCCCTACTACCGCCCTCTCATTGGACTGACGCTCGCTGGACTCATCGGCTACAGCATCATCCGGCGCGCACGTCAGGTAGGACCGGGCGGCCCTGCCCGGCCCAATCCACCTTCTCCCGCCGGAGGCTACTCTTCCTCTTCTCAAGGACCTCCCAATTCATGAGTCGGCTTTGAAAATGGTAGGGCTGAGCCGCCGCACCCCGCCCACTTCACCTTCTCCCGCCGGACTTGTCCCGGCAGTCTATCCCGGCACAGCGCGCGTCGCCGGATAGCTTCGCGAAGACACGGAGGCTGATCTTTCTCTTCTCACCCACATCTCACGCCAATGGCGATAAATCGGCGCGGCGAGCCGCCACGCCCTACCACAATCTCCTTTCAGCTTTTCAGCCTCTCAGCTTTTACCACACATGACCTTCGACTCGTCCAAACTCAAAGTCATCATCATCGCCGTTCTGGGGATGTTCGCGGCGCTCTATCTCGGCATCTCCGCCGCCACCGCCCAGTTCGAAACCATCGCCTGGGTGTTGGGCGGGATCACTCTCTCAGTCTGCCTCCTGATGGGCCGCAGGGTCTGGCTGCTCATCCCCTTCATGGCGGCTCTGGGGCTCAGCCTGCAAATTCCCGGCCAGCCGTCCAGCCTGCTTCTTGCGCAAGCTCTTGTTCTGGCATTCTGTGCCCTGCTCTTCCTGATGCGCAGGCTCCCCTACCGGCTTGCCTGGACCGAACTGGAACTCTGGATTGTGATTCTCACCTTGTGCGTAGCCCAGGTTTACCTGCGCAATCCTGTCAACGTAAGCCTCTTCGGCGGCGATACCGTCGGTGGAAAGGGGTATATCCTTTATGCAATTGCGCTCGCCAGCGCCCTGCTTTTTTGCAGCTTGAGGGTCCCGGCCAATGAACTCAAATGGGTAATCCCGCTGTCCATCTTCGGGGCATTGGGCAACGCAGCAGTCTCGATCATCGGAAATTTCGTTCCCATCATCGGACTCTATACCGGCACTGGCGGTTACAGTCAATCAAACGAAGCAGGCTACGACGCTCAGGTGGTGGACTCTGAAGCCGCCACCCGCATTGGTTTTTTAGGAGCCTTTGGCAAGAATTTGTCGCTGTGGATCTCATCCTACATCTCCCCTCTAAAGGCATGCTTCCGGCCCTTGTGGCTGATCCTTATCTTGGTGGTCGTTGTGGCGGCGGGCTTGTCGGGCTTTCGCAACGTCATTGCATTGGTAGGCGTAACGCTACTGCTCGGCATCGCCTATCGCAGTGGGTTCGGTGGCGTGGCCCTCTCCATCTTCGGCGGAATCGGTGGACTGGTTCTATTGGCCCTGCTAAACACCATCCATCCGCTTCCACCCAATATTCAACGCTCACTCACTTTCCTTCCCGGCACTTGGGAGGAACGTTACAAACGGGACGCCGAAGGCTCCAGCGAGTGGCGCTTTGAAATCTGGCGTGAGGTGCTCTTGACCGACCGCTGGATCCAAAACAAGTGGCTGGGCGATGGCCTCGGCTTCACCGCCGCCGAATTGACTGCTCAGATGAATCAACGCGAGGGAAGCCGCGCGGGACTCTCCGGTTTCGATATCCACCGGGAAAACATTCTATCAAACGGCGACTATCACAGCGGCCCGGTCTCCACCGTCCGGATCATCGGCTATCTCGGCCTGATCATTTTTCTGCTCGCACAGATCCGCCTGGCGGTTCATGCGCACCGCCAGATTCTCCGCTGCCGCGGCACCGAATGGTTTCCGCTCGCCCTGTTCACTGGAATCCCACTAATCTACGGGCCGCTGTTTTTTGTCTTCATCTTCGGCGATTTCCGTTCCAACTCGGTCGCCTTCTTGCTGGCAGTCGGGATGATCCGCTTGCTGGAAAACAACCTGCCGCTACCCGCTTACGTGGTAAAACGCCGCACACCCTACATCCTCCAAAATCGGCGAACGTTACAAGATTCTGCTCCGGCCAGGTGAAGTCAGAGATCAGAAGTCAGAGATCAGGCAGATGCTCCGCGCCTCCTCTTTTGCTGACCCCTGTCCCCTGTCCCCTGTCCCCTGACCCCTGTCCCCTGTCCC
>JAUYNL010000099.1 GCA_030696085.1 Luteolibacter sp.
CATCCTCTCTCACACGACGAACAGCCAAAATCCTAATGTGTTCGCTTGTCCCATGATCCAGTTTTCTCCCATCAATCTTCGGCATGCGGAAGACAATGACAGAGTATTGACTTGTAGTCTATCCTAAAGACTTGTCAGTATAAACAAAAATGAACTTCATAGTTTTCCGTCGTCTTCTTGTTTCTTGAGCCACTTCTCCGCCTCGTCCCACTCTCTTTTTACCAGCAGGCGGGAGGAGCCGTTGGCGTTCGGACCGCTGCACATCAGGCGGCAGATGTGTTGGGTTCCCGGCAGTGGGGCGGGGCCTTGATCGGGTTTGCTTTGACTGTCCGGATGGCCTTTTCCCACAAGCACATGGCCGATTTCATGGGCGATGGTGTCGAGTAGGAAAGGTTTGTTGCGATTTTTCCCGAATTTGGAGCCAAGCACCCAGCAAATCGCGTTTTCGCGGTCCGTGATACCGTAGGCATCGATACCGGATGACAGCGGGGCACCATTCGCCACGAGAAACACCCGGATATTGTAGGGGGCGGGACTGGCCGGGATTTCCGCGAGGATGGTTCCCTCCTCCCCCGGAACTTCGGAGGTCGGAATCTGGACATCGAACAACCCGTCATTGTCGTCATCCCAACGCGCCCTCAGCGTTTCCACTGGATTCACATTGAAGATCACATTGATCTGCGGCCGGAAGATGTCCCTGAGATGATCTTCAATCTCCTGCCGGGAGGGCATCATAAACTGATCGACCTCTTCCTCGGCATGGTCGCCATACATCTTGGTCACTTTGTAAACGGTGACCTTCACCGTTCTGCCTTTCATGATTTTCAGGCCGATGGGCTTGCTGACGGAGGAGATCTCGTTGTCGCCATTTCCCATGGTGACGGTCATCAGGCGTTCGCCGCCGCTGGTCACGGTATCCGCCGCGTGCAGGACGACCGGATTCACCGCAGTATTGAGGGTGGCGCTGTCCTGACCGCCGAAGAGGATATTCGGTGCCGTGAGATTGATCGCGGTGTTGCTATTCAAAGGAGCCTTGAATTTCACGACCTTGTTGAACCCGCCCTGCGGGGCCATGATCCAGATCCGGTCCTGAACCTCAATTCCGGGCGTCTCGCTGCCAATGGAAAAGTCATCCACTCCCACCGCCGCAGTGGTGGAAACGCCATCGCTATTGGTGTAGTAGCCCTCGGCGCGGATCGGCAACAGGACGGCGTTCTCTTCAGGATAAAATCCCCGCTGGGCCAGGAGCCAGCCGCCTGGAGTGGTGTCTAGCAGGGAAACCGATCCGTCATGCCATGGAGGAGGCGGATCGGACACATCCGTATCCGTAGGTGCGGTGCGCTTGATGGCGCTCCACTTGCCATTGAGCAGGATGGGGGCGGTTTTGCCGTCGTGCGAGCGACCAATGGCCGTGCCGTCCGCAGAGATGTCGATGGCCTTGGCATAAGTCGAGCTCGCATGCCAAGTGCCGTCAAAATATACCTGACCTTCGGCTGTCTGGGGAATCCATCGAGTATCCGGCAGTGCAAGAATCCGATCAGAGGGCATCCGGGCTGCGTTGAGCGGGCTGAAATTGGGCGCGGGAATCGAATCTGGCGCGTAAAAGAATATCTCAGACGGCTGGCTGTAATCCTCATCCAGAGGGATGCCGCCACCATCACTGTCATAGAGCGGACAGCCGGAGCCCCACCTCAAATCCAGCCCCTGGCTGTAGTCCAAGCGATGATCGCTGGGCGCTTCGGTGGCGGAAATCCCGTCACCCGCCAGTTTCCAGTAGCTCGGGCGGAGAATCCGAAAAATATTTTGATAATGATCCGGATCCCTCGCAAACGTAAATGCGCCAAAATATCCATCGTTCGAAAGCATGGGACCAGGGGCCAGATTGGTTCTGAATTCGTCGTCGTTTGGAACCACGGCATACATTTCATCATCACCCGTTCCGCAGGTTACGAATTCCGGCGATGCCGTTGGACTGCTCCAGTAGTGATAGCCGCGTTCTTCATGTTGATGGATATCGTCGGAAACGAACAAGGTCAAGATGCCCAGAATGACATCATGGTCATTGATGGCGCGGGCTCCGTAACCCGGCGTGCCCAAATCCCCGGCAGGTATATTCAAGGCCGTCCATTTTCCCGCCTTCCAAGTGCCGTTCCGGTAGAGAACCGTTCCCTTGTCGCTGATCTGCAGAGGGGTTTTCCGGTCGGCTCCAGAAGGCTGCGCGTTGGAGATGGGAAACAAGGCGTAGCGAGGCAACGGGCCAATCTCGAAGGTTGCCGTGGCGTCCTGATAGGCGATGTCCCTCGCGTCCATGACCCCGTCCTGGTCGTAATCCTGTTGTTCACCGTCTGGAATGCCGTCGTGATTGGTATCGCCGTTGAAGGAATCCGAGGACGGGGCGCCACCACCTGCGGACGGGGAACTCGTGCTTGCGACGGACATTGACCGGACTGCCGACATGCCGTCGGTGCGGGCGGCCATCTCGAATTCCGCCCAGTCCGGCGAGCCGTCCATGTCCGTATCCGCGCTCCAATCGCAGTGGACGCGCCAGAATTTCCGCGAATCCGGATCGGTCGGTGCTGGCGGCGGCGTATTGCGCGCCTGCGCGGCGGATGTGTCAACCGCCTCGTTCATCTCGGGGAAACTCGCCTCCAACTGCGCGAGCATCGCGGCGTCCTTGAGACCGAGCGGCATGTTTTCCGCAGGCGGCACGGCTGGCAGATCCTGATTGAGAATGAAGAACCAATGGTTTCCGTAGCGGTTCCAGAAAAGTGGAACCTGATTCCAACCAGCGGCCATGTTCTGAGCGAGCAGCATGTTGACCGGCCCACCGTGGTCGAGCGAAGCCCAGGAAACGACAGTGCCGCCTGCCGGTTCCGAGGACGGCTGAATTCGCACACTGACGCTGGTGGCCGGCGTTTCGGCGGGAGGGGATCGCCGCTGCCGGGCTCCGGAGGTGGCGGCGGGGTGAACTCGCGGATAGCCACCACATATTCATGGCCGAGGCCGTAGATTTCCTCTTCGGTGTCCCATTGGGTGAGATCGTGGGAGCTTTCCACCCGGTAGCGCACGCCGGGCAGTGTGCGGAAAACATAACATTGCTGGACCGAGCTATCGGATGCCGGAAGATTCTCCATCCGTCCCTCCGGGCGGAAATCGCGGCCAAGGGCCGGGGCGAGAAGGGCGGCCACTAAGACGAACGGAAATATTTTCACGAGCTAGTAGGATTATTGAGGTCCTTCCTGGTGGACGGGGAGTTGAGAGAGTCGCACAAAGTCGACCGCGTTGGCCTTTAGCCTTCCCCGGAGAGTCGGCCTGGACATGCGCCACCGCCTCCCCGGCCGTTTGGTCGGTTTGGCGGCATCGTTGCGGTCGATGCCGACCGCTTTGTGCGAAGCTTCTTAATTCCCCCTCCGCAGGGCGGATATACGCAGAAGATATTGAATTCGGGATGAAGACAAGGAGTATTCCTGGACTTCTGAATTCATGTGCTGGCCAAGCAAGTGGCCATGCCGCGCCCGCACACCGTCGGGTTCTATGCGATCCCCCCCATCGTCATCGTTTCCGACATCCTCTCCGACCACTTCGCCGCAAATTCCATCCTCCTGCATCACGCGTGAGTCGAAAATTTTTATTAAGCCTTCATGATAGTGTCCGGAATTTTAAATTTTCTTTACAATCAGGGAGAATAATTTGAAATTCCTGGTGCTGTCCCTATGAAAACACACCCTTACACCCGATTGTTCGGCGTGTTTTGCGCCGCCGCATTGGCATCGTGCGCAAATCCGCCCGAGTCCACCCGGATCCAGGTATCGGCCTCCTTGCGCCCTGATACCTCGGTTTCCGGTCGTTTGTTCGACGAGGTCAACTCCTACCGCCGCAGCCAAGGCGCGAAGGAAGTGCAACGTCATTCCGGTCTTGATCGCCTTGCCCAGGAACATAGCGAGTATCTGCGCCGCAACCGCGGCTCCTTCTCGATCTACGGCAGGAACGTCAGCCACTTCGGCTTCGAAGGCCGCGCCCTTGCCGCCCGCGAACGCCACAACATGGCCAGCGTCAGTGAAAACGTGGCCGCCGCCAATTACCCGGGAAAAAGCTCCCCTACTGTGATCGTGCAACTTTGGAAGGAATCCAAGGACCACCACAAAAACATGGTGGATGACTGGACCCACAGCGGCATCGGCGTGGTGGTGGACTCCGATGGAATGGTCTTCGCCACGCAGTTGTTTTCCACGGTCAACAACTCGCAACTGGTCATGCGCGAGCGTTTCAATAGTTTCTGAAACGTGCCCGATCTGTTTTTTGAATCCGCCCTCCACGCCCGCGGCCTGCACCGCATCGCAGGCGTGGATGAGGCCGGTCGCGGTCCGCTTGCCGGGCCGGTGGCGGCCGCCGCCGTCATCCTGCCAGCCGGATTTTCCTGCCCGGGCCTCGATGATTCCAAAAAACTCAAGGCCTCGCGGCGCGAGGAGCTATACCAGCGCCTCACCGGCGATCCGGCCGTTTTCTGGGCCGTGGCCACCGCCGATTGCGGGGAAATCGACCGCCTCAACATTCTTCGGGCCACCCACCTGGCGATGCGCAGGGCGGTGGAGATGCTCGATCCCCCGCCGGACCACTGTCTGATCGACGGCCTGCCCGTGCGCGGATTTCCGCTACCGTATGACGCCATCGTGAAAGGCGACGGGCTTTCGCTCTCGATCGCGGCGGCCAGCATCATCGCCAAGGTCACCCGCGACCGCCTGATGGGCGAGATCGACCGCGAGTTTCCCGAATTCGGCTTTGCGAAACATCAGGGATATGGCACGAAGTTTCATCTTGAAGCGCTTCGGATTCACGGGCCTTGTCGCCATCATCGTCGCTCGTTCCAGCCGGTGGCTCAACTCTCCCTGCCGCTTGACGGCTCCTGACGGCACGGCCCGCAGCCGGGTGTGGATCGGCGAATACGGCGAAAACGTCGCCGCCGATTTCCTCCGCGCCCACGGCTGCCGGATTCTCGCCCGGAACTTCAAGGCCCGGCGTGGCGGCGAGGTGGACATCATCGCGCGCGACGGGAAACTCCTGCTCTTCGTGGAGGTGAAAACCCGCCGCGAAGGTGCGAAAATCCGCCCGCTCGATGCGGTGGACAAACCCAAGCAGGCGCTCATCGAACGCGGCGCGAACGCCTGGCTCAAACGCCTCGGAACCCGCAACCTGCCGTGGCGTTTCGACGTGATCGAAATCCATGTGGCCGAGGGAGGAAAACCCCGGATCAACCATGTGCGGGATGCGTTCTAGGATGAACCTTGCACGTCCGCCGCAGCCGCCCCATGGTCCGGGCGCATCTCATGGATATCACTCGGGAATCACTGGCCTGGCTGGCGCGGCGCGATGGCAGCGTGGTCGTCGGCCAGGGGCCGTTCGAATCCTCCGCCACGGTCCCGAAGCGCGGCGTGGCGTTTCATGTCAATGATTTCGCCCTGCGCGACCCGCAGCCATGGAAGATCCCCGGTCGTGTCAGGCATCTCAGCAGGGCGGAATTCGCCGGGAGATTCAGCGGAACGGCGGCCTTGCAATGCCAGTGGCAGCCGCTGGACACGGCCCCGTTTTCGCTGGTGTTCCAGGAGGTGATGGCATCGATCCAGAGTGGATTTTTCGAAAAAACCGTCCCGGTAGTCACCGAATCCGGAAGCTCCGGGTGTGCGCCGGGACCGGCGATCCTGGCAGCCATGGCACGGCAGGAGCCGCCGCTTGTTTCCTACGGCTGGATGCACCCCGACGGAGGATTCGCCGGGGCCACCCCGGAATCGCTGTTTTCACTGGATGGGAAACGCCTCACCACCATGGCGCTCGCCGGCACCGCCCGCAGCGAGGATCGCGACGTCTTCGCCCTCGATGAAAAGGAAATCCGCGAGCACGAATACGTCGCCCAGACGCTGGTCGCGAAACTGCTCGATCTGGGGCATCTGGAGCGCCGGGCGCGCGAGATTCTCGACCTTGGATCCATCGTGCATTTCCTCACCCTGATCGAAGTGGACCTCCACACGCAGATGAGTGCCGCGGAACTGCTGCGGCGGCTGCATCCCACACCCGCGCTGGGTCCCCTGCCCCGCACGGACGCCACCATGGCGCGCCTGCTGGAATGGCGGGAGCGCCTCGGTTGCCCGCCCGGCTTCGGGGCCCCCTTCGCGCTTTGGGACGATGGCCGGTTCGACGCCGTAGTCGCCATTCGCGGAGTCTGGTGGACTGAAAAACGGCTGCGGATTCCCGCCGGATGCGGCATTATCGAGGCCAGCCGCCTCGTCAATGAATGGCGCGAACTACGGCTCAAACGCGAGGCGGTGAAACGCTTCCTTGGTGAATGACCAGCCTTTTTGCGCTTGCGGGGGCGTCCTTCGAAGGGTGGAGTTCTTGCCGATGACGTGTTTGATGCGGAATTTACGGAAATGGATGGTGATCGGGCTGCTTTGGCTCGCTTGCGTCCTGTGCCCGGAGGCTCCCGGCCAGCAGGTGAAGGTGAATTTCGCGGATGGCTTTGATTTCCCGGTCGGAAAACCAAATGCCGACGGCTACTACAAGTCGAGGGGGCTGCGTTTGCGTTCTCCCCGGCATTATGGCGAGGATTGGAACGGGCGCGCCGGCGGCAACTCCGATCTCGGCGATCCGGTGTATGCGATCGCGGATGGCGTCGTCACCTTCGCCCACAACGTGCATGGCGGCTGGGGCAATGTCGTGCTCACCCGCCACGCCTACCGCGATCCCTCATCCGGACAGGTGAAATACATCGATACCCTCAACGGCCACCTCGACCGCATGATGGTGAGAACCGGCCAGGTCCTCAAACGCGGCGAACAGATCGGCACCATCGGTACCAATGCCGGCATGTATCCCGCCCACCTCCATTTCGAGATCCGCCACAGCATCAGGATCGGCCTGCATCGCAACATGGCCCCGGACGATATGAACCACTGGGCGGACCCCACGCAGTTCATCAACCGCTACCGCAAGCTCAATCGCGAATGGCGGCCGGCTGCCATACCCACCGGCACCTATCAGGAATACAAGGGCTGCAAGGGCCTTTGAAATGGACACGGATGCCCCTCCACACGGTCACCGGGCTGCGGCGAAAACCAGTTCCACACCCTGCCGCTTCCATGCCTTTGAGATCTCTTTTTCGAGTTGCCCGAAACTCCGACCGTCCAGCAGGACCGCCAAGGCATCCCCGCCGGTGGTCCCATCCCGCAGCGCCTTGAGAAATGCCTTGATGCGCTTGGCGTCGCCATCGCCATCCATCTGCAGGAAGTAATAGGTGATGAGAAGCGCCGAGCCGTAGTTCAGCTGCGGATTTTCCATGAAACGTTCGTATTCCTGGAGCATGTAAGTTTTCAAGTCGGCCAATTGGAGCTCCTTGCCCAGAGCCCTTCCGCCGTTGCCATTCGCACCATATTCCGTGACATAATCGATGATGTCCTTTTGGTTGTTCCGCACGCTGTAGGCACCGGAGCGATAGGGCGTGACGGCGATGTATTCGGCGATTCCCTCGCTGAACCAACCCATGCCACCCGGTGCGAAATAAGCCTCCGCGGTCAACTGGTGGGCCAGCTCGTGCGGCAGCGTCTTGCTGCTCTTGTCGCGGTCAAACGTATAGCCGCTGCCCATCGTGCGGACACCCAGACTGCTGAGGGGGACCAGCACCAGCGCATCCCCTCCCAGGAAAACCCCTGCCGTTCCCTGCGGACCGCCCGCCTTGCTGTAATCATCGATTTTCTCAAACAGCCGGATCTGGAGCTTGCCACCGTCCCGCCTGCCACCATCCAGTCCTAACGGCAGCGAACGGCAGAACAAATAGGTGGCCTCGAACATCACCGCGAATCCCTTCACCACCGTTTTCGAAAGCCGGACATCGCAGGTATAGCGATAGTTCGCGCTCTCATAAACGAAGCGTTTCCTCTCCCCATCCTCCTCGACAACCTTGATCTCCGGATCCTCGCCGAATTTGATGCGGTCCGGCCAAGCCGCCGCGAAATTCGGCGCTGACTTCTCCGATCCATCCGCACTTTCCGCATCCCCTTTGGCTCCCTGGCTGCGGGCAAACGCGACATCCGCTACGGAGAGGTTGGCCAGCGGAAACGGCAGCTTGCGACCGTCCTTGAGTTCGAGAATCACCGTCTCGCCCTCCAGGCCGAGCATCCGCGCCTCCACGCTGCGGTTTTTATGATCCGTCCAAGACCGCACTTCGGCGGCTCGGGCGCATGCGGCTAGCAACAAGACGTGAAGAATGACTCGCATGATGTTCATGTCGGCTTTCATACCCACTACCCACATGCATGTCGGGCGTCGAACGAAATTTCTCCTGCCGCCCAAAACGGGTGGAAGATCGCACAGAAGGTATGGCGGCATCGACACTCTTCGCGCGATCAGGCATTGTCACTCACCCTGCGAGCATGCTTGACAGCTTGTCCTGCCATTCGTCTTCAAACACCACCTCGAACCTCAACCGGGTATTCCGCATCGTCGGCGCGAAATCCGCCCAATGCTCGCCATGCGCCCGGTCGTTGCAGACTTTGAAAACATTCTGTTTGTAAGTCGTGTCCGCATTCCTGAGATGCAGCCCCTTGGTTTCAAGGACATAGATTCGATCAAACCCTTTCTCCGCTTCCGGAACCGGTTTGCCCGCAGCGATGAAGTCCGCGAAGATGCGGTTCCGTTTCCACCCTTGGACAAAATAACCACGTTTCGAGGCATTGCGGTGCCAGAAATAGAGTAGTTGCTCCTGCCTGTCCAAGAACGTGGCGACAGTGGTTTCGAGCGTGTTGAAATCCCCCTCGGGCATCTGCTCGAAAAGGCTCAGCATGAACTGCCCGGCGTCATCGCGGGTGGCGCGGCGCTCGTTGGTCTTCCAAATTTCCTTTACCGGCAACCGCGCGAAATCCTCACCGATCACCACGAAGCGCATGGTTCCGTCCTCAAGAAGATTGCGGAAAGTCACCTCCGCGAGGCGGTCGCGCTCGGATTCGATCCGCTTGTGGAGTTCTTCCAGAATGAAAACATAGTTATCCACCAGAATCTCCCGATCATACCTGTCCGCGAGTTTGTCGAAAACCTTGCGCGCCAGTTCCGCCCCGCGCCATGGGTTCGGCATCACGTCAAGCACATGACTCGCGGCAAATGACACATCGAGTTGTCCGCCCGCATCCATGCGTTCCGCCCGCCATTCCGGATCACCCGTGAGGATGCCCTGTTCGAGACCCACACTCATGGCGACATTTTGATCGCCCACCGCATTCAGCGTGAGATCGAACAAAGGCGAAACATCCACCTCGTTCCATGGGACCCTGACGAGCAGATCCGCCTCATAGTGAACCGGACGCCAGTCATCCACCGGATCCTTGATCATGAAAGCCGGAAGAATGTATTTCTTCGCCCGATCCTTCAGCGAGGCGCGGGAATCAATCGCCGTTTCGGAACCGGCGCTTGTCTTGCCTTCCATGTCCGAAACCACGCGGGCCGCTAGATCACCGAGACCTTCCATGCCGAATCCTCTCCTCACCTCTTCGAGAAGATCCTTCCCGCGCCGCTGGAAACAGAAAACATAACTCTCATCCAGCAACGGCACATGGGTCTTTACGGCGTATGGCTGCCGCAGGACGCGCCCGACAAGCTGGGTGAGCGCCGTCTTGGAACCCGGGTTCGTCAGAATGGCCAGCACATAGGCGAACGGACAATCCCAACCCTCCTGCAATGCCTGCTTGGTGATGATGTAGCGCACCTCGCAATCGCGGGCCATCAGGCCGCCGGTGTCGTCGATCTCCTTGAGCTCGTCCTTCTCGCTGGTTTTCACCGCGATGTGCTCCGGGCGCACGCCATCCATTTTAAGAAGATAATCGCGCGCGTCCTCGGCGTGGATCATGCCTGCCTTGCGTTGGTCCTTGCCGGTTCTCTCCACCTGGATGAGGCAGATGGGCCGGATGTAAACGCCGGTCTCCGCTTCATGGCGGTCGGCTTCCTTCTCCAGCATCTCCCGGTGCCTCGCCGCCGCGAGCAGAGTACCCGTCCATTCCGCCTGGCCGCGGTTGAGCAGGTGGAGATCCAGTTTGATCATGCCTTCCTTCTCCAGTTCCCGGCCGGGCACGTTCACCAACACGTTCGCCTGATCCGGCGGGGTGGCGCTGAGTTCGACCAAGAGGCTCGGGTTGAAGCCGCCGATGGTTGCCAAGGCGTTTTTCGAGTATCCCTTGTGGCCTTCATCGAGAATGACGATGGGGCGAAGCAGGCGCAGCGTGTTGCCAAGCGAGGTCTTGATCTGCCGTTTCCACAACCCGCCTTCGCCCGCACCAAAGGTATCCAAATTCGGAACTTTCTTCAGGAGCTCCGCGTGCGCCAAGTGATCTCCATCGCGGGGAAAAAATCGCTCGAAGCCGCCGCTGTCCCGGAACATGCGCAGCGTCTCCTTGGTCTCCCGATTCGCGCTCGGCAGCATGAGTAGGAGGACGCAGAGGTTTTCCCGGATGTCTTCGGGGCGGAAACGACGCGTCTTTTCCAAAATCAGCGTGCGGTTGGCCGATGCGATGTCGAGCTGTTGGCGGTAGGGATGCGAGCGGTTGCGCAGCGCGGCGAGCGTCTGGTTGTAGATCTGGGTGCTCGGCACGATCCACAATACGAGTCCGCTCTGGCGGCGGAGGTAGATCGTGTTGGCAAGATCAATGACGCGGGTGGCGATGTAGGTCTTGCCGCCGCCGGTGGGGATCTTGATGCAAGCGCTGGGAAGAGGATCACCGTTGCCGGTCCGGCGTTTCTGGTAGGCGCGATCGCTGACCTTCTTCCATGCGGCTTCGGGGAAATCGAACGATGCCGCGAGATCCGGATCGATTGCCGCGAGCTTCGCCGCCTTTTCGCGCATTTCCGCCAGGCCATCCAGCCATGCGCGGACGGTTTCAAGAGTGCGGATCTGATAGTCCTTCGGCTTCATTTCGCGGATTTTTCAACGCGTTCGTAAATCTCGTAGGGCAGTTGCGAAAACACGATGCCGTTCTGATGGAGCAGCGCGTCATCCATGAAACGCGTGGGCGCATAAACGAGGCGCTTGCGGCTGCCGGTCGGCTTGGGAAGTTTCCTCACACTTTCCAGATCCAGCGCGAGGTCCTTGAGCGCCTCGATGTCCGGGGTGTAGAGCAGATACACATCAAAGCCACGGGAGCGACCGATAAATCCGGTCTTCGGCTTGATCGCCGCCGGATCGAATTGCTCGCCCGTGGCGGTGAAGAACACATAGGCGGCGAGTGTTTCGTAGGATGGCAGGTCCCTGGATTCGAGGATCGTTTGCAAGGCCACCGCCTCACCGAGTTTGAAGAATGAAAAGCTGCCGCCGTAGCCTTTTTTGAGTGCCACGTCCTTGGCTCCCGGCACGCCCTTGATGCAGCGGCGGATGCGCTCCGCCGTCGTCGTGTCCGCGTATTCCTCGCATTCAATCAGGACAAATCTGCGGCTGCCTCCATCTTCGGCGTTCTGCTTGAGAACGGCGTGGCCCGTGGTCCCGCTGCCGGCGAAGCTGTCGAGAATGAGGGAATCCTTGTCGGAGGCGATTTGGAGGATGCGCTGGATGAGACGGATAGGTTTAGGCGTGGCAAAAGTTTCCGTGAAGTCAGTGAAAATCTGGTTCACTTCTTTTCGAGCCTCATCCGAATGTCCCACATCCGTGAAATTCCAGATCGTCCGGGCTGGAATTGACGTTTGAACTTCACTCAGAAACCTTTTGAATCTTGGCGTTGCGTTACCCTCTTCTCCAAACCAAATGCGGTTGTCGGCGATCAGCTCTGCGATTTTTTCTTTCGTATATCTCCAGCTTGACCCCTTCGCAGGATAGGTTTCTTTCCCAGTTTTTGGAGATTTGATGGGGAATATCGCATAATCCCTCGCTTCTGTCCGAAGCAGATTGTCAGATGTCCAGTTTCCGCGTGGGTCAGAGTCCGGATTCCGATAAATACTGTCTTGTTTTTCAGTGCGTGGGAGACCTCGAAGTTTGAAACTCCTGGTATTTTTCGCGAAGCACACGATGAAGTCATGGGATTCCGATAAAAATTCAGCATCGCTCTTGGTGCTGTATTTTTTTTCCCAAATGATATTCGCCACGAAATTCTCCTCGCCGAACACCTCGTCCATGAGGCAGCGGAGGTGATGAACCTCGTTGTCATCGATGCAGATGAAGATGGAACCGTCTTCGGTGAGCAACTCGCGGAGGAGCTTGAGGCGGGGAAGCATCATGCAGCACCACTTGTCGTGGCGGGTGAGGTCCTCGCGGTCGATGGTTTTGCCCAACCAATCGCGCATCAGCGGGGAGTTCACCTTGTCATTGTAGGCCCAGCCCTCGTTGCCCGTGTTGTAGGGCGGATCGATGATGATGCACTTGACCTTGCCCGCATGGGTGGGAAGCAGGGCCTTGAGCGCGAGCAGATTGTCACCGTGGAGCAGGAGGTTGTCGTGGAGGCCCGGAGTCTTGGCCACCCCCTTGGATTTCACCGCCACGAGTTCGTGGAACGGCACCACCAGATGGTGGTTCGCGACGTGGATTTTTCCTTTGAAAGTCAGCTCGGGCATCGGTCAGTGGCGGACAGTGGGAAATGGCAAGCCAATCTGTCCAGAAAATAGTGTTCTTGAGAACAACTTGGGAACAAGTGAACGCATGCTTGTGAGCAACTTGGGAACATCCGTGAACAAGTGCCACTCGAATAGGGAATTCGCCCCCAGTTCACGAGAGCCGGAGTTTTCCAGTTGGCGGAAAAAGTTGGAAAAAACGGGATCGTGGGCATGATGCCGCCGCAGCTCATGGACAAAACGGAAGAAATCAAGCCCCCGGCGGAAACGCCCGCATCACCCGTGCCCGGTCTGCGCCAGGATCTCGCCGTCCTGATGAAGGTGCGGCTGAATTTTTTCGTGCTGATCACCGCGTTTTTCGGCTTCCTGCTCGCCTCGCGCGGCGGCCAGCTCGAATGGATGAAACTGGTGCACACGATCCTCGGCGCGGCAGCCGCGGCATTCGGCTCGGCGGCTTTCAACCAGCTCATGGAGGTGGACCTCGACGCACGGATGAAACGCACCGCCGACCGCCCGCTGCCCTCCCGCCGGATGGACCCGCTGGTCGCCTTCGGCATCGGCTGGGTGCTCTCCGCCATCGGCATCATCCACCTCGCGGTGCAGGTCGGCCACCTCGCCGCCTATCTCACGGCGGCCACCATCGCGATCTATGTGTTTGTTTACACGCCGCTGAAACGGGTGAGCTCCGCAAACACCCTCGTCGGTGCCATTCCCGGTGCCATCCCGCCCGTCATCGGCTGGGTGGGCGCCGGCGGCGCATTGGGTGCCGAAGCATGGTTTCTCTTCGGCCTGATGTTCTTCTGGCAACTGCCGCACTTCATCGCCATCAACTGGCTGTGCCGCGATGAATATGAATCCGTGGGCTACAAGATGTGGTCCAACGGCGATCTATCAGGCAGGAAGAGCGGCCTGCTCTCCGCGGCATACGCGCTCGGCCTCGCGATCTTCTCGCTGATCCCCGCGCTGATGGGTTTTGCCAATGTCCTGTGGACGATCATCGGCCCCCTGCTCGCTCTCGTCATGATGGCGCTGGCGCTCAAGTTCGCACGCGATGGCGGGAGGGACTCGGCGCGGCGCTTGTTTTTCTTCACTCTCCTGTATCTACCGGTCGCGCTGATCGTGCTGACCATCGCGTGGAAAGTCCGTGCCTGATCCGACATGAAGGAACTCATCGAATCCACAAAACGACTCAGCCATGATCTGGCGGCATTGGAATTCACAAATCCGGTCGCCTGCGTTTACCGCCCGCTGGAATATGCGTGGGAAGCTCATCGGATCTATCTTGAGCGGTTTTCAAAGGGAGAAAAACGCGTTGTATTTCTCGGCATGAATCCGGGCCCCTACGGCATGGCGCAAACCGGCGTGCCCTTCGGCGAGGTGGCCGCCGTGCGCGATTGGATGGGCATCGAGGCCGCCGTCGGCAAGCCGGCGCATGAACACGAGAAACGTCCGGTCGAGGGATTTCAATGCCGGCGCTCAGAAGTCAGCGGTCGCAGGTTGTGGGGCTTGTTCGCTGAATGTTACCCCGCAGCGGAGGATTTCTTCAAAGACCACTTCGTGCTCAACTACTGCCCGCTGGTCTGGATGAGCGCCAGCGGCGCGAATCTCACGCCAGACAAGCTGCCCGTCTCCGAAATGATGCCGGTGGAACAGGCTTGCCTGACTCACCTCGCCGAGGTGATCGGCATTCTGAAACCCTCGTTTCTAATCGGCATCGGCGGCTTTGCGGAGGAACGTCTGCACCGCGCCGCGGACGTATGCGCCAGCAGCGCGAAGCTCGGCCGCATCCTCCATCCATCACCCGCATCACCCGCCGCGAACCGCGGCTGGGCGGAAGCCGCGTCACGCCAACTCCGCGGGCTAGGCGTGTGGTGAGAGTTTCACTTCAGCGTAGCGCGCAGTCTGCGCATCAGGCGGGCGTCATTCCTGCGTCCCGCGCCTTCAAGCGCCGCCACCAGATTATTGAACAATCGCAGCAGCACCGTGCCGGGATCGGCGGACTGGCGCAGGATCGACCGCTCTGCCCGGCCCATTTCCGGATCCTCTAACAACGATGCCTGGAGATGCATCCGTCCGTGGTCGAAACAATCGATGATGATCGGGAAACCATCCTCGTAAATTCGGCAGAGAAAATGCCCGGGGAAATTCACAGCCTCCACCACAAGCTCCAGACGCCGGGCCACCAGCATGAAAATCAGGCACAGGCCCAGCGGATTAGAGCGCCCCTCGGCGATGGACCAGGCGAGATCCGAATTGCGCGGATCATCATATTCCGCCTCGTTGCCCGCGAGGCGGTCCTCTTCGAAAAGAAAGGCGCGCAGATCGTTGGCCGTGTCCACGCCGCTTTCCCCAGACTCCTCCGCGAGCAGGTCCAGCGCATCTGATAGAGGCTGGCGGATTGCGATGCCATCGTGCAGGAAATCCGAAATCTGGCGCAGCATCGCCTCGAAGACCTCCCAATCCTCACGCAAGGCCGGGGCGCCACCGGTGGGCGCCAGCCAGTCGCGCTCCAGCGCGGCACGCCGCGCGGGCCGCAACAGCTCGGTGAGCACCTCTCGCTCGCTCGGGCTCAGCCCGCGCGGATGTGTGGCGAGAAACTCGCTGAGATCACCGCCACACAATGCCAGACGCCCGGAAACAAGCGCACGCACTTCTGGAGTCTCATCGTCAAGGAGCCGCAACAGGGCTGACAGTTCTTCGGGCGCGGGTGGCGCCTCATGCATCGGTGAACTCAAAACGAATCGATGTGTGGGTGGCTGGCTGGATGAATGGTGCGCGATACTGGGTTCGAACCAGTGACCCCCTCCGTGTCAGGGAGGTGCTCTACCACTGAGCTAACCGCGCGTTGCCGTCTCGTCCGGGGCGCGGGAAACTAGGATGAGCGGGCGACCGGATGCAACCCCTTTTTTTGGGTGAAAAAAGAGGCGGGGGATCCGCAGATCCCCCGCCGTTGGCAATTCCATCTCCGGAACTGCGGAGCGGCCGCCATTCCGGCAGGGCCAACTCCGCAGTCCGAGTGGGGTGTTAATTACTTCTTGGCGGCCTTTTTGGCGGCCTTCTTCGCTACTTTCTTGGCAGGAGCCTTCTTGGCAGGAGCCTTCTTGGCCGGAGCCTTCTTGGCTGGCGCTTTCTTGGCAGGCGCTTTCTTGGCGGCGGCCTTCTTGGCAACCGGCTTCTTCACTGCCTTCTTGGCGGCTTTCTTGGCGCTCTTGGCGACCTTCTTCACCGCTTTTTTAGCCGCCTTCTTGGCCACCTTCTTGGCGGGGGCTTTCTTGGCCGCCTTTTTCACTGCCTTTTTAGCCGGGGCTTTCTTGGCAGGTGCTTTTTTCGCGGCTTTCTTTGCTGGTGCCTTCTTGGCAACCTTCTTCGTTGTTTTTTTCGCAGCCATGGTTTTGTGTCGTTGGAGTTCGCGTTCTATGTTTGTTTTCTCTTCCGGCGTTAACGTGCCAGCGGAGAGGATTGCGAGGAGCGCCTCACCGAGACGTCCTCCAAAAGCGTTGGTTAGAAAGTCGTGGGCCGCGCGCTCCACGATGACCTCCTGGGAATAGGCCGCCTCATACACATGGGCTCTGCCTACCAGTGCGCGCCTCACCAAGCTCTTGCGCTCGAGGTTCTGCATCACCGTCAGCACCGTGGTGTAGGCACGGTCCTTTCCGTCTGGCAGAACTTCCTGGATCGCCGCCACCGTCGATGGCCCCTCATGCCAGAGAACCGATAGGGCCTGGAGTTCGAGATTGGAGGGGTGCGATGGCTTTGCCATGTGGTGATCAAGCTCGTTGCTGATCACGATAGAACTAGTAGTTTGGAGATCCGTCAAGTTCAAATCCAAAGATTTTCAAGAAATCTTTACGATCTCCGAAGGGCTGTTTTTTCAAGCTACGATGCAAGCCGTAACTCGGCCGCACTCGCTCATGGCGACCCGCCATCGCCACTACCGGGACGCATGATCCGCGCATCGATCCTGCGCAAGGTCTCCCAGAACCGCGCGTCTATCGGATCACCATTGAAGAGAACCTTTCCTTCGGTGGATACGATGACCATCGTCGGCAGGTTGCGGACTCGAAGCTGGCGCGCGAGAGAGCCGGGAGCGGGATCGATCACCCATGCGCCGGTGGGCTTGGCGGAGTGCGGATGGATCATGGCGCGCGCATCGGCTAGCAGCGCCGGAGTGTCCGCTGGAAGCACCGAAACCACGGCGATTCCGTTTGCGGAAAGCAGGCCCGCGGTGGTGATGAAGTCAGGCAGGGCGGCCACGCACTCGCGGCTCCAAGGCGAACAAAAGTGAAGCAGCATTGCCTTCCTGCCCTCGATGAGCGTGCCGAGCGCCGCCGTCTCGCCGGGCGCGAGCGGGGCCGGCTTGATCGCGAAATCGATGCTAACAGAACGCATGGCGTCCTCAAGGCGCGCCCTCTCGATGTGCGGGGCGAATGCGGCGGCTTGTCCCGGGCTGAGCCAGAAGGCCTCGGTGATGTGTCGCTTGAAGATAGCCATCTCGCCCCTGCCCAGCGCGGCAACGGCTTGCACGTATTCGACCACCGCGAGCCAGTCATCCTCCGTGCTGAAGATCGCGGTGTCTTCGATTTTGAAGGCGTCGCGCTGTTTGAGAATCTCCGGCAGCATGGCGGTGATCGCGGCATCATCGCGGCGGTCCACATGATAGAGAAACCGCGCTTCGAGGAGGGCCTGGTCGGCGACACCGGCCTTGCGGGCCTCGACGATGGCGGACTCGAGTTTCGCGATGGATTCGCGTTCGGAGAGGATTTTTTCGATTGCCGCCTCGCGGGGAGTGGATGCGGCCTGAGCCGGAGTCTGCGCCCCGGCAGCGGCAAGTGTGGCGAATAGCGGAAGGATGATTGCGAGATGGCGCATGGGAAAAAGAAAACCGCCGGAAGCATGAGGCTTCCGGCGGTGGATGGGAATGGATTATTGGGGAGGAATTACCATCTTGCGACCGAGCACCACGGTGTCGTTGGTCATGCGATTGGCCTGCTTGATGGATGCTGAGGGCACCTTGTATTTCGAGCTGAGACCCGATAGGGTATCGCCTTTGACCACGGTGTGAATGATGGCGGAACCGTTCGCAGGCGGGGCGGCGGGTGCGACGGCGGCCTCAGCATACGCAGTGACAGGGGGCACGGCGGACGATGCGGCACCTCCTTCTTCATATGCGGCCGGCGTGTCATAGACCGGGTTTTCGTTTGCGGGCAGAGGAGCGCCCGCCATGCCGGCATCGGGACTGCCATAAGGATTGGAAGTGTCGTAAGTATCCGCCTTTTGTGAGGCGCAGGAACAGAGCGCGATGGCGATCAGCGATGGAGTGAGAATGCGGATGGGATGCATGGTGTTGATTGGAGTTCGAGATGTTGCTTTGGATGGAACCCGGTGCGGGCCCGCACGTCTGATAAAACGCGGCCGCAAGTCGTGTTTATTCAATTTCCGGCGGATCGAAAGCGGAAAAAAGCGCTGGCGGTGTCGCTGGTGTGGCGGGCGAGTTCCGCAGGCGTCTCACCGCGAAGTGCGGCAAGGAAGTCGGCAGTGTCGCGCACGAACGCGGGTTCATTGCGTTTTCCCCGATGCGGCTGTGGCGCGAGGTATGGGGCGTCGGTTTCCACCATGAAGGATCCTGGCGGGCACTTGAGCACGGTGTCGCGGATTTCCCGGGCGTTTTTGAACGTGGCGACTCCGCCGAATGAAACGAGGCCGCCGAGCTGGAGCACACGCCTGGCGTCTTCCCAGGTGCCGATGAAGCAGTGGAACACGGCGCGGATGCCGCGGTGGAATTCCTTATAGATGCCAAGGGCGTCTTCAAATGATTCGCGTCCCTCTTGGTCGCGGGTGTGGATGACGATGTTGAGCCCGGCGGCGGCGGCGAGTTGGAAATGCCAGCGGAGAAATTCCATCTGGCGGGCGCGAAAGGCTCCCTCCTCCCAGCCATCCGGCGCGGGATGATAGTAATCAAGTCCTGTTTCTCCGATGGCACACACCCGCGGATCCGCAGTGAAGGCGGCGAGTTGATCAATGGCGTTGTCCGGCGCATGATGCACGTCGCAGGGATGTATGCCGATGCAAGTGTGGACGCACGGGGTGTCCGCGATGCTCAAATTGGCAGGCAGGTCACCAAGACTGGTGGCGAGGGTGACCAGACGATCAACTCCGACGGCGCGGGCGCTCCCGATGAGCGCGGGCAGCTCACCGGGTTGAAAGCGATGCGATGCGAGATGACAGTGGGAATCGGTGAGCATGACAGTCAGCGGTTCAGTGCGGCGAGCAGGGCAGTGACTTTTTCAAAATCCTTGATGCCGGGCGAAATCTCCGCGCCGGACGCGACATCCAGCGCGGCCGGGCGCACGGTGGATGCGGCAAGCGCGGCGTTCTGCGGGGTGATGCCACCTGCTAGAATAACGGCCAGCTCCGGATGTTGTGTTTTGAAATCAAGCGCGTTGTTCCAATCGAAGGTCTCGCCAGTGCCACCATAGACTCCGGGCGCGTGGGCATCGAGCAGCACGGCGGAGGCGCCAAAGTCCGCCGCATGATCGAGATCGGCGCGCGTCTTCACGCCGATGGCTTTGAAAATCGGGATCCCCGCCTCTTGATAGATCGCGGCATGCTCCGCAGTCTCGTCGCCATGGAGTTGCACCACATCGAGTAATCCCTCCCGGATGAGACGGAGAGGAAGGGCCGTGGCCTGGTTCACAAAAACACCGACGCGCAGGATGCTGCCAGCCAGGTCACGCAGCCATCCGGCGTTTTCCGGCGCGAGGCGGCGTTTCGAGGGCGGCCAGAAATTCACGCCGAGCGCATCGACCCCGAGAGCGACAAGCCGCTCCGCATCCTGACGCGTGGTGACACCACAAATTTTCAGTGAAACCGCGGTGGGCTGCAGAAAGCGTTCGAGCAGGGACATGGCGGGAACCTAGGGCAAATCCCGATGGATGGAATCCCGAACTTGATGGTCGCGGCATCCGTTTGAGATGCAATGGATGCCAAAAGGTTCTTGACGGCAAGCACTCTGGCTCCTGTTTTCATGCTCCATTGCCGGTCATGCACCGTCTGAAACCCCAAAGAATCCCACCGATGCCCCAGACACCACCCGACGACACCGATTTCATCCACAGCGAGGAATTTCTCCGCGGCCTGATGAAGCGCCAGCTCAGACTCTCCGTCACCTGCGCTACGGCGTTTCTGCTTCTGCTCTTCGGCCTGCCCGTGATGAATTATCTCGCGCCGGACTTCATGGCTCGGCGTGTGGGCGGCTTCACCCTGGCCTGGCTGATCCTCGGCGTGCTGTTCTTCCCATACGTGTGGATCATCGCCAAGTGGTTCATCGTGCGCTCGATCGCCCTTGAACATGCCGAGGTCGGAACCGCGGCCGATGGCAACAAGCGCCAATCCTAACATTTTTCCGCAACCATGGATTTCTCAAAAATCGATCTCTGGATCCTCTCATTTTCCGCCATCACCGTGGTGGTGACCATCTGGATGGGCTTCCGCTCCGCGAAAACCTCAAAGTCCGCATCCGACTTCTTTGTCGCCGGGCGCTCCGTCTCCGTAGGATGGAACGCGTCCGCGATCTCCGGCGAATATCTCAGCGCCGCCAGCTTCATGGGCATCGCCGGGATGGTGATGTTGTCCGGGTATGACGCGCTGTGGTATCCGGTCTGTTATGCCTGCGGCTATTTGTTCCTGTTGCTTTTCATCGCAGGGCCGCTGCGGCGCTTCGGGGCCTACACGATACCGGACTTCGCGGAGGGCCGCTACGACTCTCCGGTTTTCCGCAAGATCGCGGTCTGCTTCGTGCTCTTCATCGGCTTCTTCTACACGATGCCGCAAATGAAGGGAGCGGGCACCACGCTCGCCTACATTTTCCCTGGCCTGCCCTACTGGGTGGGCGTCGCCGTGGTGGGAGCGGTCATCACGCTCAATGTCGCGCTCGGCGGCATGAAGGGCATCACTCTGGTGCAGGCGGTGCAGTATTGGATCAAGATGTTCGCCATTTCCGTGCCGATATTCGTGCTTCTATCGGTCTATGGCGGCTATGGGAAAAATCTCTCGCTAAACAAATCCGTGAATGATGTTTCGTCACCTCCCGCGATCACCCGGACGGTGGATATTGAGAAAACCGAACGGCTCGCCCTGCCGGCAAAAGCGCCGAAGGATGAGGCGTGGATCGCGCCTTTCGGCCCGCTCACCACGAAGGCCGCCAAGGCCGCGGGCTTGTCCGTCGAGGAGTCCAGGCCCTACTCGCTGCTTTATACATTCTCGCTGATTGTCGCCCTGGTTTGCGGCACGGCCGGGCTGCCACACATTCTGGTGAGATTTTACACCAATCCGGACGGCATCGCCGCCAAGAAGACCACCATGTGGGTGATGATCCTGATCGGCATCTTTTATGTTTTTCCGCCGGTCTTTGGATTGCTGGGTCGGAATTTCCTGCCGGAGCTCTATGAAGCATCGGGTTCGAAAGGGCCTGACAAGGTGGTTTTGGAACTGCCGATGCTGATCCGCCAGAAATACGGCGTGCTCGGCTCCATCCTCAGCGGAATTACCTGTGCCGGGGCTTTCGCCGCGTTCATGAGCACATTTTCCGGACTGCTCGTTTCGATGACCGGGGCGCTTGCCCACGATGTCTATGGCCGGATGTTGCGCCCGGGTGCCTCTCCCCAGCAACGCATGCGGATGTTCAAGTGGTGCGCCGTGCTGGTCGGCGGGGTTTCCGTTTTGTTAGGTGCGCTGGTCGAGCCGCTGGAAATCAACTTCATGGTCGGCCAGGCCTTCGCCATTGCCGCCGCCAGTTATTTCCCGCTGCTCTTCATGAGCGTCTGGTGGCGTGGCATGACCATGGCCGGCGCGGCCACCGGCATGCTCACCGGTGGCCTCTGTGCGCTGGTTTCCGCCGCCATCGTCAATGCCAGCACGCTCGCCCTGGACAAGGGGCCCATGGGCAAGCTCTTCGCCGGATTCAATGGTCTCAACGAATTTTGGGTGGCACATCCGCTACTGCGCATCCTCGCCGAGCAACCCGCCATCTGGTCGGTGCCGCTGTCCATCGGCCTGATGATCGTGGTTTCCAAGGCCACCCCCAAAACCATTCCGTCAGACGTCCGCATGAAAATGCTCGTGCTGCATGCGCCTGAAGCACTGGGCCTGAAACAGGAATACATCCAGGAGCATCAGGGCGCGGCGCATTGATCAGGGGAGCACACGCTCCCCCGCATCATGTTGGCCGCGCATCAGGAGCGAATCCTTCTTTCATGGCGGGCGTCTGTTTTCAGCGAGGCTGCTGAAAACCACACGCGAGGGCGCGTGTGGTTCCCCATGTCCGTCCATCGAGCGCCTTTGGATCGGCGTTAGATACAAGTGGTTTCCATCCCCATACCTCTTGACTCAGCGCCTGCGCCTCAGCAGTCCCAGCACTCCGAAGGCGCCCAGCAGAGCTGTCGAAGGCTCGGGGATCAACATGGTGTAGGTCGCCGATCCGCTCTGGAGTCCATCGTCCACATGCGTGCCGGCAATGCCAAACTCCAAGTCGAACACGCCTTCATCCGTGAAGCCCCAGTTGAAGTGGGTGTGACTGCCGGCGGCAAGAGTGAAGGAATTCAGGTTGTTAGCAGTGTCCAAAAAAATGTTCTCGCCGCCAAATCCATCGTCCTGCCACAGCAGGAGATCACCGGGGCCGCTGAAGGTGAGGCTGATGGTGACGGTACCACCAGCCCAGTCGCTAGCAGTCAATTCCTCAAGGCCGATGCCCACGAACGGCACACCCTGCTCCGCCGCGCCCTGCTCGGTCTCCGGCAACCAGAAATAAGTGGTCGAATTCACCGTGATGGTGGACGATTTTTTTCCCACGATGATCAACTCGTCCGGCTCATACTCGGTATCAGCCTCCACCCGGACGCCGTCGATGATCGCGCCGTCGGCTCCGCCTTCGTTGTGGATGTGAGGTTCGAAACCTTGGCTGAGCATGGGGTCTGCCGTTACATCGGCGTTCGACACGTAGCCGAAGGCAGGGAAGTCAATGTGGCCTCCGGTGACCAGCGAGGCCGCATGGATCGTGGCGGATGAGAGCAGTAGCAGTGGCAGTGTGTGAGTCAGTTTCATATTTGGTAGGGGTTGATGTGATGTGACGACCAAAGAGGACGCAAAACGCAAAATGATTACAAGTGTAAAAATAATTTACTTGCAAATTTATTGCTCACGTAAAATTTGGGCGTGTGTTTGAGACCACCACGCGCCACACCAGGATGTTGAGAGATGCCACCCGGGGACTCGCCCAGCAGATGGTCTGGTGGGGATGCGATGTACGCCATTCATCGGGCAATCTCCTGGTGTGCCACGGCATGAACCGCAACCCTTCATCGGGTCTTACGGGCACCAGTTGCTACCGGATGCCGTGGGAAGGAGGATGGATCGAGCTTCACGGCGCGGTGGCGTCATGGACTTCCCTGGATGAGCGCGA
Source organism: Luteolibacter sp. (assembly GCA_030696085.1). Taxonomy (GTDB): domain Bacteria; phylum Verrucomicrobiota; class Verrucomicrobiia; order Verrucomicrobiales; family Akkermansiaceae; genus Luteolibacter. The sequence goes on from JAUYNL010000099.1 coordinate 23,024, forward strand.
CGGCATGATTTTCTCACGTGACCGTGGCAGGATCGGCTTGTGGAATGAACGCCGCCCACCGTTTCCGGGCATTGAGTTTGGAGCCCATGGGTCCGCCGTGGAGCGCTGGGAGGCGGCCGCGCCGATGATCCGCTGGGTCGCCGCTTATGAGGAATGGGTGCTGGCACAAGCTGGCCCGGCTTGGAGGCAGGTCTGCTGGAAGCACATCCGCCGCCTTCCCCGCGGGAAATCATGGCTTCCTCCGCAAGCGACACTGGATTGGTGGAAGAGCGCCGCATCCATCACCACACCTCATTCATCTGATTTCTGAATTCATGACCTCCAAACTCCCCGTCACCGTCCTCACCGGCTTCCTCGGCTCCGGCAAAACCACGCTCCTCAATCGCATTCTCACCGAAAATCACGGTCTTCGCATCGCCGTGATCGAGAATGAATTCGGCGAAGTCGGCATCGACCACGAACTCGTCATCAACGCCGACGAGGAAATCTTCGAGATGAACAACGGCTGCATTTGCTGCACCGTGCGCGGCGACCTCATCCGCATCATCGGCAGCCTGATGAAACGCCGCGACCAGTTCGACCACATCCTCATCGAAACCACCGGCCTCGCCGATCCCGGCCCTGTCATCCAGACCTTTTTCGTCGATGACGAAATGAAGGACAAGCTCGCCCTCAACGCGATCATCGCCCTCGTCGATGCCCGCCACATTGGCCTTCACCTCGATTCCAGCGAGGAGGCCGTCAAACAAATCGCCTTTGCCGATTCCATCCTGCTCAACAAAACCGATCTCGCCACCCCGGCGGAACTTGACGCACTCGAAGCCCGCGTCAAGGCCATCAACGGCGTTGCCAAACTCCAGCGCTGCCAAAACGCGAATGTTCCCATCGCCAGTGTGCTCGACATCGGCGGCTTCAATCTCGACCGCTCCATCGGCATCGATCCCCGTTTCCTCGATCCAGAATACCCCTTCGAATGGGGCGGCATATTCGACGCCCCCGCAGGCACGCTCACCCTGGAGGCATCGAAAAAACCGGATCCATCGATGACAACAGTCATCATCCCTGTCAGCGGAACCGATGACGAATCACTCGCTCTGGCCCGTGAGGTTGCCATGCGTGCATTTTCCCCCGATGCCATCGGGGCTCCATCCGGCCACACCATCAGCGCCGATGGCATTCCCTACGACCTCATACTTCGCGCGGGATCAATGAACTGGACATGTGAAATCGTTGAACCCGGCCCGCTCGCCATCTTCACCCAACACTACCCGGAAGAACTCGGCCTGCTCTTCCTAACGGAATCAAGCGAACTTCAACCACTCATCGCCGCATCCTACAAGCCGGACCACAGCCACGACGAGACCGTCACTTCCGTCGGCATCGAGGCCGATGGAGAATGCGATGCAAGGAAACTCGACGCTTGGCTCTCGAAACTTCTCCGCGAGCGCGGCACCGACATCTACCGTATGAAAGGCGTCTTCGCCATCAAGGGGAACCCCAACCGCTTCATCTTCCAGGGCGTCCATATGCTGCTCGATCCCACCGACGGCGGCCCATGGGGCTACAAACCTCGCCGCAGCAGCCTCGTCTTCATCGGCCGCGATCTCGACCGCGACGAACTCAACCAATCCTTCCGCAAATGTCTCGCCTAACAGACCCCGAAGAAACGGAAGAAATCGAAATCCGTTCTGCCGCCGACCTGCTGCCACTCATGTGGTCGGCAGACCTGCCCGATTACGCCCTCGATCTCCGCTGGTCTCCGGACGGATCCCACCTCGCCGCCCTCCCAAGCACAGGGATGCCGGGTATCCATGATCGGAAAACAAACGCAGTCAAGAATCTCCCGGCCCACAGCGGCGGCAATGGCAGCATCGCTTGGCATCCGCAAGGCAGCATTCTTGCCACCTTCGGCCAGGATGGAATTCTCCGCCTCCATGACATTTCCTCCAGAACCTCCCGCGAACTCCAACTCCCGCGCGGCTGGACCGGGCGTTGCGCGTGGAATGCCGATGGCTCGCTCATCGCCGCCGCTGTCGGCAAAGCCGTACATGTCATCGATCCACATACCCTCGAAACACTCCAGATCATCGATGACCACCGCTCCACCGTCACAGATCTCGTCTGGCACCCCGTGCTTTCGAATCAACTAGGCACCGCCAGTGATGGCGGCGCGCGCATGTGGCGGATCGGAGAGAAAAAACCCTTCGCCCGCATCGACGATGGCGTCGCCGCGGTTCTCACCACCTGGAGCCCTGATGGACGCTGGCTCGTCACCAGTGACCAATCGCCTTCCGTCCACCTCTATGATCTGAAAAAACGTGCCCCGCTCTTCATTCAAGGCTTCGAGACCAAAATCAAAGCCATCGCCTGGCAAACCGGCGGCACATCCGATCTCCCATGGCTCGCTCTCGGCGGCCGCACCGTCATCACCGTCTGGCCCTGCTTCGGCAAAAACGGCCCGCGCGGCGCAAAGCCGATCCAGCTCTACGGCCACCTCAAGGAAGTCTCCGCCTTGGATTTCCCCATTGACGGTCCTTATCTCGCCTCCGGCGCGCGCGATGGCCTCGTCTTCCTCTGGCTGCCCCATCACTCCAACGGCCCCGCCCTCATCGCCCGCGAAGAGAGCGAAATTACCACCGTCCGCTGGTCCCCCGACGGCCTTACACTCGCCTACGGCACCGCTTCCGGCCGCATCGCCATTCACACCCTCAGCCACAAAGTCTAACCATGAATCGCCTGCTCCTGCTCTCCATCATCGCCCTGGTCGCCGCCTGCAAACCCGAAGCCGATTCCAAAACCAACGCCGATGCCGGAAAACTCCGCATCCTCGCCTCCTTCCTGCCGGTTCATGCCCACGCCGCCGCCATCGCCGGTGATCGTGCCATCGTCCAATCCATCGTCTCCGGTGATGTCGGAGCCCACGGTTATTCTCCGCGCCCGGCTGACATGGAGCGCATCGCACGGGCTGATGTCCTCGTCTTCAATGGCGCGGGCATGGAACCTTGGCTCGATGATATTGTCCGACATTCTTCGAAAAAGAATCAGAAAAGGGTTGATCTATCGGCCGGCATCGAACTCATCGCCAACCCGCCCGTTTTCGGTGCGGTCGATTCATCCACCGGCGAAGCAAACCCGCATCTCTGGCTTGATCCCCTCATTGTCATCCGACAGGTGGAAATTCTGCGTGACGCACTCGTCGCAGTCGATCCCGAGGGAGCCGGGATCTATCAAATTAACGCCGCCGCCTACATCGCCAGTCTCCGTGGACTCGACGCCGAATTCAAAAGTATTCTCGGCCCGCTGCCATCCAAGAAACTGGTCACCTTTCATGATGCCTTTCCATATCTCGCAAAACGCTACGGACTCGAATCCATCGGCTACATCTCCGAGTTTCCCGAGCGCGATCCCGCACCGGCGGAACTCGCCGCCCTCATCGACCGCATACGCGCCTCCGGCGTCAAAGTCATCTTCGCCGAGACCGGCTACGAACCCGCACTGCTCCAACGCGTTGCCAGCGAGGCGGGAGCGAAAGTCTCCACCATCGATACCCTGGAAGTCGGCCAAAGTGGTCCCGACGCCTATCTCTCAGGCATGAGGAAAAACCTCGAATCCCTCCGCACCGCCTTCGCGCCATGATTGCCCTTTCACCGCTTCTCGAAACCCGCGAACTCACCCTGCACCACGGCACGCGTGAGGTGCTCGCCGGTTTTTCCTGCACCATTGATCGCGGTGAGCTGTTAGGCATCAGCGGCCCGAACGGCTGCGGAAAAACCACCTTGCTCAAGGCCCTTGTCGGCATTCATCAGCAAACATCCGGAACCATCCGCCGCCAGCCCCCCGCCCGGAATCCCGGCTACGTACCGCAACACGCGCCCATCGACAGGAACTTCCCGCTCACGGCCTCCGAGTTCCTCGCCATCAACTGCCAGAGCCGCATCCCTTGGATCGGCGGCATCCCGCGCAAGCTCCGCCATGGCATCTGCGGAAAACTCGATTGCCTCGGCATCTCCCACCTCGCCACCCGCCCGCTCGGCACGCTCTCCGGCGGCGAACTTCAGAGAGTCCGCATCGCCGCCGCCCTGCTCGAGGATCCCGCGCTGCTTTTGCTCGACGAACCCTCCAGCCACCTCGATCCCGCCGCGACCGCCAGCCTCAAGCAACTCCTGCTTCATCTCCATCAGGAGCACCCTCTCACCCTCGTGGTCGTGTCCCACGACGAACCCTTCATCGATGGACTCGCTACGCGCCGCATCTCGCTGGCAGCACCCTCGCTCGCCGTCGCCTGAATCCCGTCATGCATCTCATCGAGCTGTTCCGCCACGACTTCATGCGCCACGCGCTGATCTCCGGCATTTTGTTAGGCCCGGTGTGCGCCGTGCTCGGTGTCTTCGTGAACCTGCGGGGCATGGCGTTCTTCAGCGATGCGCTCGCCCACTCGGCAATTACCGGCGTAGCCCTCGGCTTCATGGTCGATACCTGGACCGGCTGGCAACTCGATCCCACTATTTATGTCCTCATTTTTTCCTGCATGCTCGCGCTCGGCATGGGCTGGATGTCCCAGCGCATGCCGCTTTCCCGCGATACCATCACCGCCTTCACCTTCACTGGCAGCGTCGCGCTCGGCGTAATCCTCATCTCCCTCCTTGGTAAACACCGCATGCTCGAAGGCCTGCTCTTCGGCAGCATCTATTCCAACGGCCCCGCCGACATTGCCCGCCAGGCCATCCTCGCCGCCATCGTTCTCCTCTTTTTCCTCACACAACTTCGCCCGCTCACTCTCGCCACTCTTGATCCGGAACTCGCGCGCGCCCGTGGCGTGCGCCCCGCCTTGCTTCACTATGTGTTTTCCCTGCTAGTCGCCGCCACCGTCGCCGTCGGCCTCAAAATGCTCGGCGCCCTCCTGCTTGGCGCCCTCATCGTCATGCCCGCCGCCGCTGCCCGCATCGCCTCCACCAACTTCCGCGGCCTTGCCGCCGGAGCCATCCTGTTAGGACTGCTCGCCCCACCCATCGGCATCGCCGCCTCCGCATCCCTCAACTTGCCCACCGGCCCCTGCATTGTCCTGGTCCACGTCGCCGCATTGGCAGTCTGCCAGATCATTCACCTCGTCCGTTCCTCCTGAATAATTCCCGCATGTCCCCATCTTCCGACCGCATTCCCGTTCTCATCGTCGCCGGTTTTCTCGGTGCCGGGAAAACCAGCTTTATCCGTGATCTCCTGCCGCGTCTCGTGGGAGGACCTCGCGCGCCCTACGTCATCCTCAATGATTTCCTCAATGCCGCCATAGACGCTTTCACTCTCAAAGGTCTTGGTGCGGAAGTTCAAGGACTCGCCGCAGGCTGTGTCTGCTGCGATGACTCCGGCAGCCTGATTGACGCCATCCTCCGCGTGCCCGTTTCCATCCGCCCGCTCATCATCATCGAGGCCAACGGTACTACCGATCCCTACCGGCTCATCGAGACGCTCACACTCACTGCCACCTTGCGCGATGTGGTGGGTCCCATCCTGCAGGTCACCATCGTCAACGAATCCCGCTGGGGAAAACGGCTACTCCCGGGGGACAAGCACACCGAGCGCGCCCAGGTCCGCACCGCCAGTGCCATTCTCACCAACCGCGGCGACACGGCAACCGACAAACAGAAGCGCAAACTCCGCGACGAGTTGTTAGAATTGAATCCCGGCGCACCCCGACTCGATGCGGATTCCTTCATCGAGCTCCTGCTGCACGAAACTGCCGCCGGATTCCCGCCAGTGCCGGACACCTCCGATTCCATCCCTCACGTCCATCATCATGTGGCCGTGCATCTGGAGCCTCCCGTGATGAGCGAGGAGGACCTTCGCCAATGGCTCCAGGCACTCCCACGGGACATCCTCCGAGTGAAGGGACTGGTCCGCATTTCCGACCTGGAAATGTGTTACTTCAACCGCACCGACGATCCTTTTGAGACGCCCCGCATCATCAAGGTCCGCGCCCAGGAAGGCATGGAACCCGCCGCCGTCTTCATTGGCCCACGGCTCAACGACAAATCCCTCCTCGCCAGTTTTCAAAACAAAAAACCCGAATCATCATTCAGACTTTCCCTCTGAAATACCAATCCATTTCCTAACATGAATCCAACGCGAAAACTTCCCGTCACCATCCTTTCCGGCTTCCTTGGCGCCGGCAAAACCACCCTGCTCAACCACATCCTGAAGAACCGCGAGGGTCTCAGGGTGGCAGTCATCGTCAATGACATGAGCGAGGTGAATGTGGATGCGGAGACCCTCCGCCGCGGTGATGCCGCGCTTTCCCACACCGAGGAAAAAATGGTGGAGATGTCCAACGGCTGCATCTGCTGCACGCTGCGGGAGGATCTCATGTTGGAAGTCACGCGGCTTGCGCATGAAGGCCGTTTCGATGCGCTGCTCATCGAGTCCACCGGGGTTTCCGAACCCATGCCAGTGGCGGAAACATTCACCTTCCGCGATGAAAACGGCAGTTCGCTTTCCGACCTCGCGGGCATCGACTGCATGGTCACCGTGGTGGATGCGCCGAATTTTCTCCGCGACTATTGCGGCACGGATCAGCTCAAAGACCGGAACCAACAGATCGGGGAGGAGGATGAACGAACGCTGGTTGATTTGCTCACCGATCAGATCGAGTTCGCCAACATCGTCATCGTGAACAAAACGGACTGCGTGACGGCGGAAGATCTCGCCACAGTCACCGGCATGGCGCGCTCTCTCAATCCGAAGGCGCGGGTGATCGAAACGAGCCATGGCACGGTGAGCCCCGGCAGCATTCTCAACACCGGCCTATACTCTCAGGCAGAGGCGGAGCAAACCCCGGGCTGGCTCGATTCGCTCGTTCATCACACGCCGGAAACCGAGGAGTATGGCATCTCGAATTTCATCTATCAGCGCCGCCGCCCCTTTCATCCCGCGCGTTTCCACAAGCTGCTTGGCATCGAGTGGCCCGGAGTCATTCGTTCAAAAGGTATTTTCTGGCTCGCCTCGCGCCCGGACTTCGCGGGCTTCTGGTCGCAGGCTGGAGCCATTGCGCGGAACTCGTGTGCCGGGCGTTTCTGGGCCGCTATCCCGGAAAACGACAGGCCCTCCGATTCGGATGCAGTAGCGGCTCTCCGGCGCGCTTGGAAGGAACCATGGGGCGACCGCCGCCAGGAAATCGTCCTCATCGGCCAGGGACTCGACCGGGAAGCGCTCGAAGCCATGCTCGACGAGGCGATCCTAACAGACAAGGAGTTCGCCTGCGGCCCGCCCGCCTGGGCGGCCATCCCCGATCCGTTCCCCGTTTGGTCGCTCGCACCCGTGCTTTCCTGAATCATGCTTCGCCGTCATCCCATGCTCATTTCTCGCAAGCCGGGTTTCACGCTGGTGGAACTTCTCATCGTCATTGTCGTCGTCGCCACCCTGGCGACCTTGGTCGCGATGGGTGCTCGTTCCGCGCTGCTCGCGTCCCAAGAGGCGAAGTGCATCTCCAACCTGCGCAACATCGGTATCGCATTGCATCTCCATGCCGCCGATCATGGCGGCTCCTTCCCGGAAACCTCGCACACCGCCATACTCGATAAAGCATGGATCACGACACTTGAGGACTACCTCGGCGACTATGACGAAATCCGCGTCTGCCCAGGCGATCCTCGGCGCGACGAGCGCCTTGCCGCCGGGGGAACCAGCTACCTGCTCAACAACTTCATTTTCGTTCCCGAAGTCGACCCGTGGGGCGAGTTGCTCGGTCCCGCCCTCAACCGTCCGGCGGCCATCCCCGAGCCTGCGAGGACCATCCTGGTTTTCACCTGCGCCGACCGCGTGGGCACGGGGCCCGGCAACGACCATACCCATTCCAGTCTGTGGACGAATTGGCGCGGTGTTTGTGCCGACATCGCACCCGGTCGTTTCGGCAGTGGCGGCGACCCGCATGCCGCCCAAGGCCGCGCCAACTACCTGTATGCCGACAACCGCGTGGAATCGATCCCCGCTGCCGAGATCAAACGCAAAACCGACTCTGGTATCAACATCGCCCAAGTTCCCGGAATCCCATGAAAAGACTAAAATACGCAATCATCCTGTGCCTTGCCCCGAGCCCCTTGCACGCCGGACTGGTTCCGCTCGGCGAACATGTGGACATCCGCTCCCATTTCGTCGCTGGCGCATGGAACAACGTTTTACGCGTCGATAGCCGCCCCGCTCCCCATGACCCCGCCGAGGCGTTCCTGCCGCTCTCCGACAAGCCCTACATCTCAAGCAATCCCACCATTTCGGGTTCCCGCCAGACGCAACCATCCTCTTCCTCCTTCGCCTTCACCGGCGCGCAACCCGGCGATCCGATCTGGACCGCCATTCAGGGCACTCCCGGCATTGGCGAGGCTTGGCCGGGATTCGACAACGACCAACCTTTCGGCACTTTCGGTTCTTACATTCCTGCCGATCTGAGAGTGTCTCAGGAAAACCCGCGCCCTTGGCTCAAGATCACGCTTGCGGGCTACCAGCCGCCTCCCGGGAAAGCCTCGCACTTTTCGATGTGGAACTCCACAAGCGGGAAACCACCGACCGTATGGATGTCCACCTTTGACGCCAACATCGAAAATGCCTACTACTTCGCCGAAGGCTCCCACACCCACGTCTGGTGGGGATTCACCGCGCAGGGCATTCACAAGATCACCTTGCAATCATCTGCATTCCTCGGGCCCGGAGCCACCAATCCCACCGGCCCCGGCGATCCCTTCACCGTGGTCTTCGCCGTCGGCACGATGGCCCGCTGGCAGGCCGTATGGTTCGATGCGGCGGAGTTGGACGATCCGGCGGTATCCGGGCTCTTTGCGGATGCCGATGGCGACGGGCTTTCCAATTTCATCGAATACGCCTTCGGCACCCACCCCAGGTCCGGCGCTTCCGTGCCGCTCGCGGACGGTCTCGGCTTGCCGTTGTTCTCCCTCAGCGAGGAAAGCGGCACCGTCTATCAGACACTCACCTATCCCCGCCGGCGCGCCGGAGAGCGCACCGCACCCGAGCTCTATCAGCCGCTGTTTGCCGACAGCCCGGCCGGGCCATGGACTGACGCCGGTGTGACTAGCACCGCCGTGGACTTCCCCCCATCCCAAACCACATTGAATGCGGATTGGGAACTCGTGACCAGCCGCCGCCCGGTTCCTTCCGGTTCCTCATCCGGTTTCGGCCGGGTGGCGGTGACACCCGGGGACGGATTTGCTGTCCAGCCATAAGCGTCATCCGGGCTTCGCGTCCTCTGCGAGCACCTTTCCTAACAGGGAGATCATCGCCTGCGCGGCCTGTCTGCCGGTTTCGACCACTTCGTGATGATCGAGCGGTGTGGCGGAAATGCCCGCAGCCCAGTTGGTGAGACAGGAGAACGCGGCGACCGACAGGCCCAACGAGCGGGCTTGGATGGTTTCGAGCACCGTGCTCATGCCCACGGCATCCGCGCCGATGGTGTGGAGCATGCGCACTTCGGCCGGTGTTTCATACTGCGGTCCGCGCAAGCCGGCATAGACACCCTCGTGCAGCGGCATGGCCAGTGCGAGTGCCGCCTTGCGGAATACGGCGCACCACGCGGGATCATAAGCGGCGCTCATATCGACGAAATCCGCTCCTTCGAGCGGCGAGGCTCCCGTTAGATTGAGGTGATCGCAAAACATCATCCAGGTCCCTGGATGGAAATCCGGGTTCAGGGTGCCGGCGGCATTTGTGAGGATGAGGCGTTTGATCCCCTGCCCCGCCATCCAGCGCACACCGGCCGTGACCGTTTGCGGCGAGTGGCCTTCGTAAAGATGGACCCGGCCTTTCATCAGAACGACCGGCGAGCCGCCCAGGCTTCCAAAAACAAACTTTCCCGAGTGGCCCGGAACCGTGGAGGCCGGCAGCCCTGCCACCGCGAAGGACACCTCGCGCTCGACCTCCACCGCATCCGCCAGTGGCCCCAATCCTGATCCCAATACGATTCCTGTCATGCAATCGAGCGTAACAAACCGATTTCAAACGGCCACCCTGTTTCCAGGCCAGTCCTGTATTGCAATTCGCGCTTGGGTTGCCACTGCGGCCTGCAATAGGGTGCCCCCGCCCCATGTCCGCGCCGAATCTCAGTGAAAAACTCCTCGCCTCGGTGTCGCGGGATTTTTTCCGGCCACTCACCCGGCCCTCGGCGGCGATTTACGTCGATTGCGCGGAACGCCTGGCCGATGTCGCGGGCGAGGCCGGGCGCATTCCTCAATCGGAATCCATCGCCCTGATTCGCGAAATTCTTGCCGCCCATCCGGACATCGTGCTCGCCGACGACGAAGGAGCGACCCTGCGCGATGCCCGCCAGCGGGCCGGACAGATTTTCAACCGCCTCTGCGATGCCAAATGGCTGGAAGATCAGCAGCTCGGCCTGCATGAACGCTGGACACTCGTTTCCCCCGGACTCCGGCCGCTGCTCCGGCTGCTGCGCGAACTCGCGGAGGATGAAATCGCCGAGTTGAAAACCTTCGCCGATACCGTGCGCGGCGTTTGCGAAACCCTCGAACGTCCCGGCATTCTGGATGCGCGCATTCAGGAACCGGACGCCCTCCGCGCCACCGTCACCGACGTCAACTCGCGCCTCGAAAGCGCGATCATCCAGCTCCACGGCGTGGAGAAACTCATCTCGCTTTTCGACCGCCGCCAGCGCCTCAGTGAGTCGCCGGCAGAAACCCTGCGCCTGCTCTACGCCGAGTTTGGCGCGGGCCAGCACATGGTTTGTTACGATGCACTCCGAAGAAACGGCCTGCTTCCCAGACTCCAGGTGCTGCGCTCGCAAGTCGCTGATCGCCGCGATGATCCGCTGGTCAAAGCGCGCCTCGCCCAAGGACTCGCCGACCACTATCACTGGGATGAAACCGAGGCCTATCACCGTGCCGAGAAAACCCTGCGCGAGCTCGAACACCGGCTCGCCGCCATCCGCCACGTCGCCGATGCCATCGACGCCCGAATGGCATCGTTCAACCAGCTATCCCAACAACGCTACCGCTATCAGACCGAACTCCGCGGCCGCCGCCCGGAAATCGTCAAAGCCTATTGCGATGCCATCAACGCCGCCCACGAAGGCAGCCGTCTCGGCGCCATGCGCGAGACCTCGCCGGACTTCGCGCCGCTCATCCCCGAAGTCCGCTTCTTCTTCGGCACCGAATCACTCGCCCGCACCCGCCGGACCAAGGCTCCTGCGGATCTAACATTCGTAGGCGAGTCCGATGGCCATGACGAATCCGCAGCGGACACGCTCGCCTCCTTGCGCGAACGCCAGCGGCTCGCCCTCACTCCGCAACGCGCCGCCCGCCTCGTCGCGCGTCTGCTGCCGGGAAAAACCAGTTCTCTCTCCACCTCCGATTTCAACTCCGCGGATCTCGATGAAATGCTCGATCTGTTAGCCGTTGCCGCCTACGAACATGCCTTCACAGCCGATGGCAAACGCGTGAAATGGCGCGTCACCGGCCCCGGTAAAGACGCGGGTCTCACCCCCGAACAAATCCCCACCGACCCCCACGCCGCCTGGAACATCGATCGATTCACCATCCAGAAAATCTGAATCTCAAGCTCCAATCTCCAATCCCCCATGTCCGATCCCCACTGGCCGCGATTCTGGCCCGATGTTCCTGAAGAAGACCGACCCGCGATCCGCGAGATCCTCGCCGAGTTGTTAGGGCGTGGCACACTCCTCGGCGGCAGCGGATCGGGCCGCGACCATTTCCTGCTCGCCCGCGACCATTATCGCGGCCACCTGAGCGACTACCTCGCGCCGCTCGGCCTCGAACTCATCATCGACGACGATTTCTCCCTGCTCCAAGCCCGTCCGCGCCCGGAGACCTGCCACTTGCTTTCTCACTTCACCAAGGACGAAACGCTCGTCCTGCTCGTGCTTTGGCGCGTCTGGGACGATCACCGCACCAACGAAGCCGCCAGCGCCGTGATCCTGACGGTCGATGAACTCTGGACCCGCTTCCGCAACACCTTCGACAAGATCGATCCACCCGAGAAAACCCATCTCGATGCCTTGTTAGGACGCATGAAACGCCACCGCCTCATCCGCACCCACAAACCGGAAGGCACAGTGCAACTCGGCGAGACGCTCATCGAAGTGCTGCCCAGCCTGCCCCGCGTGATTCCCTTCGACAGCCTTGAATCCTGCCTCGCCCGAGCCGCCCTCTATCAGCCCACCGAACCCACTCCGGAAGCCTGACATGTCCACCCGCGTCCACCTCAGCCGCATCCTTGCCATCAACTGGTATGGCTACCGCCGTTTCATCGATATCACCGGTCTCTCCCTCATCACCGGGGCCAATGGCTCGGGCAAGAGCGTGCTGCTCGACCTGATCCAGTTCGTCCTGTTAGGCGAGGCGCTCAGCCGTTTCAACAAGGCAGCCGCCGGAGCCGGCGGCGGACGTTCACTACGCGGCTACTGCCTGTGCGACACGAACACCCAGGGCAATGACGGACAGGAGCGCTACCTGCGCCCGTCCGGAGTCACGCTCGCCGGCCTCGAATTTGCTTGGCCGCTGGCAAAAGGTGAGGAATCCCCGCGCCGCGAAACGTGGGGCGCGCGCATCGAATACGAAGGCCCCACCGCCAAGGCGCGCACGCTCTGGTTCACCGTGCCGAATCGCCTCGAACGCGAGGATTTCCTCAGCCGAGATCTCGATCCGGACGCCGTCGCCTTCATGTCCGAGGACGAGTTCCGCGTGCATGTGAAACGCGATCTCGGAGGCGAAGTCTTTGATCGCCAGGCTTCTTATCTCGACGAAATGGGATCGCGCGGCCACCTCGGTTTCGACCGCGTGCAGATGAATAAAACCCTGCCAAACTCGATGGCCTTCCAACCGGTCGAGTCGTTCGAAAAATTCATCCGTGATTATTTGTTAGAACCGGGTCTGCCCGATGTGAAGGCCGTGCGCGCCAGCGTGGATGCCCACCGCCGCGCCCAGGAGCGGTTGGAGAAAATGCACGACCAGCATGCCCGGCTGGCCCGCATCGGCGCGCTGCATCGGGAATACCGCGAGGCCCGCCGCGATGCGCGCATGCACTCGCACCTGCACGAGGCGCTGGCCCACGAGCAGAAGCTCGAAGCACTCACGGAACGGCGCAACCAGCTCGATGTACTGCGCGATCACAACTCCGAGCAGCGCGCGGACTACGAGGCGGCGATCAGCGAACGCAACGAACTCGATTCCCAACTCGCAAAGATCCGCCTCGTCGCCGGCAATGACCTGCAAATCACCCGCCTCGCCGAAGACCGCAGCCACCGCGAGGAGGTCGGCCGCGAACTCGACGCGCTCAAGGAGATCGAAAAATCCGCCCGCCAGTTCCTCCATGACCGCATCCGGTATTGGAAACAATGGCTGCGTCTCGGTAAGGAATTCGGCCTTGAGGAACCGGAAAACGCGAGCCCATGGCTCAAGCTCATGCAGGGTGCCGATGAGGCCGCCGCGCTGGATGCCGCCGCCCGCATGCCGCGCATCTATCAGGCGATGGTCAACGACGCCCGCGACCGGTTGCGGCCCGTGGAGGACAGGATCAAGGATCTCGAAAGCCGCGAGGCAAGACTCCGCCGCGAACTCGACGATCTCGATCACAAGGGCAGCGCCGCGCCGACGCCCTTGTTGGACGCATTGAAATCCCGTGGCCAGAAAGCAGACGCGCTTGGCCGGGTGATTGAAGTGAAGGCGGAAGCCGAGCCCTGGTGGCCACTGCTCGAAAGCCTGTTAGGAAACAAGCGCTCCGCCGTGCTTGCCGCCGATTTCAAAGCCGCCTGGGAACAAGCGCGCCGTCTCGGCCACATCGACGAGGTGCTCGTGCATCCCGATGAACTCGGCACCGCCCCGAAGAGCCCGAAACCGGGAACGGTGACCGCGCTTTTCGAGACCTCACATGATCTCGCCTCAGCCTACCTCCACCATCTCTTTGGCGATGTCATCGCTGTCGAGTCGCCTGCGCAACTGGAACTGCACCCGCGCGCGCTTTCCAAGGACGGCTGGTTCAAAGACCCGCCGCAGCGCCTGCATTTCCAGCCTGCGAAGGAGTTCACCATCGGCGAGGAAGGCCTGCGCCGCCTGCGCACGCTGCGCCAGGATGAACTCGCCGAGGTGAAGGAGGAACTCGCCATCCAACATCGCAGCCGCGAGGATTGGCGGACCTTTCTCCATCGCGGCGAGCAATGGACACTCGACAAGGCCGAGCCGCCCGCAGGCAGTTCGAAACTCCGCGACCTGCCGCGACTCCGCAAGGAACTCGCCCAGCTCGATGAAACCATCCGCCTGTTAGCCACACCCGAACGCGAGGAAACCGTGGAGAAACTCCGCGTCCTGGAGAAGACCTTCCAGGGCGTGATTGAACGCACCGGCCGACTGGCTAACAGCATCGAGAAATTCGCCCAACAGGAGCGCATGATGCTGGATGCCATCGCCGGCATGGAGGAGGAGGAACGCGCCGCCCTCATCAAACGCCAGGCCAGCCGCGAATCGCTGGATGGAATCCGCGATTCGGAAATCGACGAGCTCATCGCCGCGGCGCGCAGCCAATTTCCCAAGTGGCAGCAACGCCTCGAAGCCGCCGCCGAAATGGCGCGCATCCGCGAATACGAGGCCGACAAGGCGCGCGAATCCCGCAACCTTGAACGCAGGGCACTGGCCGAAACCCATCCCGAAACCGCCGGGGCTTTTGATCCCGACGACGACGAAAACACCCGCTACGATGCGCGCCGCAGCGAGCTGGAATCCCACGAACTCGAAAAATACACCTCCGCCGCCGAAGACGCGCGCAAGGAATGGGAAGACCGGCTCCAACACCAGGTGCTCGATGTCCTTAAAGAGAAGTTGGACGAGGCGGAGCGCACGAAACGCGAGCTCAACCGCGCCATGGACCACGACATCGGCGGTTGGCGCTATCAGCTTTCGATGAAGGCGGACCGCAGCCACAGCGCGATCTGGACGCTGGTGGACAAGGGCCTCAACCCCGGCCTCGAACTCTTCGCCTCCGGCGCGAAGGAAGAGATCGAAAACGCCAAGGCCGCACTCATGGCCGCCATCGAAAACTCCGAAGACCCGCGCCAGCAGCGGGCGCTGGATTACCGTTACTATCATCACTGGGACATCCAGGCCACGCCCACCGGCAAGGGCGAAGGCGCGGCCATCTCGCTCAACCGCAACGCCAAGAAACAAAGCGGCGGAGAAAACCAGGCCCCGTTTTTCGTCGCCATGTTAGCCGCATTCCAACGCGTCTATGACCTCGGCCCGCGCGAATCACGCAAGAACCTCGGCATCGTCATCATGGACGAGGCGTTTTCGAAACTCTCCGGTGATCGCATCGATGCCTGCCTCGAACTTGCCAGAAACTTCGGCCTGCAACTCATCATGGCCTTCCCGGAGGACCGCTTGCCGACGATGATCCAGCATGCTGAGACCGTCGTGCAATGCCGCGTAGAGCGCAGTTATGATGAAAAGAGCGGCCAGATCACCAATATCGAAAACTGGGTGGTCAAAGTGGACCGTGACAAGCTGGTGGAGGCCCTGTTATGAATCAACCCGCATGGCTCGCGGAACTGCACCGCCAATGGCACGCCGCACGCGGCAGGCGCATTGCGGAAACCAGCCGGGCTTTCACACGGAATTGGGCGCGTTTGTTAGAAGATGCCGGCATCACCAGCGCCGAAAACCAGACAACGGCGGCGCGCGAGGCGGAAGCACTGGAAAAAGCGGGGAACTTGATCCTCAAGCGCCATCGCTACCGGCAGTATCTGGTCGAACGCATCACTCTGCCGCTTGGCCGGGAGTCATGGTTGCAAGGTCTGTTCGGCGGCATCGCGAGTGTCGATTTGCAGGCAGCCTCCCTGGAAATCGTTTCGGAGTTTTACCAACGCGGGCATCAGCGGTTTCAGGACGAATGGGCGGCGCTCTGCGAATCCCTAACCATCGAGTTCTCATCCGCGCGCTCGCTGCGGCCGTTCACCTGGACTCATCCGGCAACGCTGCGCGGATTGTTGGAAACGACGGCGAAACTCAGCCAGCGCGAATGGCCGGTCGGCACGATGATTCGCACCGCCAGCGTGGAATGCGGCCTGGATTCCAAGGGCCTCGAACGGCACCAGAGGACTTTTGAAGCCGCACTCACGCGTTTGCTCGGGTCCGCCATGTCATTCAAATCGCTCGGCTTTGTCGCGGGTGATTCGCATGTCGAGCTGCACGGCCCGGTTTGCCTGCATTCCCCGGATGGCGGCAGCCATGACTTCGACGGACTGACCCACGTGCTCATCTCCGCCGCGGATCTCGCGCGTTGTTCCCGCATCACCACCACCGCGGATCGCCTGCTCAGCATCGAAAACCGTAAGACCACCTTCCGCCAATACGCCGCCGCGAATACGGAGCGGCGCACGCTCATCGCAGCCACCTCGTTTCCCACTCCGGCTTTTCGCGATCTGCTGGAAAAACTGCCGATCGATCTGCCGCACCATCATTTCGGCGATACCGATCCGGCGGGCTGGCACATCCTGCTCAAACTCCGCGAAGCCACGCCGCGCCATGTCGCGGCCTTCCAAATGAAGTGGCGTCCGTCCGCCACGCCGAGCCCGCTCACGCCTTATGACCGGAAACTGCTGCCGAAATTGCTGGATTCACCCCTTCTGGCCGACGTCCGGCCGGAGATCGCCATGATTGTGGAAAAACAGGATCGCGGCGACTTCGAACAGGAAACGATCAAATCAAACGGACCGCATGCTTTTTGGAGAGCTTGAGCACGTCGCCTGACTGCGGGGAAACGGCCGCGGAGGGATCGGTTAGTTTTTCACCGTTGAGCTGGACGGATCCGGAGGTGATGAATTGCTTGCGCAGCTCGCTGTTGGATTTTTCCAGATCGAACGCGGCCTTGAAGGCGCGGGCGGCGAGTGAAAGAACCGTTAGATCCGCGGGAAGATCACCGATGGACAGCTCCGGCAGGTCCGCGTGAACAAGGTCTTTTTTCGAGAAACGCGTGTCCCAGTCGGCACGCGCGGCGGCACCGGCTTCTTCGCCGTGGTAGCGGGCGGTGAGTTTCTCGGCGAGGGCCTTCTTGGCGTCCATCGGGTGGCCTGCGGGATCACGGGCCACGCCTAAGAGGAGAAGGTAATAACGGTCCATCAGCTCGTCGGACACGCTCATGAGCTTGCCGAACATTTCCTGCGGCGGATCGGACACGCCGATGTAGTTGCCATAGGATTTGGACATTTTCCGGACACCGTCGAGACCTTCGAGCAGCGGCAGCACCATGACGACCTGCTGGGACTGGCCCTCCTCCTTCTGGAGGTCGCGGCCGACGAGGATGTTGAAGAGCTGGTCGGTGCCGCCGAGTTCGACATCGGCGCGGATTTCCACCGAGTCCCAGCCCTGCATGATCGGGTATTGAAGTTCATGGAGACGGATTTCCTGACCGGCATCGAGTCGGTTTCGGAAGTCCTCGCGCTGGAGCATCTGCTGGAGGGTGACACGCGAGTTGAGCTTGAGGATTTCCTCATAACTCATCTTGCGGAACCAGTCGCCGTTGTAAACGATCTCGGTTTTGGACTTGTCGAGGATCTTGAAGGCCTGGTCGGTGTAGGTTTCGGCGTTGGCGAGCACCTCGTCGCGGGTGAGCGGCGGGCGGGTGGCGGAGCGGCCGGAGGGATCGCCGACGGTGGCGGTGAAGTCGCCGATGAGCAGCACGGCCTGATGGCCTAACAACTGGAACTGCCGGAGTTTCTCCAGGGCCACGGTATGACCGAAGTGAATGTCCGGCGCGGTGGGATCGACACCGAGCTTGATCCTCAGCGGGCGCTTGTTTTTCACCGACTCGCGGAGTTTTTCGAGCAGTTCCTTTTCGGAGAGCACCTTGGCGGCACCGGCAGTGAGTTGGGCGAGTTGTTGTTCGGGAGACATGGAGAGAGTTGAAAGTTTTCAGTTTTCAGTATTCAGCGAAGAAACCAGATGGAGTCTGAGGATGCGTTTGAGTTCCTCGGCGGCTGCGGGGCTGTCGGGAACGCTGTGATTGCAGGGGACGATCTTTTCCGAGGCGACAGGTGTGACATGTGAGGACCAGTACGGCACGACGCCGTCGCTGCTATCGGGGGTGTTGCACTTGCCGCGGTCACCGATGACGGAGTGGAAAACGATGTTCCGGGGGAGCGCGAGACGGTTGAGTGCGATAGTCGCGCGATTGGCGGGCGAAAGGCTGTTGATGGAGGTGGGCAGGCGCTGGGAGGGATCGTCGCCCTGGACCACGTCCCCCATGGCGAGCATGGTGTTGTCGAACAGCTCGATGGTCAGGGTTTTGGGCAGGCGGATGAGTTTGGAGATCCAAACGGCGGGACGCAGGGTGGCCATCGGGCTGCCGCGGTGCGGGACGGCGAGGAAGACCACGCGTTCGGGCTCCGTGAGCGGCTGATAGAGGGCGGCGTTCCGGATGAGCTCGCGGGATTCGGCGCTCACCTTGAGTTGATCGAGAGGCTTCGTGTAATTTGCGTCGTAGAACACGGATTTGGGATCGGTGACGCTGGAGCGGGTGATGAGGCCGCCCATGGAATGGGAGACGACGACCATGCGGTTGAGGTTGCGGTCATGGCCCTTGGTGCGGGCGTAGGCGCAGGTCTCGCGCATGAGTTCGCGGAATTTCATGCTGCTGAAGATCCATGGATTTCCGGTCGGATAGTTGTAGAGCCAGATCTGATAGCGCCGGCGGAACCATGGCTCCGGCGCGAGTTCGTTGATCAGGTTCTTGAAGGCATCCGGACTGGAAACGAGGCCGTGGACGAAGACGACGGGGATTTTTTCCGGGTCGTAAGGGGTGATGAAATAGACACCGGACTCCTCCATGTAGCGGTCGGGAAGAATGACGTTCTGGATTTTGAGATCATCGAGTTCGCACATCTGCCAGTAGAAGGCGTTGGCGGCGGACCAATCGGCGGCCAGGGTGTGGGTGGCGGATCCGATCCTGGCATTATCCTTCTTCCAACGCTTGGCGAATTGCCAGACAGGGGCACCGGGCCGATCAAAGGACAGGATGGCGGTGGCGCTGTAGGGCAGGCCGTTAGGCAGATGGTATTTCTCGCGTTTCTGGCCGACGGGTGTGGTTTTCTTCCAACCGACGAGCGGAACGCCGACGCCATCAGTGGTCTTGTGGGCTCGCACGACCTTGCCATTGACGAGAGATGCGGGAAACAGGACGTCGAGATTCGCAAGATCCAGTTGTTCCGGGCCGGGAGCAGCGATGCGGGTGCCGATGGCCGCCGCCCGGGTGTTCCAACCGTTTGGCCCGCAGCGGAGTTGATCGAAGAGTTTGGCGACGGCCGCATTGTAGCGCGAGCGAGCCGGTTCCCACTCGCCCCGGCGTGCGGTATTTGCGAGGACGGCCCAGTTTTGGCGCGCCTCGTCAATGAGGGCTGCGGCAGGAGTGCGCGATTCCCGTGGGACGCGGTGGCATTGCGGCGGCTGGGGTGCCCCGCACTGGCAAAGCAGAACGGCGACAAACCAAGGGGCGATGCGTTGAAGAAGGACGGTCATGGGCGGGGCGGGCGACAGAATGCCTTGCTGCGGCTGTCTGCCAAGTCCGGATAAACGGCCCGCCGGGCTGGCAGCACTGATTTTCCGGCGGGTCGGATGATTTTTGCCTTTCCATATTCACGGACTTCGATCCATTGTCGCGCCCGCCATTTAAAATGGTGGTCGTAGTTCAATGGTAGAGCCCCAGATTGTGATTCTGGTTGTTGCGGGTTCGAGTCCCGTCGATCACCCCATCTTTCCCATCGGGATTCGAAGCCGGGTCCGGGAGGAAAAGGAGGAATTCAAGTCACACGACCAATGCAGCCGCTGGAAAGCCGGATTCATTACAAATTTCGCAATTCGCTGCTTCTGGCGGAGGCACTCACGCATCCGAGCCTGGCGTATGAGTCGCAGAAGCCGCACTTCGACAACCAGCGGATGGAGTTTCTGGGGGATGCTGTCCTGCAGTTGATCGTCACGGAAGAATTGTTCCGCATGTTCCCGGACTTCACCGAGGGACGCCTCACCAAACTGCGCTCGCGCGTGGTTTCCCGCCGGGCGCTCGCCCGATTCGCCATGGCGATCCATCTCGGCGACTATGTCCTGCTCGGCAAGGGCGAGGAGGCCACAGGCGGCCGGCGGCGTCTCTCGACACTGGCGGACGCCTTCGAGGCGCTGATCGGAGCGGTATATCTCGATTCAGGTCCCGACAAGGTGCGGGAACTGGTGCTGCGCTTGTTTGAGGCGGAAATCGGCAGCATGGTTTTAAGCCCGGAGGAGCGGAATCCGAAAGGCGAATTGCAGGAATGCCTGCAGTCGATCCACCCCCAGGCCCCCGTCTATCGGATTGTCAGCGAGAGCGGGCCCGATCACCGGCGAGTATTCCAAGCCGAAGTTTCCTGGCGTGGCCTGGTGCTCGCAACGGGCAAGGGCAAGAGCAAGAAGGAAGCCGAAGCCCGTGCCGCCGCCGAGGCATTGCGCACGCGGCTGTGGGAGGACTCTGATCGGCCGGGATAAACCCCGCATGCACCACCCGTTGCGGCGTGCCCGGCATCTGAAATCAGACGATCCGGATGGATATTCGAATTCGGAATGTTCAAACGGCTCCAGCCGGTATTTGCCTCCCACATGTCCGCCAAGATCCGCTTCACCTCCGCCTACGCCTCCGGTCTCGTGCTCGCCAAGGTCGGCCATCCCCAGCGGAACGAGGCTGGTGAGGGACCTGCGTGTCGGGCAATCGGGGTCCTTTCCCTCCATGCTGCGGGCAGTCGGGAGCCGGGTATTCTTTTTCGCCGATGACGGGGAGCATGGAATCAAACTCTGGAGCAGCGACGGCGAAGAAACCGTGATGGCCGACCCGAGTCCGGGCGTCCCGGGATTCATCCCGAAGCAGGCGACTGCGGCGGGTGGGTTGCTCTACTTTTCGAATGGCCCGATTTCCCCCAGTTTCTTCGGTTGGGGCCTGTGGCGGAGCGACGGCACAACCGCAGGGACCTGGCTGTTGAATCCGGCACAAGGCACCTCGTTTCCGCCTTACCGGCCCTTCGGCTATCCTGAAATGCTCACTGAAATGGACGGGGCCTTGTTTGGTTCAAATCTGGGTCACGAACTGTGGCGCTCCGCTGGCACCCAGGCGGAAACCGAAAAACTGGCCGACCTCGGGGCCGGGGCGCGGATGGTCTCGATGGCCGGTGCCGACGGCTGCCTGTGGATCACGTTGAACCGCGGAACCGCCAAGGAACTGTGGTCGTGGTTCGAGGGTTCGGCGGGTATGATCGCCACATTTCCCGAGGGGGCGCTGGCCGCTGTCGGACTAGCAGTTAGAGGCAGCAGGGCGTTTTTCGTCTCGAATGACTCAGAGGCGGGCGTCGAATTGTGGACCAGCGATGGTACCGTCACCCGACGGGTCGCGGATATTCAGGCGGGAGAGCCATCATCGTTTCCCCAGGAGTTGACATGGTGTGGGGAGACCCTCTATTTCACCGCCGACGACGGGATCGTCGGTCGCGGTTTGTGGGCCAGCGACGGGGAAAATGCCTGGCCCGTGAAAACCTGGCCGGGTGCTGCGGAACCAACATCGCTCGTCGCCGACGGCACAACCTTGTTCTTCCTGCGCAATGAGGGTGGTGAAGTCCTTTGGCGGAGCGATGGCACCAATGCCGGGACGCAGGCGGTCAAGCAAGTGACCACGTCCGAAACCGCTTGGGGGCAGCGGGATTTGATGGTGGAAGCCGGAACGCTTTTCTTCGAGGGAAACGACGGTCAGTCGGGATACGAGTTATGGTCGAGCGACGGCACGCCGGACGGTACCGGAATGTTGCGGGATCTAACGGGAACAAGGGACGGATTGATAGGGATCGAACCGAACGGCATGGCCGCTTGGGGAAACGCCCTGGTTTTCTGCGGCGATGACGGCATCGCCGGTGAGGAGCCGTGGCGGAGCGACGGAACCGCGGGGGGAACACAAATGCTGATGGATGTCCGTCCGGGCGCGGAGGATTCCACACCCGCACGTTTTGCAGTAGCG
Organism: Luteolibacter sp.; assembly: GCA_030696085.1. GTDB lineage: Bacteria > Verrucomicrobiota > Verrucomicrobiia > Verrucomicrobiales > Akkermansiaceae > Luteolibacter. The sequence goes on from JAUYNL010000099.1 coordinate 45,056, forward strand.
GGCGAAAACCTGTTTTTCGAGGCCGTTGACGGCGTGCATGGCAGGGAATTGTGGACGAGTGGCGCAAGCGGGACCGCAATGGTCCGTGACATCAATCCCGGCAACGCCTCGGCATACGTGAACGGCATGGCGGCTTTCAACGGGCGGCTGGCATTCACGGCGCAGGACGAAACGGAGAGCGGATTGTGGATCACGGATGGAAACAGCACGGTGAAAATCAAAGGGAACGCGGGCAATCAGCTTGGAACACTGGGCAGCGGCCTGCTGTTCACCGCCGCAGCGTCCGGATATGACAATGAGCCGTGGTGGACCGACGGGGAAACCACCCGCTTGGTCAAGGACCTCATCCCCGGCTCTCAGGGATCAAGCCCGTCGTGGTTCACGAGGGTCGGTAACGAAGCGTATTTCCAAGCTTACAACGGTGCAGGCTCCCGGTTGTGGCGGACTGACGGCACGGAGCAGGGAACCGCGCAGGTCAGCGGATGGCAGGGGCCGGGGGCCGTCTATCCGCTCCTGGCGGCCGGCAACCGTTTGTTTTTCTTCGAAGAAAAAAGCACCACCGGATTGCGACTCTGGATGGCGCAAGACGGGCATGCAGAATTGGTCAGGCAAATCGGCGACAGCGGTCCGGACTATTATTACCCGTTCCCGGCAGACCCCTATGTGGAAACCTGTGGTGGACTGTTGTTCTTTGTGGCCAACGACGGGGTGCATGGCGACGAGCTGTGGCTCAGCGACGGAACGCCGGCCGGCACCGTGATGGTGCGCGACATCCGACCGGGCTCTGTCGGTTCCGCACCATGCAACCTGAAGACAGTGGGAGGAGTGGTGTATTTCCAAGCCAACGACGGCATCACTGGCGAGGAATTGTGGGTGACCAATGGAACTGCGAACGGTACCCGATTGGTCGCCGATTTGGCCCCCGGTCCGGGCGGGTCGGCACCAAACCAGTTGGTGCTTGCGGGAAACCGTCTGTTTTTCAGTGCGGTGACGGAAGCAACCGGGCGCGAGCCTTTCCTGTTCGAGGTCGGCGCGATCTTGGATTTTCATGTCTGGACCGAAGCGTCCGGCCTTGATGGATTGGATGCCGCCCCAAGCGCCACTCCCCATGGTGACGGCGTGGCGAACCTGCTGAAGTATGCCTTCGGCATTCAAGGGGCTGTTCCATACCACGGCCCGGCCACCGGACAACCTGGGCATTTGCCCCACATTTCCGTCGTAGCCGACGAAAACGGCACCACGCTTCAGGTGGAGTATGCCCGCCAGACCGACAGCTCGATGATTTATACCGCAAAACGATCCACGACCCTCGCCGAAGGATCATTCGTGCCGATGGCCGGAGACGAAGTGGTCGGGCCGAGTGTTGACGGATGGGAGCGTGTCACCCGGTCGGAGCGGATCGACGCCGCGAAATGTTTCGGTGTGGTTGAAGTGACCTTGCCGTAGGGTAAATAGCGCCACCACAGGGCCGGAACTACAATACCTGACCCTCATTTGCCCTGTCGAGCATCGCGACAGATTGTCAAATTCCACCGTTCTCGTTCACTGGAAATTCCCTCCATTCACTTCCCGCACCTGCTTTTCCGTCCGGGGGAATGCCTTCCCCCGCGAGGTTACATCGTGCGCCTCGCCCCCCTTCGCCTGGGGAGTTCCCTCCCCAAACCCCTCCACCACCGCACCGGCGGACCGCCCTGCTTCGCCGACGGACCTCCACGCCAATTGGCGGCGAAACCTCCGCCATTCATTGGAGGCGATAAACACTCATTCTCCGAAACCTAGAACCCTTCCGACGATCATGTCATTTACATCAGCGGAATCCGTTGTTAAGAAACTGTCATGGAATACGACAACCCCTTGCGGCCTCGCACTCCCAACACCCTCCGCCGCCTGTGACTCCCATTCCCATTGAAGATCTGATGCAGCATGCCGATGCGCTTTACCGATTCGCGCTTTCGCGGGTCAAGGACCACCATACGGCGGAGGACCTCGTGCAGGATTGCCTCTCGGCGGCCTGGCAACGCTTGGAGAGCTTCGATGGGCGCTCATCCCTCAGCACCTGGCTCATCGGCATCATGAAATTCAAGGTCATCGATCACTTCCGCAAATCCAAGCGCACGCCAACCGATCAAGCGGTCCATGCCGCCGATGAGGACGATGCGGGCCAGGATCCGGTGGACAGCTTGTTCACCTCGAAGGGGGCGTGGAAGGTGGATCCCTCTCACGGGTTGGAAATGCTGGCAAGCACCCCGGATGACTCGGCACACCGCAACGAACTGATGGCTTGGGTCCGTGCCTGCATGGACAAGCTTCCCGAACGACTCCGCACGCTCTTCACTTTGCGGGAGGTTGACGGTCTCGACGTCCCCTCGGCAGCCTCCGCCGCAGGGGTCACCGCCGGCAGCGCCGCCGTGCTGCTCACCCGCTCGCGTCAACGCCTTCGCCTCTGCCTGCAGGAAAACGGAATCCAGCCATGAAACCCGGCCAGCATCTTCCTCCTCCGCCTCTCACCTACCGGGTGAAGCAGGCCATCATGTGCCCGATCCTCAAGGCTCTCGGTTTGTGCTGCCGCAGCGCGTTCAACCTGTGCAGCGAGAAAATGGACCGGGAACTCACCAAGCGTGAATCCCTCCGTCTGCGGGTCCACCTCTCGATGTGCGGCCTCTGCAGCAGCCTGCCCGCCCAATTCGAAGGCATGCGCAAGTTGATCAAAACCACCTGCGAGCATGAGCACGAGGGTGATTGCTGCTCCGAATCCCTTTCCGAGGAAGCCAAGGAACGCATCGCCCGTCATTTGAAGAGCCGCAGCAAGGAGTGAGTCCCGTCCATCGCCGGTTTTCTGAAAAATTCATCGGATCACTGTTAAAGCGGAATCGAATCAAGCGACTCACGGGAGACAATAGAGTTCATCCCATGACATCGCCCTCCATTCCATCCGCCGAATCCGCCACCCGCGAGCGCTACGCCGCGGCCGCCGCCAAACCCGAAGCCGCACTCTGCTGTCCGGTCGATTACGATCCTCAGTATCTCAAGGCCATCCCCACCGAAGTCATCGAGAAGGATTACGGCTGTGGCGATCCCTCGAAGCATCTTCACCCCGGAGAAACTGTGCTCGATCTCGGCTCCGGCACCGGGAAAATCTGCTTCATCGCTTCCCAAGTGGTCGGCCCCACAGGGAAGGTCATCGGCGTGGACATGACCGACGACATGCTTGAAGTCGCCCGCCGCAATGCGCCCATTGTCGCCGAAAACATCGGCCACGCCAACGTCGAGTTCCGCAAGGGACGCATCCAGGATCTCGCCCTCGATCTCGAAATTCTCGATCAGGAACTCCGCAAGAACCCCATCGCCGACGCGAATTCCTTCCTCTCCGCCGACGCCCTCGCCGCCGACCTCCGCGTCAAGCACCCGCTCATCGCCACCGACAGCATTGACGTCGTCGTTTCCAACTGCGTGCTCAACCTCGTGGAGACCCACCTCAAGCGGCAACTTTTCGAGGAAATCTTCCGCGTGCTGAAAAAGGGTGGCCGCGCCGTCATTTCCGACATCGTTTCCGACGAGGAAATCCCGCTCCACCTCCAGAACGATCCCTACCTTTGGAGCGGCTGTATCAGCGGTGCCTACACCGAAGAGGGTCTTCTAGCAGCATTCGAGGATGCCGGCTTCCACGGCATCGAAATCCTCAAACGCGACGACGCACCGTGGCAGACCGTCGAAGGCATCGAGTTCCGCTCCGTCACCATCCAGGCATGGAAAGGCAAACAGGGTCCCTGCTTCGAGCGAAATCATGCCGTCATCTACAAAGGTCCGTTCAAGAAGGTGCTCGATGACGACGGCCACGCTCTCGAACGCGGCAAACGCTACGCCGTCTGCGACAAGACCTTCACTCTCTATCAACAAGCCCCCTACCGCGATCACTTCGCCTTCGTCGAACCGCTCACGGAAATCCCGGTGGAGGATGCGAAGCCCTTCGATTGCTCCGGCACCCGCGAGCGCCACCCGAAGGAAACCAAAGGCCAGGACTACAACGCCACCACCGAGGCCGCCCAGTGCCGCACTGGCGGCGATGGGGCTTCGTGCTGCTGAAGTCCGCCCCCAAACATCTTGGAAGTCGGTCTGGCAAAACCCAGTGCTGCCCCGGGGGGGGGAGTGGCGCTCGAATCCAAAATCCAGACCGGCTTCCCTGTTTTTATCTGACAAAACCCGAAGGAGTCGCCCCCGCCATACCCACATCATCACCATGAAACGAATCCCATTCATCACACTGCTATCCCTGGCCGTCTCCAGTGCATTTCTCGTGGCCGAGGAAAAACCACCGGCCCACCTCAAAACCGGCGACCCCATTCCCGATGTCGTTCTTCGCGATGCCGATGGCGGCGAATTCAAGCTCCGGGAACACATCGCCAAACAGCCCGCTGTCCTGATCTTCTATCGCGGCGGCTGGTGCCCGTTCTGCACCAAGCACCTCATGGCGCTTGTGGACATCAAGGACAAGCTGGTCGCGAACGGCTATCAGCTCCTTGCCATCAGCACCGACCAACCGGCCAAGCTCAAGGAGACACCGAACCGCGAAAAACTCGGCTACACCCTGCTCTCCGATTCCGATATGGCCACCGCCAAGGCCTTCAAGATCTCCTTTCAGGTCCCGGACGAACTCGTTGCGAAATACAAAAGCGAATACCAGATCGACCTCGAAGCAGCCTCGGGAAAAACCCACCACCTGCTGCCGCATCCCGCCGTCTTCGTCGTCGGCAAGGACGGCGTGATTCGCTTCGCCCACGTGAACCCGGATTACAAAACCCGTCTTGATCCCGAAGCCATCCTCAATGCCGCAACCGAGGCCGCAACCCCAGCCCGATGATGATTGCACTTCTCATCGTCGGCGTGGTTCTGCTCGCCTATGCCAATGGGGCCAATGACAACTTCAAGGGAGTCACCAGCCTCTACGGCAGCAAGACGTGCAGTTACCGCACCGCCATCACCTGGGCCACCGTGACCACCGCAGCCGGGAGCATCGCCGCTCTATTCCTCGCTTCTGTCCTGTTGAAAAACTTCTCCGGCAAAGGCTTGGTGCCCGATGAACTGGTGCTTTCGCCTGTCTTCGCCCTCTCAGTAGCCTTCGGCGCGGGCGGCACGGTTCTCCTGGCGACCCGTCTTGGCTTTCCCATCTCGACCACCCATGGCCTCACCGGCGCAATGGTCGGCGCGGGCATGACCGCGGTGGGTGGCGGTGTGCATTTTACCATGTTGGGAAAACAATTCATCCTGCCCCTGCTGCTGAGTCCGATGCTCGCTCTAGTGACCAGTGGAGTCATCTATCTGTTTTTAAAAGGCCTGCGCAAGGCCACCGGAATCCGCGAGGAAACCTGTGTTTGTGTCGGTGGGAAATGGCAGCCTGTTTCCGATGCCGGTGTCTCCTGCATGGCCTCCGAGTCGCTCGCATGGGAAGTCGGCACCACCCCGGAATGCGAACGTCGCTACCACGGATCCTTTCTTGGCATCGAAGCGAAACCGACCATGGACACGCTTCATTTCCTCAGCGCGGGCGCGGTCAGTTTCGCCCGCGGCCTCAACGACACACCCAAGATCGCCGCGCTGCTTCTGGTTGCCGGTGCCGTCAAACCCCAGTGGAGCCTGTTCATCATTGCCACAGCGATGGCAGCGGGCGGCATCATCCAGGCCCGCCGTGTCGCCCACACCATGAGTCACAAACTCACCGACATGAACGCCGGCCAAGGCTTCGCCGCCAACCTGTCCACGGCCCTGCTCGTCACCACCGCCAGCCTGCACGGCCTGCCGGTGAGCACCACACACGTCAGCGTCGGAGCTTTGCTCGGCATGGGCACCGTCACAGGTCAGGCCAAATGGAAATCCGTCATTCCCGTCCTCGCATCCTGGGTCATCACACTGCCAGTGGCGGCGGCCCTGGCGGCCCTGGCGGCATTGGCACTCATCAGTCTGAATTGATTCGTATCGTGAAAGCTGCCAATCGCTCAAGTTGATACAAATTGTTAAGGCAAGCGGTTCCATGACGACTCACGGGCATGCACACGAACCCCGATTTCCACCACCTAAACATCCGCGACATCGACCGCGCCATGGCGGATGCCCATTCCGCCGTAGTTCCACTGATCTGCCATGAGGAAGACTGCTTTGTGGAGGGGAGTGAACTCCATGCCCTGACGGTAGAAATTCTGGTAGATCGCGCCACCCCCACCCATCCCCACAACCGCCAGGCCTCATGATCCGTCGCTGCCAAGACTGCTTCCGGGAACAGCACATCGTCCTCTGGCCGGCGCTCTCGCGCAGCGTCAATCTGCTGGCCATCCTCAACGTCAGCCTGTTCTTTCTCACCGGCGCGGTCCGCACGGGTGGTTACTGGTTTCCACTCGTTTCGCTCGCCCTGCTTGCCTTGGCCAGTCTGCTCATCCTCTTGCCGCTTGGATTTCACGACCGGCTCGGGTATTACCTGCTCAACGTCGCGCTCTGCGTCGCCGCCGGTTGGTTGCTTGGAGCCAGCATCGTCTATTGGCTGAACCGGGCATCGTGAAACCCACGTGTTAAGAAATCCCCCGCGCGAACGACTCAATGACAAGTCACCGAACGATTTCCATGAACCACTTCCAGCAAAAGCTCACCGAACACCACACGCCGCTCACCCGGGGTCGCTTCGAAACCCTCCAGATCAACGTCGGCCGCAAGTGCAACCAGACCTGCACCCACTGCCATGTCGATGCCGGTCCACACCGCACCGAGATGATGACCGAAGAGGTCGCCCACAAGGTCGGTGCTTGGATCCGCGAGCATCGGCCCAAGATCGTGGACATCACCGGCGGCGCGCCGGAAATCAGTGAGTTCTTCCGCTACTTTGTCGAAACCGCCCGCGAGGTCGGGGCACATGTGATCGACCGCAACAACCTCACCATCATCGAGACCAAATCCCACTCCTACCTGCCGGAATACCTGGCGAAACATGAAGTGGAGGTCGTGGCCTCGCTGCCGTGCTATCTGGAGGACAACGTCGATGCTCAGCGCGGAGACGGCGTGTTCCAGAAAAGTATCAGCGCTCTCAAGAAACTCAACGCCGTCGGCTACGGTACCACGCTTCCTCTCACTTTGGTTTACAACCCCATCGGCGCGAAGCTCCCGCCCGACCAGGCCGAACTGGAAGCCGATTACAAAATCGAACTGAAGCAGCGCTATGGCATCGTCTTCACCCGGCTTTTCGCCATCACCAATCTGCCCATCGCCCGCTTCGCCGTAGATCTCCGCGAGCACGGGCAATGGGACTACTACATGGACTTGCTGGCAAACAGCTTCAATCCCGCCACCGTCGAGGGCCTGATGTGCCGCAGCACGATCAATATCGGCTACGAGGGCGAGGTCTTCGACTGCGACTTCAACCAGATGCTGCGCATGCAACAACGCGCCGAAGGCAAGCAGCTCTTCCTCTGGAACGTCACTCCCGAGTCGATGGCCACTCAAAAAATCCTCACCGCCAACCACTGCCTCGGCTGCACCGCGGGCCACGGAAGCTCCTGCACTGGAGCACTCGAAGAACCAACAACCCACAAAGTCCTGCTGGCATGTTGAACCAACCGACACCTTAGCATCGTGACCCAATGAAAAACCAACCCCACACCGCGCCTTCCTGCACCGACAAATCCTGCGCAACCGGCACATGCGGCGGCCCCGGTCTTTGCCCCGGCATCGCCATCTTTATCGCCTGGGTCGCCGGGAACGGCATTGCCGCACTCACCGGCCTCACATGGTTCGGCTGGGCTGTGGGTGTCCCGCTCGCCCTCATCCTCATCACCGGCGCTTGGCGCTGGCTGCCCAGCAAAAAAAACTGTCAAGACCTCCTGAATCCTGATTCCCATGCCCACAGACAAACCCACCGTGCTCATCCTCTGCACCGGCAATTCTTGCCGCAGCCACATGGGCGAAGGCATCCTTCGTTCGATTGCCGGTGACGTGATCGACGTTCAAAGCGCCGGATCGCGCCCTGCGGGATACGTGCATCCGATGGCCATCGAAGTCATGCGCGAAGTCGGCATCGACATCTCCGGAAACGAAAGCAAGAGCCTCGAAACATATCTGAACCAACCAGTCCATACGGTGATCACTGTCTGCGGCAATGTGGACCAAATCTGCCCAGTTTTTCCCGGCCAAGTGGAGAGAATCCACCATGGCTTCGACGATCCCGCCCATGTGAACGGGACACCGGATGAGGTTCGCGCGGCATTCAGGCGTGTTCGCGATGAGATCGGGGAGTTTCTACGCGAGAATCTGCATTATTGGAGCATGACCCCGACCAATTCGTCGGCTTCCGGAAATACAACCGCCCCCTTCCACCGGAACCATTCGGCCTCATGAGTCACTCACCCCCGCAGGCCATCGCATTCGATGTTGTGGAAACCTTATTCTCGCTCGACCCGATGCGGCAACGCCTGAGCGACTTGGGACTTTCGGGTGAGAGTCTGGAACTTTTCTTCGCAAGACTACTCCGCAACGGGTTCGCGCTCGATGCCAGCGGCACGTTCACGCCCTTTGGCGAAGTCGCCCGCGCAACCCTCGAAGGAATTCTCGCCGCCAAGGACATCGCCAGCGATGTGAGCAGGATTGACCACGCGCTCGCCGGATTTGCGGAACTTCCCGCGCACCCCGACGTGGCGCCCGCATTTCAACACCTCCGCGAAAACGGGATTCCCATCTTCGCATTGACCAATGGCAGTGCCGACAACACGCGCCAGCTCTTGGAACAGGCGGACTTGTTGGCGCATGTCGAGCGGATCATTTCCATCGACGAAGTCCGCCACTGGAAACCCCGTCGCGAGGTGTATCTGCAAGCTGCCGATGTCGCCGGAGTGCGACCCGGCCAGCTCGCACTCGTCGCTGCCCACGCGTGGGACATCCACGGTGCCAGCCAGGCGAGCCTCATGACCGGATGGGTCAGCCGTCTCGAAAAACGCTTTGATCCGTCCATGAATCCACCGGATGTTTCCGCAGACAGCTTGGACGAAACATGCCGTAAACTGCTGGATCGTGGCTAATAAAGCGCCTGACGGGTCCTGCATTTCGCGCATCCCGCCTGTGTCACCGTTTGAACCATCGCTCATGATCATCGTCCTCAACGCCCAAGTCTCCACCTCCGGTGTCACCGAAATTCGTCCGTGGATCGCCTTGGGACTGCTTGCCTTTCTCCTGCTATGGGAGACCGTCTCACCGTTCTTTCATTTTCCGAAAGGCCGTGAACGCGTCCGCCACGGTTTCCGGAATGTGCTGTTAGGCATCCTCAACGCCGTCGTCACCACCCTGATTTTCGTCGGTCTCTGGTGGTCGGCGGCGGCGTGGGCGGAAAGTCGCTCGTTCGGCCTCCTCCACTGGCTATCACTTCCCGCGTGGTACGCATGGCCGCTCGCCATCCTGCTCTTCGACGCCTGGACTTACTACTGGCACCGCATCAATCACCGCATTCCCTTCCTCTGGCGCTTCCACCGCGTTCACCACTCGGACCCTCACATGGATGTCACCACGGCCAACCGCTTCCACACCGGGGAAATCGTCATGTCCTCCATCCTGCGCGTGCCTCTCATTGTTCTACTAGGTGCCAGCATCGAACAACTCGCCCTCTACGAACTGCTCATGTTCGCCGTCGTCCAGTTCCACCACGCCAACATCAGCGTTTCCGAAAAGTGGGACCGAGCGCTGCGCCTGTTCATCGTCACGCCCTACATGCACAAGGTCCACCACTCGCGCTGGCAACCGGAGACGGACTCGAATTACTCCTCGCTGCTCTCCATCTGGGACCGGCTGTTCCGCAGTTTCCGGATCAACGAAAAACCCGAAACCATCCGGCTTGGCCTGGACGAGTTTGACCGCCCGGCCGATCAAACCATCCCGGGTCTTCTGCGCACACCGCTTGCGAATCGCAAAGCCAACCGCCCCCGCAAGCCGTGAAAGCCATCGTATGGACCCTCGCATTCCTGGTCATCGGCTGCGGCCAGCACAACGGCACACCTGAAGTCAGGCTCGACAAGATCACACGCGAAATCGCCGCAGAGTTCCCGCAAGTTCCCACACTCACCCCTGCGGAACTCGCGGCATGGTTGGACGATGCGGACCGCGAACCACCGATCCTTCTTGATGTGCGCGAGCCGAACGAATTCACCGTAAGCCACCTTCCCGGAGCACGCCGCGTCGATTCGGATGCCGATGTGAAAAAACTCCTCGCCAGCCTCACACCAAAACGCCCGGTGATACTCTACTGCTCGGTGGGATACCGCTCCTCGAAACTGGCCGAGCAATTGCTCGAAGCCGGCGCTTCCGATGTCCGCAATCTCGAAGGCTCGATCTTCCGATGGGCCAACGAAGGACGCCCGCTCCAACGCGACGGCATGCCTGCCCACCAGGTCCATCCTTACAGCTCACGCTACGCAGAAATGCTTCACCCGAATCTACGAAGCGAACCTTGAGTCAATCACCCCATGAACCAAGCCATCCACTCCGAACCCGCCATCGCCTTCATCGGCGGCAGCGGACTCTATCAGATCGACTCGCTCGAACACCCGATCAGCCACCAAGTCTCAACGCCCTTCGGCGACCCATCCGGCCCCATCATCGAAGGCCGCGTGGCTGGTCGCCGTGTTTGCTTTCTCGCACGTCACGGTCATGGCCACCGGCTGCTTGCCCATGAGATCAACCACCGCGCCAACATCTGGGCGCTGCGCTCACTCGGCGTGCGCTGGGCCATTTCCATCACCGCCGTCGGCAGCTTGCGCGAGGAATTCGCCCCGCGTCATGCGGTCGTGCCGGATCAATTGGTGGATCGCACCGGGCGCGCCCATGAATTCACGTTCTTTGGCAACGGCATCGCCGCGCATGTCGGATTCGCCGATCCTTACTGCCAACCGCTTCGTGAAATCCTGTTAGCCGCCATCCATGCCGCAGGCGCTACCGTTCACGATGGCGGCATCTATACCTGCATGAACGGCCCTGCCTTTTCCACACGCGCCGAAGCGGAAATGCACCGTCAGCTCGGCTTTGACCTCATCGGCATGACCAATGCCCATGAAGCCCGCCTTTGCCGCGAGGCGGAAATCGCCATGGCCACGCTCGCCTTCGTCACGGACTACGATTGCTGGAAAATCGACGAAGCCGCCGTGGATGTCGCCGCTGTGATTGAAAACCTCATGGCCAACGCCGGCCTCGCCAAATCCCTCATCCCCGCCATCACCACTTCCATCCCGGACGCACCTGACTGGCCCGAACACCGCGCCCTCGACACCGCCATCCTCACCCCACGGGATCATTGGCCAGTTGAACGTGCCCGTGACCTCGCTCCACTGCTCGGGCGCATGTCGAGCGAAGATTCCTGTTAAGACACGGACGGTGTGGCCGACTCACAGGAGTAAACCAACCACGTCATTCATGATTCCGCCACGCTCCCTCATTTCCGCCGCCATCGCGCTACTCGCCGCATTCCTACTTCCCGCATGCTCGCAGGCGGAGTCCGACGGCTCATACAAAACCGCCGCGTCCTCCGAAGGGTTTGACCACGCTCATCAGGTCTTCACCCAGGTGCTCTCCGCGCACATACGCAAGGGAAAGGTGGACTATGCCGCTTTGAAAAAGAAACCCGGTGCGCTGAATGCCTACCTCGACACACTCGCCGCTGTTTCCAAGAAGGACTACGACCGCTGGTCCAAGCAGGAGCAGATGGCCTTCCTGATCAATCTTTACAACGCCTCCACCCTCAAACTCATCATCGACCACTACCCGGTCAAAAGCATCAAGGACATCGGCAGCATCATCAAAGGCCCTTGGAAGCAGGAGGTGGTTCGCTTGTTCGGAAAAATCGAAACCCTCGATCACGTCGAACACGACCTGCTACGTCCCAAATTCAACGACCCGCGTGTCCACTTCGCCGTCAACTGCGCGTCCATCGGCTGCCCCGATCTCCGCACTGAGGCGTTCCAAGCATCCAGGCTCGATGCCCAGCTTGAAGAACAGACCCGCTCATTCCTCCGCGACCACTCACGCAACCGGGTCGATGCAAAAAACAAAACCCTCCACCTGTCCCTCATCTTCAAATGGTTCAAGGAGGACTTCGTGAAAAAATCCGGCAGCGTCGAAAAATTCGTCGCTCCTTACTTCGAGGTTGCGGATCGAACCATCATCCAACGCGGCGGACTGGGCGTCAATCACACCGATTACGATTGGTATCTCAACAAGCAATAATCCCGCATCTCTGTGAAACTTATAACGATCACCGCCATCGCCGCGTCGCTCACATCCCTCGTCATCGCGCAGGACACCGTCAACGGCTTCAAACTGACCGATCTGCGTATTGATCGCGAGGCCATCAAATCCGGCGGCCCGCCGCGTAACGGCATCCCGTCCATCGATGCCCCGAAATTCATCGCTCCGGACAAGGCGGATTTCATGAGGGATGACGACATCGTCCTCAGCTTCACCCACGACGGCACTACCCGCGCCTATCCGCTCCGCATTCTTGTCTGGCACGAGATCGTCAACGAAACCATCAATGGCAAACCCACCCTTGTGACCTATTGCCCGCTCTGCGGCACCGCCATGATCTTCGACCGCAAGGTCGGCGGAAAAGTCCGCACCTTCGGCGTCTCCGGCATGCTCTATCAAAGCGACGTGTTGATGTATGACCGCGAGGACGAATCGCTGTGGTCGCAACTCAAAATGGAAGCCGTCAGCGGGCCACTTTCCGGGACCAAGCTCGAATGGCTGCCCAGCGAGCATCTGACATGGAAAGCCTGGAAGGCCAAATACCCGAAAGGCGAGGTGCTCTCGACGGAAGCAGGCCATCAGCGGAATTATCTCGGCCATGCCTACGCATCGTATTTCGGCAGCCCCAATGTCATGTTTCCCGTGCCGAAACATCGCGACGAGCTGCTCGACAAGGCCTGGGTCGTCGGCGTGGTCCACCAAGGCAGGGCCGTCGCCTTTCCCATCACACGCCTGGAGCAGACAAACGAGGCGGAACATGCCGGCGTGCATTTGAAATTCGATCCCGTGTCCCGCCTTGCCACCGCCACGGATGCCAAAGGCAATGAGCTTCCCACCGTCACCGTTTTCTGGTTCGCATGGCAGGCGTTCTATCCGCAAACCACCCTTTGGAAACCTTGAGCATCCTGAGCAAACCACGCGATGTCCTGATCGTGATGACCCGCATGCCGCGTGAAGGCCGCAACAAGACCCGGCTCATTCCCGCGCTTGGAGCGTCCGGGGCCACCGCCATGCACGATCGTCTCGCCCGCCACGCGGTGGGCAGGGCCTCGTCCTACGCCATGATGCATCCCGGAACGTCACTTGAGGTGCATCTGGAAGGAGGATCGCCGGACGAAGGCCGTGCCTGGCTGGGGGATGTCGAGTGCATCGCCCAGCGTCCGGGTGATCTGGGTCATCGGATGCAGGCGGCGGCGGACCGTGCTTTCTCGCGCGGCGCGAAACGCGTGATCATCATCGGAACCGATTGTCCGTCTCTCGATGAACCCTTTCTATCAGAAGCATTTGATATGCTCACCAAAACCGATGTCGTGTATGGTCCTGCGGCCGATGGGGGATATGTCCTGATCGGTCTCTCCAAACCATGTCCGCAACTCTTCACAGGCATCGCATGGGGTGAAAACATGGTTCTCGAACAATCGCTCACAGCCGCACGCGAATCCTTTCTGAACGTCGCCATGCTCGAAGTCCGCGAGGACGTGGACACGCCCGCCGATCTGCCTGCGGCCGAGACCACGTTGGCCGCCGGCGAATCGGTCTCCGTCATCATTCCCACCCTGGACGAAGAGGCTCATCTTCCTTTCCTGCTCGAACACCTGAAGCGTTGCAACCCTCACGAAATCATCATCGCGGATGGTGGCAGTCGCGACTGCACGATAAAAATCGCCGAGCAGGCCGGTGCCCGCGTCGTCCACGCCGCAAAAGGCCGCGCATCGCAGATGAATCTGGCCGCAGCCACCGCGACCGGCGAATTCCTGCTCTTCCTCCACGCCGACACCATGCCGCCGTCTGATTACGCTTCGATCATTCGCGCCATTCTCACCGCACCAGGCACCAGCGCAGGCGCGTTTGGCTTCGCACTTTCTGGAAAACTCAGCAGCGCCTCGCTCATCGAACGCATGGTGAACCTGCGCTGCCGTCTCTTCCAAACTCCCTACGGCGACCAGGGACTCTTCCTCCGCCGCCGAATGTTCCGCCGCGCGGGCCGTTTCCCTGACTGGCCTGTTCTCGAAGACCTCCACCTGGTGCGCATGCTCAGGCGGATCGGCCGCGTCCAAACATCCACCGAGATCGCCCTCACCTCCCCGCGCCGCTGGCAGCATGGCGGCACCATCCGCACCTTTCTTCGCCACCAACTCATGCTCGCTGCCTATCACATCGGCGTTCCTGCCCGGCATATTGCCAAAATCCGCCCCTGATCCATCAAACCCATGAACACCACCACACGCCCACCTCTTCCGCCCTTTGATGCGGAATCCGCAGCCCTCAAGGTCCGCCGCGCCGAAGATGCATGGAACGGACGCGATCCGGAAAAAGTCGCGCTCGCCTATACACCGGACAGCATCTGGCGCAACCGCGCCGAATTCCTTCAAGGCCGCGATGCCATCGTCGCCTTTCTCACACTCAAGTGGAGCCGCGAACTCGACTACCGCCTCATCAAGGAACTCTGGGCCTACACCGACAACTGCATTGCCGTGCGCTTCGCCTACGAATGGCACGACGACTCCGGACAATGGTTCCGCTCCTACGGCAATGAAAACTGGGACTTCGATGAACACGGTCTCATGCGCCGCCGGATTGCCAGCATCAATGATCTACCCATCGCCATGGATAGTCGCCTGTTTCACTGGCCTGTAGGCCCTCGACCACAAGATCACCCAAGTCTATCTGAGCTTGGATTGTGAGATTTGTTGTTAATGATAACCCCATTCCGGACGACTCAATCTCACGCCATAGAAATCACACCAAACCAACACCATGAAATTCCAGATTCACACACCCGATACCGCCCCCGAAGGCTCACGTCCCTTACTCGAACAAGTCCAGCAAGGCTACGGCTTCATTCCCTCCGTCTATGGCATCTTTGCTGAATCTCCGGTGGCCACTTCCACCTACATCCACATCACCGACCAACTCAAAGCACACAGCGTCCTTACCCCACAGGAACAACAGATCGTCATGATCGCCGTCAGCGAACAGAACGGTTGCGAATACTGCGTCGCCGCCCATAGCGCGGTGGCGGGCATGGTTCAGGTTCCACAGGAAACCATCGCCAGCCTCCGTGAAGGACGCCTTCCCTCCGACCCGAAACAAGCCGCCCTCGTCCGCTTCGCCAAAGCCGCCGTCGAACACCGCGGTTGGATCCCCGAAGCCGACCAGCAAGCCTTCCTCGTCGCCGGCTACACCACACGCCACGCGCTCGACGTCCTCTCCATCATCGCGCTCAAAACCCTCAGTAACTACTCCAACCACCTCGCCCACCCGCCGCTCGATCCACAGTTCGAAGCCCAGCGCTGGAGCGCGAAATAACAAGTGCGCTTGTGAGACCGCGATCATATCGCTCTCAGGGGCGGGACTTCTTCGCACTCTCCCTCCGTCGCTCCTTCAGCCGACGCCCTACAGCCACGATCGCCTCGATCGCCGGCTTGAGTTCGCCGCCCAGGTCGGTGAGCGAGTATTCCACTGTCGGCGGCGAGGTGGGTTTCACCGTCCGCTCCAAAACGCCGTCCGCCGCGAGCTTCTTCAACCGCGCCGAAAGCACCTTGGCGGAGACGCCCATGAGATCACTCTTCAGCTCGCTGAACGTCCGCGCCGAATGCCCGAGATACCAGATGATGACAGGAGTCCATACCCCGCCGATCACACCGAGACATTCCGCCAGCGGGCAGGTGTCGGGCGGGGGAGTGACCTTGTTTTTGCGGCGTGGCACCATAATTTCGTAGCAGGTTTCCCCGAGGTAACCCGATTCTCAGGTTTCCGCAAGTCAGCAGGTTTACAAAAGTAACCTTCAGCCTATTTTCCCGCCACCATGACACACACCAACATGACCCCACTGGAAGCCATCGAGTCGCGCCGCTCGGTGAAACACTTCGACTCAGCGCATCAGATGACCGATGATGAGATCGCACGCCTGATTGGATTGGCCAAGCTCGCCCCTTCTTCGTTCAACATGCAGAACTACCGCTTCGTGCTCGTTCGTGATCCGGAACTGCGCAGCCAGATCCGTGCCGTCGCATGGGATCAATCCCAAGTTACCGACGCCTCTCTGCTCGTCATCCTCTGCGCCGACCTAACCGCCCACGCCAACGAACCTCAGCGTTACTGGGCGCACGCACCGCAGGAAGTGCAGGACATCCTTGTGCCCGCCCTCACCCCATTCTATGAAGGCAAGCCTACGCTCATCCGCGACGAGGCCATGCGTTCGACCGGCTTCGCCGGAATGACCCTCATGCTCGCCGCACGCGGCATGGGCTACGATTCCTGCCCGATGATCGGCTTCGACGCCGAGGCTGTCGCCAAGCTGATCAACCTCCCCGCCGACCACGCACTAAGCTTCATGCTTGCCATCGGAAAGCAGGCCAAGCCCGTATGGCCGCGCGGCGAACGTCTGCCCGACAGCGAGGTCGTCATCCAGGATCGTTTTCCCACATAACCACCATGGAATCACTCTCCGCGCGCCTTGGCATGAGACTGCCCATCATCCAGGGCCCTTTCGGCGGCGGGCTTTCCACCGTGAAGCTCGCCGCCACCGTGACCAATGCCGGTGGCATGGGATCGTTCGGTGCGCATTTGCTGGAACCGGATGAAATCATCCGCACCACCGAAGCCATCCGAACCGAAACACAAGGCTCTTTCGTTATGAATCTCTGGGTGGACAGCGGGGACGAGAAATCCGGGGAAACGGACGCCGAAACATTCGTCCGCGCCGCCACCGAACTCGCCCCTTTCTATCAGAAGAACCACATTACCCCGCCGGAATATGCCAGCGGAAACTCGATCCATTTCGAGCGACAAGTGGAAGCCATCCTCCGCGCACGTCCGCCCGTCTTTAGTTTCGTTTTCGGAATCCCATCAAAGGACATTCTATCGGAATGCCGCAGGCGCGACATCCTCACAATGGGCGCGGCCACCACGCTCGACGAAGCGCTCGCCATCGAGGCCGCTGGCGTTGACATCATTCTGGCCACAGGATTCGAAGCCGGTGGCCATCGTCCTTCCTTCCTGCGCCCCGCGGCCGATTCCCTGCATGGCACGCTCGCCCTCGTCCGCCAGGTTGTTGCATCCGTGAAAGTCCCGGTCATTGCCGCAGGGGGTATCGCTGATGCGCAGGGCGTGGCTGCGGCAATGGTGCTCGGAGCCTCCGCCGTGCAGATCGGCACCGCCTTTCTCGCCTGCGAGGAATCCGGCGCACACCCGCTCCACAAACAGAAACTCTTCCATCCCGCCGCCCGCCAAACCCGCCTGAGCGACCGCGTCTCCGGCCGCCTCGCGCGCTTCATCGCCACCCCCGCGCTCGATGATCTCGAACGCCTCAACCAAACCCACCTCGGCTACCCGTTGCAGGGCGAACTCACCCGCCCCCTCAAATCCATCGACAGTGGACTCTTCTACGCAGGCCAGGGAGCGCCCTTGCTCCGCCACCACCGCGCCGCCGATCTCACCCTGGCCCTCGCCGCCGCCATTTCACATACCGCACCACCATGAACCCGCCCATTGCCCGCCAGCTCATCCTTCCCTCGCTCTGCGCCGACGCCCTCGCCCTGGGCAGCCACTGGATCTACAACCCGGCCAAGATCGCCCGCCTCTACCCCGATGGTGTGCGCAACTACGATGATCCCCGTAGCGAATACCATCCGGGAAAATCCGCGGGTGATTTCACCCATTACGGCGATCAGACCATGGTGCTGCTGAAGAGCGTGGTATTGCGCGGCGGCTTCGAGCCGGCGGGCTGGCGGGAGGATTGGCTGCGCTTCTGGAAATCCGATCCGCCAGCCTACCGCGACGGTGCCACCAAGGCCACCCTCGGCTTCCTCGAACGCGGCGTGGATGCCGCCTCGGAAAGCAACGACCTCGCCGGTGCTTCGCGGATCGCTCCGGTGCTCGCTATGGCGTCCAACCAGCCCCTCGAAGAACGCATTGCCGCCGCCCGCGCCCAAACCGCGCTCACCCACGGCGACCGCGCCACCATCGACACTGCGGAATTTTTCACCCGAGCCGTGGATGCGCTCTCTTCTGGAAAATCGCTCCCAGACGCGCTGGATACAGCGGCAAGCGCCTCCTACCATCATCTCGATGCCCGAGGTTTCCTCAATCAGGTGAAATCCTCGCTCCACCTCGAAGACCGTGCCGCAGGCGAAGCTTTCGGCCTCACCTGTCATACACCCGAAGCCTTCCCGCTCACTCTCTGGTTCCTTCTCCGCTACCACAACGAACCGCTTGAAGCCGTGATTCAAAACACCATGGCCGGCGGCGACAACGCCGCGCGCGGCATGGCCATCGGCCTCATCATGGGTGCCGCCCACGGGATCGACTGGCTTCCGCCCCGCTGGATCGAGGAACTCAACGCGCGGGATGAAATCGACACCCTCCTCGGACAGGCGCGGTCGTGAAGCCGCAGTCGCCTCCCACAAGCACTCGCGCCTTGCCGTCTCCGCGCCGTCCGCCATGCTGGCCACCACAGCATGACATCCTCGGCATTCATCACCAAATGGCGGCACATCGAGCTCAAGGAACGCTCCGCCTCAGGCCGCTCCCCCTCTGCGGGGTCGGGTGATTCCTGACAAGTTCGGTCCTTCATCGGTTGAATGCCCGGGCCGCTGTAGCGGCTCTGCAAATGCGAAGCCTGATCGCATGGACGGAGCGCAGCGGAGTCAATCCTCCGGTATCTTTGTTTAAACGGGCATCGCGCCCCCGGCTCGTTTTCCCGACTACTATGACCTCTGCTGACTTCTCCGCCGCTCTCACAGCGGAGATCTCCCCAGGTAAGAACGCAGTCCTCCCCCGCACAATCGCCCCATTTACCTGCCGGGCCAAACCGAACGGTTTATCCTCACTGCGGGACGATCTGCGGGATGGCTTCGCATTCAGATGAGCCGCTATCGCGGCGGGGCAGTCGCTGTGTTGTGCCAGCTCACCTGGTCCGGACGGCCTTGTATGGGGTTTTTGTCCATCGACTTGCGGGTTTCGCATAGCCTTCTTTCGGCAACACGGTCGCCCGTGCCTTCTTGGCTTCTGCTGGTGCTTATTTGTTCATTTCTGTTCATTTCGATTTTCACACAGGGGACTTGAACCCCTTTAGGACTGCGCCCATGCTGGGCACACACAAGCCAGTAGTGTCAACGGCGGAC
Organism: Luteolibacter sp.; assembly: GCA_030696085.1. Classification (GTDB taxonomy): domain Bacteria; phylum Verrucomicrobiota; class Verrucomicrobiia; order Verrucomicrobiales; family Akkermansiaceae; genus Luteolibacter. The sequence continues at coordinate 64,441 of JAUYNL010000099.1, forward strand.
AACATCTCTAGTTCGCTTCGCTCTGGACGTTCAATTTCCGCCGTGCCACACTTCAAACGCCAAGAAATTACAGAGCATGAAATGGATCGGCCTAGCATTTCTCGTCGTCGGTGCATTGCTTGCGGTTGACCACCGCAACTGGTTTGTGCCAGTCGTTATTGGTCTCATCTTCCTTGGATACTGGTATTTTACTGAGCGAGAGCCTGAGGAAGTTCCTCCGGACGAGTCTGACTATCTTCACCGTGATGAGAAGCCGACGAAGTTGCAGGAGAGTTCGACCAGTTTTGATCTTCCTGACTTCGCCCCGTTTCTCAAGCGCCTATCATCCCAGGTCATGGGTGGGTATACCGCGAAGGTCATTGATCATCTCGCCGGACTTGCATCGACGATGAAGCACGAGCAGGAGCGCAGCCTTGAGTATGAGGCTGTCTTTCGAGGTCAGCGATGCCCGCTCAATATCTGTCTTTTCAAGGATGATGCCGAGGAGATCACGATATACTTTCACACGCCCAAGCCGCTTGCGGATTTCATCGACAGTGAGATTGAAGCCTTTTTTGCCGAGCGCGGGATGTAGCCTTCATGACCACATCGAAGCAAAATCCAAGGCGAATCGGGTCGAGGTGACGGGATTGCGCCCGTCACCCCTCCCACACCACCGGACATGCGGGTTTGACTGCGTTCCTCCGTCCATGCGGTCAGGCTCCGCGGGTTTTTCCGAGCCGCTACAGCGGCCATGGCATTGCATCCGGCGGTTCCCATCAGACTCCGGAGACAGGCCGTGACTTGTCCCCGTAGTTCAGTTTGATCCAGATATCCCTCATCTCAGGAACCCCTTGTTCCTTCAGCCAACGGTTGTTCAGTCCCTGATGCACGATCTTGTTGCGACTCATGCGCCAGTATCCCTTTCGGCTCCGGGTTGCCATGTGAACCTTCTTGGGGTTCGCCCCCAACTTTAACAGGTTCCGCCTTCGCGTGCGTGGTCTTTTCCATTGTTTCCAATAGTATAGCAGCGGCGACAGCGGTCCGCCTTGCGGGACTCCCAGAGGCGTGGCCTCGCGGGTGCCGTCGGGCAGCTCGACTCCGGCACGCAGGTAGCGGCCGATCAGACGCAGCAGTTTGCCGCCGCCGATCTTTTCGCGCAATCGCACCAGAAGTGGATCGTGTTTCACCGTATCGAAGAACGCTTTCAGATCGCAGTCCACGGCGTGACGACGTCTCAGTTTCCACGCTCCCTCCATGTGCCGCACTGCCTGATGGGCATTGCGGCCTTCGCGGAATCCGAAGCTGTATTCGCTGAATTCGCCGTCCCAGAGCGGAGTGAGCACTTGGGCGGTGGCTTGCTGGATCACCCGATCCAGCACCGTCGGGATGCCGAGGGGACGCTCCGTCCCGTCCGGCTTGGGAATGAAGACCCGGCGCACAGGCGCAGGGTGATAGATTCCTTTCCTGAGTTGGGATGCAATGCGCTCCCAGTGTTCGCGGGCACCATGAGCTTCAGCCATAAAATCTCGCTGAGAAAAATCATTCCCGCCAATTGATTCACAGTGAGTTGGGATGAGTATGATTTTTCCAGCCTAACCGAGTCTGCGGCAAGTCTTATTCACGCTTGGGAGCGGGTATTTCGCAACGCGCAAGCCCGAAAGAGAGGTTTCAACCTGCGGGAACTCAACCCGTCAGAAGCGATTCCGCGCGGATACAACCCACACAGGATGAGTGATTTCAGACCTAAAGTTGGCCACCGTTGTCGATTCCCCATAATTCGATTCCGCGGTGTTGGATGACGGTTTTTTGGATGGAATCGGGAAAATTCGGTTTTGCGCGGGCGGATTCCCTGTCAATACTGCGGCGGAGATTTTCCACATGATTACCTACACCAAGCAGCCCCACTCGCGAGAATACCGGCTCATCTTCAAAAACGTGGATCGCGAGGGTTGGGATCCATCCATTGAGTGCTTTCTGCGCGATGGCGGCTATGAGGACCTGAAGAAAGCCCTCGCCATGCAGCCGAAGGATATCACCGAGGAGGTGAAGAAATCGGGTTTGCGCGGCCGAGGCGGCGCGGGTTTCCCCACCGGCATGAAGTGGACCTTCATTCCGCCCAACAACACCAAACCCGTCTATCTGATCTGTAACGGCGACGAATCCGAACCCGGCACCTTCAAGGACCGATATATCCTCCACCAGGATCCGCACCAACTTATCGAGGGCATGGTGATCTCCGCGTTCGCAGTCGGCGCACATACCGCCTACATATACATCCGCGAGGAATTCCCCGCAGCGGCGTTGCTGGTGGAGAAGGCCATTGAGGAGGCCCGCTCCCGGAATTTCGTCGGGAAAAACGTGATGGGCACTGGTTTTGACCTCGAAATTTTCGTGCACCGCGGAGCCGGGGCCTACATCTGCGGCGAGGAAACCGGCCTGATCGAATCGCTTGAGGGCAAGCGCCCGTATCCGCGCATCAAGCCGCCGTATTTCCCCGCTGCACTCGGCCTCCACATGTGCCCGACGATCGTTAACAACGTCGAGTCACTCTGCCATGTGAAGCACATCATCCGCATGGGCGGTGATGAATATGCGAAACTCGGTGTCGCCCGCAACACCGGCACCCGCATTCTCTGCGTGTCGGGCGATGTGAAAAATCCAGGTTATTTTGAAGTTGAAGTCGGCAAGCTCACGATGCGCGAACTGCTCTACGACATTTGCGGCGGTCCCAGGGACGGGCGCGAGTTCAAGGCCGTGATCCCCGGCGGATCGTCATCGAAAATCCTCCGCTGTGATGAAAGCTACCCTCTCAAGAATCCGGATGGCAGCACGCGCCGACTCGGCTTCTGGGACATCCCACTGGATTTCGATACCCTTGCCGCCTGCGGATCGATGGCCGGTTCCGGTGGCGTGATCGTTCTGGATGATTCGCGAAAAATGTCATGGGTGCTCAACAACCTCAACGCATTCTATGCTCACGAATCCTGCGGACAGTGCACTCCCTGCCGGGAGGGCTCCACATGGATGAAGAAAATCTCAGATCGCATCGTCGCGGGCGCTGCCTGCCCGCAGGATCTGGAGACCCTCGAAAGCGTGGCCTATCAGATCGATGGCCGCACAATCTGTGCGTTCGGCGAGGCCTCATCCTGGCCGGTGGAGGCGATCATCGCGAAATTCCGCGACGAGCTGTTAGCCGACACCCATCCCGGCAACGCCACGAAGCCGCACAATCCGGAGGCTGTGGCGCAGCAGCGCTTCATGGCGTGCGGCAGCCGATGAAGAGGCTCCCCGCATGCCGCATTTCACGCGCTGCCTTGGCCTGGGTGCCATGCTCAAAGCCTGGCGAGCACGGCATCGCCCATGGCTGACGTGGCGACTTTCGTCTCACCCTCGCGGCCGGTGGCGATATCGCCGGTGCGGAAGCCATCGGCGATGGTGGCGGCGACTGCTTTTTCGATGGCGTCCGCGGCTTCGATTTCTCCCAGCGAGAAGCGCAGCAACATGGCGAGCGAGAGGATCTGGGCGATGGGATTGGCGATGCCCATGCCCGCGATGTCAGGAGCGGAGCCGCCGGAGGGTTCATACATGCCGAAGTAGAGGCCATCGTCCTTTTGCAAGCCGAGAGAGGCGGATGGCAACATGCCGAGAGAGCCGGAAATCATCGCCATTTCGTCGGATAGGATGTCGCCGAAAAGATTTTCGGTCACGAGCACGTCGAACGAACCCGGGCGGCGGATGAGCTGCATGGCGGCATTATCAACATACATGTGCGAGAGCTCGACTTCGGGGAATTCCTTCGCGATTTCGATAACCGTCTCGCGCCAAAGCACGGAGGAGGCGAGCACGTTCGCCTTGTCCACGGAGAGCAGGCGTTTTTTGCGGCCCATCGCAGCCGTGAAGGCGACCCGGGCGATGCGTTGGATTTCGCTTTTTTTATAAACCATTGTGTCCAGCGCGACGAGTTCGCCGTTTTCCTCATGGCGGCCCTTTGGGGCGCCGAAATAGACGCCGCCTGTTAGCTCGCGGACGCAGAGCACGTCGAAGCCATCGGCGATGAGTTCCTGTTTCACCGGCGAGGCATGGGTGAGGGCGGGCAGGCAGACGCCCGGGCGGAGATTGGCGAAGAGGCCGAAATGCTTGCGCAGGGGAAGCAGTGCCCCGCGTTCGGGCTGGATGTCTGGCGGCAGGTTTTCCCACTTCGGTCCGCCCACCGAACCGAAGAGAATGGCGTCCGCTTTTTCCGAAGCCAGCACGGTCTCGGTGGGCAGCGGGTGGCCGGTGGCATCAATCGCCGCGCCGCCGACGAGGTGCTCGCTGCGCGAAACGGAGAATCCGAATTTGGCTGAGGCGGCTTCGAGAATGCGGACGGCTTCGGTCATGACTTCCGGGCCGATGCCGTCTCCGGCGAGGATTGTGATGCGGTGCTTGCGTGACATGCGCGGGAAAATGGCGGGCGCTTCCACGGCTGGCAAGCAGGGAACGTCAGCGCAGTCCCAGAGGCGGACCGAGAATTTCGCGCAGCACGATGGCGCGGCGGACCTCTTGGCGGTTGCGCAGCGCTGTGCGCAGGCCGGTGCTTGCGATTTGCGCGACGTAGCCGGTCTGCTGGGAAGCGGTCCGGCTCCGCGTGGCGGCGGCACCGCCCGAAGTGACGGCTTTGGCTTCCCGGAGCTGACGAAGGCGTTCCTGAAGATCCATTTGGTGCTTCAGCAGTGCCTCTGACTCACGAGCGGCTTCCTCAGCAGCCATCGGCATCGGCGGCGGGTGTACCCTGACCAGCGGCGGAGGCACCGATCGCATCGGCACTTCCGGCATTCGCCATTCCTGATCGGGTCCGAAAACATCCTCGCCCTCGGGCATTTCCTCGCGGGCATGCCGCTCCTCACGCTCCGCCGCTTTCGCGTCCATCCGGGTCTTGAACCAGGAGGCCAGCGCCAGGGCGACGAGCGCCACGATTTGAAAATGGTCGAAAATCCAGTCCATGAGTTTGGTAGGCGGTAGGCGGTAGGCGGTAGGCGGTTTCTTTCCGCTTTCCGCCTACCGAAAAGACGAAAATCACGCTTCGCCCTTGGAGATGCTGCCACGCATCTGGGTGTCGGACTTGATGTTTTCCATCTTGTAGTAATCCATCACGCCGAGATTGCCACTGCGGAAGGCTTCGGCGAGCGCGAGCGGGACCTGGGCCTCGGCCTCGACGACCTTGGCCTTCATTTCCGCGACACGGGCGATCATTTCCTGTTCGAGGGCGACGGCGGCGGCGCGACGGATTTCCGCCTGGGCCTGGGCCATGTTCTTGTTCGCCTCGGCCTGCGCTTCCTGAAGTTGCGCACCGACATTTTCACCGACATCCACGTCAGCGATGTCGATGGAGAGAATCTCAAACGCGGTGCCCACGTCCAGACCGCGGTGAAGCACGACTTTGGAAATGCTGTCCGGGCTTTCGAGCACCGTCTTGTAAGATTCCGCGGAGCCGATGGTGGTAACGATGCCCTCGCCGACGCGGGCGATGATGGTTTCCTCCTTCGCGCCGCCGACGAAGCGGTCGAGGTTGGTGCGCACGGTGACGCGGGCGCGGACCTTCACCTGGATGCCGTCCTTGGCCACGCCGTCGATGGTCGTGCGGCCGGACGCGGGATTCGGGCAGTCGATGACTTTCGGATCGACCGAGGTTCTAACGGCCTCGACGACGCTTTTGCCGGAGCCCTTGGTGGCGAGGTCGATGGCGCAGGCGCGGTTCCAATCGAGGCTGATGGCGGCCTTTTGCGCGGCGATGAGCGCCTGGATGGTGGGGATCACGTTGCCGCCGGCGAGGAAGTGCGCCTCGATGTCATTGATCGGGATTTCGATGCCGGCTTTCTTGGCGGTGATGCGGGCATCCACCACCATGCCATAGGGTACCTGGCGGAGGCGCATGGCGATGAGGTCGGTGAAGCCGACGTAGGCGCCGGCCAGCCATGCCCGCAGCCAGACACTGAAGAATGAAAGGATGATGCCGAAGAGCAGCAGGCCCAGGATGACGACAACGATGAGGATGATGGTGGATAGATCTAATTGCATGGCGGGGTCACTTGTTTTTGGTTTCGGATACGATGAGACGGAAATTATCAGCGCCGGTCACTTCGAGGGCGGCTCCGGCGGGAACCTGGCCGGACTGGCAGAACGCCTCGTAACGTTTGCCCTCGATCATGATATATCCGCTGGGAGAGAGCATGGTGAGGGCTTCGGCTGATTTGCCAATCAAATCCCGCGCCTCGTCCCCGAAGGCGGCGCTCACCGCGGTGATTTCCCGGGTGAGGAAGGCCCTGCGCCCGACTGAAGTTCTGGGCAAAATGCGGAACTCGATGAAGAACGCGAGAATGGTCAATGCGACGGCCAGGGTCACCGCGAGCATGCCTCCGCCGCTGCCGTAATCGATGAATGCCATCACACAGCCGCCGAACATCATCAGTCCGCCGATAGTGCCGAGGATGCCACCCGGCACGATCACCTCCACCGAAAGAAAGAGGATTCCGAGGAAAAAAAGCAGTATGATCCATGTCATGATAAAACCTCCACGATGAGTCCGAATTCAGAAACTCCGGTGATCCTGACCGGCGTGCCGGCCTCGGCGAAGCCCATGCCGAGCCTGGCCTCATAGCGCCTGCCTGAAACCTCGATCTGTCCGCTCGGGAAGAGCGAGGTGGCGGCCACTCCGGAAAGCCCGATCAGATTTGTGACCGGCGCTTCATCCTGAGCTCTGCTATTGAGCGCACGGATCGGTCCGGGTTCGCCGCCGACGGCGGATTCCAGCACCAGCCTGCCCCAAGGGCCGCCTTTCGGCAGGAACTTCAGGATCGCAAGGAACACCATCACCGCCAGGACGACTCCGGCCATCACGTTGGCCAGCGGACGAAACAGCACATCACCCTCCAAGGAAATCGGTTCGCCCGGCCACAAATCGAGCATCGCCCAGACCAGCGAGCCGAGCATCAGGGCGATTCCCGTCAACGCGAGAACCAGCGTGCCGGGGATGAAGAACAATTCGATGGCGATCAAGAGCAGGCCGATCAGGAAGAACAATGCCGGTTCGTGACCGGAAAGCCCGGCCACATAATGGCCGAAAAACACCACTCCCAGGAGCACGATGCCGGACACGCCGAAGATGCCGAAGCCCGGGGTCTTGAACTCGATGAACAGGCAGAGCAGCCCGAGTCCCAAGAGAATCGGTGTGAAGGCGGTGATGTATTGCGCGAGTTTCTCGGACCAGGTGATTTCAAGCCGGATGGCGGAATGCTTGCCCGCACCGTGGAGTTGGTCGAGCAGCGAGTCCAGATTCTCCGCGATGCCCGCGCCTAACAATGGCTGCGGCGGATCGCCATAGGTCTTCATCGCCTCCAGCGCCGTGAGCGAGAGAAGCTCGCCCTTTTCCTTGATGACCGTGTCGCCAATCTTGAACTCGTAGTCGGCATCAATCATCGCGGAGAGCACCTCGCCGCGATATCGCTTGCCTTCCGAAATGGCGCGCACGCGCGCCTTGAGATAACTGTTGATCTTGGCCTTCATGGTGGCGTCGATCTCGCCGCCGGTGGCCATCACCGGCGCGGCGGCACCGATCACGCCGGCCGGAGCGAAGTAGATCTCATCGGTTCCCGCGGAAATGAGGGCTCCGGCGGAAATCGCCTCGCGGTTGACATAAGTGACGGTTCTTCCGGGAAATTTTTCGAGGGCCTGCAGCATCTCGAAGGTCACATTGAGAGCGCCGCCGGGGGTTTCCATGTCGAGCACGATGGTGTCCACCTTGTTCTCGATGGCCTCCTTGAGGCCGCGGCGCAGGATATAGAGCTCGGGTTTGGCGATCTGCGCGCGGATCGGGATGATGACCACCTTCGCGGGTGATTTGTTTCCTTCCGGAACCACATCCTCAGCAGGTGAAACGGCGGGAAAAAAGCCTGGAACCGCCGCAAAAAAAACCATCAACATTCGTTGCACGTCCTGAAATATGAACCGGATCGCCAGACAAGCAAGCTTGCCGGTGATGGAAGATTCCGGAAATTTTCCAGTGCCGGGGAAACGGATGGGCTTAGATCCGATGGGTTTCCAGCCACTTCTCGCGGCGGAACCACGTTTCCTGGCGTTTGGCATATTGGCGGGTGGCCGCATTGATAAGCTCCCCGCAGGTGACGCGGTCGATTTCTCCGGCCAAGAGAGCGCGGATCTCGCGGAAACCGATCGCTTTTTCGCAATTGGACGAGACATCCGACAGGGCGGCGACTTCCTCGATCGCGCCGCCGTCCAGCATCGCGCGGGTGCGAGCGGCGATGCGCTTGTGAAGCTCGGGACGCGGGCGCTGGATGACGATGCCGCGGAGGCCAGCGGAGATTTCCCGGGTTTTGCCCTCCCATTGGTCGCGCAATTCCGAGGCTTTCCGACCGGTGAGCAGGCAGATTTCCAATGCGCGGGAAACGAAACGCCGGTTTTGCAGCGCGGTGCGCTCGGCTTCGATGGGATCGAGTTCTTGCAGTTCCGCCACCAGGTCCTCGAGCGGGCGGGCGTCGAGTCCGGCGCGCAGCTTCGCGTCGCCGGCGGGCAGGGGCGCGGGGCCGTGGGTCAGGAATTTCAGATAGAGCCCGGAGCCGCCGGTGATGATCGGTGTCCTGCCTCGGCTTTGGATTTCTTCGATGACGGGTTTGGCGAGTCGCATGTAGATGCCGGCATCGGCGGACTCTTTTGACTCTAACACTCCGTAGAGATGGTGCGGGACAAGCGCGCGTTCTTCTAACGGCGGGGCGGCGCTGACGATTTCAAGTCCGTGGTAAAGCTGGAAGGCGTCGGCGTTGACGATCTCGCCATCGAGTTTTCCCGCCATCTCCAGCGCGAGCGCGGATTTCCCGGATGCGGTGGGGCCGCAGATGTAATAAGGAGGGGGGACACTCTTGTCCCCCATGCCTCCGGGCGCGGCGTTGATCAAATGGGGGACAAGAGTGTCCCCCCTCCTTAAAGCGCCATTGCTCGTTCGCTTTGCCATAGGGTGAAGAGCTGAATGAAGATGGGGGACAAGAGTGTCCCCCCTCCTTAAAACTTGCCGCCCATGCCCTTCATCATGTTGCCGAGGCCGCCTGCGCCTCCCAGGCCGCCCATCTGCTTCATCATGTTCTTCATCTTGTGGGGCGACTTCATCATCTTGCGCATCTCTCCGAACTGCTTGATGAGCTGGTTCACCTGCATGAGCGAGGTGCCGGAGCCCGCGGCGATGCGCTGGCGGCGGGAGCCCTTGATGATTTCCGGGCGGCGGCGTTCTTCGAGCGTCATCGAGAGCACGATGGCCTCGGTGCGCTTGAGCTTGCTGTTATCCAGGGCTCCGGCGGGGAGCTGCTTCTTGATCTTGCTGAAGCCCGGCATCATGCCTAACAAACCTTCGAGCGGGCCGAGGTTCCGGATCATTTTCATCTGATCGAGGAAGTCGGTGAAATCGAATTTACCCTGCTGCATGCGCTTCATCGAGCGCATGGCGTCCTCCTCGTTCACCTTGCCGGCGACTTGCTCGACCATGCCGACGATGTCGCCCATGCCGAGGATGCGGTCGGCCATGCGGTCCGGATGGAACTCGAAAAGCTGGTCGAGCTTCTCGCCTTCGCCGGCGTATTTGATCGGCTTGCCGGTGACGGCGCGCATCGAGAGGGCCGCGCCGCCGCGGGCGTCGCCATCGAGCTTGGTGAGGATGATTCCGGTGATGCCGACGGCGTCGTCGAAGTGTTTGGCCACGGAGACCGCCTGCTGGCCGGTGGCGGAATCGGCGACTAACAGGGTTTCCTTGGGCTTGAGAAACTCATGCAGGCGCTTGAGTTCGGCGATGAGGCGCTCGTCGATTTCCTGGCGGCCGGCGGTGTCGAAAATGAGCACGGTGCCATGTTGTTGCTCCGCCCAAACGAGGGCGTTCTTGGCGACCTTGACGACATCGGTCTCGGAAGCATCCGGAGTGTAACACGGGACATCGACCTGTTTGGCAAGCGTGGCGAGCTGGTCGATGGCGGCGGGCCGATAGAGGTCGCAGGCGATGAGCAGCGGGCGGCGGCCTTCCTTCTTGAGACGGCTGGCGAGCTTGGCGGAAGTGGTGGTCTTGCCCGCTCCGTTGAGGCCGCAAATGAGGATGTGCGCGGGTGGATTGAGATCGAGCGGGGCCTGGTCGCCACCCAAGAGTTCCGCGAGTTCGTCATGGAAGATCTTGACGATCTGTTCGCCGGGCTTGATCGACTTGAGCACGTCCTCGCCCATGGATTTCTCCTTCACCCGGGCGATGAAGTCCTTGGCGATGCCGAACTCGACGTCGGCCTCCAGCAGGGCGATGCGGATCTCGCGCAGGGCGTCGGAGATGTTTTTTTCCGAGATGCGGCCGACGCCGCGGAGATTGCGGAAGGTCTTGTCGAGGCTGTCTGATAGAGAGGAGAACATGTGGGTATAAGCTGAGATGCGGAAAAACTGAAATTCACTCGCCGTCCGGGAGGTAGGCGGAATCGCGATCAATCTGGAAGGTCCAGCGGAGCGGGGATTCGGGGTCCTTGCCTGCGCGGTCCTTCCAGTTGATGGAGACCTGGCAGGTGTTCTGGCGGAGGCGGCGGTTGACCTGCCATGAGAGTTTGCCGTTTCCGGGGGAGAAACTCGCGGGGACCTCACCGAAGCCGGAGACTTTCATGACGAGCGTGGCGGGATCAAAGTCATCGATTTTCGATAGGTCGGCCGATATTTCCGGCAGTCGTGAGTTGATGATGGCTCCGGGCTCGGGATGGACGGGATGGGGGGTGGTCTGGATCAGGCCGGCGATTGCGCCGGAAGGCGCGGCGGAGTTTTGAGAATCGCGAAAGGTGGTGGCGAATTCGAAGATCTTGTCGTAGTTCCCGAGAATCATGTATCTGGGAATGGTGTTGTCCTGAGCCTGACGGGTGACTTTTCCGGGAATCACGGTAAACAGGTGGGTGTAGCCGAATTCCACGCCAAGCGCGTACATTTCCTCGGTGTGAAAACCGCCGGGATAGGCATAGGTGATGACGGTGGTTTTGAATTTGGACTCGAGGAAACGTTTGGATTCGCCCATTTCCTTGCGGAGATACGCATCGAAGGCGTCGGACCCTTTTTTACGGAAACTTTTGACGGTAACTGGATAGGGATGGCTGACGGAGTGGCTGCCGATGGCGGCACCGGCGGTGATCATTTCCTGGATCATTTGGGTGGTGAGGGCCTTGCCGCCGCCATCCACGTAATTCTTGTAGAGATAGAGGCTGAAGGGGTAACCGAATTCCTTGAGGATGGGAAACGCATCGGTGTAAACGGATTTCCATCCGTCATCCAGGGTGATGAGGGCGGACTTTTCGGGAATCTCCATGTCGCCGTGTTTCCAAGCCACGAAGTCATGCAGGGAGATCACCGTGATGCCGAGCTGGCGGATGGTTTCCATCTGCTTGCGGAACTTGGAGGTGCGGATACGCATGGCGGTCTCCGGCTCGGTTTCGGAAAAATCGTGATAGCCGAGAATGGCGACGCGCGCACCATCGTCCGGAATTCCAAGCAACGGCGTTTCGACGGGAGCCGCGGGTGGGGGAAGATCCTCCGCCCACAGGCAGATGCCGGTGAGCAGGGTGAGAAACAGTGTGAATGTCTTCATTGCTGGCGGGAAACTAGCCCTAAAGCGGATTTTTGAAAGGAAGAACAGCGCATCCCTCCAGGCACGCGAAAAAGCCGCTCTCCCGTGGTGGGAAAGCGGCTTTGAAGGAGTGGATTCCGACAAAATCAGGGAGTTGGAACTTCCGAGATGGTCTTGAGAATCCGCGAGGCGATCTGATAGGGATCGCCTTGGGAGTTCGGACGACGGTCTTCGAGATAGCCCTTGTAGTCGTTGTTCACGAAGGAATGTGGGATACGGATCGAGGAGCCTCGGTCGGCGAGGCCGTAGGTGAACTTGTCGATCGACTGGGTCTCGTGGAGGCCGGTAAGGCGCAGGTGGTTGTCCGGGCCGTAAACGGCGACGTGCTCCTCCATATTTTCCGCGAAAGCGGCCATGAGAGCTTCGAAGTAGGTCTTGCCGCCCTTTTCGCGGAGGTAATCGGTGGAGAAGTTTGCGTGCATGCCGGATCCGTTCCAGTCGCCGCGGATCGGCTTGCAGTGGTATTCCACGTCAATGCTGTATTTTTCGCAAAGGCGGTTGAGGATGTAGCGGGCGACCCAGACTTCGTCAGCGGCACGCTTGGAGCCTTTGCCGAAGATCTGGAATTCCCACTGGCCTTTGGCGACTTCTGCGTTGATGCCTTCATGATTGATGCCGGCATCGAGACAGAGATCGAGGTGCTCCTCGACGATTTGACGGGCGATGTCTCCGACGGCCTTGAAGCCGGCGCCGCAGTAATACGGGCCTTGAGGGGCAGGGTAGCCTTCAGCGGGGAAGCCGAGGGGGCGCCCGTCCTGATAGAGGAAGTATTCCTGCTCGAAGCCGAACCATGCGCCGGGATCGTCAAGGATGGTCGCGCGGGTATTGGTCGGGTGCGGGGTGGTGCCGTCGGGCATCATGACTTCGCACATCACGAGCACGCCATTGCGGCGGGTGCTGTCCGGATGCACGGAGACGGGCTTGAGCATGCAGTCGGAACTGCGGCCCTCGGCCTGCATTGTCGAGCTGCCGTCGAAGCCCCAGATCGGGAGTTGCTCGAGACTCGGAAAGCTGTCAAATTCCTTGACTTGGGTTTTTGAGCGAAGGTTCGGGACGGGAGTGTAACCGTCGAGCCAGATGTATTCCAGTTTGTATTTGGCCATGTTGGTCGTTTGTTCAGTGTTGTGGGGTGGGAGGGTTTGCGTCGGCTACAGGATTGTCTGGGGCCGAACTGCCCGCGGCAGAAGAAGCGGAAAGCATGCCAATGCGTGAAATTTTTTCAATTGGGTTGATTTTCCGTGGGAGTGGTTCCGTTGACGTGGACGACGATGAGGGTCGTATCGTCGATTCCCGAGTTGTTGATGGCGCGTTTGAGGAGGCGATGGGCGGTTTGTCCAGGATCGGCGGGAGCGGCGAGAGCCTCGGAAATATGGCGTTCCCAGACGCCATCGATGAGACCATCCGAGCAAATCAGGAAGCGATCTCCAGTCTGGAAGGGGATGGCGGCGAAGTGGGGGCAGACTCTGGCGTGGCCGCCGCCGATGACTTCATAGAGGGCGGAACGGCGCGGGTGGCTGCGGTATTGGATTTCCGGGATTTCGCCACGTTTCCACTGGCCCCAGGCGGAGGTGTGGTCGCGGCTGAGTTGCTCGAGATGACCGCCACGGGAAATGTAGATGCGGGAGTCGCCGACGTTGGCGATGTAGAGGTTCGCAGGGGTGAACCAGGCGAGGGCGAGGGTGGCGGCCATGCCACGGGTGCGGTCGCAAGCTGCTGCCGCATTGATGTGCTCGTGAACGGAGTGGATGGCATCGGTGAGGTGCTCGAGGCAATCCGGGAAAAATCCGGAAGCGGCGATTTTGAAGGTTTCCGGGATGATTTCCGACATCCGGGTGAGCAGCAGGGATGAGGCGAGATCGCCGGCATTGCCGCCGCCCATGCCGTCGGAGACGGCGAAGACGAGGTCGTGTTTTTCGAGGGAGTGGCAGCCGGATTGTTGCAGAGTCGTGGCCCCCTTGGGATCGGAGGCGAAGGCGATGAGGGAGTCGTCGTTGCGAGGTTTGCGCGAACCGCTATGGGTGAGCGCGGCCCAGTGAAGCATAGGGGGATTCGCCACGGTGGTTAGCGCTGGATTAAGGTTAGGGTTTTGGAGCGGAAGGCCGCACAAGACCGGGCGGTGGGGGCAGGATCTCGGCCAGTTCGAAATCGATGATGCAGAAGCATCCGAGTTTGTCGGAGTAGGTGATGTTGCGGGGTTCCGCGTCGAGGTGGCGGACTCCATATTCCTTTTCGAGTTTGGCGAAGAGCTTGTCGGACTTGGCCTTGGTGATCTGGGTCGCGAGTTTACCGCAGTTGGTGGAGACGAAGTAGAGTTCCTCCGGGTGCTCCTCTAGCAGACGGGGCACGTAGGGGCAGCCGCGCTCTTCGAGCACCTTGAGCACGGCCACCTCGGTGGCGTAGCGCTTGTCGGCATCGGTGCCGCGCAGACGCTTGTGGACGTTGCCGTAGAAATCGATCCTGACTGAGGATCTGATGCCGTCTTTAAGGGGTTCGAGAGCCATGGGGGAATGATCTCGATTCACCAGAAGATGACGTAGAGCAGCAAGGTGCATGCGATCACGATGCCGCCTGCGATTTTGGAGGAGGCGCAGCCTTCGACATTCATGGTGGTGCGTGTTTCAAATACGACTGGTTGGGCGAGGGGTTTCACCAGGGCGATGATCCACATCACGGCGAGCACGCTGAAGAAGCAGACGCCCATGGCATCGAGGAATGCAAGATCGGTGTATTGATCGAGCGCCCAGTAGAGAAGCGGATTGAGCAACAGGCCCACCACGCCACAGATGCCAGGGCCGCGGCGGTTGAGGATGCCGAAGACAAACACCGCAAGGATGCCGGGTGACGCATAGCCCTGGAACTGTTGGATGTATTTGAAAATCGACCCGAATTTATCGAGGTTTGGAGCAAGAAGGCAGCCGATCACGGCGAAAACGCCCACCGCGATGCGGCCGGCGGCCACCAGGCCCTTCTGCGAGGAATTCTGACTGAAATACCGTTGATAGATATCCATGGTGAAAATGGTGGAGGCGGCGTTGAGCACCGCTGCCAGCGAGCTGACGATGGCCCCGAGCAGTGCGGCGATGACAAAACCCCGGATGCCGATATTTTCCGGCAGCAGGTTTTTCATAAGCAGGTTCAAGGCGGCGTCATACTTGTAGCCCTGGATCGGATGCAGCGTGAGACCGGCTGATTTTTCGATCTTCGCCAAACGCGCGGGAATGATCGCAAAACGCTGTTCCTCGGTCAGTGCGGCGGCATCAAGGCCGGAGGCATCACCGCCCTTGGCCTTGAGCACCGCGATATTGTGGGCGTCAATGGCGGCGGCTTTCTCCGGATTGAGACGGGCCCATTGGATATTGGCGACGAATGCGCGGCCGCTCTCCGGCCTGCCGACATGCTGCTCGAGCGCGGTCCAGTCGGCGGCGTTCTTGCGTGCGTCGATTTCCGAAAGTTCCTTGCTGTAAAGGTTGAAGGCGATGATGCCTGGAATCACGATCACGAAGGGAATGATCAGCTTCATGCCTGCCGCGAAGACGATGCCTTTCTGGCCTTGCTTGAGGGACGATGAACCGAGAACCCGCTGGGTGATGTATTGATTGAGTCCCCAGTAGTAGAAGTTGGGAATCCAGAGGCCCAGAATGAGCGCTGTCCATGGGATGTTCTTGTCCCAGCTTGGCAGCTTCATGTGCATCTTCTCGTGATTTAGCGCGATGAGCTTGGCGATGCCGCTTGCGTTATCGGCGACTTCCTTTGGATGGGCGGAGCCGGCCGTCAGTTCGGAGACCGGGGTCATGCCGAGTTTTTGCAATGCGAAATAGGTGATGATCGCCCCGCCGAGAATGAGGGCGATGCCTTGGATCAAGTCAGCCCACGCCGAGGCGTTGAGTCCGCCTGCGGCGATGTAAATGGCGGCCATCATGCCGATCATCCAGCACCAACCGGTGAGACCGAGATCGAGAAACCCGTGGTCGGCGAACAATTCGCTCATGGTCAGGCCGCCGGCGTAGATGACGCCGGTCAGCGAGACGAAGACCAGCAGGACCATGGTCATGAAAGCCATGATCGCCCGGGTCCCATCGCCATAGCGTTGCTGCAGGAACTGTGGCATGGTGAAGATCCCGGATTTGAGGAAATATGGCAGGAACGCGAAGGCCACCACCACCAGCGTGATGGCCGCCATCCATTCATAACTTGAGATGGCCAGCCCCATGTAGTCCGCCGCGGAACCGGACATGCCCACAAACTGCTCGGAGGAGATGTTAGCCGCGATCAGCGAGACGCCGATCAACCACCACATCAAGCCGCGACCCGCCAGGAAATAGGATTCGGAGTCTTTTCCCTCCCCTTTCGATTTGTAGAGCCCGAGGCCAATGACCGATGCGATGAAAACGACAAATACGACGAGGTCGATGGTGGATAATGACATGATATGGATTTGGCTAGGTTATGGATTCAGATGGAATCGAAGAAGGTTGCTCCGCCGTGAACTTGTGGATCATCACATGCCTGTAGGTTTCCCCGGGACGAAGCACGGGTGACGGGAAGGATGGCTTGTTAGGCGAGTCCGGGAAGCCCTCCGTTTCGAGGCACAGCGCGCTTCTCCTGGCATATTTCACGCCGCCCTTGCCTGCGACGGTTCCAGCGAGGAAATTTCCGCCGTAGAACTGGATGGCGGGCTGGTCGGTGGAGATTTCCATCACGCGGCCGGACTTGGGATCCTTGACGCGGGCTGCGAGGCGGACGCCCGTTCCCTTTTCAAACACCCAGGCGTGGTCGTAGCCTCCGCTGAATGCCAGCGCTTCAAAATCCGCGTCCACGCGCTCGCCGATGACGGTGGGCTTGGTGAAATCCAGCGGTGTGCCGGCCACGGGCGCGATCACGCCGGTGGGTATGAGCCCGGCATCGGTGGGCAGATAGTTCGGTGCCGCGAGCATCAGGACGTGGTCGTTGATGGAAGTGCCGGGATCCCCCGAGAGATTCCAGTAGGTGTGATGGACGAGATTCAAAATCGTAGGTGCATCGGTGGTGGCGCAGGCCTCCCACTTGAGCTCGTTATCCCCGGTGAGTGTGTAGGTCACCTTGACGGTCAGGTTTCCGGGGTAGCCCTCTTCGCCGTCCTTGGAGACGTAGGTGAATTGGACGCCGTTTTCGGCGGTGGGCTTGCCGGACCAGAGGACTTTGTCGAAGCCCTTGATTCCGCCGTGCAGATGGCAGGGGAGGCCGCTGGGGTCGTTGTTGGTGGCGAGAGTGTATGGCTTGCCGTCCAAGGTGAATTTGCCGTCCTTGATCCGATTGCCGAAGCGACCGATGGTCGCACCGAAGTAATTGGTGTTGGTCAGCCAACCCGCCAGATCGTCGTAACCGTGGGTGATGTCGGCGGATTTGCCGACCTTGTCGGGGGTCTTCATGGAGACCAGGATCGCGCCGTATTCGGTGACGCGGGCCTCCAGGCCGTTCTGGTTGGTGAGGGTGAAGATTTTCACTTCGCGCCCATCCGACATTTTGCCGAACACTTCCTGTTTGACTGCTGACGGCGAGCTCATCTCGGGGGATTTCTGACACGATGCCAGGGCGATGACTAGTTCGAAATCAGCAAGTTTTTTCGGTTCATGGCCGGAGGTTTTTTGCCGTTTCGGGAGGGCCTGCCAATTGGAAACTGGTGGGAAACTAATGGTCGGAGAGCGCGCGTGCCGTCAGGCGGCGATTTTTTTCACGGAACCGGCGGCTTGCGGTGGTTGACCAGGCCCGCGATGTGATTAGACTTCCGCCATGACCACTGTGGAAACAGCAAGCAAGATCCTTGACACGATGCTCGGCCACCTCGGCCTCGCGGCGACCATCGAGGCGCAGGAAACTCATGACGGTCCGTGCCTGCAAATCCATTCGACCGACAGCCAGGCGATCATCGGCCGCGATGGAGACCGCTTGGACGACTTGCAATACCTCGTCAACCGGGTGCTGCGGCGGCAATTCCCCAAGGCGGAGCGCATCAAGGTGGACTGCGAGCATTTCCGCAGCATCCGCGAGGACCAGATGGCCGGGGAGATCCGGGAAATCGCCGCGCGGGTGAAATCCACCGGCCATCCCCATCAGTTGCGGCCGCTCAACGCCTACTACCGGCGGATGGTGCACAATCTGCTCATCGATGATCCGGAGATCGTGACCCACTCGCCCGAGGGCGATGATCGCCTCAAGCGGATCACGATTTCCGCCAAGACCTCCTCCCCTTCCGCTTGATGAAAAGATTCCTCTTCGACTGTGGAACGCGCGATGTGAGCGCGTCGCTGGGCATGCTCGCGCTGCGCGTGATGTTCGGCCTGATGATGCTGATCGGTCACGGTCTGCCCAAGCTCCAGGGCTACGCCGCGCGCAAGGACCTGTTTTACGTGCCGGACTTTTTCCCGCTGAAATGGATGTCCCCGCAGGTCAGTCTGGCGGCGTCCATCACGGCGGAAGTCGGGGCCGCCGCACTCCTCATCCTGGGCCTCGCCACTCGGCCGGCCGCCTTCCTGCTGGGATTCAGCATGGTGGTCGCGGCATTCGGTTTTCATGGCACATCGCCATGGTTCGTCGCCCCGCCGACGATTTACGATGCCAAGGAGCTCGCCCTGCTCTATCTGATTCCGATGATCGCCATCATCCTGGCGGGCGGCGGCGCGTTCTCGCTGGACGCCGCGATTTATAAGGAAGGCAAACGCCGCCGCTGGTGACATCATGGAAACGCACCGTCTCGTCCTGCCGGGTGATTTGAACCATTACGGTTTCCTCTTCGGAGGGCGGCTGCTCGCGTGGATCGACGAGGCATCCTGGATTGCCGCCAGTCTTGACTATCCGCACTGCCAGTTCGTCACCGTGGCGATGGATACCGTGGAGTTCCGCCATAGCGTGCGGCAGGGAACCATCCTGCGCATCACCTGCACCCGCATCCGAGAGGGCGGCACCAGCGTCACCTATGCGGTGGAGGTGATCGATGAAAACGCCGGTCCCCATCCGATTTTCTCGACCCGCGTCACCTTCGTCAGCGTGGATGACGCGGGGGGCAAACGCCCGATCCGTGCCTGAACGGCACCTGGCACATTTCCGAACTCAAGGCCCCGGGAAACGCCGAAGTGATGGACAGCACGAGGCGGAGCGTTGAGTCGTGGCTGGGACAACTTGCAGATGGCAGGTATTCAAGCGGACTACTTGTGACGTGCGGGTGGCTTTTCATCGCTTCTTTTTTGATGGAACATCCGACACCGCAGTCGTCCGTTCGTGTTTCAAGTGGCAGCGGTCGCGCTTATTTCCCGATGCAAAACCTGCTGAATATCACTCCTAACAAATCCTCGGTGCCGACCCGGCCGGGAATTTCCCCGAGGGCGTCGAGCGCCTCGCGCAGATCAATTGCGGCGAGCTCCGGATCGCTGTTGGCATCGTCGAGCAGTTCCAGTGCGGCGAGCAAGGCGTTGCGGGCCATGGCCAGGCTGGCCTGATGGCGCGCGTTGATGGCCACGGCGTGCTCGCCCCAGTCCACGTCTCCGAAATGCAGCGAGTCGCGGATGGTTTCTGATAGAGCCTCGAAACCTTCTCCCGTGACGCATGACAGGCGCGCCGCCTCCACGCCGGCCCAGGAGGGGTGCTCGCCGAGATCGCACTTGTTGAGCACGCGCAGATGCTTCGCCGCGGTGGCTGGAAAAACCGCGTCTTCCGGCTTTGGCCGGCTGGCGTCGGAAATCTCCAACAACAAATCCGCCGCTTCGATCTGGCGCACCGTGCGCTGGATTCCCTCGGCTTCGATGAGATCCGCCGCCTCGCGCACCCCGGCGGTATCGACCAGGCGCAGCGGGATGCCCCGCAGGTTGATGGTTTCCTCGATGGTGTCCCGGGTGGTGCCGGCGATCTCGCTGACGATGGCCCGCTCGAAGCCTAACAACCGATTGAGCAGGCTGGACTTTCCGACGTTGGGCTCGCCGTAAATCACCGTTCTAACACCCTCGCGCAGAATGCGACCCTGGTCGGCGGTGTCCAGCAGGCTATCGACGATGGCGAGAACGTCCCGGACCCGCGAACGAAGCAGCGTGCCGGTCTGCGGATCGATGTCCTCCTCGGGAAAGTCGATCCAGGCTTCGAGATGGGCCAGGGTTTCGAGCAATTGATCGCGCGCCCCGGTGGTGCGGCGGCCGAGGACTCCCTCCAGTTGGCTGCGGGCGGCTCGCAGGGATAGGCGGGTTTGCGCGGATATCAGATCCATCACCCCCTCGGCCTGGGTGAGGTCGAGTTTGCCATTGAGAAACGCGCGGCGGGTGAACTCGCCGGGGCCTGCGGGAAGCGCGCCGCAGGCGAGAAAGTGTCCCAGCACCTCGCGTGTGGCGAGAATCCCGCCATGGCCGGTGAATTCCACACAGTCCTCCCCGGTGTAGCTGCGGGGCCCCGGGAAAACGGTTAGGAGCCCGTCGTCGAGGATTTCCCCGCCGGCATCCGTCACGCGGCAATGGCGGGCGCATCGTGGCTCCTGGCGCGAGACTCTGCCGTCGGTGGCCAGATCCGCCACTCGGATGGCGGCGGGACCGGAAATCCGGATCATGGAAACCGCGCCCATGCCTGGCGGGGTGGCGACCGCGGCAATGGTCGTGCGGTGTGGATCCGGGAGCGCTTCCATGCGGGTGAATCACTTCGCGGAAACGGAGGAATCGTGCGCTTTTCCCCCGAGACCCAGAAATTCCCAACAGATGAAGCGGCTGATTTCGAGTTGTGGCGCGTTTTCATCCCCGGTCCAGGAGAGCTCCACCGTGGCGGTGCGGGTCTGCGGGCGGCCATCTCCGGTGCCGCGCCAGTTGAGGGTCGAAAGGACGCGACCGGCTTCTGAATCCACCTTCACGTTCACCCGGGCTGTGTCTCCCGTGTTGGCGGGATCGGCTAGGCGGTAGGTGCGGGTGCCTGCCTCTGCGCGATTCTTGTCCGGCACATCCTCGACGATGAAGACACGGAAGACGTTGGTTTGGCCGGTTTCCGGAAGTTCCACGAAATTCTGGAAGGTTCTGTATTTCGTCTGGGCGAAGATTTCCCAATCGAGTTTCAGGCCCTCGGGAGTCTTTTTGAAGAAGGCATGAACCCGCAGCGGCTCCATGGCGAAGTTTCCGGCGCGGGCGAGGGTACTGAGCAACAAGTCCGCCTCATCGAGGCCGTGCTGTACTTCGAGCGTGGCCAGCGGACGGAAGAATTCCTTCATCTCGAACTGCGGCGGTTGGTCGTAAATCATCATGAATAGCCCGCGTTTCCGGTCCTCCTCGGACAATTCATACACCGAAAAGGCTTCAGCCGGCGTGTCGGAGTCGTTGATCACCACGCCACCGTAAAACTCATCGAGACGGGTTGCGAGCTCCCTTCCATTGAGGATGAGAGGGAGTTTTTCCTCACTGCTGGTGGCGGCCATGAAATCCCGCAGCACCTCGGCCGCATCTTTTTGCCAACCGATCCGGATGTAGTTCGCATCACGTGCTGTAAGATCGCCCGCGGATGGAATGACGGATGGAGGCGGAACATTGCGGCCCATTTCGCTGGTGACAAAAAGCACGGCCGTGCCCGCTCCAAGAATCAACAGCAGCAGGACCAGCATCACTGGAATCAGACCGCTTTTGTGAGGGCGCACGGACTGGCTGGCAGGTGCGATTTTGACGTGCGTTTTGCGGGTCTCGTTTGCCTGGGGAGTCATCTCCGGTAGGACTGGAGTATTTGACGCGGCACTCGCAGGGGAAACTACGGGCTGCGCGGACGCAGCGGTGGCAATGATTGACGGCGGAGCTTGAGAAGCCGCAGGAGCAGGAGCAGGAGCAGGAGCCTCGGCTGCCGGAGAAGTGATGACCTTTCCGCAATGCGGGCATGGGGCGGTGGTCGGCGGAAGATCCCGGGGAATCAGAATCTTGCCCTCGCAGTGCGAGCAGCGAAACTCCTTCTTGTCGTTTGGAATGTCTGAATTTGCCATGTGGTGGGGAATCCCCGGATGCTGAAAACTAGATAAGTGTGCGCTCCCTGTCAAACCCGCGGACTGGTCTCAGAACAAGGCGCTTGGCGGGAAATCGATTAGGGATTGATTATCAGCGCCATGCTCACCCTGATTTGCTACGGCCTGCTATGCGGCGCGGCCGACGTCAAAGCCATCTGGAAAAAATGCGGCCCGTTCCAACCAACAACAACGCGCCGCAGTCGGTCTGAGCAAACG
Source organism: Luteolibacter sp. (assembly GCA_030696085.1). Lineage (GTDB taxonomy): Bacteria > Verrucomicrobiota > Verrucomicrobiia > Verrucomicrobiales > Akkermansiaceae > Luteolibacter. Next base: position 86,295 of record JAUYNL010000099.1, read on the forward strand.
TTGCAAAACAGCGGCATGCTCATCATGCCCGGCTACGATGCCTTCAACGATCTGCTCAACGCCGTGGATCCCGTCTCCCTGGCGACCATTTCCTCGCCCTCAAGGAAAACCAAGCCACACTCTGTCAACTCGCGCGCGAAAAGCTCGACGGGCGTCCTGCGGATTGGACATCGGACACCGAGTGCGAGCACGGACGGATCGAATGGCGGGAATTGCGGGTGGTTTCATTTGATTTGGACACCGCCCTGTTTCCCGGAGCGCGGCAACTCGCGAGCCCCACCCGCTGGTATCGCGAAAAGAAAAGCTCCGCTGGCTTCAAGAGCGAAACCCGCTACTTCATCACCAGCCTCAGCGAGGGAGAAGCGGGCCATGCGCGGCTTGCGGAAATCGCCCGTGGTCATTGGTCGGTGGAAAACAAAAACCACTGGAAGAAAGACGCCACCCTGTGGCGCGAAGACCGAGGAGTGCGGCGCAAAGCCAAAGGAGCCAAGAACC
>JAUYNL010000101.1 GCA_030696085.1 Luteolibacter sp.
CATCCTCTCTCACACGACGAACAGCCAAAATCCTAATGTGTTCGCTTGTCCCATGATCCAGTTTTCTCCCATCAATCTTCGGCATGCGGAAGACAATGACAGAGTATTGACTTGTAGTCTATCCTAAAGACTTGTCAGTAGCTGTTTCCAGGCGAGGCATCGACCGGTGAGACGGTGATCCCGTCCGCGGACGAAACCGGCTGGTTCACAGTGAGGGCGCCGTTGGTTAGGAGACTGGAAGTGGTGGCCCATGCGGAGTTTCCGGCGCTGCCGGTGCTGCGAACCCGGTATTCATAGATGACGCCCGGAAGCGCGGTGGCATCGGTATGGGAGGTGTTGTTCGAGGCTAGGGTGGCTAGCGAAATCCATTCGCCATTGGCGGCGCGGCGTTCGATCTGGAATCCGGTTTCGTTGGTGGCGAAGTCGATCCACGAAAGTGCGTTGCCTCCGCCTCCGGGAGTGACGGTTAGAAATCCAGGGCGCTTTGGGATAGGATTTGCGATGGTGAGCTCCAAGGTGGGAGGTGCGTAGGTGGTGTGCTCGCGGGATGCCCAGTCCGCCTGGGCGGCATTGTCATCCTGGAGTGCGACGATGGTGAGCAGATTGTTGGCTCCGATATTGGCCGCGGTGAGATTCATGAGACTCACGGAGATCTGGTTTCCGACTGCGGGAATCTGACTGGGATTGCCGATGGAGTAGCTGCCCGCATACGCAAAGGGTTGCAAAAGACCTACTTCGGAGTCGTTTTGAGGGGCGTTGTTCCAAGTGATGGTGTTTTCATTCCAGGCATCGGACGCGTCATCTTTCAGCAAGTAAAAATACATCTGATAGAAGAAGGCCTGCGCGAAGAGTCTCGTCTCCATGAAGGAGAGCTTGAGTTTCGCGCTGACAACAGGCCCGGGGAGATTTCCCATATCAAAGCGAAGATAAGTTTTTGCGATGTCATCGGGAGCACCTCCGATGGGATTGTATCCTGAAACGGTGAGCCGATTCTGCGCGCCGAGGGCGGCGTCGGGAGTCTGGTTGCGGATGGCGGCGTCCGCGCCTCCGGGATCGTCCGTGGTGCGGGTGACGATCAGGTCCGCGCCGGAGGTGACCCAGCCGGCGGCTGCGGAGGCGGCCTCGCCGCTGCTGTTGTAGGCAATGACCCTGTATTCGTAGGCTGTATCCAACGCGAGGCCGGTATTGGTGTATGTCTGGGTGCTTGCGGTGCCGGGAGCCAGGTCCGCCACTTGGATGAAAGCACCACCTTCGGTGCGACGCTCGATTCGATAACCTGCGCTGAAGGACTTGGTGTTCCACTGGATGCCCACGCTGGTCGGGTTGGTATTTGGCACCATGACGAGTCCGTCCGGGGCGAGAGGAAGCGGCACGCCGGTGGAGAATGACACATTCGAGTAGGTGCCGAGATTGTAATCGGCTTTGTAATCGGTGGTTGTTGCCGCGTCTTCGCCGAAATCGAAAATGCCCCAGTATGCGGTGGCGGGCATGGCGGTGTTGGTGATCTGCCCCACTGGGGTCCATGTGTTGCCATCGGCGGATTGTTCGGCTTGGAAAGTAGCATTTGTACGTGTGATCCTTACCCAACAAGGAGTGACGAGAGCGCTGAACTTGGTGTCTTCAGAAGGAAAACCATTTTGTTTTCTGATAAACCGGGTTCCCCAGCCGCCGGATGCCACGCCTGCCAGATTGCTAGTGTAGGAATTGAGGGAATCCCTGACCACCAAGGACATGCGGGCGGCCCATGAGGATGTGGGCAAATTGACATGAATGTATGCGGTGAGGCTGCCGTCGCCGGTGTGCTGTTGATAGATGAAGCGACCGTTGTCATTGGATCCGAAAGATCCACCGATGGTGGAGGAGCCGATCTTTCCCTCTGCGGAGCCGGCGGGCGAGGAGTCCGTGACGCTGCCGAGAAGCGTCTGTGACCATGGTGCCTCAAGCGTGGCGGTGGGGTCCTCGATGGCAACTGCCGTAGAGCTGAAGACGCCGAGGCGGGCACCGCCGGAGGGACTTGATAGATTCACGATGAACTGGCGGACCTGTTGCGGTGTGCCGGAGTTGGTGATGGGGACGGTGAATGTTTTATTCCCGACTTCGCCATTCGCCCAACTGATGCTGCCGGATGTGTGGGTGAAATGCGTGCCTGCGATGGCGGAGGAATTGGCCGTGGTGGCCGTGACAGTGATCGCGCCAGAGCCGCCGCCGAAGCGGGTGACGGTGATGCTGGCGGTGCCAGCGGTCTTGTTCACTTTGATCCAGCGAGAGGGGAATTCGATGAATCCGGCGCTGGCTTCGAAGGATACGGTGTTGGATGGGGTGGGGTTTCCCGAGGCGCTGGTGGCGACGATCCGGTAGAAATAGACGCTGCCCGCGGTGAAACTGCCTGTATCGGTGAAGCTGGTGGTGTTCGGGGCCAGTGCGGTCCGGAGCCCCCATGAGCCGGTGGCGGTGAGTTTGCGTTCGACGCGGAAACTTGTTTCATCCGTGGAGTTGTCCTGCCAGGTGAGCTGTGGGTTTCCTGCGCTGGACTGAGAAACGATGATCAAGTCCGACGGGTTGTTAGGCAGGGCGGCGCCGCTTCTCGCAGTGACATTCAACTGCGAGCCGACGCTCAGGTTGTAGTAGGAGCCGCCTGGCACGCTCTCCAGCTTCCGGGTGCGCACCAGATAGCTGTAGGATTGACCGGCGGTCACTGCGGAATCGGTGTAGGTTGTTGTAATTATCGGTGTGGTGGTTAGCCGGGTGAACGGCCCGATGGAGCTGGCCGCCCGATAGACGTGATAACCATCGGCCCCGGGCTCGGTGGAGGCATTCCATGTCAGGGTGACCTGGCTGGACGCGCTCTGGGCCGCGAGCCCCTGGGTGGGCTGGACCGCGTGGATGCGCAGTGCCGGGTCTCCCATCAGACCGAGGTGGATCGAGCGGGTGCTCGATCCTGGAGGCAGATAGTTGGGAGATCCGGCCAGGTTGGCGTTCATCGAAAGGCGTGCCATCGATCCCAGCGTTTCGCCCATGCCGAGCTGGTGCATGAACCAGTTCGGGCGGCCCTGCCAGAAACAGCAGAGTGCCAGCGAATCCCCAGTGGCATTGCCCGCGATGACCGAACGCATGAGGTTGTTATCCGAGTCCCAATCTCCGTGCCAACTGCCGAACATGCTCGGGAACACCACCCGGCTGGGTTTGTGGCCGAAGTCGGTGGAGGTTCCGACACTTTGCGCGGCTTCCAGAGAACCGCTTCCGTTGCCATGCCCCCAGAGATAGGTCTGCCCTCCAGCGTAGCTGGGAGAGAACCACTCATCGACGGGGGCCTCGTCGATGGGAGCCTCGGGACTCTGGCCGATATTCGTGTAGGCTCCTGCCCATGCCTGTGCGGCAAATGCCTCGCCACCAAACCAACCGAAACCATCACGAATCAGACTGCGGCGCGGGATGTTCGCATACGCACCGCGTTTCTGGCGGAAATCATGCGCTTTCTTCAAATAACGGCGCAGGAGGGTGGTTTCCATCGCGGTGGAGATGATGGCGGGGGATCGGTTCAAGCCGTGCATGTCCACCCGCCCGATTTGGAGTTCGACGGGGCTCGGAAGTTGATTTTGATCGAATTTGCCATCTCCGGGGATGTTGTGGTTCCGGGTGGATGACGCGTAAGTGGCATTGACCGTGCTATCCGTCCAGGTGCCATCCATATCGCCGTAATAACCATCGGCCGGCCATGCTCCGCCGTGGTCGCCGTGGCCGTCGGGCGCGATTTGACCGGAATAGGGCACGGGCACATGGCCCAGAAGGTAGAGCATTTTCACGTTTACCGGATCGGCATCGTAGGCGGATTTGATCAATGCCTTGGTGCTGGTGGCCGTTCCCGTGCGCGGTGCGCTGATTTGCTGGACGGTCCAGCCATCGGCGGCGAGGTCTTCCTTGAGTTCCGTGATTTCCGGAGCCAGCGCGGTGACCATGGTGCTATCCACCAGGAGCAGGAGTTTGCCGCGTTCGTGAGTCTCCGGCACCTTGATGCCGGCCGAAATGTAGCCCCTTGCCACGCCGGAGGCGAGATTGATGCTGCGCTGCATCCAGTATTCGTATTCGATGCCCACCGACACGCTGGTGTCCGAGTAGCTGGTGGCGGTATTGGACAAGGTGGCCAGCGGAGTGGCCGGCCAGGCGGCGTCACCCTTGAGACGGCGATAGATTTTCTGGGCGGTAATGTTGCCCTGCAACTGCTGGGTCCACGACAAGGTGATTGTGGGCGGGGACTCGGAGGGGGTGGCCTTCAAATCCACCACTGCTTCACGGGGCGTCTGGGCGTGCAGAGTGGCAGCTGTGGAAAATACAAAAACGATGAAGACGCTCAGCATCCAGTTCGGGAGAAGTCGGGTCATGGCTTGTGGGTTTAATCTAAAAATGAGGAGGCGAGGGAATCTGGATGAATGGAAAGAAAAGCGAGGGTTTCACGCTCAAAAGAAAACGGGGCGGCAGCCGAGAAAGCCGCCGCCCCGCTGGATGATAAGGAATGAATGGCTCAGCGCCGGGAGCGGCGGAAGCCGAACATCCAGCCGCAGAGGGCGAACAAGCCGATCGTGGATGGCTCGGGAATGGCGGAACCGGTCACGAGGAGATTGTCGATGCTGTGAGCAAAACCGTCACCGGAATTGCTCGTGCGGAATGCCACCTGGTTCCAATCCGATGGGGTAGCGGTGGAGTCCAGATAGTTCAGTCCCAGATTGATGTTTTGCAATCCGTCCACTGCGGTGAAGGAGGTGTCTCCGAGCGTGAGGTTCTTGAAATACACGCTGCCGGAACCCGCGCCGCTATTGGCGGTGAAGTCCATCACCAGTTGCAGCGTGATCGTATTTTCCAGACTTGGCGCGCTACCAGGTGTGGCTGTCACATGGCTCCAACTGCCGTCGGATGCCTTGACTCCCAAGCGGAACTGGTATCCATCACCGAAAGGACCGTTAGCGAATCCAACGGTGGGGCCGAACAATTTCTGCGTGCCGGACCAGTCGTCATTGATCGGGTCGGTAGCGCCGGTGCCTCCCAGATAGAATTCCATGCCGCTAAAGCCGCGGGTGCTCAGCACATCCACCTGGAGGATCGCGGCGGTTTCCGTGCCCGCGAACAATGCCCCGGAGGAGAAGTCCTTCGCGCTTGTCGTGGTATCGCCGCTGATGATGCCGGATGCCACCTGCGGGGCACCGCCTGCCACGCCTTGATACCATGCACCTTGTCCGACGAGGCTGCCATTGCTGTAGCTGCTGAAATCGTTGGAATAAGTGGTGGCGGCCTGCGCCGTGGTGATAAGTGCCGGACTGGCAAGAACCAGGGCGGCAATAAGTTTGTTTTTATGTTTCATATTACGATCGGTTTTTTGGATTCAATGCATTGGGATGGATTAGGGAACAACAACTTGGAGGCGGGCGAAGAGTTTTGGAGCACCGCCGCGGGGGATGGTGACCGTGACATGATCGAGGCCCACGCCGTCGGCATCGTCGTCCACGGTGATGCCGAAGATCACATCGGACCAGGAACCGGCTTCCAACGTGGTGGAAGTCTGCACGAGGGGAAATTTTTCTTTCCGTTAAATCGTTAGAATCTCAGCGGTCTGGCTGATGGACATTCGATAGGAGAATCCGATCTCACTTGCAAGCTCCGAAGGTTCTCCCGCGCTGGGACGGGCCGGTTCCGCCGCCTCGTCGCTC
>JAUYNL010000105.1 GCA_030696085.1 Luteolibacter sp.
GGGGACGCTGTCCCCTCGCCGTCCAGTGCAGTGGATTTCGTTCTCACGAGCCTAATCGAGCATTTTCGTGCCCTTTTGTCTAGCACTATCTCGAAATCAACAGCGAAAAGGACTGCCGAACTTCAAACCAAATGCCCTGCGGGTGAAGTCTGCCGATTTTCCCATCATGGACGAATCCACGGCATCGGCGCTGGCGGGGAAGCGGGAACTCAACGAGCAGGAGATCATCGCGGACACGCCCTGCCTGGTCGCAGTGGGAAAGGAGGCGGGACGGGATGTCCCGGCCACGAGTGCCTTGGCCGCGAGGTTCCCGGGAGCCCTCGCAGCCTTTCTGCAAGGGTGGCGCACACCAGCATGTTAGATTAGAAGCGCTTGGTCAGTGTGAGGGTGGCGAGTTGGCCTTCCGGGCGTTCCACGGCGTCGAACTCATACACGTAGCGGAGCGAGACGAGCATGCCGAGTTTCGGGCAGAGGCCGCTGACTTCCGCGCCGAGTCCGATCTTGCGGTCGTGGGCGGTGCTGGTGGTGGGTTCCGGCCCGCCATCGCGGGTGGTCTGCTGCTGCCAGTAGCCGACCAATCCCACATCGAGGGTTTTGCTCAATCCCTTGCTGAGGCCGAACTCAAGGGTGTAAACCTGGCCCGGATCAATGTGGGTTTGTTCCTGTTCGTGAGAGAATTCGTAGCGGTTCAAGAGGGAGAGCGCCCAGGATTTCTCCGCATCCAGATACCAGGTGCCACCGAGCGTGAGCATGTGCGACCAGAAGCCCTTGGCGAGCACGTCCGGGCGGGCCGGGCTAAAGTCTCCGGTGGGTGCCCATACGGCGTAGGCGACCGCCAGATCGAACTGTTGGAAGTTCCATGACAGCAGCAGCGGCTCCAACTGGATGTCGCCGATGCCGAAGTAGCTGTCATGGGTCATATTGCCGGGAGCGCCGACCTCCCAATCCAGGTAGCCGAAGGGAACGATCACATCCATGCCATAGTTGGCGCCGAGGATTTTGAAATCGGTCATCCATATCAAACGCGGGGCGTTGACGTAGGCGAAGATATCGAACTCCGGCGGCCCGTCCTTGAAGCGGTCCGCGGAGTAAAACAGGTTGTAGTCGCGGAAATAGACGCCGGGGGGCGGCAGGGACGCGCCTTTGATGCCTTCCACTCCGGCCGGGTAGTGCCCGGCGACGATTGGCTGGGCATGCAGCCGTGACGGCGGCGCGAACCATCCTGCGAGGAGGAAGAGACAGGTGGTGGATTTTTTCATGGTTCGATGTGCGTGGGAAGAATCGGAAATCCCGGGTTTGCGGAGGGATTCCGATCCGTGGGAGTGAGTTTTGCGTTTTCCAGCAGATGTGGACAAGCAGGGAGATCGGTAAAGTGATGGCGGGCCTCGGCGTGGAGTCTCACAAATGTGCGCTCGATCTCACGGGCGAAGGCGGCGCGGCCATGGCGGCCCTTGCCGCTTTCCCGCGCGGGTATGGGTTCGCCAACGTAAAGCCATAACCTCCCGCGCTTGGCCGGCAGCCAGGGCTCCAGATGGGCCAGCCGGTTGGCCCCCAGCACGACCACCGGGATGATCGGGCGGCCGGAGTGCGCGGATAGCAGACAAACGCCGCGCTTGATCGCCGCGCCGTAAAGCACGGATTCGGCACCGCCCACCACCTCTCCCTCCGGGAAAATGCCGACCATTTCCCCGCTCTTGAGGCGTTTCAAACCCTCACGGATCGTCGGCAGGGCGTTGCCGCGGCGGTCCACTTGAAAGGCCCCGCCGTGCTGCAGGACGAAGCGCATGAACCACTGTTGATAAAATTCCTTGCGCGAAACCCAACTGATCTTCCGCCTGACCACCGCGCTCACCACGATGGGATCGAGATGGCTGAGGTGGCTCACGGCGATCAAGGCACCGCCATCCACGCGGGTGTGTTCCACGCCGTGCGTGCGGATGCGCATGGTGAACCAGAAGATCAAGCGCCACGGAATCGCCGCTAGCGCGTGGAACCAGCCGGGCTTTTGGGACCAGGGATAGGCATCGGAGCGAGCGGGCTTTGGAGGCATGTTTCGGGACTGGTGATGGAGTCTTCATCCAGTTAGCGGGCACACCCGCCCGAGGCAAGGCCGAAGAGCGCTCCGGTACCATGCCATGCCGTGGGGAAATTCAGCAAACCTTGCCGGGATTGATGCAAAAAACGCACGCTGACTCTCCGGCTCCTTGATCACAAACTCCTCCCCGCCCGCGAATTGTCGCTCCGCACCCCGGGACACCCCGAAACATCCCGCTGCATGCTGTCATGAGCGCCTGGAGTCCGGATGGTTTCATCAACCGATCATCAGGCGCAGCGCGAGCGCCACCAGGGCGAAACCGAAGATTCCGTCAATCCAGCGGCCGGCACGCACATAACGCGTCCGCAGCGGCTCCCACTGGAGCAGCAGCACCCACAGCGACCACAAACCGATGCCCAGTCCCACGATCACGCCCCAGATCGCAGCAGGCCACCAGCCAGGCCGGACGCCGGTTAGAAAGGGCGCGCACACCGCCGCCAGAAACAAGGCCACCTTTGGATTGAACAAATTGCACAAAAAGCCCCGCAAAAACGGGTTGTGTTGTGTTTCGTCGGCCACGCCCGAAGCCTGCGGATCCGCACCCGGCCTTGTGATGGCCGCCTTGAGGAGGCCGCGTGCCAGCCACAGCAGATACAGGGCTGCCATCCATTGCAGCAGCATGCGCAGCGCGGGGAGCCGCTGAAACACCAGCGCGACACCGCCCACCGCGAGGGTGGAATGCACCATCAGCCCGCAGGCGATGCCGGCGGCCATTTCAAGCCCCGTTTTCGAGCCGTGCCTCAGGGCGGTGCGGGTCAGCAGCACCATGTCCGGCCCCGGACTGAACTGGCCGATGGTGATCAAACCCGCAAATACCCATAACTCGTTCATAGCGGTCGCTCGAAGAAAAGCGTGAACTCGTTGCGGTTGTATGTGAGGTGGGTGCGGGCCAGCCGCTGAAGGCCGGCGGCGGCGGCTGCTGCCACGATGGAGGATTCCAGGGAATTCGCTTCGGCAAAAGTGCTCACGCCGGGGAGCTTGAGCGTGAAAATGACGATGCCGCCGGGCCGCAGAAACGGCGCGAGGCGGAGGACATGGGCTATCGATCCGTGGGCGTCGCCATTCATGTCGGAAAGCAGCGCATTGTAGCGTTCTCCGGCATCCGGCTGATAGGCGGCGGCATCGGCGAGCACGGATTTCAGACCGGGCGAGGAAAACAGGCGGGCATCCAGAGGGGCGCGGTCCACGGCGGTCACCTGATAGCCGCGGGCGAGCAATTCGGCGGTCATGCCGCCCGGGCTGGCACCGAGTTCGAGCCAGCGGCTGCCGGGCGGCGGCGGCGGACGATGGAGCTGGAGATAGTGCAGGGCTTCGGCGATTTTCGCGCCTGCGCGGCTGATGGCGGAAGGCGAGCTCTGGCGGATGAACTTGGTGCCGCCGGGATGAAAGCCGTTCGCTTGCAAGGGGCTTGCAAGCCCGCAAAACAAACCTTCCCGACCGATCAGGCAGAACAGGGTGGGCTTGCGGCCATCCTGATCCCCGGCATCCCGGATGCCGCTGGTTGCCGGGGGAAACAACTGCAGGGTGCGTCCGCGGAGATTGGAGCCGAGCGTGCGGTATTGCCGCTGGGGCGTGCCCGGATCGAGCGGCCCGATGAGAATTGTCTGGAGGCTGCTTCCGCCAAATTTCCGCAACAAGGTTTGTGCGGCTTTTTCAATGAATCCGGGGATTTCCGCCGGTCGGCAGGGCCATGCGTGATGCATCGGCAGATTCCAATGCACAAACTTCGCGGCAGCCGCCTGGCGGAGCGCTGCGGGATCGGGCAGGCGCACAAGATGGTATTCCCTGCCGAGCTTCTTGAGCGGTTCCGCGCCGAGATCCCGCAGGATTTCCATTTCCCACGCCGCGAAAACCAGGGGAATGCGGATCAGCCAGTCTGCGGGCTGCTGCGTGGGTGCGCGTGTGGGTTCTTCCAAAATTCCAAACCTTTCAAATCGACCTGCGGGTGATGCTGACGACGGCGGCGAACTTGCGGCAGATTTCATTCAGCCAGGGATCGCCCTCGATCTGCCCGAGTGTCCAGGGCAGGCGGAAGGTCCAATTGTCACCGCCACGGGTGCCGGGTTCGTTGATGCGCACATCGAGGCCGAAAAGCTCGGTGATCATCATCACGGCATGGCGCGAATTGGATGCCAGCAAGGCCTTGGTGAGACGCAGACGGATGCCCTCGCTGAAGGGCGGCCATGGCCCGTCCACGGGGATCGGGATGCCGGCGAACTCGGAGAGGATCCGCAGCGTGTTGTGGGCACCGTGCGACTGCCAGCCCGAGTGCTCGGTCGGGTTTTCGTGGTGCTGCTGGATGACACGCAGGCAGCCGCGCCAGATGCCGTTCATCGGATCGTGATCGTGGGTGGAAAAGGTGGCGAAGGAGTGCTCGGGAAAACTATTGCCGGGCGTTGGATGGCCGAATTCATTGCAATCCCAGTGCGGAATCCGGAATCCTGCGATGCCCAGATCCGTGAGATGCGGACGCACGTAATCGGGCACCCAGCCGAGGTCCTCGGCGATGACTTCCGCGCCATTCGCGGCTTCCAGCACGGCGCGCAGGCGCACATCGCCGTCGGCGCGGTTGGCCGCCTTGTTTTCGACCGTATCGTCGGGCCGCAGGAACCAGCGCGGGAGGTGGCCGCCATTTTTTTCGGCCGCCTGCTCATGGGACAGGCCGAGAAATTCATGGTTGCGTTCAGGCCGCCACGGGAAGGCATAGATCCGATAGAATCCGAGGATGTGGTCCAGCCGGAACATCTGGAAAATCCGGGTGAGCCGCGCGATGCGGGTGCGCCACCAACGGAAACCATTCCCCTCCATGTGATCCCACCGGTAGAGCGGAATCCCCCAGTTCTGGCCCCATTGCTGGAAAAACGAATCGCTCTGGCTCATCCCCTCGGGGGGCGAGCCGCCGCACCAGTCGAGGTGGAATTCATCACGCTGGAAAAACACATCGCAGGAATGCCAGCTGATGCCGATGGGCACATCGCCCATGAGTTTCACCCCGCGCGAATCGGCGTGCTCGCGCAGTGCCTGCCACTGGCGGTGGCACAACCACTGGACGAACGCGAAAAATCCCAACCGGCAATCCACGGCGGGCGGGTCGCCGCGCCGGAGTTTTTCCAGAAAAGCGCGGGCCTTGTGCGGAGTCTGGCAGGACTCCGGCCAGCGGTCCCAGGTCAGCGACTCGCCATGATGCTCCATCAGAAACCGAAACAGGCAATAATCGTCCAGCCACTCGGCTTCCTCACTGCGGAAGCGCTCGAAGTCCTTTTCAAAATCCTTCTCCGCCGCATTGAACATCGACCACGCCAACTCCAGCAGCGTGCGTTTCGCGTGCCGCACGGCCGGATAGTCCACGCGCTCCGCCTGCAAGGCAGCTCCGAGATGTTCCCGCGTCCGCGTGACATCCGCCTCCGCCAGCCACGGCAGCCGCGTCCCGTCCAGCGTCAGATAGATCGGATCCAGCGCGGCGGAGGAAATCGCGCTGTAAGGGCTCTCATCCGGGCCGTTCTCATTGATCGGCAGAAGCTGGATGAACCCCACGCCCTGATCCGCCGCCCAATCGACCCACTCATGCAGCGCCTGCGTGTCGCCGATGCCGAGATCGCCCTCACGGCGTGGTGAGAATGCGGGGATGAGGATGCCTGCGAGGCGCTTTCCGGGTGGGTGCACGCGCGCAGTCTTGGCAGCCACCGCCGCCGCGTAAACCCCGAATTTGCCGCCAATGAGCGGCATCATCAACACCACCGACCGGATCGAAGCTTCCCAAGGTGGCGCACCATCGCCGAAGGCGCACGCGGATGGAACGAGAAAGTAGCGCCCGGAATGGAACCAGGGAACACTCACCCGATCCGCTCGCAGAGATCGATTGACGATTGATCTAACTCCATCCTCCCCGAATGCCCGGCCCCGCCACATCGCGCATCCCCATTCCCCAAGGAGAGGCGATGCATGATCGCCTGGCGGATGGCTGGACAATGCGAAGCGTGAAGCACTTTTCATTGGCTTTCCATCCTCATCAGCGGTCACGTCCCGCCACGCCGAATGGCCCCACACCGGCCCGCGGACACCCCCATTCGCCGTGAGTTCCAACTGCCCGCCACCCGCATGTTTTCCCGGATATCGTGCTTCCTCCATACGGAGTTGAAGCCCGCGGATTGTGGCTCCGAGCAAAAGCAGGAGAAAGTATGACGATGTCTCTTTGTATCTCCTGAATTATCGTGGCGTTATAGCCTCTCAGGTGAGAGACCTCTTCAGCGCTGGCAGCGTCGCACTCCGCGCGGACCAGACTCGCGGTGGAACTTACATCAAACGCGCCTTGGAAGACATCCAAGCTGAAATGATTCAAGCAGTCGGTTCTCTTCCTGACGCGTTATTTGAAGATTACTGGGGCGAGGTGGTGCCCAAGGAGAATAGAATCCGCTGGTGGCTGGCCGAGGCTGATACGTGACGTAAATCGTCTTTTGACAGAAGTGGATTTCCGACCCATGGTTCCCATTGGGAATGGCATCTGGCATTCCCAATCAAACCAGAAACTACCATGAAACATCAACTTTGGATTCCATTGCTCGCCTTCCCGCTCTTGTTCGTCTCCTGCAAGCCGAAGGAAACCACGACCGAAAAAATGAACGCGGGTGCGGAGAAGATCGCCGAAGGAATGAAGGAAATGGCCAGCGGCGCCGCGGAGGAAGTCGATAAGGCCGCAGACAAAGCCAAGCAGGCCGCTGATGATGCCGCCACCGCCGCCAAGGAGGAGGCCGCGAAATTGAAAGCCGCCGCCGCAGCAGCCGCGGAAAAGGCGAAAGCCGACGCCGCCGCCGCGGTGGATAAAGCCAAAACCGCAGTCGAAGGAGCGGTGGAGGATGTCAAGGAGTCCGCCGAGGAGCCGATGGAGGAAGAAGAATAATCCTCAATACGCGGGGACCATTCCCCGCGATTCCCAAGTCTGCAAGCCGGCGTTTCTCATTGGAACCGCCGGTTTTTCGTTTCCCTCCGGCTGGATGGAGGCCGGATTCAGACTGGCCACGGCGCATCCCCCGGGTGAGGCTGAGCCGTCCGCGCCATGTCCGACTCCTCCGCGCCCGCGCCCGTTTCCGTTATCCGTCTCCGCTTCATCGACATGGCGCGGGCGGTGGCGATTCTCTTCATGCTCGAAGGGCACTTCGTCGATCTGACGCTGGCACCGGAGTGGCGCATGTCCGGACATCCCGTCTATCAGACATGGTATTATGTCCGCGGCATGACGGCGCCGATGTTCTTCATGGTGACGGGCCTGATTTTCTCCTATCTGCTCAGCGGCGCACGGGAGCCGGGTTTCTTCAAGGTGAGACGGGTGAAACGGGGGCTGCTGCGGGCGGGCGAGTTGATGTTCTGGGGATACCTGCTGCAAGTGGACCTGCCCCGCCTTCCGGAGTTGCTGCGCGGCGCATCGGACCCGTGGCTCCAGTCATTCCACGTCCTGCAATGCATCGCCGTGGGCGTGTTGGGGATGCTTCTGATCTTCGGCCTCGTCCGGCGGGCGGGACCGCGGGTGCTCGCCGCATGCTACGTGGTGGCCGGCCTGGGGCTTTTCCTGTTCTCCGTGGTGCTCGCAAACGAGGCGGGCTACGTGCCGCATGGCGCGCCGGCGTGCTTGCAAAACCCGCTCAAGGGTCCTTCGTCCAGCTTCCCAGTGGCCCCGTGGGTGGGCTTCACTTTCTATGGCGCGGCCATCGGGGTGCTCGTCCGTCAGCGCACCGAAGGAGGCCGCGCGGCCATGAGTCCATGGCCATTCCTGGTGCTAGGGATTCTGCTCAAGGTGACTGGATGGCCGCTGGACCGCATGCTGGGCGGCAGCCTGCTCGATGGAATCGGCCATGGGACCGGCCCGCGCGTGCTTCCAGACGCCTTCCACGGACGGATCGGGGAAATCCTGATCGTGCTGGGCGTTCTGGTGTGGATCGAATGCCGCTTGCGCCCCGGCGCATCGTGGTTTCAGACGATCGGCCGCAATACGTTTCCGATTTATGTGGGCCACGTCATCGTGCTCTATGGCGGGATTTTCGGGATCGGCCTGCACCGCTGGCTGGAAAAATCGCTCAATCCATGGCAGGCCGCGCTGGGAGCCGTGATCTTCTGCGGGATTTTCGGCCTGTGCGCCCAGTGGGTGGAGCCGCTCGAACTGCGTTGGAAAGCATGGAGATGCCCGTTGCGGGGCGGGAAATGAACAGCCGGATTGCAAAAGGGTGGTGACGGAAAAGGAGGAGTGATGCACGAGCACCTGGGCCCGGATTGCTGTTGTTCCTGCGGGGGGGGTCGGCGTCGCATCCTCACCGGCTGCTCGTGACCATGGCCATTGATTTCTCAAAAAATCAGGGCTTTTGCCAGGAGTCACTTGAGCGGGCATTGGGGTGCTCGAGGATCGGGAAAATCCGCTCCGCCGCAGTTCCAGCCTTGCCATTGGAAGGAAAGACCGTAGGTTCCGCACCGAGCAGGTTTTTCCAACCTCTGAAGCCCATTTCCGGTCGAGTGCTCGTTGACCCGCGCCATTCATGAAGGCGGCGGGATCGACCGGCGGCCCAAGGAAACCGGATCCATCTGTCTCACGGGCGGCGGCGCAAGCCGGTCTGTTCCGGCACAGGTGATGTTCTTTTCCGCAAGCCGTTGCGGAGCTTCACCCCGGCACCAATAAGCCGGTTTTGCCGGAGTCATGCCGGTCCGCACCAGCTCTTTCCAGCAGTGCCGGGTTTTCTGAAAACCCATCGCGCCGGGCCGCCTGAAACCATGACCCAAGTGACACCATGTCAAACGCAACACAACATTCCCATCAGTCGGGAGACAGTCGGCGCCGCCGTTCACGCGGCGGTAAAAATCGCAATCAACAGGAAAACCGCCGTGGCGGAGACCGTGGAGAACACCGCGGCACCCGCGAAGACCGCGAAGATCGCGGCCCCGCGCGCTCCGAGGAGTTCCGCCCGCAGGTTCCCCGCCCGCCGCGTGGCAGTCGCCCGCCGGTGAAGCTCAGTTGGTGGCAAAAACTCCTCAAGGCCATCGGGCTCTACAAGGAGCCGGCCCGCCCGGAACGTCCCGAGCGCAAGCCGGAGGCCCCCAGGCCCCAAGGCGAGGCCCGGCCCGCCAAGTCCAATGTCCGCAACGCCCGCAGCAGCGAGGGTGAGTCTGCCGCGAGAACCGGCGAACGCCCTCCAAGACGCGAACGCGGTGAGCGCGGTGAGCGCGGTGGCCGTGGCGGCGAACGTTCCCGCGGTGGCGACGGCTCGACCGTTGAATCCCCGCGCGTCTATGTCGGAAACCTGTCCTACGACGTGACCGAGCAAGACCTCCAGGAGCTCTTCAAGGGCATCGGTGGCGTCCGCAACGTGGAAGTGGTTTACAACCGCAGCACTCACCGTTCGAAGGGCTACGGCTTTGTGGAAATGCTCCACATGGACGAAGCAGTTCGCGCCGTGGAAGTGCTTCATGATCAACCCTTCATGGGCCGCAAGCTGACCGTTTCCGGTGCCAAATCCAAGGGCCAGGACGAACGCGAGGAAGCGGAAGACCGCCCCGAGCGTGAATCCCGCACCGTTTCGCTAGCACCGCTGCCGGCAGCCGCCGCGGTCGTGGCCGAAACCGCTCCGGAAAGCGTCGAAGAGGAAGAACCGGTGATCCAAACCATCGTCGAAACCGTGATTGTGGAAACTTCGGTCGAGGAGGAAACACCCGTGGTGGGCGATGCAGCTCCGCAGGAAGCCGCTGCTGTGGCGGAATCCGAACCGAAAAGCGAAGACGCCTGATAGACCGCCCCGGAAATTCATACCCAAAACCCCCGCCCGGATCTTCTGCGGCGGGGGTTTTTTCTTTGACGGGGAATGCGGGTATTCTGATCGCAATCAGGTATTTTTCACACTGCTCCGAAAGAACGGCGCGGGGCGGCGCGTCTCATCACGCAATGAAAACCCACGTTGCACTGGCGCTTTGCCTGACGGGAATGTCATGGAGTGTGTCCGCCGCCGAATGGCATGTGAATCCAACTGCCGCGACCGGCGGCGATGGCTCGCAGGCCCGGCCGTTTTCCTCGCTGGCGGAAACCCTGGCCGCCCTGCCAGGCGGGCCTGCGGAGCCGCTGACGGTGCGTTTGGCGGTGGGAACCTATCGGATCGGATCCGCGCTGGAAATCACCGCCGCCCACACTCGCGGCCAGCCGCTTGTTTTCAATGGCGCGGGCAAGGCGCGCATCAGCGGCGGGAAAATCATATCTCCACACCGGGCGTCCAGCGGCTGGCGGCTTGATATCAAAGGCAAGGCGCCGCGCGAGTTGTTCGCGAATGGCGAGCGCCGGCCGCGGGCACGGTTTCCCAAAGTAGGCTGGCTGCGGGTGGCGGAGGCTTTGCCGGACAAGCGCGGTGGTTTCATCGCGCAGGCCGATCTGCCTCCCGTGGGGACTCAGGCGGAACTCTTGTTCCTGCACGACTGGAGCGTCAGCCGCATTCCCGTGAAATCGATCCGTGGAGCCGAGCTGAGAACCTCCGGGCCCATCGGGTTTCCTGCGGCCCACTATGTGATCGACCACTACGAGCCGCATCCGCGTTTCTGTTTGGAAAACGACATCCTGCTGCTCACGGAAAAGGGCACTTGGTGCGCGGATAAGGATGGTCAGGTCTTCTATCTGCCCCGCGACGGCGAGACTTTTGAAAACACGCTGATAGAGATCCCGGTGGCGGACAAGCTGCTCCGCGTTTCCGGAACGGCGGAGAAACCCGTGCGCGACGTGCGCTTCGAGGGCATCACTTTCGAGCACTGCCGCTGGGATGTGCCGCCGTCCGGTTATGCCGAGGGGCAGGCGACCAAGCATGTGCCGCGCGACGTATCGGAGGTCGCGGGAGAGCCCCACGGCAACTGGCAGTTCGTGCCCTGGGCGGTGGAGGTGGAACACGCGGAAAGCGTGGTTTTCCGCATGTGCCGCTTTCGCAATCTCGGCGGCGGCGGAGTGCTGCTGGGCAGGGCGACGAGATCCTGCGTGCTTGATCGCTGCCAGGTCGTGGAGGTGTCTGGAAACGGGATCGGCATCGGCGAGGGCGGAGAACGCCGGGTGGACGGCAAGCCATGGTGGCAGGCCGCTCCTGCGGAAGCGGCTGCCGGCAACCGCGTCGAGCGCTGCCTTATCGAGCGCTGCGGCGCGCAGTTTCACGGCGCGGTCGGGCTCTGGGTGGGTCTCGCGAAGGACTCGCGCATCCAAGGCAACGAGGTCCGCCACCTGCCCTATACCGGCATCTCGGTGGGCTGGATGTGGAACCCCACACCCACGCCGTGCGGCGGAAATCTGGTCGAGGGAAACCACATTCACCACGTCATGCAGCTTCTATCCGACGGCGGCGGGATTTACACGCTCGGCCGCCAGCCGGGCACCCTGCTGCGCGACAACCTGATCCACGACATCCCGCTCAATGCCGGCCTGGCCGAGAGCAACGGCATGTTTTTCGACCAGGGGTCGAGCGAATTGCGCATCGAGAACAATCTGATCTCCAGCACCGATCGCTCGCCGCTGCGTTTCCACAAGGCGGGCCGCATCGTGGTCGCGGGCAACCGCTGGGTGCTGCCGGAAAACATCCCGGCGCTGCGCTTCAACAATACCCCCCGGGAAGTGATAGAGGTCGGCGAAAACCCGGTGCTCGGCAAGCAGGAGATGGCCGCCCTTGCGGCGGAGTGGAGAACGAAGCACCCCGCGCCGGAAGTGAAATGAGTTCCGCTGGTTCCCGCCTATGTTTATGCCTTCCCCCGCAAATCATGCTTTGAAGCAGGCAGGCAACTGGCGGGAATGCCTTTGCCCTGAACCCATAAATACCCAGGCGCCATGAAAACCATTAAACTGCTAGGCTCAATCGTATCCTTTGGCCCCCGGAAGTCATGGATGCGGCTGCTTGAGCGCCTGCGGAGTCCCGGATGGATCAGCCGCCGAAGCGGATGTTGACGCCCATGCGCGCCCACGCTGCGGAAATTTCACCTTCCAGTTTTTCGTAGGTGCTGCCACCGAGCAGCGGTTTCAGCGCCGCCTCGCCGTGCTGACCAGCGTGGAGACCCTGGAGGAATTTGGTGATGCGCGTCGCTTTTCCCCCACCTTCCATGTGGAAGAAGTAATGGGTTAGAAGCAGGCCCATGGCATAGTTGAAATTCGCATTCTGTCCGGAAAACATCTCGTAGGGCATGAGAAGGAATGATCGCAGTTTCGGCGCCACGATCTCGTTGCCAATGGCCCGCCCGCCGGTTCCGCCCGTGCCGCGTGCGGTTGCATAGGCTTTGACGACATTTCCATGAACATCCGTTCGGAAACAGCCCCAGGTGTAGGGCGTGATGGCGATGTATTCCGCCAGTCCCTCGCTGAACCATCCCCTGGCACCTGGCGCGAAATAGGTCTCCGGTGTGAGCTGGTGGGCCAGCTCATGGACCAGAACCATGTTATGTCGCCTGATATCGAGGCTGTATCCGGTTCCTACATCCTTGAGGCCCAGGCTTTCCATCGGCACTAACACAACCCCATTGGAAAACACACCCGCGCTGTTGGCAGGCCCCCCCGCCCGGGCATAGGCTTGCCGGGTTCCGAACAGGAGGATGTCCAGCCTTCCACCGCGTTGGGCGGCAGCGCCCAGAGAGATGGGCAGTCCTCTCGAATACTTCCGGGTCGCCTCAAACATCACCGCGAAGTTGCGCAGCGCGTCATCCGTCAGCCGCGAGTCACAGGTGAAACGATAACCGGGACTTTCATAGATGTAGCGTCCGGCAGCTTGATCCTCGGAAATGACCTTGCTGCCGACCGGACCATCGAGCCTGACTTCGCGGGGCCAGGGACTTCCGAAACTCGCCGCGATCACTTCATGCTGCAAGATGCGTCCGCCCCCGCTGAGCCGCGCCTGATCCGCTGGACTCAGCTCGGCGACGGGCATGGAGAATTGGCGACCGTTGGGAAGCGCGAAGATCGCGCCGCCGTTACCCTCCAAACGGACGAATTCCGCATCAAAGGTCCGGCCCAGCGCGTTTGTCCAGGTGCGGGCATCCGCGGCTGCCGTGCCAATCAGCAATATTCCGGCAAGGACGATTCCCAAGTATTCGCTGATCATGAGGAGTTCCTAATGATTTTCTGCCAGAACGACAAGAATGGAATCGGTGGACGGCCCGCACGGCCAGGGCATTTGGTTTGAAGTTCGGCAGTCCTTTTCGCTGTTGATTTCGAGATAGTGCTAGACAAAAGGGCACGAAAATGCTCGATTAGGCTCGTGAGAACGAAATCCACTGCACTGGACGGCGAGGGGACAGCGTCCCCC
>JAUYNL010000106.1 GCA_030696085.1 Luteolibacter sp.
CTGCGCATGATCAAGGTGCGGCAGAAAGTGTCCGGTTGTTTCCGCAGCGAGCGCGGGGCCCGGATGTTTTGCGCGATTCGCAGCTACCTCTCCACCACCCGCAAGCACGGCCTCAACCTGATGGACTCCATCAAATCCGCACTCGCTGGCCAAGCGCTGGATTTCGCACCTGAATAGTTACCAGAGACTTACGGTGCCATGTTGACGTCAATGGGCTGCTAGCCCACTCTTTGCCGGGAACTATTATGAGCACTCTTCCTTTTGGGCAACTTGCCTCACGCATTGCCGGGGAACTCCAAACTGGAAGCACCCTGCGGCGTCTCTACGCCACCGACGCCTCTGAATATCAGGAAATGCCTGTGGGTGTGGTGTTTCCGAAAAACGAGAACGACCTGCGGGAGATCATCCGCTTCGCCAACCGCAATAGCCTCGGTCTGATTCCGCGGGCTGCCGGAACTTCCCTCGCCGGTCAATGCGTCGGAAACGGATTGGTGGTGGACGTCTCAAAGCATTTCACCAAAATCCTTTCTGTGGATCGCGCGACCTGCCGCGTCCGTGTGCAGCCGGGCGTCGTCCGCAACGAGCTCAACGAGGCCATCGCCAGCGACGGTTTTTTCTTTGGTCCCGAAACCTCCACGGCCAACCGCGCGATGCTCGGCGGGATGGTGGGAAACAATTCCTGCGGTTCGAACTCGATCATCTATGGCAGCACCCGCGAGCACCTTGTCTCGGTGCGGGGTTTTCTCAGCGATGGCTCGGAGTCCACTTTCGGGGCACTCACACGCGAAGAATTCGATGCGAAATGCCAGAAACCGGACGGACTGGAAACGCGGATTTACCGGCGGCTCCGTGAGCTGCTCTCCGATGCTGAAAATCGCCGGCAAATTCGTGAGAATTTCCCGCGCACCTCCATTCCGCGCCGCAACACCGGGTACGCGCTGGATTTGCTGATGGACGCCGATATTTTCGATCCTGGCTCGGAAAAGCCCTTCAATCTTTGCAAGCTGATCGCCGGTTCGGAAGGCACTCTGTTTGTCGCCACCGAAATCGAGCTCGATTGTTCGCCACTCCCGCCGCCCCACGCCGCCCTGGTTTGCGGGCATTTCACATCGATCAACGAGTCGCTTCAGGCAAACTTGCTGGCACTGCCCTACAACCCGAGCGCCTGCGAGTTGATAGACCGGCACATTCTCGATTGCACCAAGTCGAATCTCGCGCAATTGCGCAACCGCGATTTCGTGGTCGGTGATCCTGGCGCGGTCCTGGTGGTGGAAATCCGCCGCGACACCCGGGCCGAGGCAGAGGCCGCGGTTGCCGCCGTGATAGCGGTTTGGAGAACTGCGGGTTTCGGCTATGCCGCGCCCGTGCTTTGGAATGAAGAGGGCAACAAGGTTTGGGAGTTGCGCCGCGCGGGACAAGGGTTGATGAGCAACGTCATCGGCGATGCCAAACCGCGCGAGGTGGTGGAGGATACCGCCGTGGACGTGCGCGATCTGCCGGCATACATCGCCGAGTTCGATGAATTGCTGCGGACGAAATACGGCATCGGTTGCGTCTATTACGCGCATGCGGGATCGGGCGAGCTCCACACCCGCCCCTTGTTTGATCTGAAGACCTCCGAAGGTCTGAAAATGTTCCGCAGCGTGGCCACGGATATCGCCTTGTTAGTGAGGAAATACAAAGGCTCGCTCAGCGGCGAGCACGGCGATGGACGACTGCGCGGTGAATTCATTCCGCTCATGGTTGGTGAACATTGCTATCAACTCATGCGCGAAGTGAAGGCTGTCTTTGATCCCCAAGGGATCTTCAATCCAGGAAAAATCGTCGATACTCCGCCGATGGACACCTCGCTGCGTTACGAGGCCGGGCACGCGACGCCGGATTACGACACGATCTTCGATTTCAGCGATGTGGCCGGCGTGCTCCGTGCTGCGGAAAAATGCAATGGTTCGGGGGATTGCCGGAAAGGCCACACGGCGGGCGGCACGATGTGCCCGAGCTACATGGCCACCCGTGAGGAAAAGCACACCACCCGCGCCCGCGCCAACATCCTGCGCCAGATCCTGACCAATCCCGCCGAGGCCACGCGCCCCTTCGACAGCGCGGAAATCAAGGAGGTGATGGACCTTTGTCTGTCCTGCAAGGCCTGCAAATCCGAGTGCCCGTCCAGCGTGGACATCGCCAAGCTCAAGGCTGAGTTCCTGCAACACTACCATGACTCCCACGGCGTCCCGTTCCGCTCGTGGATCATTTCCCGCTTCGCGCAAAGCGCGCGGCTCGCCTCACTCGCGCCGTGGCTTTACAACGCCGTCCTGCAAACTCCCGCTCTGCGGCGCATTGCTAACAAACTTCTTGGCTTCCATCCGGCACGCACGATGCCGCGCCTCAACCGCACGCCGCTGCACAAGTGGTTTGCGGGGCGCACGCCGCTGCAATCGCCGCGCGGGAAGATCGGCGGAGTCCACTTGTTTTGCGACGAGTTCACCGATTTCAACGATCTCGATGTCGGCATCGCCACCGTCGAGCTGCTGGAGTTGCTAGGCTACGAAGTGGCGCTTCCCGTTCACGTCGAAAGTGGCCGCGCATCGCTCTCGAAAGGTCTCCTCCGTCGCGCGAAAACCTTTGCCGAGGAAAACGTCCGCCTGCTTTCCCCCGTCGTCAGTGCCAGCGAACCGCTCATTGGTATCGAGCCATCCGCCATTCTCGGCTTCCGCGACGAGTATCCGGCACTGGTCGATCCGTCAATGCGCGAGGCGGCGCGCAAGCTCGCGCCGCACTGCCTGATGCTCGATGAATTTTTCGTCGCCGAGATGGACGCCGGACGCATTGACTCCACGCTTTTCACCGCCGAGGCGCGCGCCATCCACCTGCACGGTCACTGCCATCAGAAGGCGTTGGGGTCGATGGTCTCGTTGGTTCGGATGCTCAGCCTCCCTGAAAATTTCAACGTCACAGTCATACAGTCCGGTTGCTGCGGGATGGCCGGATCCTTTGGCTATGAGGCGGAGCACTACGAGGTTTCCATGAGCGTCGGTGAGCTCGTCCTCTTTCCTGCGGTGCGTGGACTCGCGGCCGATGGGATCGTTGCCGCCCCCGGCACCAGTTGCCGGCATCAGATTCATGACGGCACCGGTCGAAAGGCCCTTCACCCTGCGCAAGTGCTGCGCGATTCCCTGGTCTGGTAGCTTTGATCCAGTCGCCGTGTGGCCGGGTTTTCGGGTCCGCCTCATATCTGCCACTCCCGCAGCCGACTCACAACGCTAAGATTCTCATCCGGGAGGCGAGGAGCGAGGCCGCTCTCGACAAGCGAGCGGCGGATGCCTCAAATCCGCCGCGTTGAAACGATTCTTCCAGTCCGAGATCGGTGCCGCGGTGTTGTGGGTGTTTTGTTCGATTCTGCTCGCGGCGGTGATTTCCCCGTGGGTGTATCAGGGGGGCAGGGCTCTCGCCGCCCATGCCTCGGCCCGTGAGCTGGCGGCCCCGCTGGAATGGTTGGCCGCTTCCTGTAATCGGGCGGAACTCGGGCGTTATTTTGACCGATGCCTGATGTTTTCCGCGCTGGTCCTGTTGCCCGTGCTGTTCCGGCGGATTCGGCATCTGCGGGCGGCCCCCGGCAGGTTGGGGGAGGACCTGAGGAGGGGATACGGGTGGCGGTCTGTGACCATGCAGATTCTCGTCGCCTGCGTGATTGCGGGTGGCTTGTTGTGGGGCGCGGGGGCGATACTCGAAGCGGCGGGTGCCTATTCCCCGAGAAGCAAGGTGGCGGGCACCGGCAGGTTGATTTCGAAAATCGTGATTCCGGCGATGGCGGCTCCCTTGGTGGAGGAGTGGTTGTTTCGCGGTATTTTGCTGGGACTTTGGCTGCGTTTTGCCAAACCCGCGGCCGCCTGCATCGGAACCTCGCTGGTGTTTGCCTTCGTGCATTTCCTCAAACCGCCCGATGGAATGGTGATAGCCGCTCCAGGCAATCCGCTGGCGGGATTCGAGTTGCTCGGGGAAATTCTCCGGCATTTCACCAATGTGGTGTTTTTCGTCACGGATTTCGCCACGCTGTGGGTGGTCGGCATGATTCTCGCGTGGGCGCGCGTGCGCACCGGCGCACTGTGGTTTTCCATCGGCCTGCACGCCGGGTGGGTGGCCGCCTTCAAGGGCTTCAACCTGTTCTATCGGTCGGTGGACGATCACGCGCTGCGGCCATGGGGTGTGGGTGACAGCCTGCGTTCCGGGCTTATTCCGCTGCTTACGCTGGGCCTCACCGCCATTGTCTGCCACTTCGCGTTGAATCGCTTCAGCCGCGCATCACGGTGACTACGAACACGCTGTGAAAACCCGCGCGGCGCAGGGTTTTCGCGCACTCGTTGACGGTGGAGCCGGTGGTCAGCACATCGTCCACGAGCACCGCACCTTGTGGCGAGGTCTCGATCCAGCGGCGGCCGTGGCGGGTGATTTCAAAGGCACCGCGGAGGTTTTCCATGCGTTGCTTGCGGCTGAGGCGGGTTTGCGTTTCGGTCTGGCGCGTCCGGCGCAGGGCGTGCAGCACGGGCAGGCCGGCGTGAATCGCGAGTGCGCGGGAAATTTCCGCGGCCTGATTGAAATGGCGGTGCTGCATGCGCTTGCGGTGGAGCGGCACCGGCACCAGCGGCCATTTCCCCTCCAGCGCCGGAGCCAGCCGCGGATCATCAGCGAAGGCCCCATGGGCGAGGCGGCCCAGCTCACGGGCAAGGTGGATTTCCCGGCCGTATTTCAGGCGGTGGATCAGATCCAGCGTGTGCGCGTCCCGGCACGTCGCCGGACGCGCGAAATCGAAGGAAAATCGCAGGTCCTTGCAATTCGGGCAGGAAAAGGAGACGCCTATGATGCCCGGAAACATCTCGCCGCAGGATTGGCAGAATGGAGCGGCGAGCCGCGGGAGGCCCTCGTCGCAAGCCGTGCAGAGTGACCTGCCGTGGCGGAGATTCACCCCGCAGAGCGCGCAGAGCGGCGGATAGAAAAGGTCCAGCACCCGTCCCGCCAGGCGTTTCCAGCGGGGCATTTCAGGATCGGACCGCATGCGCATCGTCTTGGGTGGCGGTGAGATAATGGGCCAGCACACCCGCGATGAGGATGGCGAACAAGGGTATGAGACCGTGTTGGAGCAGGTTTCCTGAAACATCCGATCCGGCGGCGGCCATGCTCACTCCGGCGAGCAGGTTTTTCGCAAACCACCATCCCGCATGCAGCCCCACCGGCAGCCACAATGAGGCCGTGCGCCAGCGCGCGTAGGCCAGCACCACGCCGAGCGCCAGCAGCGGAGCGAAAAATCCCAGCACCGAACGCCAATCGGCGAAACGCGAGGCCATCACCCTCAGCAATTCAAATCCCGCCCGCCCGGCTTCCGCATCCGCCAGATGGATGCCCGGCCGTGGAATCACTGCCAGCACCAGGGCGAAAAACGCCGCCGACATCCCGAGCGCCGCCGCCGGCCGCATCGCCCGCAGAAAGATCCCCATCACAATGCCACGAAAAAACACCTCCATCCCCAGAGCCATCGCGCAGGCCGCCGCCAGCGATTTCAGCGCCAGCTCCAGCATGCCCGTGTCCGGCTGCCGCATTGTGAAAAATCCCGCCGGCACCAGCGCCACGCCCATCGATAGCAGCAGTCCCGCCGCCAGCAGAAAACCCGCGCATCCATGCCATAGCCCTTGCGGGTTTTTCACAAGCCACTGTCCGCGCCGCTCCATCCGCGCGCCATCCGGCAGGCGCAGCCGCCACGGCCCGGTTCCTTCCGCCGGCGTCCCGCGCCGCGCGTGAATCCATTCCATCCATGGGAAAAACAAAACCAGCGCAGCCAGCGCCAGCCCCACCTTGTAAAACCACGGGAAATCCGCCATCCGGCAGACGCCAGCCAGCCATTCCAGCGGACCGTTCGTCGTCTTGCTCTGGGAAACCTCCGCCAGCGCCTTGCCCGCATTGTAGAGCAGCGGCGTCATCCACGCGCCCAGCCAGACCGCCGCCGCAGCATACAACCAAACTTTCCAAACATCGCTGCGGGCGTCGTTTCGCATGTCCGCCATCCTGCCAAGACCGGCCGCCGATGGAAAGCCCCGGATTGCGATTTTACATTGGTGCATCCCGCCCGCATCCGCTAGACCCCCCGCATGATCCGCACCGAACCGGTTGGTCACATCCGCTGCCAATGGGGCGAAGGCCCGATCTGGTGGCGGAACGCGCTTTATTTCGTCGATATCGAAGGCAGCCTCGTCCACCGCTACGATCCCGCCAATGGCTCCGAAAAATCATGGAACGTCGGCCAGCGCGTCGGCACCGTCGTCCCCCGCGCGGGCAGTGGCCTCGTCATCGCCGGCGATCACGGCTTCGCCTTTTTCGATGAGGAAACAGGCGCGCTCAGCTCCATCGTCGATCCCGAGTCCGGCTTGCCCGACCACCGTTTCAACGACGGCAAATGCTCGCCCGACGGTCGCTTTTTCGCCGGATCCATCAGCCTCGCGAAAAAAACCGGCACTGCGAAACTCTACCGCCTCGATCCCGATCTCTCCGTCCACGAAGCCTTCGGCCCGGTCACCAATTCCAATGGCATCGTCTGGTCCGCCGATGGCAGAACCTGTTATTACATCGACACCCCGCGTCAGGAGGTGCTCGCCTTCGATTATGATGAGGAAAGCGGCCACCTGCTCCATCCCCGCCGCGTCATCGCCACCGGCCACATCGACGCCTCGCCGGATGGCATGACCATCGACTCCGATGGCAAGCTCTGGATCGCCTTTTGTCATGGCGGCTGCGTCTCGTGTTTCGATCCGGCCACCGGTCACGAGCTTCACCGCATCGCCCTGCCCTGTTTGGAAACCACCGCCTGCGCCTTTGGCGGCCCGGATCTGGAGGATCTCTTCGTCACTACCGGCGTCCACAAGACCGCCCGGGAAGAACACGCCGGCCGCCTCTTCGTCATCCGCGGCCTCAAGGCGCGCGGCGTGCCAGCCCACGCCTTCAAGGGCTGAGCGCAATACCGGTGCCGTAGATGCCCGCGCCTACATCCCCCATGTTTCCAAGCGGAGACCTCGCTCACAGGAAAACCCGCGGGTGTTGCCCGTCACCAACGTCAGGTGGTGTTCGAGCGCATGGCCGGCGATGAGGATATCGAGCGCTCCGAAGGTCTGGCCGGCGCTCGCCAAGTCTTGTCGGACACGGGCTTCTCCTTGAGCATGGCGCACAAAACCCTCGTCGAGTCTTCCCGCCGCGAAAGAATCCAAGTAACCCTCCGGCCAGGTGTTCTCGTCCGGCAGAGGCCGAAGCACAAGGGTCGAGCCTTTGCGTTCGATCTCGACACGTTTGGCATCGATTCGAAGCTCTTTGGGAGTACGGACGGCTTGAGCCCCGCCCGAAGTGAATACCGTTGTTTTCACTCGGGATATACGCATATCCTGATTCCGGCCAAGGCAAGGCGAAATCCATGCACGGCTGCCAGCAGAGGGCGCGACAACAAGCTCGAGGCCGTATCAGAGCCGGGACCGCGCGGCAATCACCGTGCGGGGGCCACGACCTCGAACGCGCCAGTCAGCCGGAGATCTTCCGAGGAGGCTCCCACCATCACCTTGAAAGTTCCCGGCTCAACAACGCGGCGGCCTTGCCGGTTGATCAGTTCCAGCGCGGAGGCGGGAAATTTGAATTGTAGCTTCTTGGTTTCTCCGGCGGCGATGTGAACGCGCTCGAAGCCGCAGAGATTGAGTTCATAGGTGGTGACGCTGCCGGTTTCCTGATGGAAATAAAGTTGGGCCACCTCGTCTCCGGCGCGCTCTCCGGTATTCCGGATGTCGCACTTCACCGTCACTTCGCCATCTGCGGGAATTCTCGCGGGGAAAATTTCCAGCCCGCTGTATTCGAACGCGCTGTAGCCAAGGCCATGGCCGAACGGATAGAGAGCTCCTTCCGCCATGCTGTTGCCAAATCCATTGGGATCCGCTTGTTTCTCCTGGGCCGCGTGACTGGCCGGCTTGAAGGGAAAATTGAATGGCAATTGGCCGACGGATTTCGGGAAGGTGACGGGCAGCTTGCCGCCCGGATTGTAGTCGCCGAACAGCGCTGCGGCAATGGCCGTGCCGCCCGCCTCGCCGGGGATGCCGGCGTGCAACACCGCCGGCACATGACGCGCGATCCAGTTGACCGAGGCCGGCTTGCCGATCAATAGCACCGCCACCACCGGCTTGCCGGTTTTCACCAGTTCGCGGACGAGATCGTTTTGATAACCCGGCAAATCCAGGCTGGTCCGGCTCTTCGACTCGCCGATGGTCGCGTTGGAATCTCCCAGAAACACAATGACCGCATCGGCGAATTTCGCCTTGTCCACCGCTTCGGAGATTTGCGCGGCTTCCGTTGCCGAGGGTGGCTCGGGAAACAACTCGGACTCCGGCCAGCGGCGGTCCGTCACCTCGCAACCCTGGGCGAACTCAACTTCCGTCCCAGTGTCCTTGAGCAAGGCGCGGATGCCATCTAACGAATGAATGACCGTGCCGCCATTCGAGCCGTAACGGTCGAACGAGGTTTCGGTCATGGTCGCCGTGGGGCCGCACACCAGCAGACGCTTGAGGTTCTTGGCAAGAGGCAGGGCGCGGTTCTCGTTTTTCAACAGCACCAGCGATTCGAGCGCGGCGCGTAGGGCGAGTTCCTTGGATTCCGGCCGACCGATTTCCTGTCCGGCGGCCTCGGGATCACGGTAGGGGGAATCGAACAAGCCCTCGATCATCTTTACGCGCAGCACGTCGCGGACACGGTCATCCACCACTTCCATGGAAAGTCTGCCCGCCGCGATCTCCCGGCGCACCGGTAGGATGAAGGTGTCGGGCGTCCGGAATGTGGTACGCACGCATCCGCCCTCACGCAGGAACATCGCCGCAGCGGCATCCGGTGACGCGGCGACGTGATGTTTCTCATATAAGAACTCCACCGCCTCGCTATCGGAAACCACATAACCTCCGAATCCCCATTTCCCGCGCAGTCGGTCGATGAGAAACCCGGCGTCTCCCGAGACGGGCACGCCGTCATAGTCATTATAAGAACTCATCACCCCGAGCAAGCCGGCTTCGCGGATCACCCGTTCCCAGGGCCGCAGGTGCAGCATCTCCATCTCGCGTGGAGCGACATGGGGATCGGTGCGGGCGTTGCCGTCACGGCCGCCCTTCGGCTCGCTGTAAACGGCGAAGTGTTTGGCGGTGGAAACCAGGCCGCGGTCCTGGATCGCGCGGGTCATGCGGATGCCCATCTCGGCTACCAGATAGGGATCCTCGCCATAACACTCTACTACCCGTCCCCACCGCGGATCGCGTGCCAGGTCGAGCAACGGAGCATATACATTGCGGTAGCCGATGGCCTTGGACTCCCGTGCCACCACGTCTCCCACTCGGCTTAGCAAGTCCCGGTTCCAGGTGGCTCCGAGGGAAATGTTCGCCGGGAAGTTGACGGATTTCCGATAGTTCGCACCGCGCACGCCTTCATTGGTAAATTCGACGGGAATGCCAAGCCGTGTTTCCTCGATGAACCAGCGCTGCACTTCATTGAGCGCCCGCACCGTGGCTGCGGGAGTGGCGATGTGCGGGTTGTCCGCCTCTCCGGAGCCACCCACGCCGTTGTGCATCTCGTCGATGTTAGCGATGCCATCCTTCCAAATCCGATTCTTCCACTCCGGGGTGGGCAATGGATCTTCGAGAACCCGCCGGTAGCCATAGAGCGTGGCGAGCTGGCAGGTTTTCTCCTCCACGGTCATCCGCGCGAGCAGATCCTCGACGCGCTGGTCTCGCGATCGAGCCGGGTCTTCGAAGATATTTTTCTTCCCGTCCTTGTTGAAATCGATCCACCCATCATGATAGATTTCCCCGCGAGTATCCGGCACCGCCTCTCCCGACGGCTGGCCGAACACTGAGGATGCCAATAGCGAGGTGAAGATGGCGGCGCGGGCGATGTTCATCGCCACCAAGGAGTTAGCTTTTCCCGGAACTGGCAAGGTTTTTCCATCGGCGGGTTCTCTCCGCGTGGACGATGATTGAGCTTGCCGGATGGGGCCATGACTGCGAAGGGACTCCGTGAGCGCCGTCTTCATGAGCAAGGACCCCATTCAGCCGAATTTCCTGCTGCTGGCGCTCATTGCCCCGGTCTTCGCCTGGTCCGCCTGGTTTCCTTTCGACCGCCTTACCTGGTGGCTGGAGGTGGCACCGGTGATTTTCGGTTTCTTCGCGTTGTTCATCGCGCAAGGGAAGGGCTGGCGTTTTTCCAATCTGGCCATGCTGCTGATCGCGCTCCACATGATCGTACTGCTGGTCGGCGGGCATTACACCTACGCCCTGGTCCCGCCCGGCGATTGGGTGGGGGACTTGCTCGGTTGGCAGAGAAACCACTACGACCGCCTTGGGCACATCCTGCAGGGATTGGTGCCGGCCATCCTCTGCCGTGAGATTTTCCTGCGGATCGGTGTGATCGCACACCGTGGCTGGCTCGGATTCTGTGTGGTATCCGTCTGCCTGGCCATCAGCGCCACCTACGAACTCATCGAGTGGGCGGCGGCGCTGCTTTCCGCCGAGGCTGCCGCCTCGTTTCTCGGCACTCAGGGAGACGGCTGGGATACGCAGTGGGACATGTTTCTCGCCGGCATGGGGGCCTTGGCCGCGCTCTTCCTGCTCTCAGCATTTCATGACAAGTCGATGGCCCGGCTGTGAAATTTTCCCGCGCTCCGACCTTGCCACGTTGCCGCCGAAGCCCTTGACTTCCGGCCACCCCATTTTCCACCACTGTGAAAGCCCACGAACTTTATTCCGTCGTCGATTCCACCCTCGTCACTCAAATTCTCGATTGGTTCCGCGCCAATGATCGAAATGTGTACAAGTCCGCCGTCGCCACCCTCGCCGGAAACCGCAAGCTTCGGCCGGTTTTCATCCAGAAAAAGCCTCTTGCCGAGCAATACGCTTGGATTCACAAAACCCTGAAAATCAATGCCTGCGACACCATCGGCGAGCACCTGCTGCAAGCCTACCTGATGGCCGGCCAGCAATCGCTGCTCGCCATGTTCTGCGATGGACTGGGCATCCCGCACGATGGCAAGGGCTCCGTGGTCGGAGAACTGCCGAAGAAGCTCGATTCCGAGCGTCTGAACGCCACCATCGACCGCCTCGTCGGCCTCTTCGATCCCAAGCTGCTCACGCTTTACCTCCATTGTTTCAACATGCAGGTCCCCGGCGGCTGGCCGGAACTCACGGAAAAAATCACCTCCGACGAGCGGCTTGTGCTGGCGTGAGCGCGGTGGCCGGACTTGATCGCAAGCGCCATTTCAGCGGGAGGCGCATGCGGGAGTTTCATGGGACTCTGCGTGCCCTGTGATGATAATCGTTTGACAGGCACATGGTCCCGTTTTTTGTTCATGATGTTGATTCGGATCCAACATCACTGCCATGGAATATACCGATCAGAGACCGCCTGCGCCAATCAACAAATACGTTCGCATTCCTGTGAACGAGGTGTTTTTGCTGGCGGATCTCCAGGTGCCTGAGGATGCGTCCGCCGTGGTGCTTTTCGCCCACGATGGCAGGTGCCGGAACCATCCACGCAACCGGCACGTTGCCCAAATACTTCGCGAAAAGGGGCTCGGGACCTTGTTGTGCGATTTGATCACCGATGATGAGGCGGCGGAAGACGAAGCCACCTCAAAGTACCGAAATGATGCGGCCTTGCTGGCGGGACGCTTGGTTGGTGTGACCCGGTGGGTGGCCGCCAATCCGGAAACCAAAAACCTGCGGGTTGGATACCTCGGAGCTTGTGCCGGAGCGAAGGCCGCCGTGATCGCAGCGGCCGATATGCCCGACAAGATCGGTGCCATCGTCGCACGCGGCGCGATGCTGGAAGCTGCAACCAAGACGCTGCCTCGGGTGACATGTCCGGCGCTTTTAATCGTGGGTGGCGATGATACGGAGGGAATTGATCTGAACCGCGAAGCACTGCCCCTTTTAGGCGGGGAGAAGGATCTGGTGGTGGTTCCCGGGGCCTCGCATTTATTCGGCGAGCCCGGAAAAATCAAAACCATGGCCCGGTTGAGCGCTGATTGGTTCCGGTTGCATCTTCGGGATCCGGCCCCCCTGGCTTGAGCCGGGAAACTATCCGGCGGATTTTCCCAGCAGGAACATCAGGCTGACGGAAAAATATCAGACCAACCGACGCCGGCGAGCCGATCATGATCGCGCCCACCGGCCCCACATCGCCCGAGGCGGGCGTGATGATCGGGAAACATCACGAAACGCCTCAACGGTGGCTCCTGCGGCCTTGAATCTCCGGATTTTCCCGTCTAGCTTGCGCGCCCGACCGGATATTTCATGCCAAAAGTTTACGTCAAGACCTACGGATGCCAGATGAACGAGCGCGACTCGGAACAAGTCACGCGCATGTTCAGCGAGGGCGGCTACACCGTCACCTCCAACGAAAACGAGGCCGATGCCATCCTCATCAACACATGCTCCGTGCGTGATCAGGCCGAGCAGAAGGCGCTCGGAAAAATGGGCGGCATGATGCACAAGGGGCGCGACCGCAAACACGTCGTCTATGGATTCATGGGTTGCATGGCCCAGTCGCGAGGCGAGGAGCTGTTCAAGACGGTGCCAAGCCTGGATGTGGTTGTCGGCACGCAGAAATACCATAAGGTTTTCGAATACGTGGACGGCATCCTCCAGCGGCGGCTCGAAGCCCGCATGGATGATCCGACGTATTCGTTGCGAGGCGGCAGCGTCTGCGATGTGGCGGAGGAGGAAGGCTCGCAAAACACCATCCGCGATCACATCGCCAAGCCCCGTGAGGCGGCGGCCTTCGTTTCCATCATGCAGGGCTGCAACATGCGCTGCTCGTTCTGCATCGTCCCGGACACCCGCGGCAAGGAACGCGGGCGGCCCATCGCGGATATCGTCGGCGAGGTCCGCCATCTCGCCGCGCATGGCGTGAGGGAGGTCACGCTGCTAGGGCAGATCGTCAATCTTTACGGACGCGCCGAGTTTCCTCGGATTGGCGGAAAATCGCCGTTTGTCCAGTTGCTCGAAGCGGTGCATGAAGTGGAAGGCATCGAGCGCATTCGCTTCACCTCGCCGCACCCTATCGGTTACCGGGATGACCTCATCGCTGCCTTCACCTATCTGCCGAAACTCTGTTCGCACATTCATTTCCCGATGCAGAGCGGTTCCGACCGCATCCTGCGCGAAATGCGCCGGCCTTATAAGAACGGGAAGTTCATCGAGATCTGTGAGAAGATGAAAGCCGCGCGGCCCGGGCTCGCCATCACCACCGACATCATCGTCGGCTTTCCCGGCGAGACAGAGCAGGACTTCCAAGCGAGTATCGACACTGTCGAGCGCCTGCAATTCGACAACGCCTTCGTCTTCCGCTACTCGAAGCGCCGCAACACGCCCGCCGCGGAAATGAACGGCCAGATTTCCGAAACGGAAAAGGAAAGCCGCAACCAGCGTTTGTTAGACGTGGTCAACCGCATCGCCATCGCCAGCAATGCCGCGCTCGTCGGCAGCCGGCGGCAAGTGCTTTGCGAAGGTCCGTCCAAGACCAATGCCGCGCGTCTGTCGGGCCGGACGTCCCAGAATAAGATCGTCATTTTCGACGGCGACCGCGAACGCCTCACCGGCCAGCTCCTCGACATCCAGATCGAGGAGTCCGGCGGGTTTTCGCTTTTCGGCAGCGCCTGTCTGGAAGATTAGCCGCTGGTCTCACGAAGCCTTCACTTCGTCCCAGGTTCTGGACCAGAGGCCGAGGGCGTCGCCCAGATCGTCGATCGGTTCGCACCTGGCGAAAACCTCCTCGCTGGGAAATAGCGCCTCATTTCCGCGAAAATCCTCGCTGAGCAGTGGATAGGCACCTTGGTTGGGCGCACGGTATGCGATGAACTCCATGTTTTTCGCGGCCACATCCGGGGTGTTGAGGAAGTCGATGAAACGATGGGCGAGATCCACCATGGCGGCGTCCTTCGGAATGCACAGGTCATCACAGGAGAAGGCGGTTCCTTCATCGGGGATTTTCACGACGATGTCCTCGTTTTCATCCGCCACCTGGAGTAGGTCGCCGGCGTATCCCTGGACGAGGTGGAACTCGCCGGAGGCGATGCCGCTCTTGTATTGTTCGTTGTCGAACTTCGCGATGTTTTTCTTCCAGCGTGCGGCGACCTCCCGGGCCAGGGCGAGTTGCGCGGGATCCTTCGAGTTGAGGGAGAAGCCGAGGGAGCGCAGGGCCGCGCCGAGCACCTCGCGCATGTCATCGAGCAGGGTCATCCTGCCTTTCAAATCGGCGCGGTCGAACATGCGGTAGGAGGGCACCGCCTCGGAAACCTTGCCGCCAAGCCAGGCGATGCAGGTGGGAGCCATCATGTAGGGCACCGAGTGCGCCATGGCGGGATCGAGCGCGCGCTTCAAATAGGCGGCATCGATGTGTTTGACGTTGGGGATATTCGCGTGGTCGAGCGGCTGGAGGCGGTTTTCCCGGATCAGGGTCTTGACCATGTAGGAACTGGGCACCAGCACATCGTAGCCGGTGGCTCCGGCTGCCAGCTTGGCATACATCGCCTCGTTCGAGTCGAAAGTGTCGATGCGCAGTTGGCAGGACGCCTCTTTTTCAAAGCGACTGGCCAGATCCGGATCGAGGTAATCCGCCCACGAGTAAACGCGGAGGGTGTTTTTTTGCCTTCCTGAACATCCGGGAAGGACGCCGGCTGCCAATGCAGCCGAGGTGGTGGTGAGGAAATGGCGGCGTTTCATCATGGTCTGCCGATAGGAAAATCATGAAATCCCGCGCTTGCCCATGCAAATCCCACCCGGACCGCTTACTGTGCATTGGATTTCTGGGAAATCGTGGTGGGAAATGCATCTCGCGAGAAAAGCCATTTTTGGCTTGCCAAGGGGTCGGGGGTATCTAGCTTGCCCCTCCCATGCCAAGAGTCTCTGGAAAAGCAAAGACACGGAAAGCCGTTGCCAAGCGTTTCAAAGTCACTGGAACCGGGAAGATCCTACGTCGTAAACAAGGCGCACGCCACTTGCTGCAAGGCAAGAACAGCAAGCGGAAACGCAGGCTGGGCCAAGCCGCCCTTGTTTCCGATGCTGACCTTAGAAACGTCAGGGAAAATCTTCCTTTTTCCCGTTAACTGAAACCGCCGCAACGAAAATACGCCCCCGTCCGCGAATCGGACGGCCTTCACACAGCCTGATCCCGCAAGGGAGACACGAACAGGTGAGACTGTGGAAGGAATGAAAACAACGACTTGTTCCAACTGAAAACAAAACATGCCACGTGCCACCAATTCCCCGGCCAGCCGCGCGCGCCGCAAGCGCGTCCTGCTTCGTGCCAAGGGTTTCCGCGGATTTCGCTCGAAACTCTTCCGTTACGCCAAGGACGCTGTCCGCAAGGCGCAAACGTACGAGTATCGGGACCGGAAGCGGCGCAAGGGTCAGTTCCGCCGCCTGTGGACGCAGCGTATCAACGCCGCCGTCCGCAACGAAGGAATGACCTATTCGCGCTTCATTGAAGGTTTGAAAGCCGCCGGTATCGAAGCGGACCGCAAGATTCTCTCGGATCTCGCGATCACCGATGCCGCCGCGTTTTCCGCCATCATCGCCCAGGCGAAGAAGGCTCTCGAAGCGAAAGCTGCGAAAGCCAGCGCCTGATCCGCGTATTCTGAAACCTATCAAGCCGCCGTCCGGATACTTTCCAGACGGCGGTTTTTTTGTTCGGGAAAGTAAGGGAATGCCTGCTATTGGCCTTGACGAAGCGGGTGACGGGCAGGCTTGATAGTCGCGTTCCTCACAACCGCATGCGCCTCCCAACAAGTTTCCGCCCCCTCATGCCGCGCGGCATGGGTCAAATCGCCACCTTCGTATCCGTCGTTTTGTTCGCCCTGGCGGGCGGCCTCCACGCGCAGGATTTCGAGGGGAAAAACATCTCGCAGGTCACGATTCGTTACCGCGGACCCAAGACGGTGAACGAAGATGTGCTGCGCAACCAGATGGCCTCCAAGGCCGGTAGCCCCTACCGCGCGGAGAATCTCGATAAGGACATCACCTCGCTCTACGAATCCGGATTGGTCGATGACGTGCGTTTCCTCGCGGAACCCGTGGGCGACGGCGTGAACCTCATCGCCGAGGTCACCACCCGCCCCTTGCGCGGTGGCGTCGGCTTCGTGGGCAACACGGTGTTTTCCGATCAGAAACTGGCTAAGGAAACCAAACTCAAGGCCCGCGGGGTGATGAGTGACGCGGAGATCCTCGAAGCCCGCCGCAACCTTGAGAAATACTATCAGGGCTACGGCTACCCGGACGTCACCGTTTCCCACCGCATCCAGGGCACGGGCCAGGAGGGCTTGGCCGATCTGATCTTCGTGATCGACGAGGGTGGCAAGAACGAGATCCGTAAAATCCGTTTCGAGGGCAACACGGTCTTCACCGATCCGGAATTGCGCAAGGAAATGAAAACCAAGGAAAAGGGCTGGTTCTCATGGCTCACCAAGTCCGGTCGCATCGAATCCAACCAACTCGACGAGGACGTGGACGCGATTCTCGATTACTACCGCAGCAAGGGCTACCTGCGTGCCAGCAGCCCCGGTGTCCGCCGCGAACCCGTCAAGGACGGCCGGGTGGACCTGGTCATCCAGATCAGCGAAGGCGAAAAATACACAGTGGCTGGTGTTGGCTTCGGCAAGATGACCGTCTTCAAACCCGAGGATCTCTACCCCGCGCTGACCCTCAACGGCAACGATGCCTACAACTCCAAGAAAATGCGCGCCGACATCACCATGATCCGCAGCTACTACGGATCGCGCGGTTATGCCGATGCCTCGGTCAATCCCGATATCCGCGATGCCGGACCGAACCGCGTCACCATCATCTATCGCATCACCGAGGGCTCCCGCTATCGTGTCGGTCGCGTCAACATCGCCGGCAACACCAAAACCAAGGACAAGGTGATCCGCCGGGAAGTTCCGCTCAAGCCGGGCGATTTTTTCAACACCGTGGAACTCGAAACCACCAAGGCGCGCCTTCAGAACCTCCAATACTTCAGCGACGTTCAGGCATCCGGCACACCGGGTGGCTCCGGTTACCGCGATGTGGACATCCTTGTCGAGGAGCGCGCCACTGGTTCGGTCGGAGTGGGCCTCGGTTTCAGCTCGATCGACAGCATCGTCGGCTTCCTCACGCTGGAGCAATCGAACTTCGATTTGTTCAACCCGTGGAACTTCACCGGTGGCGGCCAGCGCTTCGCGATGAACCTGCGCCTTGGCTCAGAACGCTCCGAAGCCAGTGTCTCGCTCGTCGAGCCCTGGTTCCTCGACCGCCAGCTCGCGCTCGGCGGTGAGTTGTTTTACAAACAATCGACCTATTTCAGCGACTTTTATGAACAGACCAATGCCGGTGCCGCCATCTCGCTGCGCAAGCCGCTCGGAACCAAAAGCTCGATCAAAGGCGAACTCCGCATGGAAAACGTGAAGATCGATTCCGAGGTGGATGAAGACGACTACGTGGGCCGGAATTTCCCCACCGACAATGGCTCGAATTCCGAACTCTCCCAGGAAAATATCGGCGGCGATTTCTTCCGCAGTGCGCTCAGCGTGAACTACATCTACGACAGCCGCGACAGCAGCATCCAGCCCCGCAGCGGCCACAAGGTGGATCTTGGACTGACCTACGCCGGCCTCGGCGGGGATGTGGACACCATCACCTTCTCCGCCCAAGGGCAGAAATATTGGAACCTGAAATGGGATTCGATCTTCTCGGTGAATGGTGAAATCGCCTTCGTGGATGGAAGCGGCGAGATCCCGATTTTCGAACGCATGTTCCTCGGTGGCGGCCGCACTCTGCGCGGCTTCGAATTCCGTGATGTGGGACCTCGTGACAGCGATTACACCAACGAGGTTTATGGCGGCAACTCCCTCGCCTACATGACGATGGAATACACCATTCCGATCATCGAAACCGTTCGCGCCGCCGTGTTTTATGACACCGGCTTTGTGAATGAAAACAGTTGGGATCCCAGCCCAAGCGACCTTTATAGCGACGTGGGTATCGGCATTCGCCTGAAACTGCCGATCAGCCCCATGCCGCTGGCCCTCGACTACGCCATTCCGGTTTCCTCGCCGGATGAAGAAGCCGATAAGGGCGGCCAGTTCAACTTCTACTTGAACTACCAGTATTGATTCCCATCCGCGGCACGCTTGCAGCGGGCAGGTGCAGACAGCACGATGATGCAGGGGGCGTCCGCCGTTCTGCCGGATAGGGCCCCCCCTGGTGCGCCGGGCGACCTGGCCTTCCACACCGTGCATCCTCGCGCACCACGGCCCGTGCATCCATTGAAGCGCCCTGGGGCAATCTCCTGTCTTGCATCCTCCTCCCGAATCCAGAAACTTCAGCCATGCAACTCCTCGAATTCGAAAAACCCGCGGTCGACCTCGAACGCGAACTCGAAAAACTCCGGGCCAAGTCGGCATCTCAAAACATCGACATGTCGGACGAGATTTCCATGATGGAGTCCAAGCTCGCCGAAACCCGAGCCCACATCTACGAAAATCTCACCCCCTGGCAGCGAGTCCAGATCGCCCGTCACACGAACCGTCCGTTCATGCTCGATTACGTATCACTCGCCTTCACGGATTTCTGCGAGCTGCATGGCGACCGCCACATCGGCGACGACGCCTCGATGCCCGGTGGATTCGCCCGAATCGGCGGTCGCCGCGTCGTCGTCATCGGCCACCAGAAGGGCAGGGACACCAAGGAGAATCTCAAGCGCAACTTCGGCAGCGCCCACCCCGAGGGCTACCGCAAGGCCCTGCGTCTGATGAAACTCGCCGAAAAATTCGGCCTGCCCGTCATCACCTTGATTGACACGCCCGGGGCCTTCCCAGGCATCGGCGCGGAAGAGCGCAACATCGCCGAGGCCATTGCATACAATCTACGTGAGATGATGTTGCTCAAAGTACCTGTCATCGCCGTGGTTCTCGGTGAAGGCGGATCCGGCGGTGCGCTCGGCATCGGTGTCGCGGACCGCGTCATCATGCTCGAAAACGCCTATTATTCGGTCATCAGTCCCGAGGGATGCGCCGCCATCCTCTGGAAACACCGCAAACACGCCCCGGAGGCCGCCGAAGCCATGAAACTCGTCGCTCCGGACCTCAGAAAGCTCGGCCTCATCGATGACGTCATCGCCGAGCCCATCGGTGGCGCACACCATGACCACCAAAGCACCGCCGATGCCTTCCAGCAAGTCATCCTCCGCCACCTTGAGGCGCTTTCCGCGCTGTCAACCGACAAGCTGCTCGAAACACGCTACACGAAATTCCGCAATTTCGGCGAGTGGATGGGCAAAGATTGTAAAAACTCGCCTTTCTGATTCGTAAATTCCTAACCTAACACACCAAAATCATGTCTAACAAACCCCTGAACATCGGTCTCGTCGGAGGCGGCAAAGGAGCCTTCATCGTCCATCCCCATCAAAAGGCCATCCACATGGATGGCACCCGCCGTATCGTCGCCGGCGCGCTTTTTCCGGACCCCAGGATCGCCCTCGAAGAGGCCGCAAACTGGGCCTATCCGATCAAGGGTTACACCTCCTACGATGAGATGATCGCCGCCAACGCGACCGCTCCCGCTGACGAGAAGCTCGACTACATCCTCATCGTCACCCCGAATTTCGTCCACTACGATCCCGCGATGAAGGCCATGAAGGCCGGCATCGCAGTGTTCTGCGAAAAACCGCTCTGCCTTAATCTCAAGGAAGCCGCGGATCTGGTGAAAACCTCGCGCAAGCTCAACGTGCCCTTCGCCCTGGCCCACACCTACCTCGGCCACTGGACCACCCGTCTCAGCCGCTACATCGTGCAAAGCGGATTGCTGGGCGACGTGCGCTGGGTCGATAGTTATTACATTCAGGGCTGGCTCGCCTCGAAACTCGAAGCCACCGGCCAGCAGCAGGCCGCATGGCGCGTCGATCCCAAGCGCGCCGGCGGCTCCGGTTGCGGCGGCGACATCGGCACCCACGCCCTCATGCAACTCCGCTACGTCACCGGTCTCGATGTGTCCGAGCTCTCCGCGCAGATGGAAACCTTCGTCGAAGGCCGCATGCTCGACGACCACTTCACCATTTACTGCAAGCTCTCCAACGGCGGCAAGGCCCTCGTCCGCGCCTCGCAGATCTGCATCGGCCACAAGAACGACCTCGGCATCACCATCGCCGGCAGCAAGGGTTCCCTTGTCTGGAAACAGGAAGACCCTGAAAAACTCACCATCCTCCTGCCCGACCAACCGGACCGCGTTTATTGGCGCGGTGCCGTCACTCCGGGCGATGGCTTCATTCCGAAAAACGCCCCCGCCGACCTCATGGCGGAGCCGACCATCCCCGCCGGCCATCCCGAGGCCTTCCACGACGCCTTCGCCCGCCTCCACCGCAGCTTCGAAGCCGATGTGCGGAAATGGAAAGTCGGCAAGAAGTTCAAGTCCGACGGCAGCAAATACGCCACCGTGGAAGACGGCTGGACCGGCCTCGCCTTCATCGAAACCTGCCTCAAGAGCAGTGCGAAAAAGGGCGCCTGGACCAAAATGCCGAAGAAGATCTAGCGGTCATCCCGTCAGGATCTCATCGGAACCCGGATCATCGGAGCTTCGTCGCCGTGCAGGGCGCGGAGCATTTCCTTGATCGTTAGATTCCGCCCCGGCAGCCTCAGGTCCGGCCGGATGTCCGCGAGCGGCTGCAGGACGAAGCGGCGCTCGCGGATCCGCGGGTGGGGCAGCATCAGGTCATCGTTTTCAACGATTTCCTCGCCAAGATAGAGGATGTCCACATCGATGATCCGGGGGGCGTTTCGTTCGATGGGACGGACGCGTCCCAGCTTCGTTTCGATCGCCCGGGTCTGCGCCAGCAGATCCATGGGCGCACCGGCGAATGCGATTTCAACCACCGTGTTGTGGAAATCCGGCGAGCCGGGAGGACAGCAGCGCGGTTCCGTCTGATAGACCGGGGCTTCCAATACAGGCTCTCCGGGAACCGCGATCTCCGCGAGGAGTCCGACGGCCGCGCGGATGTGGGCGCTGCGGTCTCCCAGATTCGAACCCAGTGCGATGCCGGCGCGTGGCATGCTCATTCCACGAGGTTTTCCAGGCGGCTGATGCCATAATTCTTTGCGACCCGCTCGTTGGCCTCCCCGACCGCGGCCGATGGAATGACAATCGGCCGGCTGGCACCGAAAAGCTCGATCACATGGAACTCCGGAGCCTTTTCCGGATGGAGCAGTTCGAAGGCCTGCTTGAAATCGGTCACTTCCACGCCGTTGATTTTGTCCACCGCCTGTCCGGCGAAATCGTTGAGCTGGCTGGTGACCGGATCACTTTCGATACGCGTGAGCACCACGATGTCCCGGTGTTTCTGGAACAAACCTTTGGGAACATAATCCGTGAACAGCCGCCGAACCGTGACGTTGTTGAACTTGGACGTCGCGAAGAGATTGGTGTCGAGCGGTTGGAATACCAAACCGGCGAACACCATGTAACGCGGTTTTTTTTCGTATTGGATCGAATACATCCGTGACCACGGCAGCGGCTTTAAGGCGATCTCCACATCATTCCAGCCGCCATCCCTGAGAAAACGCGCCGCCACCTTGTCGCCGGCGAACTTGCGCTCCACGATCTCGTTGAGGTTCACCTTCTCGCCATCCATGTCGATCATGCCGGCGCTGTCCACGGTGTTGCCGTTGAGGGAGACCAGCACGTCGCCCTGCTTCAGCAAGCCATCGCTGGAACTGGTGGGTAGGACGTTGGTGATGAGCACGCCCTTATTGTCGTTGGGGAGGCCGAGCGCCTTGCGCATCGCGGAGTTATGCAGTGGAAATTCTGAGATGCCGAGATCGACATATTGATCGTAATTACCGTCCTCGACGTCCTTGAGGAAACGCCGCACCACCGGCGTGGGGATGA
The DNA here is from genome assembly GCA_030696085.1 of Luteolibacter sp. Lineage (GTDB taxonomy): Bacteria > Verrucomicrobiota > Verrucomicrobiia > Verrucomicrobiales > Akkermansiaceae > Luteolibacter. Next base: position 21,966 of record JAUYNL010000106.1, read on the forward strand.
TGTAGCCGGTGTTGTCCGCCTGGCGCAGTCCTTGGAAAGCGACGCCCACCACCTTGCCGTCCTGCACCACAGGTCCGCCGGAGTTTCCAGGGTTGATGGCGGCGTCAATCTGCACGATCAGGTGCGAATCCGCGCGGGTGTGCGAATACGGTTGGAAATCGATCCGCGAGACCACGCCGCGCGTTACGGACAGGCGCTCGCCGCCGATCGGATAGCCGATCACGCGCACCTGCGATTCGAGGCTCGGCACTTCACCGAACTCGAAGCGGGGAAACGCCTCGAAATCCTTGAAGTTCTCCACCGAGAGCAGGGCGAGATCGCAATCGTGAGCGATGTATTCGAGTTTCGCCGGGTATTTCACCGGGCTGCCATGCACGGTGATGAGCAGGCGCCGGGCGTTGGAAACGACGTGGGCATTGGTCAGGATCTTGTTGTCGCCGATGATGAAACCGGTGCCGATGCCGCCGCTGAAACGGCCGGAGTTCCATGGCGTTTCGTAGTCCGGAACCTGGGTGGCCACCTCGATGCGCAGCACCGAGCGATAGACGTCCGAGGGGGCGGTCTGGGCGACCAGCGCCGAAGCACTGGCAAGGAAAAGTGTGGTGAGTGGGCGGAGCATCGGAGTTGCCGTGATCCTAGAAGACGATCCCGATGCGGCAAACGAAATTTCCCGGGCAGGCACTGGAATCCGGACTTGCCGCGCACCCGCATGGCCGGTAATCCCCATTGGCATGGAGCATCATGTTTATTTCTGGCTGAAGGAGGAATTCAAGAATCCCGAACACCGCGCGGCCTTCGAGCAGGGACTGGCGGGACTTTTCAAGATCGGTCTCGTCGCCGGCGGCCGCTGGGCCGTGCCCGCCAAGGTGATGCCGCGCCCGGTCATCGATCAATCCTGGGACTACGCGCTGACCATGCAGTTCTCCTCCATCGGGAATCATGACGCCTATCAGGTGGATGCCGATCACAACACCTTCATCGCGGCCTTCAAGGACACATGGGCCAGGGTGCTGGTCATGGACCTCGCGTGATGATGCCGCCCCGTCCCACCGAGCTTGCCTGGATGCTCCTGCGTGGGGCCATCCGTGCCGGGGATCTCGTCATCGACGCCACGGCGGGCAATGGCTATGACACGGTCTTCCTCGCCGGCTGCGTGGGGGAGTCAGGGCGTGTGATCGCATTCGATGTGCAGGAAGCCGCGATCCGCTCCGCGCGTTCGCGGGTCGTCGCGGCGGGTTTGGATTCCCGAGTGGACTTTCATCATGCCAGCCATGCGGGCATGGCGGCACACGCGGCGGCGGAATCGGTTTCCGTGGTGATGTTCAATCTCGGTTATCTGCCGGGTGAGGACCATGGCCTGACCACCCAAGCCTGGGAAACTCTAACGGCCATGGAGGAGGCGGCGTCCTTGTTGAAACCCGGCGGTGTGTTGTCCGTGGTGTGTTATCCCGGCCATGCGGAGGGCGCGGAGGAAGCCGCCCGGGTGGAGGAGTGGCTGTGTGCGCGGGCGTCTAGCGGATGGCGGGTCGCCAAGTATGGCATGCCCGCCACCTTGCGTCCGGCTCCGTTCCTGCTGCTGGCCGCCAAAAACGAGCGCTAGCCCTCACAGCGCGTCGATCATTTTTCCGAGTCCTTCCATCATTCGCGCACGCGGGCAGCCGAAGTTGAATCGGATGAATCCCGGCCAGCCGAAATACGCGCCGTCTGAAAGAAACAAGCCCGCCTTTTTCTCGAAGTGCAGCGCCGGGTTGTCCACGCCGAGGCCGCGGGCGTCGATCCATGCTAGGTAGGTGGCCTCACCCGTGCGGATCGACATGCCGGGGCAGCGGCTTCCGATGATTTCCACCAGGGTGTCGCGGTTTTCGCGCAGATAGGCCATGAGTTCGCGGCGCCATGGTTCGCCATGGCGGTAGGCGGCTTCCGCGGCGTAATAGGAGAGCGCGTTGATTTCCGATAGAGTGTGGCCGCGCGCGGCGCAAAAGCGGCGGCGCGGCGAGTCATCCGTGATCACCGCATAGGCGTACCCGAGACCGGCGATGTTCCAGGTCTTGCTGGGGGAGAGCAGGGTAATCGTGCGTGGAGCGAAGCGTTCCGGCAAGTTCAGCGCGGAGAAGTGGGGCGTGGCCGTTTCATCGAAGATGAGATCGCAGTGGATTTCATCGGACACCAGCATCAGATCATGGCGCTCGCAGAAGGTGGCGAGGCGTTCGACTTCGGATTTGGAATACACCTTGCCCAACGGGTTCTGCGGGTTGCATAGAAGGAAAACGCGGGTGGCCGGCGTGATTGCCTGTTCCATGGCTTCCCAATCGAAAGTCCATCCGCATCCGTCCCAAACATGATCGACGGTGATCAGCGAGACCGCCGTGGCATCGTGATGCACGCCGAGAAACGGCGGATAGACCGGGGTGCAGGTCATCAGCGCCTCGCCGTTTTTGCAAAAGGCGCGCGCGGCGAGCGAGAGCGCAGGCACCAGGCCGCCGAGGTGGACGATGTGTTCGGCGGCCACCGAGGCTCCGCGTCGATCACGCAGATAGTCGTGGATTGCCTCGTTCAAGCCCTCATGGGCATGGGCGTAGCCGAATATCCCGTGGTCCACGCGCCGGTGGAGCGCTTCCAGAATCGCAGGTGCCGAGGCGAAATCCATGTCCGCCACCCAGAAGGGATCCAGCTCCGGCCTGCGGTCGTATTTGATGCAGCCACTGCCGCGGCGGGGGATCAGGGTGTCGAAATCGGAAATCATCGCAGACGGCTTTTCATCGGAGGTGGTGGAATTTTCAAGCGCGGAAATCATTAGACCGGCCAAGCAAGGCTTGCAGGCGGCGCTTGGAGCGCGTCAGGGTGGCGCGTGCCCGACACCTTGGAAAGCGCCCGCCGGTGGAGTGGATATGTATGCCCGGACTGCCGTTTTGTATTTCGTGTTCCACGGGATCACAACGGACAGGGCGCGGTGTGTCCCTGTTGCCGGAGAATTCTGAAAATTCCCGCCGAGGGGGATTGCCCGTCACCGCTGGTGGTGCCGCTGCCGGTCTCTCCAGCGGATGAGTCCGAGGCGGGTGGTTCCGCCTTTCCATCCGGTAAAAAAGTCCGCCGTCGGAAAAAAAACCACCAGGGCGAGGATCATGAGTGGGATCGTTCCCAGAAATCGCTGGCGAACATTCCCCGCCGGGAAAAGCGCCAGATGTTCTGGATGCTCGTCGGCGGAAGCTGCCTGTTTGCGCTCATCGTGGCGGTGGTGTTGGTGGCGATGCTGCGTGTGACGCCTCCGCCGCCGCTCGTGGTAGCTGTGCCACCCGCCGCCGAAGTCGCCGAAGTCGCCGAAGTCGCCGAGTCCCCTATCTCGGACGCGGCGTTTCGGGCGGAGGCCCAGCCGATGGCCGAAAAATTCCTCAATGCCACCCGCATCGATGATCTTCTTCCTCTCGTCAGGAATCCGGTTGTGGCGGAATCCCGAATTCGGAAATTTTATTCGGAGGGGACCATCGAGTCCGCCGGTATGTCAGCCTTCGACACGCGCACGGATGTCGTGCATGAGGGTGTTTTCCTCACCATCCGGATCCGCACCCGCGATTTCGAGGAAAAACCACTGACCTTCATCACCACGCCCGAGGGCCTCAGGATCGACTGGGAAAGCTGGGTGGGCTGGTCGGATATGCCATGGGAGGAATTCCTCGCAGAGAAACCCACCGTGGCCACGCGTTTTCGCGTGAACCTGGGACCGGTCGATTATTACAACTTCGCCTTCTCCGATGATCGCAAGTGGCGCTCCTATCGCCTGGAATCCCCGGATGGCGAACATGCCATCTATGGTTATGCCGAACGGGACACTCCTCTGGATGGCAGGCTGCGCCTGCCGCCGGACATCAAACAGGCACGCTACGTGCTTTCCCTCAGGTTCCCGGAAAACGCCACCGCCAACAATCAGGTGATCATCCATGGGATGAGCGCCGAGGGATGGGCGCTGGAAACCGAAGACGCGCCGTGACACCGAGCACCTACGACAAGGCCCTGGAACTCAACCTCGACCCGCAGGTTTACGGCACCTTTGCCGAGATCGGGGCCGGACAGGAAACCGGTAATTGGTTCTTTCGTGTCTCCGGGGCCGCCGGCCTCGTGGCCAAGACCATCTCCGCTTATGACATGACCATGAGCGATGCCATCTACGGCCGCGCCCGGAGATACGTCTCCGCCGCCCGCCTCAGCGCCATGCTCGATCACGAGTATGCCATCCTGCTTGAACGCCTCGGCCCGAAACGCGGGGCGGAGACCACTTTTTTCTCGTTCTGCAACACCGTCCGCGCCCGTGGCTATCAGGACGACGGCGAGTGTCACGGCTGGCTGGGCATCCGCTTTCAGATGAATCCCGGCGATCCTCCGTCCGATATCATTCTCCACGTCCGCCTGCTGGACGCCCGCACCATCGATCAGATGGAGGCCCTCGGCGTGGTCGGCGTGAATCTGATCCATTCGGCCATCCATCACCGCGGCCACTTGCGGAAATTCGTCCAGTCGCTGGTGGACAATCTCGCACCCGGCAGAGTCGAGGTGGATTTATTGAAATTCACCGGCCACGGTTATGGCTTTTTCGACAATCGCCTGTGCGCCCTACAGCTCGTGGAAAGCGGTCTCACCGATGCCACCATGTTCCTGCCGAATGGTGAGGTCGTGCAACCGGCCGAGGCGCTTTACCGCCACCCGGTGCTGCTACTGCGCGGCAGTTTTGATCCGGTGATGAACCTGCATCTCTCGATGCTCGAGCAGGCGCGGGCCGGTTTCTCCCAATCCCTTGCGGATGAGGATCGCGACAAGGCCATCGAGCTTTGTGAAATCTCCATGCACAATCTGCTGCGCGGCTCCGGCGTCGATCCCGTGGATTTTCTCGATCGCTCGGACGCGCTGCAATCCCTCGGGAAAACCGTGCTGGTTTCGCGCTGCGCCGAGTTTCACCGCATCGCCGCGTTTCTCAACCGCTGCACCAAGAAGCCCGTCGGCATCGTGCTGAGCATTGGCCTGCTTAACGAACTCTTCAAAGCCAAGTGGTCGGAAAACCTGGCGGGCGGCCTGCTGGAATCCTTCGGCCGCCTGTTCAAGGAAGGCGTCACGTTGCATGTCTTTCCGTGGAAGAACCGCAAGACCGGCGAGTTGGTCACCGCGGAAACGTTTCTCGCCCCGGAAAACTGCCGGCATCTCTATCAGCACTTCGTCGAAAACGACCGGATCCGAGGCATTTCCTGTGGTGGCGAATCGCTGCTCGCCTACACCGGGCGGGATGTCTGCCGCATGATCCTCGCCGGCGATGAGCATTGGCGCGATCTGGTCCCCGAAATGGCGTGGACCATGGCTGAGCGCCACGCTCAGCTCCGCCTGTCGTGAGCGGATCCCGCCGCGGCCTCCTCCTCCTCGTTTCTCCCGTAAAGCAGGCGCGTCCGGGGCTTGAGCAGGTCATAGTCCGATCCGCAATACATGCAGCGGAATTTCTGGCTCGCCAGGATCGTGAGCACCGCGCTGATGCCGTGGTTGAATGGCGGGATCCTGCTGGCCCGGACATGGGGCAGGGCGCCGCTGTTGACCAATGGAGTGCCTTTGCACAAGGGGCAGTGTACGCCACGCCGCTTGAAATAGGACATCAGCCAGCTCACTCCGCTGAATCCCAGGCTTGCCAGCAAGATCCGCATTCCAAGCTGGCTGGGATGCGCCAAAACGCTCACCAGCGCCGTGGCTGCGGCGATCAATCCCAGAAAATGCAGGGAGGCGAAAAAAACCGCCATTCGGAATGGCCGCGCGGAGGGAACCGAACGTGGTCGCAGCACTTTCGCCTTATCCGATTGGAAACCTTGCGAGGTCGTTGGAACTGGTTCCGCCATGATTGCGCGGAGACTATCATTAGGGCGCAAATCATTTGCAAGGCTTGAATTTAAAGGGAATGCGCAGGATTTTTGACCTGGATTCCACCCAGGGGTGGATACGGTCAGTTTCCGGTTGCTTTCAGCGCTGCGGGCTCCACGGGCAGATCCAACCCCGGATGGTTCACCGAATACCAGTGGCAGGCGACGACGCCGGTGATTTCGAATTTGCGCTCCATCTCCGATTCGGTGCGCCGAACTTTCACGCGGACGCGGATCATGCCGTCGGGGTTGATTTCCGGCAGGGTGTTGCCGAAGACCCTGCCGCCGTCACGAGCCAGCTTGAAGGCGGCGTCGAGCAGTTGGCCGTCCCTGTGATTGCGGGAGACGAGAAACTCCGGTGATTGGAAACCCGCGTCGCGGGGCTGGCCGAAGCGCGGGGCGTAGAGTACCAGGCTGATTTTATCCGCTTCCTTGCGTTCCTCGGCCAGCCGCTCGCGGGCCAGGAGGCGGAACTCCCCCTCGTCCGGGCCACTGCCTGCCAGAAAGAGCGACCAGGGATAGTCGCCGTAGCGCACGAAGTGCTCCCAATCGAGCCGCCACTCGCCATTTTCCTCGCGGAACACCGCATCGAGTGATTTTCCGTCCGAGGACTCCCATTGGGCTTCAAACGCGCTGCCAAGGGGCGTGCGGACGAGGCCGCTGCCCGACAAGCTGAGTTTTCCGGGCTCAATGTTGATGATGGGGTTCAAGCTGTAGAAACGGGCCATCCGGGAGGCGGTGGAAACCGGTGATAGCACGAACTGATTGCGTTGTTCCAGAGCGCCGGCGGAGAGAAAGCTAGCGAAGGTCTCGCTGCATTTAGGACCTGCCCTGTGGAGGAGAAACACTTCGTCTTCGTTGGGAGCGGGCGCGGTTTTGGCGGCGAAGGTCGGCTGATCTTTGGGGGCCGGATCCTCCGGAGGCCAAATTTTGCGGACGCCAAGGAAAATCAGCAAGAGTGCCAGGGTCCAGCCGCTGATGAGTTTGAGCATGAAATGCCGGTTCTTGCGCTTGCGGGTGGAGCGTTTGCTCCGGCTTCCGGATGCTGTAGAATCGCTTGCGATCTGGGTGGTTTCGCCTGCGGGCGGCAGAAAGGTTTGCGCGGCCGGTTCCTGAATGCCCGGGCTGGGATCGGCCCCGCAATGCGGGCACACGCGTTTTTCCGGGTCGCCTGCGGCGGATTGAAATAGAGAACCACAGCGCCCGCAGTGGAACCAGAACAGGTGGGTATCGCTCACAGGTGCAGGGTATTAGGGGCAGATCCAGTCCTTGTGAAGCAATTCCACGATGAGCCATTGGTTGGGGAGACCATCGGCGGGGCCGGGTGAGAGGCGGAGGGTGACTTTTTCCAGATCGGTCTTTGGTGCCAATATTCCACCGGCCTTGAAGATGCCGCCCAGTGCGGCGTTTGCCGCTTCGCCACGGCGACCGTAACACCAAACCGCCTTGCACTGGTCGGGCGATACGAGCTGATAACTTTGATATTCATGTTCGGGAAACGCGAGGGTGTAGAAGTCGGATGGGCTGATCCAGCAGCGGATTTCATCGGGGTTTCCAAGTTTTTGTTCCAGCTCCTCGAAACTGGCCGTTCCGTAGGCGGTGCTCGCTTTCCAGTCCATGAGAAGGATCCCGCCGGAAATCACAAAGTAGGCGTTGAATGGGGAATGATCGGGTAAAGCGCCCTTCAGGATGCCATAGGTGTGGCCGTCTTTTTCGTAGGCTCCCCAGTCGCTGTGTCCCTGCAAGCGCTGGTTTCCGGACAGGGTGGGCGGGCGTTTCCCGGCCCGGACAAGTGGTGTCACCTTTGATGAATCACGCAATAGCGGCAGGATATCATCGGGCGTGAGGGCGGAGGCAAAAATGGTATAAATCCGTTCCGCCTCGGTTTGTTGAGCGAGCATGTCCCTCAATGAGCCGCTGTCATTGAGGGCCTCTTCCGGATCCAACACCAAGTCGGTTTGTCCCGGACTGGGGCGCGCCGCATTGGACTCATTGATCATGGGCAGCAGCATCAAGGTCCCCACGACCATGGTGGCGACGGCCACGCTGGTTCCCAGGATCCAGACGGCGGATTGTTTTTTGGCTCGCCCCCATTCGCGAGTTTCGCCGCCGCTTGAACGACTCCCTTTCGGGCAGGGCTGCCGTTCATGAAAAGCAATTTGTCGGGGCATCCGGGGATTCTCCGACTCCTCGGGCGTGAGCCGCAACACGCTGCCGTTGATCTCCTGGACTTCCAATCCGTGAGAGGGCCGGTCGTTCGCGCTGTTTGGCTGATATTGCGGCGGGAGATCAATTCTCAAGGGCTCATTGCGCCCGCCCACGGCGGTGGATGAGGGTTTTTCCGACCTGTTGCGTTTTGGCGGAAGTGCCGATCCCATGGCGGGCTCGTCAAAGTCGAATCCGACCACATCCCCCCAGACATCATCCGGAGAAACCTCAGGCATTCGGGTGGCTCGGTCAGTCAGGTTGGATTCCATGCGGCTTCTTTTTGCAGGTGCGCAGAATGATCGAACGGTCCATGCCATGCAAGCCGCTTAAGCCGGGGCGGGAAATGCGGGCAGGGCATTTGGTTTGAAGTTCGGCAGTCCTTTTCGCTGTTGATTTCGAGATAGTGCTAGACAAAAGGGCACGAAAATGCTCGATTAGGCTCGTGAGAACGAAATCCACTGCACTGGACGGCGAGGGGACAGCGTCCCCC
>JAUYNL010000009.1 GCA_030696085.1 Luteolibacter sp.
GTCAGGCCTACGTAGTAGCGATCCGGTTCGACCATGCTTCGAAGGAGATAGACGTAGTGGAAACTCATGGCTTGCTCCGGCGTAGCATGCCCGGCCCGCCTTGCGAATCGCAATTTCGAAGCGAAACCCCGCACCGGAGAAAACACCTGCAACGTCGCGAAGCCGAGCCGGTGGTGCTCTCGAAGGAGGAAACGCATCGGGTTTTCGCGAAGCTGGAATCGCCGGATGGTCGCTATGAGCTTGCGGCAAGGCTCCAGTATGGTGCGGGATTGCGGCTGACAGAGTTGGTGAGGCTGCGGATCAAAGACGTGGATCTTGGGCGCGGGACGGTGACGGTGCGATGTGGCAAGGGGGATAAGGATCGGGTGACGGTGCTGCCGCGGAGTCTGCGGGAGGATTTGGCGAAGCAGGTGGAACGGGCACGGGAAATCTGGCGGGGGGATCGGGATGCGGGGCTTGCCGGCGTTTGGCTGCCGGGGGCGCTGGCCCGGAAGCTCAGGCGGGCGGCGGAGAGTTTCGAGTGGTCTTGGTTGTTTCCTGCGCGGCAGGTATCAGTCGACCCGGAAACGGGGATCGCACGGCGACATCATCTGCATGGCAAGGTTTACAACGAGGCGATCCAACGCGCGGCAGCGGCGGCGGGAATTGAGAAGCAGGTGACGAGTCATGCGCTGAGGCATTCCTTTGCTACGCATTTGCTGGAGGGAGGCACGGACTTGCGGACCATCCAGGATCTGCTGGGACATGAGGATCCGGCTTCGCAAGGCTACGCCGGGACGAGCATCACCACAACGGAGATCTATCTACATGTGGCGACCGGGGTGAACGGACTTGGGGTGGTGAGTCCGCTGGATGTGGCGGGAGCGTGGGAAGGCTCTTCAAAATCAACCATCAACCATCAGCCAACGGTGTCCATCCATCGTCAATCAAGCGGGAGCAGTTCCGGCGGCGTGGGGAGCGGTGGATGGGGGCAGTGCCGTTTCCTCCTCATGCGAGAGGATTTCTAGCAGAACCAGCACCCCATGCAGGCCGGCGGCCGCCTTCAGCAGGCTGCGGATCGCGGATGCGGTGTGTCCTTGCATGCCGATGAGCATCGCCACATCCCGTTTCACCAGAACCAGTCTGAATCGCAAGACGTTGGGTGCGATTTCCAGGACCTTCACCTGCGCGTGGCCCGGTTCATCGATCAGGTTCGCCACCACGTATTGAAGAAAATCCTTCAAGCGCACGATGAGCGCCTGCATTTCCTCCGCAGTGAGGTGTGGCTCCGGCATCCCGTGCTTGTTTTCATCCCGCAACGAGCTTCTGAAGTCCCACTCCATGACCTTGTAGTGGGCGGTCCGTTTGAGCAGGCCGACGAGGTCCACCTCCTGGTTGGCCAAGCGGTTCATCGCGGGCAGGGCGTTTCTGAAATCCCAGTCCATCACCCGGCGGTTTCCCAATCGCTTCAGGGAGCGGGCGATTTCAAAGTCCTTGATATCCTTGTTCAGGAGTTCGATGAAATCCAAGTCCGAGACTTGCATTTCTCCGATCTGCTTGATGGACCTGGCAAGTTTGGAGACAGGTTTCGCCATGGAGTTTCCCGGGTTGTATATCCAATCATTCAAGGCCTGGTGCGGCCCGGAGTCTTCACTTCGGCAGAGTGCCTGAGACGCAGCCGCTTGGCAAGCGTATCGGTGTGGGGATGTGCCCTGTGATTTGAAATGCGGGCTTGCCGGGCCGGGTCTTATCCGGTTGAGAGGGGCATTGCTTTCATGACATGCGCCACGGGAAATACGGTTCGCAGCAAGCGCCCAACCAGTCTGACGTTCTGGATGACATCGAGCGTGGCGGTTTTCGTGCTGCTGGGCTCGCTCGCACTGGTCGTGGTTTTCGAGCGGCATCTCGACCGCGAGGAGCGGCGCTCGTTCGAGGGCATTGCACGGACGAATGCCGACTTTTTGGAACACACGCATCTGCCGCATAGCGCGAAGATGGCGGAGCAACTGGGTGAAATCATCGGGTCGAGGGTGTTTTTCTGGCAGGTCCGGAGCGGCCGGGTGATCGGCAGGAAAGGCGACCGCTTGGATGAAGCGGCGTTCCGAATGGCTTTCGATGGCAAGGCGCATTCCATGCCGGACGGCGAGTGGATGGTCGGCTTCCCGGGGAGTGATGAAAGCAAGGTGATCTTCCTTCGCCCGGCATCGTTCCGGGTGCTGGCGATGGAGCGGGCCGAGACATGGCTGGCGCTGGGGGTGTTCTGGGGGTTTTCCCTCGCGCTGGGCGGATGGCTGGCACGGCGGGTGACGCGGCCGCTGCGGAGTCTGGCGGAGTCGCTGCCGCTGGTGGGCACGGATCAGGCATTGCCGCAGTTGCCTGTCACGCGCCGTGATGAAATCGGCCAGCTTGCGCAAACCCTGGTGCGCACGCACGGGAGTCTGCGCGACGAACGCCAGCGCCGCCGGGCGGCCGAGCGCCATGCGCTGTTAGGCAGGATGGCCGCCAGCCTGGCCCATGAGGTGCGCAATCCGGTGGCGGCGATCCGCCTGCACGCCCAGTTACTGGATCAGGCCAATCCCGCAGAGGCCGCCATTTCGCGCAGCCTGATCGAGAGCGAGGCGGAACGCATCGAGGGATTGGTGGGCCAGTGGATGAGCCATGCGAAACCCGCGCCGCCCAAGCCCACGGAAGTGGATGTGCGCGAGTCGGTCCGCCAGGCCGTGCGGCTGATAGAGCCGCAGGCGCGCCACGCCGGAGTGCTGCTGGAAATGATGATCGACGCCGATGCCGGTCCGCTGGTGATAGCGGCGGACGGCCACCAGATGCGGCAGGTTTTGGGGAACCTGCTGCGGAATGCGGTGCAGGCGATGCCCTCCGGCGGCCATGTCATCGTCCGTGTTCAGGATGCCGGATCGTGCGTGGAGGTGCACGTGGAGGACGAAGGCAGGGGTTTCAGCGCGGCGGCGATGGACCGGCTGGGCGAGCCATTTTACTCGGAAAAAGAAGGTGGCATGGGCCTCGGTCTGGTGGTTGCGAAGGACATCTGCGAGGCGCACGGCGGCGGACTGGTGGTTGAAAATCGCGCTTGCGGCGGAGCCCGGGTTCGCGCGGACTTCGCCAAAGCCGCATTTTCCATCCACACATGACCGCACGCCCCATACTCATCATTGAAGACGAGCACGCGCTTGGCACCGCGCTGTCATTTTTGGTGCGCCGGATGGGCCATTTACCGACCTTGGTCGCATCCGCCACGGCGGGCTTGAACGCGCTTGGGAAGAATTCCTTCGCGGCGGTGGTGCTCGATATCGGGCTGCCGGACATGAGCGGGTTGGAGGTTCTGGAGCGCTTGCGCCGAAGCGGAAACTTGCTTCCGGTGCTGGTGATTACCGCCCATGCCACGCTGGATCACGCGATTCACTCACAGAAGTCCGGAGCCAGCGGTTATCTGACAAAACCCCTGGATTTACGTCAATTCGAGCAGGCCCTGGGCGCGATGCTGGCTCCCGGGCTTCACGTTGAGGAACCGCTGCCGGCAAGCAGCCCGGTCACTTTGATCGGTGCCGCGCCGTGCCTGCGGGAAACCTTTCTCGGCATCGCCCGGGCCTGTGCCGGGGATTTTCCGGCCTTGATCACCGGGCCGAGCGGGGCGGGTAAAAGCCTGACGGCGGCGGTGATTCACGCTCACAGTCGGCAGTCCGGCGAGGCCATGGATGTGCTGGTTTGTTCGTGTGTGAAGGACGCCATGGAGTTCGAGCGACCGGGCGGCGGGACGCTGGTCCTGGATGAAGTGACGGAGCTGGCCGCAGACCTTCAGGCCCGCCTGGCAGCCTGGTTGGCGGGTCCTCCCAGTGGTCACGCGCGGGTGCTGGCGACCATCGCCCGCGATCCCCGCGAGGCCGTGCGTGACGGTGCCTTGCGCGAGGATTTATACTACGCTCTGAGCACGCTGACCATCCCGCTGCCGCCTTTGTGCGAGCGGAGCGGCGATATTCCGGCTCTCAGCATGTTTTTCGCGGGCCTGCGCGGTGACTCGTCCGCGCCTCAGTTCACGCCGCCGGTATTGGCGGCCTTGCAGGCCTATCCTTGGCCGGGAAACGTGCGGGAATTGCGCCATGTGGTGGACTACGCCGCGACCATGAGCGGAGGCGGCCCGATTTTTCTGGGGCATCTGCCAGCGCATGTCGCCGCGGTTTCTGGAAACGGCGATGCCGCGCCCGGCGAGCTGGAGGCGGTGATCGCCCGCTGGCTGGATGCCGGATTGGCCCTGCCGGAAGGGCAGCGCCCGGATTATGAAGGCTTCCTGGAACAGATTGAAACCGTGATGACGCGTCATTTGTTAGAGCGGCATGACCAGAAACCGACCCGCCTGGCCGCAGCCCTGCGCATCCACCGTGCGACCCTGCGGCAAAAACTGCGCCGTTTCGGATTGCAGCGGGATGAATCCTGAACGGTCAAAATCACTCCATGATCCCGCAGCATCGGGCAAATCCTGTCCGCTCCCCTTCGTTGACGCGTATCGGCCGCCCATGCGATTCAGAGGACGTGCGAGCGCCACCCCGATCATCGACGGTACCCATGAGCCACATCAGCCCGATCATTCTTCTTCTGCTGACTGCCACGCCCGTCTTCTGCCAGAATTTCCTCGATCCCTTGTTCGTCACCGCTTCCCGCTCCGAACAAAAGGGCAGCGAGACGGCCTATTCCACGGCCTACATCGATGAGGATTTCATCCGTGAAAACACCCGGCGCACCCTGCCCGAGGCGCTGCAATACACGCCGGGCGTGCTCGTGCAGAAAACCACGCACGGCCATGGTTCTCCCTACATTCGCGGATTCACCGGCCGTCAGAACCTCCTGTTAGTGGATGGCGTGCGCCTCAACAACTCCACACTGCGCTCCGGCCCCGTCCAATATTGGAACACCGTCGATGCCTTCTCGATCAATCACCTTGAGTTGACCAAAAGCCAGGGCTCGGTACTATATGGTTCCGATGCCATCGGCGGCACGCTCAATGGTTTCACCAAATCGTCCGACTTCCGGGCCAGGACCGAGGACGAGGTCTATCTCGGTGGCTCGGCATATTATGAATACCGCTCGAACGGCCAGGGCAGCCACCTCGGGCGCTTGGAAACGGAAACCGGTGTGGGTGGGAAATTCGGCGTCTGGCTCGGACTTTCCGCCAAGGACTTCGGTGATATCGAAGACTCCGCGGTCGGTCGCATGAAGGGCACCAGCTATCCCGAACAGGATCTCGATTTCCGCGCCGACTGGGCGGTGACCCCGGACTCCACCATCACCCTGGCCCACCAGTATGTGAACCAGGATGATATATCCCGCTGGCATCGTAGCGCGGGCAATCCCGGGTGGATCCATGATGAGCATGAAACGGCCGCAGGCTCGTGGAAAGACAACACTTACGATCAGGAACGTTCGCTGACCTATCTCCGCTATGCCGGGGATAACACGCGGGCGAACGCTCCGATCCAACGATGGGGAGCCACTCTTTCCTATCAGACTTCGGCGGATTCGGAATATCAGGACCGCACGGGCGATCCGAATGCCGGCGGTCGGCCGATCCGCAGATCCAACATTGATCTGGAAACCTACGGCGTGGATCTCAGCCTGGAATCCGCGGCCGGTCCGGGCTCCTTCGTCTATGGCTTGGATTACTACCGCGACGAGGTGGATTCCTCGGGCTATCAGGTCAACGCGGCAGGCACGAATTTCCGCGAAAGCCTGCCCGTGGCCGATGATTCGAGTTATGATCTCTTCGGCGCTTTCGCCCAATACACATGGAAACCCGTCGAACAGTGGGAAATCACCGCCGGCACCCGATACACCCATGCGGAGGCATCGCTCGGACGTTTCATCGATTCCACCGGAGCCCCGCAAACCAACGTGTCCGATGATTGGGACTCGGTTGTCGGATCGATCCGCGGCCTTTACCGCATCAACACCTGCTGGAGCCTCTTTGCTGGCATCTCGCAGTCCTTCCGCGCACCGAACCTGGATGATCTAACGGGAAATATGACCACCAGGGCCGGATCCGACTCGCTCGGGTCCACCGACGTCGATTCCGAGAAATACCTCACTTACGAAATCGGAACGCGCCACTCGACGGACACCACTTCCCTTCAGGCCTCCGTGTTCTATACGGATGCGAAGGACATGATCACTTCCGTGGCGAGCGCGGAGAACAGCACGACCTTCGTCACCACCAATGCCTCGGATGCCTATGTGTATGGGATCGAACTGGAAGGCGCATGGCGTTTCCACCCGCAATGGACGCTTTCCGGATTCGCCGCGTGGCAGGATGGACGCACCGAAAGCCCGGATTATCTCGATGGGCCGGTGGACGGCAGCAAGCCGATGAGCCGCCAGCTTCCGCTCACCGGATCGCTGGCCCTGCGCTGGACGGATTCCTCGGAAAAATTCTGGATCGAGGGCCGCCTGCTCGCCGCCGCCACGGAGGACCGCGTCACCGCGCAGGACCAAGATGCGGACAAACAGCGCATCCCGACCCACGGCACGCCAGGCTACATCGTCGCCTCGCTGCATGCCGGTTGGCAGGTCAACGATCACTTCGATCTCACCTGCGGCATCGAAAACCTCATGGACGAGGACTACCGCAACCACGGCTCCGGTCAGAACGAACCGGGCCTCTCCGGGATTATCGGCGCAAGGGTTTCGTGGTGAACCGGGTGCGGACGCCGTGCCTAACCGCTTGGATCACAGCTTGAAATGAATCCCGGCCAATTGTAATGGAACTCAATCATGCACTTTGGCTGCAAAACAAATGGCCGTGCTCTGCCCGTGGCTTTTCTGGGCATCGCCGCCCTCTTGCCAGTGCCGGCCGCGCGGGCGACCGAACTCGCAAGTCCTTCAGCGGCAGCGGTAAATGCCTCCATTTCCGCCCCGTTCATTCGGTTTCATCGAAATATCTCCGGTGGTGCCCACACCAACGGAGCCTGGAACGGAGGGGCCTCGATCACGCTCGCAGTGGCCAGCCACGCGGGAAATACGGCCGCTGACTCGCGCCTGCTCGGCCAAATCCGCTACACGCTCATCGCCGGAAATGAACCGACGTCCAATGGCGGCTACCCGGCCCAGCACGAAAAGCAGGTCACCGCGATGTTCGTCATCGTGAAAAACACGCCCCATATCTGGAGCCAGCTCAGCGCCACGGAAAAAACCAGGATCGACCTGATCATGAAGGCCACCTTCATCGCCAGCGTCTTCACCACCGGCGACAACAACCCCTACATCAAGGCGGGCACCCAGCAGTATGCGCTGGATGGCGACAGCAACCTGAACCGCGATTGGAATCCAAACTACCGCGAGGGAATGATCGGCGGCGTGCTCGTCGGTGTGGCGTATTTCGGGGGGGGCTCCGCCGCCAACGCGTTTCTCACCAGCTACAGCCACTCCCAGTTCGTCGCGGACCTCACCGCGAACAATCTCCCTAACATCCATGAGACATTCAACTGGAAGGCGGCGAATCCCTCGTCGTCGGCCCCCTCGGGAAGCGTCATCGATCCCGCCGTGAGAACCTACCGCTATTATGGATATGCGCTCGCCGATTTCATGCACATCTATGAGGAGCTGGCGAACGACACTTATCAGGGAACCGTCAACGCCGGCCTCAACAACGGCGCGGGCATCAATGGCGCCGGGAAAATCGTTTCAGGAGCGGCCACCCTCCCCAATCCCGGCGCACTGGGCATGCTCAAGGAATTCGAAACGGGCGATGGCGGCGGCCCCCGCAGTTCCCTGCTTTATGCCTATGACGGCTACCGGCCCCACATGAGCAACCAGCTCGCCCTCATCGTCTCCGGACTTTGGCCGAAAGGCAGCGCCATCACCCATGCCGCCGTGGCCAGACAGAAAATCGGCAACATTGACTTGTGGTACAAGGCGGAGAAAGGATACATCGGCTATTCAAAAGGCGTGAGCGAGGGCGAGGCCAGCTACGCCACCAGCGGCACCAACTATGGCTTCGTGTACAACCGCTCCTTGTGGGAGGAGGTCCTGAAACCCTATCATGACGGTGCCGATCCGGATCCGGGCTTCGCCGTCGGTTCGCGGATTGAAACAGGCTCCTCCGCCCAAGTGCATATATCAGCATCCGCGGCGGCGCTGCTCAACGGCCTGCTCCCGGCAGGTTCCTGCGGGACGATTCTTGAAGGGCCGGTCACCGCAGGGGGCATCATTTGGTGGCGTGCGGTTTTCGACGTCGGCGCGATCGGCTGGATCCGCACGGAGGATTTCACGGCGGCTCCCGCAGCCGAATCATTCACCGCCACCGCAGGCAGCGCATGGCGCAATCTCGCGCTGAGTCCGCAAACCGGGACTTTTGTCATCTCGTTCAACATGAGCTGCGGCGCCACAGGAATGGATGGCGTGGCCGGATTGTCCGCCACCAGCGCATCAGCCTACAGCGATCTTGCCGTGGCCCTGCGTTTCGCCACGACCGGAGTGATCGATGCCCGGAACGGAGGTTCCTATCAGGCGGCCGGCGTTCTGAATTACGCCGCCGGCGTCATCTATCGCGTGATGCTCACCGTGAACCCGGGCTACCGCACCTACTCCGCCACCGTCACGCCCGCCGGCGGCTCGCCGGTCGTGATTGCCAGCAGTTATGCCTTTCG
The DNA here is from genome assembly GCA_030696085.1 of Luteolibacter sp. Lineage (GTDB taxonomy): Bacteria > Verrucomicrobiota > Verrucomicrobiia > Verrucomicrobiales > Akkermansiaceae > Luteolibacter. The sequence continues at coordinate 8,628 of JAUYNL010000009.1, forward strand.
CACCGAGCAGGCATCGGTGGCATCCCTGGCCAACCTTGCCGCGCTTGCGAACGGCGGATCCCTAACCGTTTCCGGAATTCGATTCGGCGCTCAAGGCGGCCCTCCATCCACTCCCACGGGAGTCCACAAGGACTGAATCGCTCACGCGAACAGGCTGCTGCGGAACAAGGTGCGCCGGTTTTTCGCGTCCCGGCAGCCGAAGACGGATTTCCATTCCCACGCCATCCGTGGGTTCTTGCGGGCCTCGGAGAGGGTGCGGTGGCGTGCAATGTGAGCGACACGCGGTGCATGGCGGGAGTCAGGGGTTTTCCTGGCGCTCGAATATCAGATAGATCGGAGTGCCATCGGCGGTCACTTTCACGCTGCCGGACGCTGCTTGTGGCGGAAGCGCGATCGGCAGAACCGCCTCCGTGAGCGGCATCCGGGTGGCCCCGCCGAGCTTGCCGGGGACGCCTTCGAGCGTGACCTCCACCGGCATGCCGTCACCCGTGGGAGTCCAGATGGCCCAGATGATTTTCGCCTCCTTGCCGTGGCGGTATTCCTGCACGCGGACGCTGTCGTTTCTCACCATGCGGCGGTAATGGTATTCGCCGAGCGTGCGCTGTAAATGCGCTACGGCGTGAAACGATGGCTTCGGGCGGAAGTGCCGTGTCAGGCCGGCGCCGGCGTGCAGGCTCGCCTTGTCCTCATCGTTGAAAAAGTATAGGTAGGCGCGCTCCACCGGCATCGAGGAAAAGACGAGGAACGAACGCACGAGCCACATCGCCTGCTGTTTGTCCGTGACGCCGATCCATTTTGCGAAATCGCCGGTTTTTTCCTGTGGCTGCGTGGTGCTGTCGTAGCCGAATTCGGTGATCCAGACGGGCTTGCCCCTGGCGTTCCCATCGCGCCACTGGCAGAGCGCCTCGATGTCCTTCAGGTAATGAGGCAGGGCGGGATCCTCCGGAAAGCTGCGCCGCCACGTCGGCCAGTGTTCGAGCTGGGCATAACTGTGGATCGTGAGCACATCAATCAGGTCCGTCAGGCCGTGCAGGCAGGAGACGCTCTTTTCATAGGCTCCGCTTTTTCCGGTGGTCAGGTTGCATGTGGCGATCTTGAGTTTCGGATCGCCATCGCGGATCCCTGTGGCCATGGCTTTCAAAATGCGTGTGTAGTCGGCATCGCTCCATTTGCCCGGCTCGTTGCCGATTTCCACGGACTCCACCAACCGGCGCTCGCCCGATGGGCCGAATTCCCTGGCGAAGCTCCGGCCATAGGTCCGCGCGTCCTGTGCCAGATTCTTCCATTCGGCCTGTGGAATCGTTTCGAACATCAGGCAGGCGTTGGTGGTCCATCCGTGCTTCTGCCACGAGCCATACACCGCGCTCCAATCGACGCGGTTCTTCGCGAATGGAAACTCCGGCAGCACGGAGCTGTCCTTGCCGAGATCCCATGCCACCGGATGGTAGTCGCGGACCAGCCGGCCCACAGGCTGATAAAGCGCGGGTTTGAACCGCACCGTATGGCCGTTGATTCCGATGAAATCCTTCATCAACGGTGGCGACGCGGAAACGGTCCCGGCAAGGACCAGCAGCCATGGCAATATGGAGCGCATGGGGAGGATACGCGAAAATGGTGGGAAACATTCCACCCAGAGGTGCGTCGTGTCTGCTACCTGGCAAAGTAGGCGAGGGTTGCTCCATTCATCTTGTAAGACGCATCACAGGCCGTCCCACGGTCGAGGCGACCCGGTTTTTCACCGACTACGTAGCCAGCGATGGGGCGGAACCGGAAACCTTCCCCGTCTTCCCGAGAGGGTGAAATGGTGATCGAAGTGCGCTTCTCCCGCCGCAAGGTGGCGCATCTCCTTCAACACATGCCCAGCAATGCGAATTCCTTGTGATGCGCGCCGAGTTGCTGCAATCGGATGGTTTTGAATCCCATGTCCGTAAGCGCCGCCACCCAACGGCACCTGTCCGCAACCTGTGAGAGATCAGTTAGCTTCAGGGTGATCAGCGCGCCATGGATGCCCGGGGCCATGCGGCGGAAACGGGCGCACTCCTTGAGCACCACATCGGGTGCCTGGTTCATGTCGGACATGAACCAGGTCACGCCATGGCCGAGGTCGCGTTTGGAGGCCAGCGCCGCGGGCTTGCGGCAATGATAGAACCATGGGCGGCCGGCGGGCACGTCCTGGCGGCTGGCAATGGCCGAGTCCGTCACGACGGCCGCCATCTTTGCCGGGTCCACGCCGATGACGGAAACTCCGCGTTGCAACAAGGCGAGCACCACTCCTCCGGGAGCGCATCCGAGTTCCACCACGATATCGGCGGGGGTGAATTCCAAATCAAAGAACCGGATCGCCTCCTCCAGCTTCAACCAGGCGCGCGATGGGGAAGTCGGCGGCATTTCGATTCCCGGATCGCCCGCCGGATCCGGGCTGAGAAAGGGCGCGTGGCGATGCAAGCCCGCCCAGAATTCGGCCGGGCCGAGCTCGACCACCGTGCCGATGATCTGCCCGGTTTTAGGACGGACTGCGCACGGCAGGCCCTGCATCTTCCGCTCGAAATAGCGGGCATGATGGATCACCGATGCCGCTTCCACTCGCTGGAGCGCTTCTTGCGGCGTTGTTGATTTACCAAGCGACAGGCAGAGCCGCCGCGCGCAGGCCAGCGGCGCATCCAGCGAATCGAGCGAATCGAGCGAATCGAGCGAAAACGCGGCGTCGCTCTTGAAGGTGGCGAAGCCACGGCGCTGATAGCTCGGCCGCCAGCCACTTGCCAGAGCCTCCACTTCCAGTTTCAACGCCTTTTCCGAACCCGGATTGCAGAGGGCGAACACAAATTCGGATTCGATGCGATTCACGGTCCGCACAGCCTGGAAATTCGATTCTCGCCCGGCAAGGTGGATTTCCACTTTGTGCTTTCTGCCCGCATGTGCCGGAGCCACCGTGCCGCCATGAACCAAGCGCCGAACGATCTTGATCTCGCCGTCATCGGCGGCGGCGCATCGGGGTTTTTCACCGCCCTGCAATTTGCGGAAGCCGCCCCGGGCAGGCGTGTCGCCATTTTTGAAAAGAGCGGCCATTTCCTGCAAAAGGTCCGCATTTCGGGCGGTGGCCGCTGCAATGTGACCCACGCGTGTTTCGATCCCCGAGAGCTGGCGAAAAACTATCCGCGCGGATCGAAGGAACTGCTCGCCGCATTCCACCGCTGGCAGCCTGCCGATACCGTCGGGTGGTTCAAGCGATTCGGCGTCACCCTCAAGACCGAGCCGGACGGACGCATGTTTCCCATCACCGACAACTCGGACACCATCATCCAGTGTTTTCTGGAACGCGCCCGCCAATGCGGCATCCCGCTCCACACGCGGCGTCCCCTGACCGGCATCGAGCGGCTGGCGCACGGCGGATTCTCGCTGCGTTTTGAAACCCCGCCGGATCCGGTTAGAGCCAGGGCCGTCTGCATGGCCACGGGTTCGCTGAAGGGCAGCCCATTGGTCCATCAGTTGAAGATGTTGGATCAAAGCATCGAGCCGCCGGTTCCCTCGTTGTTCGCATTCAATGTCAGCGACCGCCGCATCAGCGGGCTCGCGGGACTTTCCCATGCCGGGGTTTCCATCCGGCTGGAAGGCTCTAACACACCACGCCGGGGTCCCTTGTTGATCACCCACCGCGGATTCAGCGGCCCAGCCGTGCTGCGGCTCTCCGCGTGGGAAGCCCGCGCGATGGCTGCGGTGAACCATCATTTCAACTTCGTGATCGACTGGGTGCCTGAAATGGATCGTGTTTCCCTCCAGGCGCATTTCGAGGCAATCCGCCGTCATCAAGGGGCCAAACTCGTGCGCAACACCCCGATTCCGCCAATCCCGCGGCGGCTCTGGGAACGCATCGCCACCTGCTGTGATATCGGCGACGCCATCACCTGGGGGCAGTTGCCGAAAACCGGATCCAACAAGCTGCTGGAAGCGCTGAAATCCGCAACTTTCTCTGCAAGCGGCAAGACCACCCACAAGGACGAGTTTGTCACCGCGGGCGGGATCCACCGCAAGACCATCGACTTCCGCACGATGGAGAGCCGCATCACACCCGGTCTTTATTTCACCGGCGAGTGCATCGACATCGACGGCATCACCGGTGGCTTCAATTTCCAGGCCGCCTGGACCACGGCCCACATCGCCGCCACCGCGATCGCCACCAGTGCCTGATGGCGGATCCATGATGCAAAAAAAACCGCACTCACGGCGAAAACCATGAGTGCGGCCAAGGTTGCGCCTGCCAGCAGGGCGGTGCGGGCAGGCGCGATGTTTTGGGTTTGGAATCAGGACATGCGCGCGGCGAGCAGCTCACGTTGGAAGATGAGTTCCTTGGGCATGTGGTCGTAGAGATCGATGAAGAACTCGCCTTGGCTGACGAGCTCGGCTTTCCACTCGGTGCGGTCGAAGGCCATCGCCTTGTTGAAGCTATCTTCGGTGAAGCCATCGAGGCCCTCGATGTTGAAATCCTCAAAGGCCGGGGTCCAGCCGATCTGGGTTTCGTGGCCGGCGGCGGCACCGTGGCAGCGTTTCACGATCCACTCGATGACGCGCATGTTTTCACCAAAGCCGGGCCAGAGGAATTTACCTTCCTCGGACTTGCGGAACCAGTTCACATGGAAGAAGCGCGGCAGGTGGGTGAGGTAGCGGCGCATTTCCAGCCAGTGGCCGAAATAGGCACCCATGTTATAACCGCAGAACGGCAGCATGGCCATCGGATCGCGACGGACCTTGCCGATCTGGCCGAAGGCGGCGGCGGTCATTTCGGATCCCATGGTGGCTCCGAGATAGACGCCGTGGCTCCAGTTGAAGGCCTGGAACACGAGCGGCATGGTGGTGGCGCGGCGGCCGCCGAAGACGATGCCGTCGATGGGCACGCCGTCGGGATTCTGCCAGTTGGCATCAATGGACGGGCACTGCTCGGCGGGAGCGGTGAAGCGGGAGTTCGCATGGGCGGCTACGCGGCCACAATCGGGCGTCCAGTCCTGGCCGGTCCAGTCGATGAGGTGGGCGGGAGCTTCCTTGCTCATGCCTTCCCACCAGACGTCGCCGTCATCGGTGAGGGCCACGTTGGTGAAGATGCAGTTCTTGGTGATGGACTCCATGGCCCGCGGGTTGGTGTCCATGGCGGTGCCGGGAGCAACGCCGAAGTAACCACATTCCGGATTGATGGCGTGCAGCTTGCCGTCTTCGTGCGGCCAGAGCCAGGCGATGTCATCACCGATGATGGTGGTTTTCCAACCGGCTTCCTGATAGGACGGCGGTGGGATGAGCATGGCGAGGTTGGTCTTGCCGCAGGCGGACGGGAAGGCGACGGAGAGATAGGTTTTCTCGCCTTCGGGATTTTCCACGCCGACGATGAGCATGTGCTCGGCCATCCATTTGTGTTCGCGGGCGATGTTGGAGGCGATGCGCAGGGCAAGGCACTTCTTGCCGAGCAGGGCATTGCCGCCGTAACCGGAACCATAGGACATGATCTCGCGGGTTTCGGGGAAATGAACGATGTACTTGTCCTCGTTGCAGGGCCAGGTGACATCGGCTTGGCCGGGTTCCAGCGGGGCGCCCACGGAGTGGAGGCAGGGAATGAAATTACCGAAACCATCGCGCTTGTTGGTGGCGGTGCCGGCGGCTTCTTCTTCAAGGCGCTTGAGGACATGCGAGCCCATGTGGGTCATGATTCGCATGTTGACCACGACGTAGGCGCTATCGGTGATTTCAACGCCGATTTTGGCGAGCGGCGAGTCAAGCGGGCCCATGCAGAAGGGAATGACATACATCGTGCGGCCCTTCATGGAGCCTTTGAACTTTTCGTTCAGTTTTACGCGCATCTCGGCGGGATCCGCCCAGTGGTTGGTGGGGCCGGCCTGGTCGGGGCGTTTGGAACAGATGAACGTGCGGTCCTCGACGCGGGCGACGTCCGAAGGCGTCGAGCGTGCGAGGAAGGAGTTTGGGCGTTTCTCGGGATTGAGGCGGGTGAAGGTACCTTTTTCAACCATCAAGGAAGTGAGGCGGTCCCATTCGGCCTGAGAGCCGTCGCACCACTCGACAGCGTCGGGGGTACACAGGGCGGTCATATCTGCCACCCACTTCTGGAGGGCGGCGTGGGATGTTTGTGTTTTGCTCATAGCGTGACCAATGGAGCGGGGAGCCTGCAACTTGGCAATGAGAAGAGGGAAATCGCCCGAAATTTGCCAGAAAATGCGGAGATGTTGTAAAAATGCGGCCCGGAATACCCGGCAGCCGGCCATTCACAACCCGGGAATCCCGCGAGACGGGCTGCCGCAATGGCAAACGAGGCACTTGATGCGGTGGACTTTGCCGTTTCGCCTTGGGGATTGCACCTTTCAAGCGATCTGGCGTGAGGCAATCGCGCGTTTCGTATGCTCCATGGTTTCCGCGGACTCCTCGTCCATCGCGGACAGGATGCCCGCCAGATCGGTCGCGATTTCTTTTCGCATGTGGGCCACCATATCCACGCCCTTCGGCGTGATGCGCACCATGATCTTCCGTCGGTCATCCGAAGCATGGGCGCGTTCCACGTAGCCCAATTTCTCGATGCGATCCACCAAGCCGGTTGCGGCCGCGGTCGAGTGACCCATCTTATTCGCGATGTCCGTCATCGTCAGATACTCCTCGCTGGACAGATAAGTCAGCAGGAAAAATTGGGGATACGACAGGTTGCCGCGGTTCAATTCGTTCGCGAGGTTCAGGATGCAGCTCCGCTGTGTGAACAAGACGAAGTCTGCGAGACGGCTGGCATCAGCCTTGACCGAAGCACTCGAGGTGCCTGATGGGATCAGTTTCATGGGGGGATGTTTTGGGGGAAACCCTCCGCAGGTGTGTGGAGGGGACGGCAAGTTGCTTGCTGACGTTCCGATCCTTTCAGAAATCCGGACCCTGCGATATTACGCAATCGCGTGACAATGCGGCGATGGACTTCCATTCACCGACGGTTTTTCGCAGATTGATCGCGCGCAGCCCTTACGGTGCGGCGACGTAGGAATGCGAGGCAAGCTCACCAGCTAACCGTTCGGTTACCGTAGAGAGGTTGTTCGTGGGGAAATTTGCTGTATCCATTTGAATCGCCTATGGACGTCATTCTGATTTGGGATCTCCCCGCCCGCCTCTTTCACTGGGCCTTCGCCGGATCGCTCACAGTGGCATTGGCCATTGGCTTCTTGGTCGATGATGACGCCCCATTGTTCCAACCGCACATGATCTTCGGGATCAGTGCGTTTTTCCTGCTCGTGCCTGCTTTGTTCATTCCGGGCATCGGAGTGTTTTTGCCGCTCGGCGAAAGCGAGGGAGGCAAGGGCAAATAAGGTCGCAAGCGCGATGACGAAAGAAATCATGAAACGTTTCCTCACATTCCTGCTGCTCCTGACCTCGCTCGTCGCACAGGCGGGCGTCGTCTTTGAGCAGCCGCATGATGGCAGCGGGGCGTTGCGCATGTCATCGCGCTATCAGCCGAACGGGACGGACTACGATCAGTTTGTGTGGGACTCGTTCAGCGTGCCGACGGCACAGGCGGTGACGGAGATTCGCTGGCGTGGCGGCTATGATCCGCAGATGGCTTACTGGGGTGGTGACATCGTGAACTTCCGCGTGTCGATCTATGAATCCACGCCGGGCTTGTCGCAGCCGCATCTGGGGCCGGGCTATCCGGGAACGCCGGCGACGCTGATCGCCTATGACACGGGAAACAAGGCGGGTGAGACGAGCGCGGGCGTGTTTGGCGGCGTGGAGATGTTTGATTATCACTTCGTGCTGCCCACGGTGTTTCAGGCGCAGGCGGGAAAGCTCTACTGGGTGCAGATCGAGGCCGGGTTTGACAATGGCCTGCCGTATTGGGGCTTCGCGGCGGGCACTGGCAATGGCTCGCACTTCCGGCGTATCGCCGGGCAGGCGGATTTCTACTTTCAGTATGCGCCCGGTGATGCGGCCTTCAGCATCCTCACGAATGATGGGCCGACTTATGCCATCGCGGCGAGCGAATCACCCAGCGACAGCGGCACGATCCTGAATGCGGGCCTGTACCCGCAAAACGCCGCGGCACCGCTCATCGCCACACCGAACGCGGGCTTCGCTTTCGTGAACTGGACGGAGAACGGCACCGTAGTCAGCACGAATCCGAACTACACCTTCACCGTGACGGAAGACCGCACGCTGGTGGCCAATTTTGCCACGGGATCGCTCATCACGACGAATTCCTCGCCGCTGACGGGTGGCAACACCGATGGCAGCGGCAGTTTTGTGAATGGCAGCAGCGTCACCGTGCAGGCGACGCCTTCAGCGAACTACAATTTCGTGAACTGGACGGAAAACGGCGTGCTGGTGAGTGCGAGCGCGAGCTACACCTTCACCGCTGCGGGAGACCGCGATCTCGTCGCGAACTTCACGTCATCCGCCAGCAATCTCGGCATCGTTTTTTCCCAGCCGCCGACAACTTCCGGCACGCTGCTGCTCTCCTCCTACATGCTGCCGGACGGGAATGTGGATGGCATGGAGTATCGCTTTGAAAAATTCACGCTCGCCACCACCACGGGCATATCGCATCTGCGCTGGCGCGGGGGCTACATCGGCAACAACGCGGCGGCCAATCCAGTGGTGGAGTTCATCATCAAAATCTATGGCTCCACAGCGAATGGATTTTATCCCGACCTCGCGAACCCGCACCTCAAGAAATACACGGTCACCGGCAACGCGAACCAAACTGCCGCCGAGCTGGTCGGCGGAGTGCAGATGTATGATTACTCGGTCACACTGCCGACTTCGTTCGTCGCGACTGCGGGCGTTGGTTATTGGATTCAGATCGAGGCCTCGCAATACGGCTACCCGCTCACCTGGGGCCATGCCACCGGCGCAGGTGGCAACAACGCGCACTATCGCCGACTCGGCAACAGCTACTACAGCGGCACGGGCGATCTCGCGCTCACGCTCTCGGCGGATGTGCCCACCAGTTATGCCATTGCTGCCACATCGTCTTCCGTGAATGGCGGCAGTGTCAGCGGTGCGGGAACCTTTGCGCTGGATGCCGTCGTGAACCTCTCCGCCACGGCCCAAACGGGCTATGCTTTTGTGAACTGGACCGAAGGCGGAGCGGTCGTGAGTTCGTCAGCACTGTATTCGTTTTCCGCGGCAGAGGACCGCTCGATCGTTGCGAATTTTCAGCCGTCGTATCCACTCGCGCTCACCAGTTCATCCACCACCATGGGTACCGTCGCAGGCGCGGGCACCTTCATCATTGGCAGCAGCGTCACTGCTACGGCGACGGCGAAACCGGGCTATGTTTTCCTCAATTGGAGCGAGGCGGGCAACATCGTTAGCACCACGCCAGCCTACACTTTCACGCTGCTGAATCAGCGCACGCTTCTGGCAAACTTCGCCGCAGGTTTCACCGTCACGACGACGCCATCCTTCGCTCCCGGCGGCAGTGTGAGCGGAGGTGGAGGCTATGCCACAGGCGGCGTGGTCACGCTGCTTGCCACACCTGCCACGGGCTATCGATTCACCGGTTGGAGCGAGAGCGGTGCCATGGTGAGTGCCAGCAACAGCATATCCTTTAACGCCACCGCAAACCGCACGCTGATCGCCAACTTCGTGCCCATCGTTGGCATCGTGAACACCACACCGGGCATGATCGGTTTCGCATGGCCCGCATCAGCAGCCGGCTGGGTCTTGCAGGAAAGCACCGACCTCAGCCCCGAGAGTTGGGTGAACTCGTCTTTGCCGATCATCACCAGCGGCGGGCAGAACCAAGTCTCCATCATTCACCCCACAGGCAAACTGTTTTTCCGCCTTGTACATCCATGAAACAATACATTTTACTTCTCGCCCTGTTCATCGCCATCACTGCAGCGCACGCGGGCATCATCTACCAGCAGGAGCCAAATGCGGGCAATGCGGGCTATCTTTCCTCGACCTATAGCAATGGCGGCAGCAACTTGGAGGAGTTCGTTTGGGATTCGTTCAGCACGGCGACGACCCAGACGCTGCGGGAGATTCAGTGGCGCGGTTCGCGAGCAGGGCCGGAGCCGCTGGATTTCCAAATCAGCATCAACACCATCGCCATCCCCGGCGGAGGCACTGTATGGCATACGAACGGCGTAGCGAGCGAGACACCGACTGGCACGCCGGGCGTTTACGATTACAAGTTCACATTGCCGGCGGGATTTGTTCTCACCGGAGGGCAGGGATACTGGCTACAGATCATCGGTTTGGTGAACAACTACTATCCTTACTGGCAATGGAGCGTCGGCGCGGGAGGAAACGGATCGCACATGGCTCAAGTGCCGGCGGTGACGGGCGACTACCGGTTTCTCAATACCGGCGGTGACGTGGCTTTCACACTGCTCAATCAGGCGACGGAGCCGGTGACGATCACTCTAGCAAACTCTCCAGCGGCAGGCGGCACGGTGACGGGAGCCGGCACGTTTGCCGCAGGTACGAATGTAACGGTAAACGCCACCGCAGCCAATGGACGCACGTTCCTGAACTGGACCGAGGCAGGCGTTGTGGTCAGTGCGAGTGCCAGCTTCACCTTTGCTGCGGACGGAAACAAAACACTCACCGCGAATTTCTCCGGGCCGAACACGGGGCCTTACATGATCACTGCTGTCGCGAATCCTTCTGTGTATGGGAACGTCGGCGGCGCGGGCATGGTGAATGCGGGCGAGATTCGTGAACTCGATATTTCAGCCGCCGATGGCTTGTGGTTTGTCGGCTGGACAGAGAATGGCGACCTCGTGAACCTCCCCTTCAACGCTGACAACCAGGTGTATGAAGTCACCGCGACGGCGGATCGAAATCTCGTCGCGAACTTCGCCTACATCAATACCACGAGCTTCATCAACGGCGTTGTCTCTCCCGCCTCCTCGGGTTCGGTCGTGATCGCGGGCACGGCAGGTCTTTCTGGCAAGAGCTACCTGGGTGGCACGCAGATCACTCTCAATGCCACGCCGTATCCAGGTTATCACTTCGCATATTGGAAGCAGGGCGCAGGCCTCGGCGACCTCAGCGGCGTGCCGCACGTGGTGGGCACCTCCAGCCCCTCGCTGAAACACATGGTCTGCTATGGCACGACGATCACGGCTCACTTTGAAAAGAACTTTCCCACGCTCTACACCAGCTCCTTCCCCGTTGGCAGCGGCACCACCACGGGTGGCGGCACCTTTGCCCATGGCTCGAATGTGACCGTCAATGCCGTGTCCGCCGTGGGCTATGTGTTTTCCAAATGGCGACAAGGAACCACCGTAGTCGGCACCGATCCGAGTTATGTCCATCCGATCACCAGCGATGTTACCCTAACGGCTGACTTCATCGCCACCAACCGCACCATCACCGCGACCGCCGTTCCCACGGAAGGCGGCGGCGTCAGCGGAGCAGGTGTCGTGGGGAATGGAGCGAGCGTCACCCTCACCGGGAAGGCCTCGCCGGGCTACTACTTCAGCGGCTGGACGCTCGACGGCGAGCCTGCGGGAGCGGTCAATCCGGCGGTTTTCAACGCGACAGCGGACCACACTTTCGAGGCGAATTTCAACCTGCTGCCGGTGCTGAGCATCGCACCGCCGACAGGCAGCGGGTTCAGCTTCTCCTGGCCAGATACGCTCACCGGCTGGGTCTTGCAGGAAAGCCCGGACCTCAGCCCCGCGAGTTGGGTGAACTCAACGCTGCCCGTCACCACCAGCGGCGGGCAGAATATGGTCACGGTGCTGAATCCCGCCGACCAGCGTTTCTTCCGCCTCTCCCAGCAGTGATATTCCCGGCTGATTTCACGTTTTCAGCACCAGGCAAACCCGCGCAGATCCGAGAGGCTGAGTCCCATGGAACCCACACCCGCCCGGCGGATCTGACGCTTGGCGAGGATGTGGGTGTGAACTTACATGACCGTGCGCAATGCCGTCCTGGTCCGCGCCTTCTCACCTGTTTGCATCCATACATCACCATGAACCTTTAATCCTCAGTTGGGATGGTCGGCCATCGTCGAGGAAATGGAAACGATCTTCCGCGCGGTCTGCGGGTGCTGACAACATCAAGACCCCGGTCCGGCCCGCTTGCGGAAATGATGAGTCTTGTTTCGGGGATTTCCCCGACTTCCCTGCAATACCCGCTTGTCCCGAAACGCTTTGCCTGGATACAAATGGAAACAGCCTCCATGAACCGCATTGATCGCCTCACCGGAATCATCCTGCTGCTGCAAGGCCAGCGGGTGATCACGGCGGAGCAAATCGCGACGCATTTCGAGATCAGCGTGCGGACGGTTTACCGGGACCTCTCGGCGCTGAGTGAGGCGGGCGTGCCGATCATCGCGGAGGCAGGCATCGGCTACAGCCTGATGCGCGGCTATCATATGCCGCCAGTGATGTTCACGGAGGATGAGGCGGCCGCGCTTTTCATGAGTGGCGTGGTGACGGAACAAGTGGCGGACGATTCACTCCGACTGTCGCTGAAATCCGCTTTGTTGAAAGTGCGCTCGGTGCTGCCGCAGGAGAAAAAGGACTATCTTCACCGGCTCAAGGACAGGGTGGGCGTGTGGTTCCGGAAGACCGGCGGCCATGAGCGGAGCGATTCACTGATGCCGATCCAGAATGCGGTGGTGCGGCGGCGCTGCCTGAGTATCCGCTACAACACCGCCAACCGCGGCGTGATTACCTCACGCGTAGTCGAACCGCTGGGTCTCGTATTCTATTCGCGGCAATGGCACCTGATCGCGTGGTGCCGGCTGAGGCAGGCTGTGCGGGATTTCCGCCTTGACCGCATTGCGGCATGGGAGGTGCTGGATGAATGCCATGAGGGTCACGACGACTTCTCCGTGAGGGATTTCCTGCTCGAGCGCATCGAGAGCCACGAGCTGACGCCGGCCACCGTGATCGTGGAGCGCGATGTGCTGGAACGTTTCCGGGCGGAAATGCCGTGTACGCCGCTTTCCGAAGAATCCCTCCCTGACGGTCGGGTGCGGCTGGAACTGCTTGCGTTCTCGTTAGGCTGGCTGACCGAATGGTTGTTAGGTTTCGGCGTCCGCGTGGAGGCGATCAAACCGCCGGAGCTGCGGGACGGCTTACGCAAGGCCGCGCTGGCTGTGGCGGAGTGCCACGCGGAGAAATCCGCATCTGTCTGAAAGCCTACTGACATAGGGTTGTCAGCAGGCTGCGGTTAAGTCCCCGCGTTGCCCTAAACAAGGGGCGCCAATCCACCAACACCACTGAAAATCATGAAAACAAACGCAATCAACTGGTTCGAGATCTTCACCAACGATCTCATCAAGGCCACGGACTTCTATGGCACGATCCTGAACACCTCCCTGGCACCGGCATCAATGGAAGGCTGCCGCATGGCACTGTTCTCCAGCGATCCCGACAAGGGTGTCGGCGGGGCGCTTACCCAAATGGACGGTTACAAACCCGGCCCCGGCGGCACGCTGGTCTATCTGAATGTGGAGGGTGATCTCGATGGCGTGCTGTCGCGCATTTCCTCCGCCGGCGGCAAAGTGCTGAAAGACCGGATCGACATCGCGCCACACGGCTTCATCGGGATTTTCAGCGATCCCGAGGGAAATGTGATCGGCCTGCACAGCATGTCCTGAGCTGGTGCCGGTCCCCGGCGGATCAGCCTCGCCGTCGCATGCGGCGAGGCTGATCATACGCAATTATTGAGAGACCCTCATGCGTCACAACGTCTCCATGTTCTCTTGCAAACCCACCCAATGGCGGCGGATTTTCCATCGGTTGGCGCCACTCCTTTCCCTGGAAGTCAGCCAGTCAGCCCACTCTGACGTCACATTGCCTAGGATTTTTTCATTCTGATTTCGGATCTTCCCACCCGCCTCTTTCACTGGGCCTTCGCCGAATTGCTCACAGTGGCATTGGCCATTGGCTTCTTGGTTGATAATGACGCGCCATTGTTCCAACCGCACCTGATCTTCGGGATCAGTGCATTCTTGCTGCTCCTGACTTCGATCGTCGCGCCTGCGGACCCGCCCCATACCTCGCGCTCCCGGGCGCTTGGGCTGTTTCTTACGGGGGCATGATCCAGCGCCTGTCTTTCCTGCAAAATGCGGCCTTTGAGGACATTTTCTTGCCAAGCGGCCTGCCGGGGCTTGAGGCTCCCGCATGTTCAAAACCCTGTGTATTTTCCTGCTCGGATCCTCATTGCCGCTGGCGGCGAGGGAAACGCCCGCCTGGCCAGTGGAACTCGCGGCCTATCAACTGACGCCGGCACCGACTCCTGATGGATTGAAACTGCACAAGGGCGACCGCCTCGCGATCTGCGGGGACTCCATCACCGAGCAGAAACAATACTCGCTGGCGATCGAGGCGTATCTCGCCTGCTGCCTGCCCGAGCTGGAGATCGCCTGCCGCCAGTTCGGATGGAGCGGCGAACAGGTCGCCGGATTCCTCAATCGCCTGGAGAACGACGTGCTGAGGTTCAAGCCGAACATCGCCACGACTTGTTATGGCATGAACGATTTCCGCTACGTTCCCTTTGATGAGTCCATCGCCACGGAGTATCGGAAGAACCAGACTGAAGTCGTCCGCGTGTTCAAGGAAAGCGGCTGCCGGGTGATCCTCGGATCATCGGGCATCATCGATTCGGTGCCGCACTGGGTTAAAAACGCGACCGGCACGAAAGAGGATCTCAATCTCGCGCTTTCCAAGTTCCGCAACATCACTCTTGAGGTAGCCATGACGAGCGAGGCGGGATTTGCGGATGTCTATCAGCCAATGCTGCTGGCGGATCTGGCGGCGAAACAACGCTTCGGCCCGGATTTCAAGGTGGCGGGCAAGGATGGAGTCCATCCGGGTTGGGCAGGGCAGATCGTAATGGCCTATGCCTTTCTCAAGGCGCTGGGAATCGATGGCGACATCGGCACCATCACCTGGGACGCGGCAAGCGGCAGGGCCGCCGCGAGCGCGGGACATGAAGTGTTGTCATCCACGGGTGGCCGTCTTGCGCTACGCAGCAGCAAGCTGCCCTTCAGCCCCGGTCCCGGGGATCCGGCGAAGGATGATTCGATCCGTGCGGGTCTGGGACTGGTGCCCTTCGATCAGGAGCTCAACCGTTTCGTGCTGAAGATCACTTCTCCCGCAGCCAGCGCCTACACGGTCACATGGGGTGAGGTTTCCAATACCTACCCCGCAGCAGAACTCGCGGCCGGTGTTTCGCTCGCCAGGGATTTCGACAAGCATCCGCTGGTGCCCGCGTTCAAGGCGGTCTGGGACGCGGTGGCGGCGAAGCAGGCCTACGAAACACGCCAAATCAAGACTCTGGTCCACGGACCGGAAGGACTTGCCGACATGGAAGCCACCTTCGCGCTCACGGAAAAAACAAGAGCACGCCTGGTGGAGGACCTTCGCAAAACCCACCGGCCGGTGGACCATGAATTGTTGATCGTGCCGGTGGAGTGATTCGTCATCGTGATTTCACTCATCATCGTTTTGTTCGGCATCACCGGATTTTATTTCCCCGGCATCCTCATCGTCGAGCTCGCCAACCGCGCAGGGAGGCCGGACTCTGTGACCGGCAGCCTATCAGGGAGCGCGATTCTGCATGCCATGAAAGAAATCGCCCGCAGCGCGCGTTAGCGGAAAGTTACTCAAGACTCCCATGAAAGCCCCGTCCACCACCACCACCACCACCACCACCACCACCACCATTGCCGCCTCGCTTGTGATTGCGGTCCTGTCCTGCGCTTCCCTGTTCGCCGCAGTGAAACCGAATCCCTTGTTTTCAGACGGAGCCGTGCTCCAGCGCGGCCAACCTGTTCCCGTCTGGGGCACTGCGAACGATGGTGAGAAAGTCACCGTCGTGCTGGGCAAACAGAAACTCACCACCACCGCGAAAAATGGTGCATGGCGGGTGGATCTGAAGCCGCTCACCGTCGGCGGACCGTTCACGATGACCATTTCCGGTGAAAACACCGTGACCGTGAACAAGCTGCTCGTCGGCGAGGTCTGGGTCTGCTCGGGCCAGTCCAACATGGAATGGCCCTTCGCCAGAACCGCAGAGGTGAAGGAGGAAACTCCGAAGGCCATCTTTCCGCAAATCCGCATGTTCACGGTGAAAAAGAAAATTGCCATCCAGCCCCAAGCCGAGGCCGAAGGCACATGGGTGGAATGCTCGCCGCAAACAGTCGGCGGCTTCTCGGCCGTCGGTTATTTCTTCGCCCGCGAACTCTACCAGAAACTCAACATTCCCGTCGGCATGATCCACACCTCGTGGGGCGGCACGCCGGCACAGGCGTGGACCAGCATCGATGGCTTCGGCACCGATCCGGAACTCAAGGAATACGCGGATGGGGCGAAACAAAACATCGAGAACCATCCCGCCGCCGTGGCCGCCTTCCCGGCGAAACTTGAGGAATTCAAGGCCGCGAAAAAAGCCTGGGATGAATCCGCCCAAGCGGCGCTCAACGCATGGGCCGACGCCACCGAAAAAGCCAAACAGGACGGCCAGCCGCTGCCGCCGAAACCCGAACCCGCCGACAAGGGACCGATTCCCCCGGCAGGTCCCGAGGGCACCCAGAACCATCCAAGCACCCTTTACAACGGCATGCTCGCCCCGATCATCCCCTACGCCATCAAGGGAGCCATCTGGTATCAGGGTGAGTCCAACGCCGGCAAAGCACGCCAATACCGCACCTTGTTCCCCGCGATGATCGCCGATTGGCGCACCCAATGGAAACAGGGCGACTTCCCGTTCTTATTCGTCCAGATCGCCCCTCACAATGGCATGCCCCCGGAGATCCGCGAGGCGCAGTTCCTCACGCTCGGCAAGTCCAAAAACACCGCCATGGCCGTGATCACCGACATCGGACATCCCACCGACATCCACCCGACCCAGAAGGAGCCCGTCGGCCAGCGTCTGGCATATGCCGCTCGCGCCCTCGCCTATGGTGAGAAAATCGAATACTCCGGTCCGCACTATCAGTCGATGAAAACCAAGGGCGACAAGGTTGCCATCAGCTTCAGCCACACCGGCGGCGGCCTCGTCGCCAGGGACGGCGAGCTGAAAGGCTTCACCATTGCCGGAGCCGACGGCAAGTTCGTGCCCGCCAAGGCGGAAATCAAGGGTAGCAACGTCATCGTTTCCGCCGAAGGCGTGACCGATCCGAACGCCGTGCGCTACGGCTGGGCGAACACCCCGGATGTGAATCTCTTCAACAAGGAAGGCATCCCCGCCTCACCCTTCCGCACCGATGTGACCGAGTGACGCGATGTTATGCTTTTGTAAAAAAGCACATCCAATCCGAAGTGGCGCTTGCTGCCAATGGTGATGCTTGAAGCCGGCTTCGGTGAGGATGCGCTTCATTTCCCCGCGTTGGCCGCCCTGGATTTCGATGCAGCCATCCTTCACCGCGCCGCCGTCACCGCAGGCTCTCTGCATCTTTTTTTATGAGATCCTGATTTTCCGCCAGGCTGATGTCGGCGAAGTTTGTTCAGAAAATCGCATGATCACAGACAGATTGGCACGCGGGGTGCGTTTATACCCATGTCGCGACACGATACATGCGGCCCGACTGAGGCACCTGGAGGTTAATGGGTTTTCCGCCAGGCTGATCAGTTGGGCCGCTTTTTTCCGCAGCGCCGCCCTGCTGTTCGACGAACACCGCCTGCTCCACCCGGGGAGGGTTCGACGAAACCGCGACCATTCTGATCGCCAACACCGCCCGCCCGCTGATCCTGCGGAAAATCGCCCGACGGAAGGCCGTGTCTCTCCCGACGCGCGGGAAGCGCTGAGAAACGCTTGGATTCGGCGTTTTTCGGCGTTGCCAAACCGGTTGGCGGTCAACCACGCTGCCTCCATGCGAAAGGCCACCACTTCTCCGACTCCGCTGCTGCTGGTCCTTGTTCTGGCGATTACCGCAGGCTATCTCGCCCTGCGGCCCCAGGACAACCCACCGCCGCCAGCGCGGGCCGCCAGCGCGTCGGCAATCCCATCTGCGGGCGAGGCCACGCCAGCCATCCAGAGCAACGCCGCAGCCGCAGCCGCACCCGTCACGCCGCGGCCGTGGCCGCAGGCATCCTCGGACATCGCGCCGGACCCGGCTGCGGTCTTCGGTTCGCTGGAAAACGGCATGCGCTACCTGATCTATCCGAACAGCGAGCCGCCCGGCCGCGTTTCGATGCGCCTCCACATCGCCGCCGGATCCCTGATGGAAGCGGATGACCAGCACGGCCTCGCGCATTTCCTGGAACACATGGTTTTCAACGGCACCAAGCACTACACCGCCGCGGAAATCGTCCCCCGCATGCAGCGGCTCGGCATCGCCTTCGGTGCGCACGCCAATGCCTACACCTCCTTCGATGAGACGGTTTACATGCTGGACCTGCCCGATCTATCCGAAGAAACACTCAAGCTCGCGTTCACCGTCATGCGTGATTTCGGCGATGGCGCGCTGCTCGAAGCCGATGAGATCGACAAGGAGCGCGGCGTGATCCTATCGGAAAAAATCAGCCGTGATTCCGTGAACTACCGGCTCATGGAGCAGCAGTTTTCCGCACTGCTTCCGGACTCGCTCATCACGCGGCGTTTCCCCATCGGCAGCGAGGATGTCATCAAGTCCGCTCCGCGCGGGCGCTTCGTGGATTTCTACACCCGCTACTACACGCCGGAACGCATGACCTTTATCGTCGTGGGCAACATCAAACCCGAGGAGGTGCGCGCCCGCATCGAGGCCACGTTCGCCTCCATGAGCAATCCCGCCAAACCCGGAACGGATCCGGATCTCGGCAGCGTCCAGCAAGCCGAAGGCCTCGAAACGGCGGTATTTAGCGACAAGGAGGTGAGTTCCACCGATGTCTCGCTGATGCTGGTACGCCCGCATGTGAAAAAACCCGACACTACCGCCACCCGCGCCGAAAACATGCCGCGCGACATCGCCCATTCGATTCTTTCCCGGCGCTTCGAGCGGATTTCCAAGGAACGAGATTCACCGGTGGCGGAGGGCTCGGCATCCGACTCCATCCTGTTCAACGATCTGGAGCTCGGCTCGATCAGCATCACCGCGGCGGATGACCGCTGGCAGGAGGCGACCCCGATTCTGGAGCGGGAGTTCCGCCGCGCCATGGAGCATGGATTTACCGAAACGGAACTCGCCGAAGCGAAGTCGAACCTGCTCAACGCCTATGAACAACAGGTCAAACAAAAGGCCACCCGCAAGTCCGAGGGCATAGCCACCGTGCTGGCGCGCACCGTGAACGACAAGACCGTCTTCTCCGATCCGGAAACCGATCTTGCAATCGCCAGAAGCAATCTCGACGCGATCAATCTGGCAGCCTGCCATCAGGCGTTCAAGACCTTCTGGGAGGCATCGGGCTACCACCTGGTTCTCACCACCAAGGAAAAACCCGAAAACGCGGAAAAAAATCTCGCCGCGCTGTTCGAGGACTCGCGCGGAACGCCGGTGGAAGCGCCCGCATCCCGCGCGCTCCAGGTTTTCGACTATACCAACTTTGGCAGCCCCGGCAGCGTCGCCAGCAGCAAGGAAGCCAGCGATCTCGGCGTCACCCAGATGGTGTTGTCCAACAAGATCCGGCTCAACCTCAAGCGCACCGACTTCGAACAGGGAAAAATCCGGCTGCTCGCGCGTGTGGGATCCGGCAAGCTCACCCAACCCAAGGACACTCCGATGCTCGATCTCTTCGCGCAGGCCGTCTTCGAGGGCGGCGGACTCGGCAAGCATTCCAATGAGGACCTCAAACAAATCCTCGCGGGGAAAAACGTCGGCTCGACGCTCGTCATCGGCGAGGACGCATTCTCACTCGGAGGCACCACCACACCTGCGGATTTCCTCGTGCAGTGCCAGTTGATGTGCGCCGCGCTCACTGATCCCGGCTACCGCGAGGAGGCTCTCTGGCAGTTCCAGAAGGCGATTCCCATGATCTATCAGCAGCTCAGGCACACGCCCGCCGGGCCGCAGGCCGAGATGGAGGCATGGCTGCATGGCGGGGATTTCCGTTTCAGCGCAGCGCCCGTCGAGAAGATATCATCCTATACCATCGAAGACGCGCGGAACTGGCTCACGCCGGAGCTGCTCAAGGGCTATCTCGAACTCACCATCGTCGGAGATTTCGACCCGGAGATAATCCTTCCTGATTTGTTGGAAACCTTCGGCGCGCTGCCAGAGCGTGCCGCCGCGCCTGCCGCCCTGATGGAGGCGCGCAAGGTGAAATTCCCGAACGCGCCCGCCTCCAAGGTCTTCACCTATGAAAGCAAGATTCCGCAAGGCATCGCATTCACGATCTGGCGCACCTCCGGCATCCGCGGTAACCAGCGCGAATTCCGCCGTCTGAACCTGCTCGCGGAAATCCTCGGCGACCGCCTGCGCGAGGAGATCCGCGAGAAACTCGGCACCTCCTACAGCCCCAATGCCGGAGCCTCCGGGTCCGACGCACTCGAAAACATGGGATACATCATCAGCGAAAGCATCGGCAAACCCGGGGACCTCAAAACCCTGCTCGACACCATGTGCGAGCAGGCCGACCAACTCGCCACCAAGGGAGCCACCGCCGACGAACTCGACCGCGCCCTCAAGCCCACCCTCGGCATGCTTGAAAAATCCCTGCGCGACAACGGGTATTGGCTCAACACCGTGCTCAGCCAGTCCCAGGCCGACCCCAAACGCCTCGAACTCGCCCGCACCCGCGACGCCGACTACAAATCCATCACTCTGGCAGAAATCAACGCTCTCGCAAAAAAACACCTTGTCGCCGAGAAGTCCCTGTTCGTCACCGTCAAGCCGGCGGAATGAGTTTGAACGTATTCCAAAATAGGGTGCTGATACTCAATCCGGGCGATTGCTTTCCGGCGATGGTCCAGAGTTCAAGCTCCAGCTTGTCTTCGTGAAGAGCACGATAAATCGTGAGCTCCGGGCACTCATTCGCGGGAGCATTCGAGTGTTTTCTCGATGCCCTGCCGCTGGACCACAGGCACAATGCCAAGCTCAACTACCCGGTCCCGCGGAAATTCATGCCCGACACCGGCAATCGGTGAATCTAGTCGAACGCCTGGAAATTTTCTTCTAAGGGAGTCCTGCTTGATGTGTCATCTTAAGTGACATGAAAACCCTGGTCTGCCTCTGCTTTGCCGTTTTTCTCCCCATCAATCTCATGGCTCGGGATGCGGGAGCCCTGCGCATGGAGCGCGACAAGCTCAATATGCGGGGTATGTGGCGGGAATCCATAAACCTATACGAGGAGAAACTGATGCCTGTGTCCGATGCGGATTCGGAAGCTGATTTGCAATGCGCGGTGGATGCCATCCGCCGCCTCAATGCGTGGAAGGAATTTGACGCACTCGTCGAACGCTCCATCGCAACTCACCCGGAAGACCCGAAATTGCTCAAGACCGCAGCACTCCTCTATCACCATGCCCCCCACTCCGGCAGCCTGATCGCAGGGGATTTTGAACGTGCTGGTCAGGGCCGCCATCATCGGGGAAACAGCGTCCTATCTCCAGAGGCATCCGCGGGATCGTGGGTGGATACGAAATACCGCGACCGGATCCGCGCACTGCAATTACTGCGCGAGGCGCTTGCCAAGCCACAGCATGAAACGGATCAATCCGTTGCGTGGCAATCGATGGCGTCGATCCTACAGGATCACGAAGCATGGAAACTCCAGATACTCACGCCCCTCGCCCACCTTCCCGAGTGGGGCGAACCTGGGCCGGAAGGCGGCACTGAAGGCGCTCCGTGGTCCAAGGATGGACCGGTTCTTTATGAAATTCCTGTTTCATGGAAAGCCGCTGGAAACGATGGCGAGCGCTGGCGGTATGCCCTCGCCGAACAAACGCGCCTAACCCCGGCCAGGGCGGCGGAGATCACCTACAGCCTCGCCAATTTCTCGCAATCCCAATTCGGTTCCGAAACCCTGGCATCCTTTGGTTGGCGGCGCACACAGGATCCGGACAGCACCATGGGCATTCTCGAAATGGACACACTTGCCGGGGATGAATGCCTCGCCAGGACCTCTGATGGCATCAGGCGTTTCAAACTTCCCGCCAGCCATCATTTCATCGCGCTCTACCGCTCCATCCTCGATCAAAAGGAGCAGGCCGGAGACTCGCTCGTCCAGGTCTTCCTCAACCGCCGCCAATACGACAAGGCCCGCGAGGTGCTCGAACAAACCATCACCAAACACGGCGCGGGCCATGACGGCACCCGCAAGAAACTCCTCAAACAAATCACCGGCAACTGGGGTCGCTTCGAACTCGCCGAAACCGTGGCCGCTGGCAGCAAACCGAAACTCCCTCTCGTCTTCCGCAACGCAACGAACATTTCGATAACAGCAGCACCGGTGGATATGGAGGCGGTGCTTGCCGATACTTTCTCCTATCTGAAAAGCAATCCGATGGAACTCGACTGGGGGCGCATCAATCCCTCGCAGTTCGCGGCCAGACTGATCAAACAGAAAACCCATAAGTTCATCGGCAAACCCGCCGCCACATGGGAAAGCAAACTCACGCCGCGCGAGAAGCACCGCGATACCCGCACCGATCTGGAAGTGCCTCTCGACATGGCCGGCGCATGGTGGATCACAGGAAAAATCGAAAACGGAAACGAATTCCACACGCTCGTATGGATCGTCGATTCCGTGCTGGTCCGCCGCGATGTAGGCGGCCAGATCCAGTGGTGGGTGGCCGATGCGGAAAGCGGGGAACCGGTTTCGCAAGCGGAAATCCAGTTCTTCGGCTACCGCACGATCTATCACGAACGCAAGCAGGTGCCCGGCCGCCGTCTGGACGTGAAATGCGGCGAATTCCGGCGGACAACCGATGCCGACGGCAAAACCCTGCTCAAACCCGGCGATTGGGATCCGGACTATCAGTGGCTCGCCATCGCCCGCCACAAGGGCCGCAGCCCCGCCTTCTTCGGCTTCCAGCCATACGGCACGAGCAGCCCGTCCACGGAGTCCGGCAACCGCAATCTCACCTATGGCATCACTGATCGACCGCTCTACAAACCCGGTGACACCGCGCATCTCAAGTTTTTCCTCCGCAACCTCGGCTACTTCGAACCCGATGAATCCGGATGGGCTCACAAAATCGGCACGCTCACCCTCATGAATGGCCGCGGCGAGGAAGCCATGAAGATCGAAAACCTCAAGACCGATGCGCTTGGAGCCATTGAAACCGAAGTCATCATTCCCGGGAACGCGCCGCTCGGCAATTGGAGCGCCAATTTCTCCATCCCAAATCAGATCGTCGCCGCCGTTTCGTTCCGAGTCGAGGAATACCGCAAGCCCGAATACGAGGTGAAGGTCGAGGCCCCTACCGAACCCGTGAAACTCGGCGACAGGTTCACCGCCACCATCAAGGCGAACTACTTCCACGGCGCTCCCGTTAGAAACGCCAACGTCGAGATCATCGTGAAACGATCCTCGCTCGGCGAGCGCTGGTTTCCCATCTGGCGTTGGGACTGGCTCTACGGCCGTGGCGCCTGGTGGAATGGGGCGGAGGCATCATGGCATCCCACATGGAAAAGCTGGGGCCGCATCCCTCCCCATCCGCCGTGGTTCAGGGAAAACCGTTGGACCCCGGACGAGCTTGTCCTCAAACAAAACGTGGCCATCGGCGCGGATGGCACCGCGAAGGTGGAAATCGATACCGCGCCCGCCAGGGAGATCCATGGCGATATGGATGCGAAATATTCCATCGAGGCCCGCGTGGTGGACGCCTCGCGCCGCGAGGAGCGCGGCAGCGGATCGGTGATCGCCGCAAGGAAACCCTTTGAGGTCGTGGTCTGGACGGATCGTGGTTACGCCAGGGCGGGTGATGCCACGGAGGCCACGATTTCCTGCGCCACTCTCGCCGGAAAATCGGTGGCCGGAGCGAAGGGGAGCCTGAAGATCTATCAGCTCGCGATGGGCTTGGACGGACGCATCGATGAGAAGGAAATCCAGTCATGGCCGGTCGAGACCGATGCCGGGGGAGAAGTGAAACAGAAGTTCGCCGCTCCCGCGACCGGACAGTACCGGCTGGCCGCAAGTCTTTCCTACCAGGGTGGTGAGCCCGCCGAGGGCGCCGCCATCCTCAACATCCACGGCCCCGAGCGCGATGTTCCGCGGGAATGGAAATTCGGCCCGCTGGAACTCGTTTCCGACAAATCGGAATACAAGCCCGACGAAACCGTGAAACTACGCGTCAACAGCGACCGTGAGAACGCCAGCGTCTGGCTTTTTCTCCACGTCACCGACGGCGCGGGCCGTGAGGCGAAGCGCATCCAACTCGATGCCAAGAGCCTTGAAATCGAAGTTCCGCTCACGCTCAAGGACATGCCCAACGTGTTCATCGAAGGCATTACCGTGCATGGCGCGAAGGTCCACACGGCGGTGAAACAGATCCTCCTTCCGCCTCTTGGAAAGATGATCGAAGTCACGCTGGAACCCGCGAAGCATAAGGTGAAGCCGCGGGAGAAATCGACGCTTCGTGTCACGTTGAAGGATGCCGATGGCAAACCCGTCACCGGCACCACCGTGCTGGCGGTTTATGACAAGTCGCTCGAAGCGATCACCGGCGGATCGAACGTCGGGCCGATCCATCAGAATTTCTGGGCATGGAAAAACAGTTATTATGGATACGGCATGGGCAACTCGCTGCCGCAAACACCAGGGAACCTCCTACGCCCCAAAGTCATCGGCATGCAGTCGCTCGACCGCCCCGCGGAAAAGCATTGGGGCGCGGAATCCGGTTTCGGCGGAGGAATCATGCGCAAGGCCGTCGGGATGATGGCCGAAGAACCCGGCTTTGGAGCCATGCCCATGGCGATGACCTCACCCGCGATGGAAATGAATGCGGACACGGATAAAGCCAGCAGGGAGGCATCCGCCGCCACGACCATCCTCGTTCGCAAGGATTTCGCGGACTTGCTGAAATGGTCCGGCGCGATCAAGACCGACGCCGATGGCCGTGCGGAAATCCAGTTGGAGTTTCCTGACAACCTCACCACTTGGAAAGCGCGCGTCTGGCACCTTGGAAAGGGAACCACCGTCGGCGAGGGCTGCGCGGAAATCATTACCTCCAAGGAATTGTTAGTCCGACTGCAGTCCCCGCGCTTCCTCGTCGAACGCGATGAAGCGGTGCTCAGCGCGGTCGTTCACAACGACCACGACGCGCGGAAATCAGTGAAAGTCTCGCTGGAGCTGGAAGGCGGAGTTGAAGCCATCGAAGGCTCCTCAAAGACCGTCGAAATCGCCGCCCGCGCCGAAGCCCGCGTCGATTGGCGCGTGAAAGCCCTGCGCGAAGGTGAGGCGATCCTCCGCATGAAGGCCGACTCGGGTGACGATGGCGACGCCATAGAGCGCAAGCTGCCGGTGCTCGTGCATGGCATGTCACGGCAGGACGCATGGAGTGTCGCCATCGGACCGGAGCAGGAGTCCGCGCGCATCCTGATGGAAGTCCCAGGAGAACGCCGCCCGGATCAGTCGAAGTTAAGCGTCCGTTTCTCACCCACCATCGCAGGCTCGGTGGTGGATGCCATTCCCTATCTCGCGAGCTATCCGCACGGCTGCACCGAGCAAACGCTCAACCGTTTCGTGCCGGCGGTGATCGCCCGGCAAATGCTGCGCGATCTCAAGATCAACCTCGCCGGAGTCAAAGCCAGGCGCACCAATCTCAACCCGCAGGAGATAGGCAATGCCGAAGAACGCGCCGCCCAGTGGAAACAATGGCGGAACAATCCGGTCTTCGATGAAATCGAGATGGAAAAAATGATCGCCACAGGCGTGGACAGGCTCATGTCCATGCAGAACAATGACGGCGGCTGGGGATGGTTCTCCGGCTACGGCGAGACATCCTATCCACATACCACCGCTATGGTGGTGCATGGTTTGACCGTCGCCAAGGCCAATGGCGCGGATATCCCCGAACGCATGCTCAACTCTGGAATCGCCTGGCTGACGGCTTATGAGAAGAAACAGGCCGCCGCACTCCAGATCCATGTCGAGCGTGAGGTGATCCGCAAGGCCGGTGGCAAGGTGAGGGACGACAATCGGCACGAAAAATACAGGAGCGATGCGACGGACGCCTTCGTCCGCATGATTCTCGGCGAGGCCAAGCGCGATTCCGAACCGATGCTCGCGTTTCTCCATCGCGACAGGATCGAGCTCCCGGTCTATGCCAAATGCCTGATCGGACTCGAACACCACCGCAAGGGCGACGAAGCCCGCCGCGATGAGGTGATGCGCATGATATCCCAATTCCTCAAACGCGACCCGGAAAACCAAAGCGCCTATCTCGATCTCCAGAACACGAACTACTGGTGGTGCTGGTATGGCAGCGAGGTGGAGGCGCATGCCTGGTATCTCAAACTGCTCGCGGCGGTAAAACCCGCTGACGCCGATACCCGCGGCCTCGTGAAATACCTCGTGAACAATCGCAAGCACGCGACTTATTGGGAATCCACCCGAGACACCGCCTACGCCATCGAAGCCATCGCCGCCTATTTCAAAGCCAGCGGCGAGGATGCTCCGGAGATGGAAGTGGAGGTTCTGTTGGACGGAAAGCCGATGAGGAAACTCACCATCGATCACACGAACCTGTTCACGTTCGATGGCACTGTCATTCTATCGGGTGAAGCCGTCACCACCGGCAGGCATGTCGTCGAGCTCCGCAAAGCCGGCAAGGGCACGCTTTACGCCAACGCCTACCTCGAGGTTTTCACCCTCGAAGACAAACTCCGCGCGGCCGGCCTCGAAGTGAAGGTGCGACGCAGGATTTCCAAACTCATCGCATTGGAAAAGGAAACCGAAGTTCCGGACGCCAGCGGCTTGATCAGCAATCAACAGGTCGAACGCTTCCGCCGCGAACCACTGGCCGATGGAGCCGCGGTAAAATCAGGCGACCGGATCGAGGTGGAGCTCATTCTCGAAAGCAGGAACGACTATGAGTATCTGCAGTTTTCGGATTCCAAAGCCGCCGGTTTCGAAGCGCTCGAAGCATTGAGCGGCTATATTTCAGGCGATGGCGGCTTCAGCGCCTACATGGAGCCACGCGATCAATCGGTGGATTTTTTCATTCGCTCCCTGCCGCGCGGCACACGCACCCTGCGCTATCAACTCCGCGCCGAGGCCCGGGGAACTTACAAAGCCCTGCCCGCCACTGCAAAAGCCATGTACGCGCCGGAACTCCGCGGCAACTCGGAAGACACGCGGATCAAGGTGGATTGAGGCCAATCCGGGACGGGCACGAATTCCCTGGCTACCGCGACAAACCTGGCTGCTCGGAATTAAAACGTGATTTTTTTAAGTTCCCAGCCTTTGCGGAAGTTGGGTTTGATGAACTCGTTGGCGTTGTCGTTGTTGGTGAAACGCATGCGTTTTCCATCCCAGAGGAGTTTCTGGTTGGGGAAGCGCCAACTGATGGCTCCGAGCAGCATCCATTCCGTGTAGGGACCGGCGATGCCGAAGTTCGAGCAGGCGGCATCACCGCCCTTGACCGCCTGGATCCAGTCCTGGAAATGTCCCGGCGAACGTTTGAGAACCTGTGGCGGCCTGGTGTATTCCTTCATGCTCGATTGCGGTATCAGGCGCACCCCTTCACCGCGGCCGCTGGTGCCCATGAAGCCCTTGGTCCCCACGAAAATCTCGTTGTAGGGTTTGACATCGCCGGGAGTCAGGCCGTCAGGGACCTGGAACCGGTTGGCCATCGAGCCTTCATACCAATGGATGGTCACCGGAGGCATTTTCCCGGAGGGGACATATTTGTTAGGCCGTGCGGGGAACTCGAATTTGCACATGTAATGGGGATAGGTGACAGGATTCACCCCCTCCAGCGCCGTACACTCCACGCTGGTGGGACTGCCGAGTTGCAAGGCCCAGTTGGCGGGACCAAACATGTGGATTCCCCAGTCGCCGATCATCTGGGTGCCGTATTCCAGAAAACCGCGCCAGTTCGATGGATGGATCTTGTCGCTGTAAGCATGCTCCGCCGCGCGCCCGGTCCAGAGGTCCCAATCCAGCGTTTTGGGTGACTCCTGCGCCTCCGGCCAGGAAGTGATGCCGCGCGCGAAGCCGTTGCCGCACATCGCGTGAACCTCGGTGACGTCGCCGATCTGGTTGTTCCAGATGATTTCACATGCCATCCGGGTGGCCTCCGAGGAGTATCCCTGGTTTCCCATCTGGGTGGGCACCTTGTAATACTCCGCCGCCCGGGTCAGCAGGCGTGATTCCCAGATGCTCTGGGCCAGCGGTTTCTGGCAGTAAACCGCCACGCCACGCTCCATCGCCCACAAGGCCACCGTGGCGTGCATGTGGTCGGGAATGGTGATCGTGATCCCGTCCAGGTTCTTGTACTCCTTGTCGAGCATCTCGCGGAAATCCCGGTATTTTTTCGCCTTCGGGTATTTCGCCGCGGCCTGATTGAGGAAATTCTCGTCCACATCGCAGATCGCGTAGATGTTCTCGCTGCTCACGCTGTTGACATCGCTGGCTCCCTGCATGCCGCCCACGCCGACGCAGCCGATGTTGAGTTTTTCGCCCGGGGATGGCTTTCGCGAACCCGCCACGACATGGCGGGGCACGAGGGAAAAGGCGGTGGCTGCGGCTATGAATTTGCGGCGGTTCAATGAAAGGGGGCCGGAGTGTTGAGGTTGCATGGTATTTTTAATTTTGATCATCATCGCATGGCGGATGGTCTTGTCCTTGAGATTCGGCCAGCCGTGTGGATTGGCAAAGGTGCATCAAATATCTGGCCGAGGGCAATCCTAACATGTGACAGGCGGGCGGTCCTTCATAGCCAAGGATCTTAAAAACACCCTCAACCCGGTATGGACCGTGAACTCCCCGCTGCAAGCCCCCCTTCGCCCGTCGAGCATGCCCGGCTAGGCGCGGAGCGCCCTGTCGGCGCGAAGCCAGTCGGTATGGGCGAGGCGGCGGGCCCCGGCCACCATGGAGATCATGAAAGCGACAAGTGACTGCGCAGGGGGGGATGGCGTTGGGGCTGTTGTAGGTGGATGGCATCAGCCCGCTGACCCGACCAGCCACTCCATCGTCTTGCGCGCCAGGCGGTCCATCGCCCGCACGCTCAGTTCGAGGTGTTCTTCGAGCGTGTCCTCGATCTTGTTGTGACTGATGCCGTGCAGGCTCTGCACGAACATCATCACCGTGGGAATGCCCGCGCGGGAAACCTCCGCCGCATCGTGCAACGGGCCGGAGGGCATGCGGTGGGAAACCCCGCAGGTTTCCATGATCGCCGCATCACAGAAGCCGATCAGCCGCTCATCAAAGGGCACCGGCTCGATCTGCAAAATGCGGTCCCATTGCACGCTTATCTTTCCTTCCTCCGCGAAGCGCTCGCTCGCCGCCTGCGCCTGCGCGAGCATGGCCGCCAGCGAGTCAGCCGCGAGGTGCCGCTGGTCCAGCGTGATCCGGCACTCCGCCACCACGCTGGTGACGATGCCGGGCTCGGTGGTGCAGGAGCCGATCGTGCAGACGCCGCCATGCCGCTCCGCAATTTCATAAATCTCCGGTGCCATTTTCGCCGCCGCGAGAAACGCGTCCTTCCTGCGGTCCATCGGCGTGCTGCCGGAATGCGCGGCCTGCCCGCGGAAGGTGATCGCCCAGCGCTCGACCCCGCAGGTGCCCAGCACCACGCCGAGCGGAAGATCGAGATCTAGCAAAACAGGTCCCTGTTCGATGTGGAGCTCCAGATACGCGGCGGCATGCTTGCGCTCCATCCCCGCGTCCATCACTTTTGAAAAATCAATGCAGCAGCGGGCCAGCGCATCCGGCAGCGCGATGCCATCCCGGTCCTTCAGGCGGCGGGCTTCCCCGATATCGAGATTTCCGGAAAATGCCGAGGATCCGAACAAACTCTTGCCGAACCTCGCGCCCTCCTCATCCGCCCAATCCACCACCCGCACCGTCACTGGCGGACGCCCGCCATATTCCGCATGAATGCGCCGCAGCACCTCCACGCCGGCCATCACGTTCAGGCAGCCATCCAGCCAGCCGCCATTCGGCACGGAGTCGATGTGCCCGCCGATCACAACGCATTGTTCGGATTCGCCGTGCAGCGTGAACCATGTGTTGCCCGCGGCGTCGTTGTGGATTTCCAATGGCAACCCGGAAACCTTCTCTTGCAGCCAGGCCCGGGCCTTGAGCCAGGTATCGGTGAAGGCGACTCGATGCGCCCCGTCCTCATCCCCGGTCAGCGCCCGCAGCTCCTTCAACTCGTCCACCGTTCGTTTTGGATCGGGGAAACCGTGGGTATCGTTCGTGCTCACGGCCACAGGATAGGCGGATCGCATGCGATGATGAGCAAAAACTTCGCTACCAAAGATTTTGGTGGAGTGCCATGGGATGCGCTCATATATCACTTGGCCATGTCAGCTATCAAGCCACCTGCCTGCCCGCTCCGCATCAGAGGAAAATGACTGCTAGGAATTTGCTTTTGGGGTGAAGGCCGTTGAGAAAGCTCATGGGAGGACCGGAGGGCGGGGAAAAGGGGGTTGCATGGTGCCTTGACCATGTAACCCACACTCCGGACGGTGCGGATCAACGATTCCTCGCCCGGCCGGTCGATCTTCTTCCTCAGGCGCATGATGAAGATCTCGACGGTTCGGGTATCGTATTCGTGCTCGCGCTCCCAGATTCGCTCGCAAATCTCATCCCTGGAAAAGGTCCGGCCCGGCTCACGCAAGAAGACCTGCAGCACCTCGAACTCGCGCGGTGAAAGATCAATCCGCTTGTTTCCCCGGTTGACCCGCCGTTTCCCCGTGTCCATGCACAAGTCCCCCACCCGATAAACGATTTCGGTCTCCGCGGCCACATTGCGCCGGCCAAGCACATCCACCCGTGCCAGCAACTCCTCCATCGCGAAGGGTTTCGTCAGGTAATCGTCAGCCCCGGCCTTCAACCCGGCCACCCGGTCGCCCACCTCCGAGCGCGCCGTGAGCATCAGCACCCGCACCGGAGTCCGCGTCGCGCGGATCCGGTCCAAGACCTCGAACCCGTCGAATCCAGGCAGATTCACATCCAAAACCACAAGATCATAACGATTCTGGGCCACTTCCTCGACTGCGGACGGGCCGTCCCCCCTCTAGGTCACCTCATGCCCGGCCCGCGTCAGGGCACGGCCGACCTGCTCGGCAAGCTGGGGTTCGTCTTCAACAAGCAGGATATCCATCGATATGCGAGGTTCCCACAAATCGCCGGATCGGCAGCGCTTATCCAGAGGGACAGGATAAGAAATTTCTAATCCAAATCGTGCCGTTTTCCAATACGGGCATGGGATGCTTCCGCCAGCATGAAAGCCATCCTACGAAACGTCATCCTGTCATTCATCCCCGTAGCCGCCATTATGAACTCGGCCTCCGCGGGCACCACGCTCCAGAATCTCGCCACCGCCTACCAGGGAGAATGCAACGCGGCCAACCGCTACGAAAACTTCGCCCGCCAGGCGGATGCCGCGGGTTTCACGGAAATCGCCAGACTGTTCCGCGGCACCGCCGCCTCAGAGGCGATCCACCGCGACCTCGACAAACGCGCCATCCTGAAACTTGGTGGCCAACCAGGCACCTTCAAACTCGACGAGATCACCCCGGCACCCACGGCGGAAAACCTCAAAGCCTCTATCAGGGGCGAATCATTGGAGGTCGACACCCTCTATCCAGCCTTCCTTGCCGTTGCCAAGGCGGACAATTCCAAGCCTGCCATCCGCGCGTTCGATTACTCCCTGTCCGCGGAAAAAAACCATGTGGACTTCTTCCGGCAGGCACTCGACCAGATCGATGCCAAAACCCCAATCACCGTCTACGTCTGCAAGGATTGCGGTTTGCTGCTGACCAAACTTCCGGACAAAAAATGCCCGCTTTGTCGTGAAGGCCTCAAGGAATTCAAGCAAATCAAGTGATCCCTTCCACCAATTCCAGCACAATCCCCAAACTCACCGGCTTCATGAAAAAAATCATCGTCTGGGACCTGCCCATCCGGCTGTTCCACTGGGCCTTCGCAGGCTCCCTAACAGTCTCTTTGGCCATTGGATTCCTGGCGGACGACGACAGCCTGATTTTCCAGTATCACATGCTGTTCGGACTGATCGCGGCGTTCACCCTGATCGTCCGGCTGGTTCTTGGTGTCGTTGGCTCGCGCCACAACCGCTTCACCGCATTCCCCCTGGGACCGGCGGAAGTTGTTCGATATGCGGTCGGGGTTGTCACCGGCAAGGCCCGCCGCTACATCGCCCACAATCCCGGAGGAGCCGTTGCGGCGATCCTGATGTTCGCCCTTGTGCCGCTGCTGGTTGCCAGCGGCACCGGCTGGCTCGATGAGGAACTCCACGAAGGCCTGGCAATCGGCCTGCTGGTAGTCGTCGGCGCGCACATCGCCGGCATCATCTGGCACACCATCCGCCACCGCGAGCCCATCGCCATCTCTATGGTCACTGGGCGCAAGGAGGGGCCGGTGCAGGATGGTCTGGAATCGGCCAATCCGACCTCGGTGATCGCCATTCTGATTGCCGGCACGGCATGGATCACCGCATTGTTCGCCAACCACGACAACCGGGCGGACACCGTAAAGGTGCCGCTCATCGGCACGACCCTCCACCTGGGAGAAAACGAGGACGAAGGCGAAGAGCACGGCGGACACGGCGATGAAGATGACGACGATGACTGAGGCCTTTCCGATCAAGTTTTCCTCTGCTAACCTTTCCGCATGAGAATCCTCGTGGCCGAAGACGACGCGAAACTCCGCTCCCATCTCGTCCATGCATTGCAGTCCGCCGGACACAGCACCGACGAAACGGGAGACGGCGAGGAGGCACAGTGGCTGCTCGGGGAGCATGACTATGACGCCGCCATTCTCGACATCATGATGCCTGGCAAGGATGGTGTCAGGGTGACCCGTGCGGCCCGCGCCCTCGGTTGCACCACCCTGATCCTGCTGGCCACGGCGAGGGGCGACTTGCGCGATAAAATCAGCGGCCTCGATGCCGGAGCCGATGACTATCTCGTCAAACCGTTTTCCACCGAGGAAGTCCTGGCCCGCCTTCGGGCCTGCGAACGCAGGCTTCGCCCGGAACTGGGAAACATCCTGCGCATCGCGGATCTGGAATTCGATTTCAGGGCCCGCACCGTCCGCCGCGGCGGTGCCGAGATCAGTCTGACGAACCGCGAGTTCGCGTTGCTGGAAACCCTCGCCGGCGCATCACCGCGCCCTGTTTCAAAGACCACACTCGTCGAGCGCGTCTGGGACCAATACTTCGACTCGGGCACCAACGTGGTGAACGTTTACGTCAACTACCTGCGGAAAAAAATCGACACCGAAGGCCTCAAACCACTCATCCACACGGTCCGTGGCGTGGGATTCGTACTGCGGGAGGAACCGGCATGAACTACCGCCACCGCATTGCCGCATGGTCCGGCATTTCTCTAACAGCCTTGATCGGCCTCCTGATATTCACCGCTCACAGCCACCTTGACGAGGAACTCCGCAAGGATCGCTGGGACCGCTCACACCCGAAGTATCCGGACTGGGTGATCCACGGCAGCTTCACCGACGTGGAAGTCCACGACATCCTCGGCGAGTTGATGAAAATCTGGCTGTGGGTCGGCATCCCGGCAGTCGGCGTCTCGCTCGGAATCGGGCATCTCCTGGCACGCCGTTCAGTCCGCCCGGTCCGGCATATCAACCGCCAGCTTGCCGCCCTCACTCCCGACCGGATGCGCAAGGGGATCGTCTCACCGGAAAACGATCCGGTGCTCGCGGACCTCGTGACTCACATCAATTCATCCCTCGACCGCGCGGGTGCCGCCTACGAGGAAATGGCCGAGTTCTCATCCAAAGTCGCGCACGAACTCCGCACACCGCTGACCCTGCTGCGGATGAAAATCGAACAATCCTCCGGTGGCTTCCCCCCAGACATTCAAGAGGAGCTTCAGGACGAACTCGCACGCCTGTCCCGCTCCATCGAACGCTCGCTGCTGGCGGCAAAAGCCGAAAGCGGCTCCCTGGAACCCAACCGCTCCCGACTGGACTTTTCACGATTGTTAGAAGACATTGGCGATGGTTACACGCTTCTCGCCGCGGAGAGGGGACTCGACCTTGCGTGGGACGTTTCCCCGGACCTCGAGGCATTCACCGATCCGGACCTGCTGCGCCAGGTCCTGCACAACCTCCTGGGCAATGCCTTGCGCTACGCCCACAAAAAAGTTGAAGTCAAGGCATCCCAGGCAAATGGAGATCTTGAACTCGTCATTTCCAACGACCGCGACCCCAAATCGATGGCCACCTCCGGCCTGGGACTCGGCCTCCGCCTCGTCACGGGAGTCTGCCGGGCAACCGGAATCCACTTTGAAAGCCATTCAACCTCCAGCGAATTCTCCGCAATCATCCGTATTCCCGACAATCCAAAGCCATGACTGACTCCACCAGACCAACCACCCCGCAGGAAGACACCGATCATGACCTAACCGATCACGACGGCATACTCCGCGTGGCCGCCGACCCGGCACATGCCATCGTGGACGTGGATTTCAATCCGGCGGTGCTCAGTGACGGCGAAGTCCGTTCGCTGCTCAAGGAACACAACTGCTAGGAATTTGCTTTTGGGGTGAAGGCCGTTGAAAGAGCCGGTGGCCGGACCGGAGGCGGAGGAAAAAGGGGTTGGTCCAAGCGCGTGGAAGGCAAATTGACTGCCTCCACGATCCGCAAAGCGGAAAAGTTGCTTGCAGACGCCGTTTGATTCGGACGAACCGTGGTTTTCCATCATCCTGGAAAACCACGGTTTCGCCGGGTGTTCTCATGCCAAAACGAAAGTCGTCGGTAATTCACTGGTTTCGCCGCGATCTTCGGATTGTGGATAACTTGGCACTCATCCATGCGGCACGGCATGGCCTGCCCGTAGTGCCGGTATATTTTCTCGGGACTTGGAGGGGTTCACACGCGTGGACCGGGCCCAACCGCCAACATTTCCTATGTGGCTGCCTCGCCTCTCTGGCACAGAACCTGGAAACGATCGGCGGGCACCTGGTAATCCGCCAGGAAGATCCGGTGGATGGATTGAGAAAACTCATCGCCGAAACCCGCGCTGTAGCGGTTCATTTCAATCGAGATCCCGATCCCTTTGGAAAACTCGTGGAAATGCGTGTGCGGGATATGTGCGCCAGCCTCGGCATCGAATGTCATTCCCATGCCGACGCCACATTGCACGGTCCTGACGACGTTCTCACACAGACCAATCAGCCATACCGGGTTTACACGCCCTACAGCCGGAATTGGTTGGGGTTGCCGAAAGTGCCCCCCCTCGGCAAACCCGCGCCGCTGCAAACTCCCGCGCATCTGCCACCCTCCCCCTCCCTGTCGTTAAAATCTGGGGTTGCCAAATTCCCCAAACCCGAATCCCCGAACCCGGTGAGCGAGCTGCTCGCCAACGGCTGAAAAACGCCATCGCTGGGAAAATTCAGTCCTACGCCGCCAAACGCGATTTCCCCGCAGACGATGGAACCTCGCGAATCTCCCAAGACTTGCGCTTCGGCCTCGTCTCGATCCGCACGGTTTTCACCGAAACAATGAAAGCCAGCTCGTCCGCGAAACCCGCTGGAAGGGCTGGAATCGATACCTTCATCAAGGAACTCGCCTGGAGAGAATTCTACTTCTCCATCCTCCACCATTTTCCCAACGTTCTCGACGAGGAATTCAACGCCGACTGGCGGGGACTTCCCTGGAACGAATCCGGGGAGCTTTTTGATGCTTGGAAATCCGGACGCACCGGATTTCCCATCGTGGACGCGGGAATGCGTGAATTGTTAGCCACCGGATTCATGCACAACCGGGTCCGCATGATTGCCGCGATGTTTCTCACCAAAGACTTGTACATCGACTGGAAACAAGGCGAATCCCACTTCATGCGACATCTTGTCGATGGCGAAATCGCTTCAAACAATGGCGGCTGGCAATGGTCGGCAGGTACCGGCGCGGATGCAGCCCCCTATTTTCGAATCCAAAATCCATGGTCGCAAACGGCCCGCTACGATCCCGCTGGAATTTATATCAAACGCTGGATTCCCGAGTTGGCAAAGGTTCATCCATCCTGCTTCCTGGAACCGCCGAAAAACGGCAACCCCATCGCCGCAGACTACCCGGTGCCTTGCGTCGATCACAAAACGGAACGCGAACGCACCCTCGCGATCTTCAAACAGCACCGCGAACAAACCGCTCGTTGAAAGCCGCCTCTCCACACCCCAAGCGGAGCAGAAAGGCGGCAAACCAAGTCAATACGGCGTGACGTTGACCTGATACGGAAGCTGCTGCATCCGATCCCATGTCAACGCCTGAGTATAAATCCGCAGGTCATTCACCTGGAGGTCCGTGGTATTCTGGGCGGCAATCATCACGCTTTGGATCGTGCTGATGTCCCCGAATGCGATGGCCTGCGATCCAGCAAGCGCCCCGTTGTTGTAATGTTTGATCGTGCTATCCGAACGGTTGATCACATAGGCGATATGCACCCATTGCCCGACTGGAATTCCGCCAGACAAATAAATGTTGTGCTGTTGGACCGCATCCTGCGCTTGGAACACCAATCCACAAGAACCGCCGACGCTAGGGGTAAGCATGATATCCCATCCTTTGGAACTCAATTTTTTGATGAACTGATAGCCACTGTTGCTGTTGACCTTCAGCCAACATGCCACCGTGAAGGAGTTGCTGCCCGTATCCACGTTTCCAGATGAGTTGCATGTCACAAGCGGAAAAGTCGTGGTGCCCGTGTTGACGATGTTCAGGGATTTGTCAATCCAGCAGGTGGCGGGGTTGAATGTGCTGCCCAGCACGCCGTTGTAGCCACGCCCAGCGACATCCCATGCCTTGGTGGAGCCTGCGGCTTCGTCGAACTTGAGCCGGAGGGCCAGCGATGTGTCCGCATTGGCATTGCCCGCCACTTCTCTTGGCGATAACGAGTAGTCCCAAACTTGGAAATCATCCATCTCCCAATCGGATGGATCCGTTCCTAAACGAAGGGCATTGGGAACATCGATGTCTCCAAAGGTAAGGGCATTTGAACCCTGCCTGATTCCATTGATGTAACTCGTGACCTTTTGATTTTCGCGATCCATCGTGAACGCAACGTGCGTCCATGTGGCGGCAGGGACCGCCGTATAGTGGGAGAACATCGATGCATCCGCAGCACCTCTCGCGAAAAACGCCATGCTATAAGTCCCGGCGGTGGGACTTCCATTGATTTGAACTTTCCAACCTTGTTCCCCATTCAATCCCGAGCTGTTTTTCCAGAGGATTCTCGGATAGGTCGTGTTGTTGTTGATCTTGAGCCAAAAGGCAAAAGAGAAGGATCCCGTTCCTGTGGCGGGCACGGCAACCGAAGCGGGTGCCAACGCATAGCCGTTGCCAATGCCTGAGGCGGTTGGAGCAAGCGCATTTCCATGGCCTGCCAGCCCCGCCCTGAAGGCGGCGGTCCCATAGAGGGTGGCGTCCCGGCTTCCCAAGGTAGTCGAATCGTAGGCGGTCGGCCCGGTGGTTTCGTTGAAGGCGTATGACAAAATCGGCATGCGGTACGGCAGCGGATCAATGTTGCCCTCGGCAATCGTTACGCTTAGGTCGTCCACATAGACGCCGGTGGCCGGATAGGCATACCCGAAGTAATTCGGTGAGTTGGAGTCAGAGGACATGCTTCCCAGATCGGCCAGTGCGGGTGCCGTGGTGGTGAGGGTGGGAGGAGTTGCCGAAACCACTTGAACACCTGCCGGACGCGTGACCCTGACATAGATCGTCGCCTGTGTGCTGGAAGGTCCGGTGACGAAGGGTAATTCATACATGGTGACTGCGGATGGGGAGTTCAGGTTCCAGAGACCGGTCGAAGAACCTGATGGCGAAACGACAATTTCATAATCCGGGTATGGCAACGAACGCACGACCAATGACACCGTGGAATTCGTGTCAGTTTTGTGTACACCGCAGTGGAAGAGATATCGGCTTCCGGGCTGTAAGCCGCCCAACACCTGGCTGATTTCGGAGGATCCGCCGGCGAACTGCATACTGTAATAGCCGGAGCGTAGGTGGCGGTCGTGCCACGCACCACCCTCCGCGCTGTGAATCAAGCCCGCATTGCCGGTTTTGGTCCAGTTCGCCAAAGTGCCGGATTCGAAGCTGGAATTCAGCACCTTGTTGGCAAAGGTCATGGTGGGCAGGCTATTGACCGGATCGGGAGAAGGCACATTCGTAAAATTGTGCCCTACACAATTGATCCCGGTAGTGGTGGCCCAATTGGTTCCGCCGGATTCCAAGGCACCTAGATCCGGAGTGGTAGTGGCGCTGGGCGCGACATCCGTGATTCCGGGGATCACCACGCCCTTGTTGATGGCGTTCGTGGCACCTGCGGCGAGTTGGAAGTTTGGAACCGCAGGAGGAGGATAGCTCGCGGGGTTGATGTTCACAAAACCCGGATCGGTGGCGAGTTCGTAATTATATCGAACGTCCGAACGATCCCATGTGTTTTGCGTTCCCTGCGGCGCACGGGTGAAGATGTTGTTGTAGATATGATTGCCCGTCGGACCATCACCGTTGAAATGGTCCGTAATCGAACCGGCGCTGCAATTCCACACGGTGTTGTTGAAAATCATATTGAAGTTTCCCGGCGAGTTCACTTGGAATCCATAACCCGTGGGAGTGGTGCCATTTTCCGCAAAACTGTTGATATTCCAGATGAGATTGTGATGGACGACCCAACTGCTGTTCAGGTTATCGAGATAGAAACCGATCACCCCGCTTGAAGCATGACCCACCGGGCCGTTGGAATCATGCAGGAGATTGTATCTGAAAACACTGTTGCCGCCCACGGTATTGGCCGAGTAACATACTCCTCCGTCGGTACACAGTTTCATTGCGTTATAAAAGTTATTGTATTCGATGACCGACCCGTTGGTCGCGTAGCCCAACAGGGAATGGCCAGCGTCCCGCAAGGTATTGTGGCTGACGAGGTTGCCGGATCCCACATGCAACATGGGAACTCCTTCAGGCACGTATCCGGAATCGTGGAGAAAATTATTGATGACCTTGATGTTGGTTCCGGCAAGGTGAAGAAGGGATTTCGATGCAAAAGACAACTCGCTGTTGCGAAGCGTGCTGTTGTCATAGAGCGTGAACGCATAAGGAACCGACCAGTGAGCCAGCTTGTTGTGATACAGATAGTTCATAACCAGCCGATCAAACGTGCAGTTGGTCGAGCTGCTGTTGGTTTTGATGGTGCAGCCGAAAAACCTCAACTTGTTGAGCGTGATGCCGGATCGACCGGAAAGGTCCATCCCATATTTCCGGGATTTGACTTGCACGTTCTGTGGCTTGGATGAATTGCCGAAAAAGTAGAGCGTGTTGCCGCTGCGGAACCATTCCCCCGCCCCGTTCATCAACTCTTTTTTTCCCGTGATATAGTATTCATTGCCCGGACGGATGGTGTAAGCTCCGTCCACAACCACGTCCGTGCTGGAGGTGACGACGGTGGTGCCGTTGAAGGATGTAACGGTGGGAACCTTCATGTGCCAACCGGAACCCGACATGATGTGGATTGTGGCCCCAGCGAGGAAGCTCGAGAAGGAAGACGGCAACTGCGCGTCGGTGAATGACGCGACACTTGAATAGCTAGCGGAGTCCACATAGGTCCAATCTCCCAGTTGATTGTAAGGACTCGGGTGGGCAAGCTGACTGTTTTGCCAAGGGAAGCCGCTTCCCGCGTTCGGCCATCGTGCTTCGGGTTGGTTTGCCGGAGTCGCTCCACTCCCCTGGAAGACCTGCGTTTCGTTAACCGACACGTCGCCCGCAGGCAAAGTCACCCACCAATCGTAGATCGACGTGGTACTCGTATCCGCCGTCCAGTTTGCGGTGGGAATCAAATCCGCCCCGCTGATGGTAACGACATCGGTGTTATATGCCTGGAAGGTGAGGTTGGAAGCTTTGACAATCACCGCTTCCCGATAAGTTCCAGTGCGGATCGTACAAATATCACCGGGTCCCATATTATCGGCTGCCTTCTGGATTGTGAGCCAAGGGGTGTTGATGTTTTGTGCTTGGGCAGGCGTCCGGGTGTCATTCCCGTAGGGAGCTTGCCGCACATAGTAAGTGACCGCGTGGAGGCTTGTTGCGGAGACGAGCCCCAAGGCCAGGATTGTGAGTTTGATAAAGTTCATGGTTTTTTCAGTGGGTTTGGTAGATTTCGCAGGCTGACAAGCGAATCCGGGGCGTCAACGAAAAAAGATCTCTTTGGCTGCGGTTTGCAGGGCGATTGGCTGGTTATGCATTGTAAGGCTGCGTTTGGGTTAGGAGGCGGATGGCATCCGGGCGGTGGTCGGCGTAGTGGAGGAAGGCATGGTTGAGCGAGGCGTGCTCTTCCGGCCTGATGAGCGCGAGGATGGC
>JAUYNL010000010.1 GCA_030696085.1 Luteolibacter sp.
GCGGTTTTCTCCTAGCCTTCCTTCCCCGGTTTGGTCACCCTTCCCGAGTTGGCTTCAGATGGTGGTTGCTTCATTTTCATGTTCTGGTATTTCCACAGGGGACTTGAACCCCATTTACAACGTGCCCATGCTGGGCACACACAAACGATTTGCGCCACCGGCTCGCACTCATCCGCACTTGGTTTCACAAGGATTTCCACTACACGCGGAATCTAACCATTCAACACCCGCCCTACCGCGTCACCGGACCCACACCCATCGCCCGCTTCCTGACCCAGACCCGCAGCGGACACTGCGAGTATTTCGCCACTGCGGCCATCCTGATGCTGCGTGAGGCGGGCATCCCGGCGCGCTATGCCACCGGCTACGCCGTGATGGAGCGTGACACGAAACGGGACGGCTTCGTGATTCGCGGCACCCATGGCCACGCATGGTGCCGTGTCTGGGACCAGCAAAGTGGCCTGTGGCTCGATTTCGATCCCACTCCGCCGGATTGGCTGGCCAACATTTCCAGCCAGCCACCTTGGACACAGCGCCTCGCCGATCAATTGAAGCGGCTGCGCGAGGATTTTTTCCTCTGGAGAAACCGCTCCGCCAATCGCATGGCGGTCTCCCTCATCATGCTGGCCGCAGGCATTGCCGGCGCCGGATTCATCACCAAACGCCTGTGGCGCACGAAACACCACATCGCGGCCAACGTCACCTCGCCCGGCTATGAGGGCCCGGTCATCCGCACGCCGCTGCATGGACTGGAGGCCCGAGCACGCCGCCAACTCGGAGCGCGACCGCCCGGCCGGCCCTTCGGCTGCTGGCTCGCGGAGCTCCGCCCGTCACTGCCCGATGCCCCGGCACTCGATGAAGCCATCGCGCTGCACCAGCGCCTGCGCTTCGACCCCGCACCGCCGGAGCCCGCCGATCAGGAACGCCTCACGCGCCTGACCGGGGAGCTGGAAGCTGCAATCAGGCACCGCGCAGTGCGCCGGTGAAAGATGATACCTGAGGGGTTGGGGTTGCCGCGCCAGGAAGCATGACACCCGGACTTGGTAGATTTGATGTTCACTTTGTTTTGGCGAGAGGAGCCACCGCATACACTCGCGGGACGGGCATCCGGCTCGCCAGCGCTTCCTGCTCGTGTGCCGCCATCTGTTTGAGAAAATCGCCGTATTGCGGCCAATGCTCGATGTAGTTGAGCGCCTTGAGAGCGTTGTATTCCTGCTTGTCCTTGAATTGATCGTAATACGCCCGCACCGCCACCGGATCCTCCACATCGA
This sequence comes from Luteolibacter sp., assembly GCA_030696085.1. Classification (GTDB taxonomy): domain Bacteria; phylum Verrucomicrobiota; class Verrucomicrobiia; order Verrucomicrobiales; family Akkermansiaceae; genus Luteolibacter. The sequence continues at coordinate 1,272 of JAUYNL010000010.1, forward strand.
TCTTGTGGTGACCCTGCATCCAGCGGCGGGTGTTGAGCAAATCCCGCGCCTGCACCTCGGCATTCCTTCGCCGCTCGTTGTGGAGCGCCACTTCCCGCGCTTGCTTGAATTGCGGGGTCGCTTCGTTGAATGCCAAGTTCACGCCCCTGGCCAATTCTTCGCGTGTGTGGCGGCCCACCGGCGTGCCATCGATTTTCAATTCATAGTCTCCATCCGCCAGACCACCAATCTCTAGCAGCTCCTGGTTCAGATCCTTCCCGATGGGCAGCAGCGCCAGCATTTCCCCGGCTGCGGACTCCACCGGAAAAGGCAGCGCCTTTGCCAGCACCGTGAATGTCACGCCCCCGTCCCTCTTCACCACCGCCGTGACTTCGGCGTTGTCGCCTGCCACCACGCGTCCTGCGGCGGCGTCCACCTTGACATGAGAAACCAGCGACGGCGCGTCCTGGGATTTCAGGAACAACCAGGCCATCATCAGAAGTCCCGGCGGTCCCGGATGGACACGATCAGGGCCGATGATCGTGTAGTTCGGGTCTTGCTGTTGGCGTTGCAGGTTGAACGCCGTCATCGGCGCGTGGAAGTCCACTACCGTGCCGTGGTTTTTGGCCGCGAGTTCGCGCACGATCTTCGCGCAACGTCCCAGCCCGTCGTTGCATCCGGGCTGGTTATTGTTGCGGTCGTTCACCGCGGTCTGGTCGAACGGCGAGGGTGTGATGAATATCAACTTCGGCGCACCTGCCTCGGTGAGGACGCGTTGTGTCACGGTTTCCATGTTTTTCCTGTAGCTGTCCAGTGCCTGTTGTTGCCGCGCCCGCTGCTTCTCGTCCGGATCGGCCACATAGAGCCCGCGGTTCACGTCATTCATTCCTAACATGATCGCCACCGTGGTCGGCTTTTTGTCGATGACATCCTCCCGCAGCCGGGCGAGCGCGCCATCCGCCGTATCACCCGACCGGCCGGCGTTCACGAACCGCAGGGTGCGGTCGGGAAAACGGGTTAGGTAATAGTTCTGAATGATGCCCTGGTAGCGTCCTCCGTTGGTGATGCTGTCCCCGAGGAAACAGACCGTCTCACCATCGCGAAACATCTCGCCGAAGGATCTGCCAGCCAGCAGCATGGCTGCGATCATCCAAATTGAAAAAAGGCTCCGTCTCATGATTTTTTCCCGGTTGTGTTGTGCTCCTGCGGTTCCCGCATCTAGGATCGGCGCGAAAGTATCCATCCTGTCCGCTTTGCCAAGGTTTTACATAGGCGCGGGAACGATGCCCCGTAAGTGATTTGCCGTTTGCCTCGCGGCTTTTTTGCAGGGAGAATCCCTGGTGTTGACACACGCCCGCATGAACCAGGAAAGCAGCGAAATCGAAGTCGAAGTCGTCGAGATCGATGGTGTGGCTCCGATCATCACGCCGGAGACCGCCCGGCACGATGCGCCGCAGCGCGGCGACTGGCAGGACTGGCATCAGTGGCGCGGCCAGGTCCGCAGCCTCGACAGCCGATGGTGGCCGCTATGGGTGATTCTCGGAATCATTGCGATCAGCCTGTTGCTCACCGTCGGCCTCGTGATCGGCGTGATCATCCTGATCGTCCGGCTGTGTCTCAAAATCATCCGCGCGATCCTAAGCTGAATGGCCCCAGCCCTCACGGCATGTCCGCCCGCGCCTTGAGCCGAGCGCGCGGGAGATGCTGGTGTGATCGGTGAAAGCCACCGCTGGTGTGGGGATACGCGCATGAGGAAGTGGCCATGCCCTGGAAAACCATCCGGTTCCCCGTTTGTCAATCGGGCCGCAGATCCCCGGAATTGACAGCAGGGCACATCCGCCGCCACGTTTCATGCATGTCACGTTTTGCCAACAAGATCGCCGTCGTCACTGGAGGAGGCCGTGGAATCGGCCAGGAAATCGCCCGCACGCTCGCCGCAGAGGGAGCAAAGGTCGCGGTGGTGAGCCGCAGCGCCGCAAGCTGCGGTAAGGCCGCAGATGAAATCAACGCCGAGTTTCCCGCAGCCGCCACCGCCTACGCCGTGGATGTGGCCGATCACGCCGCCGTGCAGGAACTCGCCAAAAAAATCGGCGATGAACTCGGCGCGGTGAACATCCTCATCAACAACGCCGGTGTCACCCGTGATGGATTGCTCATGCGCATGAAAGAGGAGGATTGGGACACCGTGCTCGACACCAATCTCAAGGGTACCTTTAACACCGTGAAAGCCTTCATGCGCCCGTTGATGAAAGCCGAGGATCCACGCATCATCAACATCGCTTCCGTTATCGGCCTGATCGGCAATGCCGGGCAGAGCAACTACTCCGCCAGCAAGGCCGGCCTGATCGGCTTCACCAAGGCCATCGCCCGCGAACTCGCCGGGCGCGGCGTCACCTGCAATGCCGTAGCTCCCGGATTCATCACCACCGACATGACCGGCGAACTTCCCGAGGCAGTGAAGGAAGCCGTGCTCGCAAAGATTCCGTTAGGCAGCTTCGGAGAAACCAAGGACATCGCCGCCATGGTCGCCTATCTCGCCAGTCCCGCCGCCCGCTACATCACCGGCCAGGTCTTCGCAGTTGATGGCGGGATGACGATGTAGGCGCTTCGCGCATGTGAAATTTCAATTTTCATATCTCAAATCCACCTCCATGGACCTCATTCTTCTCCGCCACGGCAAAGCCGAGGATTTCCACGCGGATGGAGACTCCTTCCGCGAATTGGCGGGCAGGGGCCGTGAACAGGCACACAAGGCCGCGCGGTTGCTGAAGGACAGCAGGTGGCTGCCGGAGATCGTCCTCACCAGTCCCCTGGTCCGCGCCCGCCAGACGGCGGATGAATTCTGTGAGACCGCCAGCTTGCCCGGCGCGGTGATTCAAGGCTGGCTGGCCTGCGGCATGCATCCCGAGGGTGCCCTCAGGGAACTGGCCGGATTCTCCGAGTTCAAACGCATCGCCATCGTCGGCCACGAACCGGATCTCTCCCGACTCATCGAGTGGCTTCTCGGAACCTCCGGCGGCGGGGTGGACATGAAAAAAGGGGCCATCGCCTGCCTGCGGATCAATCCCCCGTCGCGCCACGGCCTGCTCAAATTCCTCATCCCGCCGAAACTCGCGGACGAGACCGGCTAGGTCTGGATCACGGCGAGCATCAGCCTGCCATGCATTTCCAACAGGTGTTCCGGATGCGCGATATGGCGGGCCAACACTTTTTCGGCGTCGTCATGGAGCAGGACAACATGGTTGTCCGGCCCGCCGCATCACTCCAAACTTAGATATTTGAAGTCCTGGAAGTTCTGCGAGCAGATTTTTCCGGTGGCATCCTCATAAATGACTGAAACAAAGTTCCCGGAGGAGCCTACCGACAAGGGCTTCAAATCGCAGTCTTCGGTCTTCAGCGGAACATATCCGGTCCGCTGAACAATCGGGGCACGCTCCAGGGCGAGCCGGGTGACGATGAGCGTTGTCCAGGACTCATCCGGTTGTTGGATCAGCACCTTGAGCTCCGGCTTGCGCGTCAGATTGACAATGGTGGCCGTGCTTTTCCCCCTGTTACTGATTAGTCCTTGGCATAGGCTACACTTGGCGCGTGAAAAAAGGATTTGACGAGCTTTGGGTTTGATTTGATTGC
>JAUYNL010000012.1 GCA_030696085.1 Luteolibacter sp.
CGGGCGCTACATTCCCATCAAATTCGTCGGCTTGCAGGAGCGCCTGACGCGGGAGCTGGTGGACTACTACATCGAGGAAATCTGCCAACTCGAAACCGACGAACGGGCCGAGGGCGTGCGCATCCTCTACGCCCACCGCGATCCCGCCGTGGACCAAGCTTATATCGACAAACGTCTTCGCGACAGCAAGCGCACCGCTCTCAAGGTGGAGCTCATCAGCCTCAATCAATTGCTGGAAAAGAAAGCCGCCATCCTGTTCACCCCAGACAGCGCCATTCTGGACGTGAAAGCTGCCGGCAAAGGCAAATGGGAAGTCACCATCAAACAATTCTTCAGCGGCTACCTCCACAACAAGATCGAGGAATTCAACGCCAAGCGCGGCAAAAAAGCCCGCCAAAACATGCAAGAAGGCGATGACGAGGAAAAGGCTGCAGCGGTTTCAACCAAGTTCACTCCCGTCGCCATCAGCGAATCCGGCCTCGAACTCATCGAGGCCATCCAATTCGACACCACCCTGCGCGAGGATGGCGTCTGGATCAGCAATCCCGATCTCGAAGACAAGGCCGGAGCCAAGCAACGTGTCAAAGGCACCTACAAACTGCCAACCAGCAAGTTCCGCATGAAAATCCGTAACATCGCCGGGGATGAGATCGTAATGGACGCCCCTCCTTCGAAAGGGAAATAGCCGGTATCAATGAACTGCCCAATGGGTCGCCATAGCGGCAGCATGGACGCGGCGAACACCCTCAAGCCCGCGCTGGCGCGGGGGGCGATCCGGGTGATCGATCAGAGGAGGAACACAGCGTGGCGAAGTTGATCGGCGCACCGCCGGGCTATGTCGGCCATGACGAGGGCGGGCAGCTCAGCGACGCCATCCACATCTCCTTGGAAACCACCGGCGGCACCAGCGCCAAGCTGACTCTGCCTCTCGCTTGACCCGGCCCGCCGCCGAAGGTCCCGCCCGACGGGAATCCGGTTTCCAGGAGTTATTCCTTCCGCTCGAAAAACTCGGAGAAGGAGCCGTCCGGGTTTTTTCTCATCACCGGCTTGGGCGGGGTGAAAATGGCATCGATGGTTTCCGGCGGGAGGGCGTGGCGGGGAGGCGCAGCTGTCCGCGCGTGATCCAGCAGACTAGCGAGCATTTGGCGGGCGACGGGGCTTTCCTGTTTGTGCAACAAATCCAAGGTGCAGACGAGCAAGCTGCCGGGGCCGACTTTGGCCTCGAAGAGATAACCGAGCTTGTGGTTGCGCTCGAAGTTATCGATCCCTTGCACGATGGGTCGATAGGTGGCGGGGGTGGCATCAAGGATGAGGGCGCGGCTTCCGGTGATGAGATCCCACCATTGCCAATCGCTATGGGTGGCGGTCGGAAAACGGGCGAGCGCGGGGTGGCTGGCATCGATCCAGAGCCCGAGCGTGCCGGGTGCCTCGGGGTTTTTGCCGCCCTCGCAAATGTTGCGAAACATCGGGAAGCACCAGAAATCAGGAGTGAAGAATCCATCCACGCCGAAAATCGAGGCGGGAGATGGTAACAACAATACGGACTTGCCGGCGGCGAGCAGGGCGCGGGTTTCGCCATCCCATGTCCTGCGGATGGTGACGGCGGGCGGGGTGGCGGTTTCCACTTTTTCCGGATAGATCCAGAGTGGGTAGTCATTCTGATAGGAAGTGCCGGGCAGGGAAAGCCGCAAGGCATAGCACGCGGGAACTGGTAATCCGGCGAGCGGAATGGTGAGGGTGCCGGCCGGGACGAGTGCGCCTTGTGGATAGTCACGCGGCGGCAAGCTGCCGCTGGCCACGCTCTTGCCACCGGCATCATCCAGAGACCACGCCAATGCCATGGCGGGCAGCGCAGCGGAACCGTATTGGGCCACCTCGATCTCTGCGGTATAACTCTGCGCGGAGGTCCAAGTATAACGATCCATCCGAGCCAGCGGCACAACCGGGCCGCAAAAACGGCTCCATGCCTCGGGGGAAATCAGTCCTTTGCTTTCCATGAAAGCATTGAGAATGCCGACCAGTGCGGTGCCTTGTCCGGGAAAATCCTGGAGATCCAGCAGTTGAAATCCGCCAAATCCGGGCGTCCGCAGGGCGGTCTCGATTTCCTCACGATAGCAGCGCAGCGCAAGGGCACCGGAGGCGGCGACGAAGGCATCCGCCTGATCGAGCATGTCGGCCGCATCCAGTCTGCGGCGGAAGGTTTCGAGGTTCCATGGTTTCTGAACACCGGTGTATTTCGCGATTTCCCGGAAATCCGGGAAGACCTGGAACTGACCGACTTCGTGGCCGATCACCGGGACCGGCACGCCAAGCAGCGCGGCGCGGTAGTCATGGCGCGTCGCCGGGCGGCATGACTGAATGTGGCCGAGGGGCTTGTCCGCATGGCTGAAGGAACCGCGGACAGCGTGCCGCGCGGAATCCTTGGACGTCCGCGCGGTGGTCCAGTAATCATCTCCAGATGCGAGCGTCGGACGGCCAAACTGGTTGTTGGAGCCTTGCGCATAGAGCCGCGTGGGATCGAACTGGCGCAGGGCGTCCACCGCGCGGGCGCGGATTTCCCGGCCATCACCGATTTCATTTCCCAGTGCGAACATGACGAACGAGGGGTGGTTGGCATAACTCGTCAAAATGCGCTTCCCCTCGGCGAGGTGATATGCGGCGGCCTCGCCATCCGGGTAGGTGCCGCCGAAGTTATACAATTCCGGTTGCAAGTAAATGCCGAGGCGGTCGGCGGCGAGAAATGCGGCCTCGGGCGGGGTGCAGGAGTGAAACCGGTAGTGGTTGATGCCGTAGGATTTGGCGATGGAAAGCACGCGCGTCCATTCCGCGAGATCCATCGCCACGTGGCCTTGCACCGGAAAAACCAGTGCGTCGTGCTTGCCGCGCAGGAAGACGGGCCGGCCGTTGACGGTGAATTGCCCGCCAGCCGTCTTGAACTCGCGCATTCCGAACTCGTCTTGATAGATATGGGTGCGACGGCTTTCCCCGACGGCACCGATTTCAAGATTCACCTCCAGCCGATAGAGCGCCGGATGGAATTCATCCCACAACAAGGCGCCCTCTCCCAGCGGCAAGATGACCTCCAAAGTCGTCCCGCCCGGTGCGGCGGTGAATGACTGGAGGGCGGAAGCCGGCTTGCGGTCTTTCGCCTCGGACACGTTGAAGGGGGTCGCGATCAAGAGGACCCTGCCGGGCTGTTGGACGCCAGTGGAGTTCTCGATCCAGAGCGTGACGACCGCAGTTTTCCGCAAGATGTCCGGGATCACGCGTGCCCGCTGGATTCGGATGGGTTCGCACCGTTCAAGATGAAGATCGCCGATCAGTCCGTTCCAGTTGGTCTGAGTGCTGTTGGTAATCATGTGCCCGAAAGCCCCGAATGGCCGGATCTTGCCGTCCACCCGGACGGTCAAGCGGTGGGCACCGGATGACAGCCCGCGAATCGGATAGATATGCGGGACGCCCAGCGCGTTTTGTTCGCCCAGGAAAAGATCGTCCAGCCAGACCTTGGTGGGCTTGGAGCGTTCGAGAAACAGTTCCGCCCCGGCTCCGCTCCAGGTTTCGGGAATCAGAATGGTCCGTTGGTACCAGGCGATTCCTTCATAGGGATATGCGGAGCCGAGCTGCTGGACGCCCTCGTCGCGAAGGAGATGCGGGCCTTTGTGATTCCCGGCGACAGTTCCGGGCAAAGTCACGGTGTCCGCCAGTTCCTGCCGATACCAATTTTCCGTCTCACCGACGGCTTGCGGGTCCAAGGCAAAGCGCCATTCGCCGGCGAGGGGGATTCGTCGGGCGGCGGCCCCGTGACAGACCGCCAACAACAGCGACAGGCTGGTGGCGACAAGGATGAATTGGCGATATTTCGAAACCATGAATGGCCGGGCGGTTTCCCGCGATTTATAATGATCTGACACTCTGAGTTACGCTTCTTTGATTCTTTCTCACACTACACGACAAAATTTAAGAGATCTTAACAATCGGCGACTCTGGGTGTAAGTCGTTGGTTGTAAATCAAAAGAAATGCACTTCCCGAGCCGCCAAAGCCACTGTGGAGACTCTCCGCGTACATTTCAAGGCACACCTTGGTCCGCCTCAAAGCCCGCCTGACCTGCTTCCTGATACTGGTTTTGGCGGTCAGCGTGATCCTCAATGATCAGTGGGGGCGCAAGCTGGAGAATGAGACCGGAATCAAACTCAAGTCGCATGGCCACCGCGCCAAAAGCGTGTTCCGCCAGGGTCTTGAAAGTTTTCACCGGATGCTTCAAAGCCCCATCAATCTCGCGGATCGGCTCGCCGATTTCCTGAATCATATTGTTAGATGGCCGTTGACCCGAAAAATTGTCGTGTAGCGTCATGCAAGATGTCCGCAAGGCGGCCGCAGTGCCAATTGCCGGATGGCGCCGGTTCTGTCACCCTCCACGTTCTGACGAACGCGCCAACTGCCATTCTTGCATTTCCGGACATCGGCCGGTAAGGAATCGCCCGTGGCCACCATTCTTGCGATCGAATCCTCCTGTGACGAAACCGCGGTGGCGATCATGCGTGGTGAGGCGGGGGCGCGCGCCGAGGTGCTGGGATCGGAGATTTCCTCGCAGATCGAGCTGCACCGCGAGCATGGCGGGGTGGTGCCGGAGCTGGCTTCCAGAAACCATTCGCTGCGGCTGCGCGGACTGGTCGAGAAGGCGCTGGCGGATGCCGGAGTGAAGATGGCGGAGATCGACGCCTTCGCGGCGACAAGCGGTCCGGGCTTGGCGTCCTCGCTGCTGATCGGCAGTACGGCGGCCAAGGGCATGGCCTGTGCGCTGGACCGGCCATTTCTCGGCATCAATCATCTGGAGGGGCATTTGCTGTCGCCGTTTCTGGATCGGACCTCGGTGCCGGCGCATGTGTCGCTGATCGTATCGGGCGGGCACACCTTGTTGCTGGATGTCGAGGGGGCGGGGGGCTACCGCAAACTCGGAGGCACCCGGGACGATGCGGCGGGCGAGGCTTTCGACAAGGTGGGGAAAATGTTAGGTCTGCCATATCCCGGCGGGCCGGAGATCGAAAAGGCGGCTGTTTCCGGAAACCCGGCGGCCTATGATTTTCCGAGATCGATGCTGCACGACGGGCATCTGGATTTTTCCTTTTCCGGGTTGAAAACCGCCGTGCTTTACACGCTCCAGCGGGAGCAGGGAAAGGTTTCCGTGGCGGATCTATCGGCATCGTTCCAGCAGGCGGTGATCGAGGTGCTGGTGGGCAAGGCGCTGCGCGCGGCGCGGCAGACGGGACGCCGGATGATCGCCATGTCCGGCGGCGTGAGCCTGAACATGGCCTTGCGCGCGGCGATGCGGGAGGCCTGCGGGAAATCCGGCATCGAGCTGGTGCTGTCCTCGCCGGGTTTCTGCACGGACAACGCGGCGATGATCGCCTTTGCAGCCTTGCTGCGCCATTTATCCGGCGAGCGTTCGCCGCTGGGCGAGGACATTCATCCGAATTTGCCGCTGGCACGGATGCCGGCTGTTGGATAAGGATCGGCAGGATGCTACACCAAACATTGATTTTCGATTTCGATGGCACGATCGCCGACACTTTGGGCGAAACGCGCCGCATTTTCAACCAACTCGCGCCGGATTATGGAATCCGCCAGGTGGATGAGCACGAGATGGATCACCTGCGGCATCTCTCGCTCAAGGAGCTGCTGGCCCACCTGAAGATTCCGAAACGGCGGGTTCCGGCGCTCATTTCGCGCGGCACCGGGATGATGCGTGGCAACATCACCGAGCTGAAAATGATCGAAGGCATGCCCGAGGTGATCGTGGAAATGCGCCGTCATGTCTGGAGATTCGGCATCCTGACATCCAACGCGCCCTCCAACGTCGATCTTTTCCTGCGTTCCCACGGCCTGCGGGAACCCTTCGACTTCATTTCCTCCACCTCCAAGCTCACCGGCAAGGCCAAGCACCTCAAGGCGATCCGCAAGACCTTCTCGCTGCGCTCCGAGGAGATGCTCTACATCGGCGACGAGTTGCGCGACGTGAAAGCCTCGCAGAAAGCGGGCATTCCGATCGCCGCCGTCACCTGGGGCTTCAATTCCCGCGAGTCGCTCGCCGCCCAGTCGCCGGACTACCTGTTCGATCATCCCAGGGATTTCCTGCGGCTGCTCGCCCCGCGGTGATTGACACCCGGAGCATCGGGCAGGCAAGCTCCATGCATGTCGGAGCAGAACGCGCCCATCGATGAACCGAAGCCGCTGTCAGGCGACGAGGAAACCACCACGATTTCCAAACCCGCCATGCCGCCTGCCATCGCACTGGCCTTCGTCATCATCGCCTTGCTGGGCGTGTTGATCGTGATCGGTCTGCGCGGCGGCATCAGTGGCTCGGGAGTGGACTCGGCGGATCTCACAGAGCTTCAGGCCGAGGCCAACGCCCTGCGCTCCCAGCTCAACCGCGAACGGATTGCGTTGGGGTTGAGGCCGCTCGAAGGAAACTCGGAATCCGTGGAGGACATCGCCGCTCGTCTCAAGAAGGATGCGGACACCATGGTCGCGCTGGCCGGCAGGTTCCAAACGATGCTGGCGGAAAAGGATGCCGAGCTCTCCGCGGCGAATGCCGAAAACCTCCGCCTGGAGCAACTCCGCCAGACGCTGACCGCCGAGTGCTCGCGTCTTCAATCCGAGTTGCAGCGTGCCCTGGTGAGCGGTTCCGACGTGGAATCGCTCCGCCGTGATCTGGCAACCGTGAAGTCCCAGCGCGACGCGCTTTCGGCGGAGCTCGCCACCTTGCGTCAGGAGCTGGCCGCAAAAGGCAAGGGGGTTTCCGAAGACGAGTTCGCCGTTCTTGAGCGTCGGCTTGAGGAGGCCCTGCGCGCCAAGGGCTTTTTCGAAGCCAGAGTGGCGGAACTCGAAGGTGAGCTGTCCAAGGCCAAGCTCTTCGCAAGTTCGGAAAATGAATTGCTGCCGGCCGCCGTCGAGCTGGTCCGCAGCATTCGCAAGCTGGAAGGAAAACCCGATGCGGAGATCTCCTCCGCCTACTCCAGCCTTGGCGCCAGCCTCGGCGCGAGTGTGCTGCACACCCTCAACTTCGCCACCGGTTCCAGCGAGCTCAACCCGGCGGATCAGGACATCATTCGCAATCTGATCAGTGAAATCCCGGATGGCGACCTCGTGCTGGCCATCGGCTACGCGTCGGAAACTGGAAACGTGGATGCCAACCGCGTGCTCTCGTCGGATCGCGCCACCGCCGCCGCACAACTTTATTCCTCCTTGAAACGTCCCGCCCAGCTCGTTCAGGCGGTCTATCTCGGCCAGACGGATCGTTTCAGCAGCCGCATCCCGGAGCGCAACCAGCTCGTCGAAATCTGGCGCATCCGCAAGAAGTGATCCGCCATGCCTCCGCCACGCCGCCCGTTTCAGCCCCCCCAGGGGCGCAATCCCCCCGCTTCGCGCCCTAACAAGAATCCCGCCTCCGACCGCGGCTGGGATCCCGTCGCCGCCTGGTATGACAAACTCGTCGGCGAATCCGGATCAGACTACCACCGCAATGTCATCGTGCCCGCCGCGCTGCGGATGCTCGCCCCGCAAACGGGCGAATCCATCATCGATTTCTGCTGCGGCCAGGGCGTGCTGGTCCGGCCCTTGCTGGATGCGGGAATCGGCCGCTTCACCGGCATCGATGCCAGTCCGCGCCTGATTGATGCCGCGAAAGCCCGCCATGGCGGGGAGCCGCGCGTTTCATTGGTGATCGCGGATGTCTGCCAACCGGGAAACTGGGCGGATGCCAGCCACGATTCCGCAGTCTGCCTGATGGCGGTGCACGATGTGCCGGATGTGAAGGCGATGTTCACGAATCTTTCCCGCGCCCTGAAACCCGGCGGTCGCGCGGTGCTCATCTTCATGCACCCGTGTTTCCGGATTCCACGCCAGACCCACTGGGGCTGGGACGCCGATCAGAAAATCCAATACCGCCGCATCGACAGCTACGGCACGCCGCTCGAAATCCCGATCACCACCCATCCGGGGAAGGGGTCCGGTGAACAGACGGTGTTTTTTCATCGTCCGCTGGCGGAATTGCTGTGTGCGATCGGCGCGGGCGGCCTGGCCGTCACCTCCTGCGAGGAACTTTACAGCCACCGCCGTTCCCAGGGCTCCGGCCCCTTCAGCAAGGCCGAACATCGTGCCGCAGAGGAAATCCCCGTGTTCATCGCCCTCAAAGCGCAGCGGCTGTAAGCACAAAAAAACGGGTGCCACTGTGGCACCCGTTCTTTTCCCGTGTGTGGAACCTGGAAAATGTTATTCAGCGGACTCGGACGTTGCTGCGGCCGGGGCGTTCGAGTAACGCCAGCGGATCTTGTTGCGTTTGGAGGCGGAGCGGAGTTTGCGCTGCTTGCGCTCGGTGGGAGTTTCAAACGCGCGGCGGCGGCGCATTTCCTCAAGAATGCCCTCGGCATCCAGTTTGGTCTTCAGGCGTTTCAGAGCGCGGTCAACGGGCTCGCCTTTTTTCAAATTCACTCCTCGCATGCGATGTTCTTGGTTGGTTGGGTCGGTTCCACGGGTGTGGTCGGGGGGGCGCTTGATGGGGGAACCACCTTGCCTTGTCAAGACAGAACCTGCCTCAAAGTCAAAAAAATGGGGGGTTGCGCCGACATCAAACATCGACTAGGTAAGACGTCTGTGCCCGCTGGCCACCTTCGCCGCCAGTCGGTTTTCCCCAAAGCCTCACCGAACCATATCGTACATGTACCGCATTCCCTTCGACCGGGTGAACTGGACCACCAGTTCCTTCCTCATCGGCACCGCTCTCATCGCCCTGATCGGCCTGCCGATCTATCTTTTCAAATTCGGCATCGATTGGTTCCAGTTCGGAATGTTCTTCTTCTACCTGGTCGCCACCATGATGAGCATCACGGTCGGTTACCACCGCCTCTTCTCCCACCTCTCCTTCAAGGCGAAGACTCCGGTCCGCCTTTTCACCCTGGTTTTCGGCGCGTGCGCCTTTGAAAACGCCTGCCTGGACTGGGCCTCGGACCATCGCCGCCACCACAAGCATGTCGATCACGACGAGGATCCCTACGATATTTCCAAGGGTTTCATGTGGGCGCACATCGGCTGGCTGATGTTCAAGCTCAACCCCGAGCCACCGATGGACAACGTGAACGACCTCCGCAAGGATAAGCTCGTCATGTGGCAGTACAAATACGTCCATCTGATCGGCCTGGTCGTCGGACTGATCATTCCCACGGTTCTCGGTTATGGCTGGAATTCGATCAATGGCATGGACCCCTGGACCGGCGCGCTGGGCGGCTTTCTGATCGCCGGCGTGGCCCGCATCGTGGTGGCCCAGCATTGTACCTTCTTCATCAACTCGCTCTGTCACACCGTCGGTCGCCAGCCGTATTCCTCCAATCACAGCGCTCGTGACAGCGCGATCATGGCCTTCCTCACCTTCGGCGAGGGTTATCACAACTATCATCACGAGTTCCAGCACGACTACCGCAACGGTGTGAAGCCCTGGCAGTGGGATCCCTCGAAGTGGACGATCTGGACGCTTTCGAAACTCGGCCTCGTCGAAGGGCTGCGCCGCGTGCCGGACAGCAAGATCCTGCTCGCCGAAATGCGCCAAGCCCGCATCAAGGCCGAGGCACACCTCGCGGAACTCCGCGAACAGGGAGCCGGTCATGCCCATCGCGCCAGCGATGCCGTGCATGAAATGGTGGAGCGCCTCGCCGCCAACTATCACGAACTCGAAAAGGCCGTCGCTGATCGTGTCCAGCTTTCCCGTGAGAAACTCAATCAATGGCAGCGCGAAACCCGCGCCATGATGCGTGAGATCAGCCGCATGTGCGAGGTTCTGCCCGCGTGAGCCGGTTTGTTCGAGCGACACAACCCATACCACCGCGATGGCATCCACCTTCACTCCGCCCGGCCTGTTGAGCCCCATGTGAGCGGGTGTCTTTGCGTCGCAATGTGCCCGCTCGTGTCAGAAACCCACTTTCTGAAAACCCAAAACCATGAATATAAAAACCCAAAACCCTGGTAACCCATCCGTTACCATGAAACCCGCAATTCAGCGAGCAGTCGGCTTGGGCCGGATTTTGCTCGCCGCCTCTTTCACCGCCAGTCAGAGCTTTGCCGCGAACGACTCATGGATCGTCAATGCCGCTGGAAACTGGACCGCCGCCGCCAATTGGGCATCCGGGACCCAATACCCCAACGGCGCGGGAGACATCGCCACGTTCAGCCACAACATCACCGCCTCGCGGATTGTCACCCTGACCTCGGCCATTACCGTCGGCGGCCTTCTTTTCAATGATACCGATGCAGCCGGACAAGGAGGCACCTCGGACAAGGGTTACGGAATCGCGCTGGGGGCAAACAATCTGAGCCTGGACGCGGGCACCGCCGGATACAATGCCTCGGATCTCGTATTGATCGATGTCCCGACCAGCAACCTCGTGGGCCACGGTTTCAATGCCAGCGCCGGCGGCAAGATCAACTTCACCGACAACGTGCAAATCAACGTCGCCAACAACGTGGAACTCTCGTTTGGAAGCACCAAGTTCGCGGGAGCGGGGAAATTGACCAAGACTGGAACCGGTCAGTTGCTGATCGCAAGCGACAACGTCGCCGGCGGATACACCGGCAACATCCGCGTCGAGGGCGGAACCTTCCAGGTCCGCTCCAACAACAACGCCTATGGCGGCGGAGTCATCACCCTGACCAATAATTCCAACACCAGGTTGTCCGCCAACAACTACAGCCCCACCGCAGGCCCTGTCATACCCAACAACCTGATCCTCGAAAAAACCTCGGCTGCTAATAACTTCCAACTCTATCTCATCACCTCGCCGGTCCTTACATGGGCCGGCGACATCTCCAACACTGGACCGGCTTTGGATGTCAATCTCACCGCCGATTTTGAAAATGCCGGCCTGTCCTATACCATGACAAAATACACCGGAGACAACTCCGGCCTTTCTTTCGCACCCGGCAAGGGTTTCCTCGGAAGTAATAACTATATCGGAGTCGGCAATCACAACGCCCTCGGCACGGGCAACAGCATGCCGGTCAGTATCGTTTCGAACGGAACCGCGCAGGTCGGCCTGCTGGCCACCATTCCCACCACCATCACCTCGCCGATCACGATTTCCGGCAACGGCAACGTCACCGGCGCTGTCATCGGTGCCACCATCACCGGCGGCACCGTCAACTACACCGGACCGATCACCCTGAACGCCGCCGCGAACAACAACGTCCGTCAAATCTTCCTCCGCAGCGAACCCGGGGCCTCCGTTGTCTTCGACTCCGTGATTGGCAATGCCGCTTCCGAAGGTAACAAGGCGCCATTGGCAAAAATCGGCGGTGGCCGCACAGAGCTCAACGGTGACAACACCTTCCTTGGCGCTTCCGCCGTGCGCGACGGCGAATTGGTTCTTGGCCATGCCAATGCCCTGGGAAGCGCCACCTCCGCAGTCAGTCTCGGCGAGGCCACCCCCCCCCTAACGGATGTGCGCGTCGCCACCGTTCTGTCCGGCTATGCCGGAACGCTTGGCACCTGGACCAATGACGCGATCCATCATGGCACCTACGGGGTCGGAGCCACTCCTGCCCCTGCCGTCATCGACGGAATCACCCTGGCCGTCGGGGATCGCATTCTGGTGAAGGACCGTGGAAACCAAAACGGCATCTACGTGGTTTCCTCCCTTTCACCCAACGTCTGGGTGCGGGCTGAGGATTTGGATAGCTCCGAGGAAATTTCCTACGGCCAGCAAGTGAGGATCACGGCGGGCACGATCAACGGTGGCGGCGTCTATTTCCAAGCCCAGCGCGGCACGGGTCCGTTTCCCGGGACCATCACTTTGAATTCAAGTCCGTTAGACTGGCACAAGGACACCACTCATCCCGTCGTTTCCATTCTCAACAATGGCGTGGCCATCAACCGTGACATCGAAGTGGTCGCCAACGGGTCCGCCGGAAAGTCCATCCTCGGAGGCGTCAACACCTCGGGCACCTCGACATTCTCCGGAACCGTCACCCTCGCCCGCGATCTGGCTGTAACAGCAGACACCGGAGGCATCGTCGATTTCTCCGGCAATGTCACCGGCGGCTTCGGCGTCACCAAGGAAGGCTCCGGCAAGGTCGTTTTCTCCACCGCCAAGAGTTACACCGGCGCGACTGCCGTCACCAGCGGCACGCTGGTAATCAACGGCACGCTCGCCTCCAGCGGTGTCACCGTGGGAGACGGTGCCTCACTTCAGGGCGCGGGAGCGATCACAAACGGGCTCGCGGTTTCTGGAACTGTCTCCCCCGGGGACGCGATCGGCACCCTGACCGTGGGTTCCGCGTCGTTCACGGCAGGTGGCACGCTGGAGGTGGAAATTGACGGCCCCGCTTGCGATCAACTCTTATCCACAGGCGCGTTGAATCTCAGCGGAGCCGCCCTGACGATCAAGCCGTCTGGCAGCTCCGTGACCGAGCCATCCTATGTCATTGCCCAGGGCTCGCCACTCACCGGCGCCTTCGCCAATGTGCCGGGCGGTTTCACCGTTACCTACACCGGCAGTCAGGCAATCCTTCATGCGGCCAGCGGATATTTCGTGTCCCCCTCCGGCAGTGACACCACAAACAACGGCTTGTCCGCAGCCACACCCTTCGCCACCATCCAGAAAGCGGCGAATCTGATGGTGGCCGGAGATACCTGCTTCATCCGCGGCGGAATCTATCGGGAAACCGTAACGGTGCCGAATTCCGGAACCGCCTCGTCCCCCATCACCTTCGCCGCCTATAACAACGAAAAGGTCATCATCAGCGGTACGGATCCCATCACGGATACCTGGGCGGAGGAAAGCGAGAATGTCTGGTATGTGGATATCCCCTACCTCACGCGGGAGGTCTGGACGAACGTCACCGGATCGAGCGTCGCCAATATTCCCGTGGGAACAACCCCCACCTTCACCGACAAGCTGGCGAGCTTCGAAACTCCGACGAATTGGGCGGACAATTTCGGAACCCGGGTCAGCGGCGTCTTCACCGCCCCGGCGGATGGCGACTACACATTTTGGATCGCTAGCGATGACAACAGCCAGCTATGGTTATCCACAAATAGTTCTCCGGCGAACAAACAACTCATCGCCGCGGTGAATAGTTATACAATCTCCCGGGAATGGACCAAATTTCCAAGTCAAAAATCGGTGGCGGTGAGTCTCGTCCAAGGTCAGCAATATTACATCGAAGCGCTTCAGAAAGAGAATGCCGGTGGTGACAACCTCGCCGTCGCCTGGGCCCGCCCGGGGCAGCCAACGACCGTGCCTTCCGAGATCATTCCGGGTTCCGTGTTCTCTTCCGTCCCCGGCGCTTTCTCGTTCACACTGGGTGACAGAAACCAGGTTTTCCAAGGCGCCGGAACGCAAGCCAGCCTGGCAATGAAACCCGAGGCCCGCTGGCCCAACGCCGGCGCCGGCCACCCATGGCAGGACAGCACCATCAAACCCTCGCCGGACTGGACCTATGTGGACAGCGCCGGCTATGACGTGAACGGGCAGAACGGCTGGCTGATCGATGCGGAGCTGCCGTCGCGCCCCGCTCCCGCCAACTATTGGGCCGGTGCCAGGGTCCATATCATGTTGGGAGAGGGGTGGTACACCTTCACCCCCAGCGTCAACAGTTATGATGATAGCACGAAAACCCTTGTCACTGATGAAAACCACGGCCCGGTCGATGGTGGCGGCCCGGGCGCCTACACGATGAAGACCGGCAACGAATACTACCTGACCGGAAAAAAAGGCGAGTTGGATAGCGAGGGCGAATGGTTTTATGACAACATTTCAAGCCGCCTGTGCTTTTATTCCACAGCCGCACCCGCCAACGTCGAGGTCAAATCCAGGCTCTACGGCTTCAAGTTCTCCGGAAAATCCTTCATCAATCTAACCAACCTGGATTTCTTCGCCTGCACGGTGGATCCGACCGCTCCGTATCCGACGGACTGCGAATTGGACGGACTCAACATGAAATACCTGAGCCATCACCGGTTGCGCGACGGAGCCGTCGGCCTTGCCTTGGGTTCGCGTTGTGTCTTGCGCAACAGCGAGCTGGCATACTGTTCCAACGGTCTTGTTGCGATGCAGGGCAGTGACATGCGTATTATCAACAATTACCTCCATGATGCCGCCTACACTCCTGTAGGTGTCGGGGCCATCGTCGCGAACGTCTATGGAGCGAACCAGTATGCCGCCTACCGGAACCTCATCAGCCACAATACCATCCGTAAGGTGGGTCACGCGGCCATCACCTATCCCGGAAGGGCCGCAATCATCCAATACAACGACGTGTCTGACGCGATGAAAGGCTGCACCGACGGAGGGATATTCTATTGGAACCAGGACGGCAGCAACGGAATTGTGAGATACAATCTGGTCCACGACTCGGCGCCGGCGGTGGGCCACACGGGAGCCGGCATGAGGGCTTTCTATCTGGATAATCAAAGCAGCGGATGGATCGCCCATCATAACATCATCTGGAATGTCATCGGCCACGCCATGCACTACAACGCGCGGACCAACTTCAACAAGATTTTCAACAACACTTGTTGGAACTGCAGCGGCGGCGCGGTGCAATCCCATTTCTGGGGTGACGGACCCACCGGCAGCAGTTTTTTCAACAATCTTTTCAACGGAAAAGCCGACGGCAACCAGGCGACCTGGAGTGTTACGGACATGCGCCATAACCTCCACACGGATCCATCGCTCGTAGATCCCGCCAACCGTGATTTCCGGCTCCAGGCATCCTCACCCGGCATCGATGCCGGCACGGTGATTCCAGGTGTTACGGATGGCTACGCCGGTAGTGCTCCCGATCTGGGAGCTTTGGAATACGGCGTGCCGGATTGGACGGATCGCGCGGGATACCACGCCATTCCCCCAACGCCCGATCCAGTCCATGACGCTCCGTCGTTGAGCTTTGCGAATCAGATCTCGGATGGCAGTTTCGAGTCTGGAAATCTAGCGACTGCCTGGGTGACGGCCGCGGGCAGCAACGTCGGCGTGATTCGCAGCAGTTCCTGGTATGATCCTCATCTGCGTTCCGGCCATCATGGCGTGCAGTTCGGTGGCGGCGAGTCCGAAATCAGCCAGGTGGTGACAGGGCTGATTCCCAACCGGAGATACAAGTTCCATTGCGGCACCCATAAGACGGATCCTTCCGCGGTAGTGGTGTTGGGCGTGAGATCTTTTGGATTTCCAGATCGTGAATTCACCGTGCCTGTCACAAACCCCTGGCAGCAGAACGTGGCGGACCCGGTGGGAGTGATTTTCGAAGTGCCATTTGTCACGGGGCCGACCGATACCAGCGCGACGGTTTATGTGAAAGTAACCCGCCCTGCCGGTTCTTCCGTCGCTCCGAAGAACAACACCACCGGAACCTTCCCAACCACGGCAGCCACCCTGATCAATCTTTCCAACTATTACAACAGCGTCCTCGTCAATCCATGGTACCCGGAGACGGGAGTCTATGTGGACGATTTGGCGGTGCTTCTGTCCCAGGAAAACACGGACCCGCTGACCTACGGGATGCCGGCAGTGTCCTATCCCTTCGATGAAAGCGGTGGCGTGACCGCATACGATGTGACTCCGAATGAAAATAGCGCCGTCCTCACCGGAGCGACGTTCACCCCGGGCCAACATGGTAACGCGCTGACGTTCACCGGTATCACCCAAAAGGCCACCGCTACCACGGCCACGATACCTGCGGCGGGCGGCTCGTTTTCCGTGGCGTTCTGGCTGAAGCTCAACAACATCGCGGCCAACGAATACCCCAAACCCGTCAATAATGCGGGCTGGTTGAAAAAAGGGTGGCATATTACTTCCGGGCCGGACTACAGCTTGGCGATGTATCTTTGGACCAAGGATAACTCCCAGGGTACAGACAATCCAAAAACCGGCATCTCATGCTCGACTCAGGCTCTTGCCGCGGGTGTCTGGGCACACGTCACTTTTGTTTTCGACCGTGCGAATGGTGTGGTGAAGAGCTTCCGCAATGGCAAACTGACCAACACGGCTACGATCCCCGCCGGGTTCGGCGACATCGCCACTACCGGCGGCTTGCAAATCGGCACGGGGTTTTCCAACGGACAGATGGACGACTTCCAGTTGTGGAATTATGCGTTGAATGACAAAGCCGTGGCGGATGTGATCGGGACCGACCCCAGCCTGGCACTTCGGCTCAAACTCGATGATGAAGCGGGTGCGACCAAGGCATGGGACTCCTCGTCCTACCGGAGAACCGGCGATCTAACCAACATGACGCCCGCCTCGGCATGGGTAGGCGGCAGGATCAACGGTGCGCTGGAATTTGACGGTGTGAACGATCATGTGGCCACCCCGGCAATTTCCTCCCCAGAAGCGGTTACCGTGGCGTGCTGGGCCAAAAGCGCCACCCCCGCGTGGAACGCGTCCGGCTGCCTGGTTTCCCAACGCCCGGCCTTCGTTCTCTCGCCGGAGCAAGGCGGCAAGAATCTTCGTTTTATCATCTATGACAGCCCGACAACGGAAATCGCCACGCCGACCTGGGTTCCGCCCGCCGATTTCGACATCACCCTATGGCATCACTACGCCGGAGTGTTCGATCCTGCGGCTGGTCGGCTGGAGCTATATGTCGATGGAGTTCTCGTTTCCTTCCTCTCCACCACCGCAACATTGAATGCCGATACCGGTGCCGTGTTCATTGGCAAAGATGATAATGCCGCCAACTATTTCAACGGAGCCGTGGACGACGTGCGCATCCATTCCCGCGCATTGAGCTGGTGGGAAATGTTGGAGTTGAGCCTGCAAATCAACACCCAACCTTACGCGGAAACTCCGACGATCATTCTCGCCACCGATGTGGATGGAGACAGGCTGCCAGGCGCTTGGGAGCAGTTTTACGGTCTCGATCCACAAGTAGCAAACAATCCTGCGGACGACAGCGGCGACCACGATGGCCTGGGTCTCCTGATGGAATACGCACTCAACCAGAATCCGTCCTCAGACAGCAGCGCCGGACTCCCCATCATCAACACCGAGCTGAATCCCGGAGACGGCAAAACCTATCTGACCTTCACCTACCTGCGCCGCACCGATGCCCCGCAAGTCACCTACGCAGTGCAAGTAAGTGATGACCTTTTGTCATGGAGCAGCGCCCCTGCCGAGTCGCTGGAAATCAGCGCCGTTCCCTCTGGCGATGGCGTCACCGAGATTGTCACCACCCGCATCCTGCCCGCCATTGGCGCATCCAATCCGCGGCGTATGGCGCGATTGTCCGTCAGCCCCCCGTGATTCCCGGTGTTTTTCGTAAAAAAAGCGTATTGCCGATAGATCCAGACCTGTCGCACGTATTCCACGCTTTATGACCTCCCCGCTCTCCGCTCCGTCAACCAGCTTTCCCATAGCCCTTCAATCCAAGGCCGCACATCTTCTAATAAAAGTCTTCCCATGGCTCGCGCTGGCGGGTTGCGCTGGTGCGGAACTGGTGGACGCGCCCGCGCTCGGGGTGCGGCTGGAGCGCGGCTTCCGCATCTCACAATTTGCCGACGAACGCTTGGCAAACGATGTGTGGTGCATGGCGCTTAACCCGCGCGGGGAGGTCGTCGTTTCCGGTGCGGGCTACATCCGCACGCTCCTTGATACGAATGGTGACGGGCGGGCGGACGAGGCCTTGCCTTTTGCCAACATCGCCCGCGGCGCGATGGGCATTTGTTTTGGCGAGGGAGGGAAACAAGTGCTGGTGATGGCCGATGGCTGGCTCTCGGAATACCGCGATGACAATCTCGATCGCATCGCCGATGGTGCGCCCCGCAAGTTGTTCCCTTTCGCGGGGGGCGAGCACGCCGGGCACGCGATCCGGCGCGGGCCGGACGGTTGGTGGTGGGTGATCGGCGGCAATGATGCGGGCATCGACAAGCTCCTGCCTCCCGCAGCGGAGGGCGCTCCGTTTCTCGCCGGGGCGCTGGTGCGGATTTCACCGGATTTCTCGAAGATCGAACTGGTGGCTGGCGGTTTCCGCAATGCCTATGATTTCGACTTCGACGCGCAAGGCCGGGTGTTCACGTTTGATAGTGACTGCGAGAGTGATTACTTCCTGCCGTGGTATAGCGGATGCGCGATTTACGAGGTGAAACCGGGGCTGCATCACGGGTGGCGGCTGGCCGGCTGGATGCGCAGTTTCCGCGTGCCGGACTACATGCCCTCCACGGTGCCGGCGCTGGCGGACATCGGGCGTGGCTCGCCGACGGGGGTGGTGGTTTCCCGCTCCGCGAAGATGCCCGCGCACTATCGAGGCGGGCTTTTTCTAGCAGACTGGACGTTCGGGCGCATCTATCATGTGCCGGCCGGGAGCAAGCGGCCCGAGGTGTTTCTCGAACCGATCGGCACGGCGGGCTTCGCGCCGACGGACATCGTGGAGACGGAGGCTGGCGCGTTGTTCGTGAGCATCGGCGGGCGGAAAACGCGGGGTTCGGTTTTCCGGATCGAGCCGGATGGCACGGAGTTGGCGGTGCAACCCGTGGTTCCGGTGGTGGAAACCCCGGCGGCTCCCGAGTTGGCGCGGCTCGCGAAGGCGCAGGACGCGCTCGGCGGCTGGCGCTTAGTGGGAGCCTCGGCGGAGGCGTTTGTGGCCTACGAGGCGGCGAAGCCGGAAGGTCTCGCGGGGCCGGAGCGTGCCGCCGCGCTGGAGCTGGGGCGGGCGCAATTGACCGCTGCGGACTTCCGAATCCAGACGGAGGCGGCTCGTTTGCTTGCGATGTTAGAGGATGATTCCCCGGCATCTCTCGGGGGCGTTCTCGCGTCGATCACGGAGAAATCTTCCGCGACGAGGGACTTTCACGCGCTTGCCTGCATGGCCCGGCTGCGCGGCACGCGGACTCCGGAAATCACCGCCGGAAGCGCCCGCGCCATCCTCAATCTGGAGCGCAAACTCGCGGGCGGCGATCAACGGCCGAAGCAAAACTGGGGCATCCGGCTCAACGAAGTGGTCTCACGGATGATCGAGCGGGATCCCGCGCTGGCCGACTCGTTGGTGGGCGCGGCGGATTTCGCCACGCCCGGCCACCTCGCCCTGGTGGACGCGCTGCCCGCCGTCCGCCGGGAAGCGGCGGCCCGCGCGTTTCTCGCCGCCGCGAATGCGAACGCCGCTTTCGAGTGGACGCCCGAGTTGGTGAGACTCATCTCCACGCTGCCCGGGACGCGGCCACTGCTGCGAGGGAAGTGGAGTAGCCCCGCTCTCCGCCCGGCGCTGCGCGAAGTGCTGAAGCGTGACGCCACCGCAGAGGATTTGGCGTTGATGGTCGAGCCGCCGCCGCCACCGCTTGGCGATGTGGCCGGGTTCGCCGAGTCGTTGAAACCAATCGTCTGGGAGCAAGGCGACGCCGCACGGGGTGGGCGGATTTTCAGGGATCGCGCTTGTGCGGTTTGCCATGTGGGCACCTCGCCGCTCGGACCGGAGCTTGCCGGTCCCGTCGCCCGGCTCTCTGCAAGCGATTTGCTCACCGAGATCCAGTTTCCCAGCCGCAACATCGCCGAGGCATTCCAAGCCACGCTTTTCACCTTGAAGGATGGCACCACACGCGTCGGCCTTATCGCCTTCGATTCGGCGGACGGTGTCCTCATCCACACCGGCCCCGGCACCACCGAGCGGCTGGCGGAGAGCGACATCGCCAGCCGCGACTCCTACAAGACCTCGTTCATGCCGCCCGGCTTGCTCTCCGGCCTGAAACCCGCCGATCTGGCCGATCTCACCGCCTACTTGCGCACGCTCCGGAACTAGCAGTCAGTCAGAACTCACTCAGGGCCAAGGCTGCGATTCATAATTGCCGAATTTCGATATATTCCATATCTCTCATGCGTATCATTTCAAAAGCTCATGACCTCACCTGACTCCACCCGCCGCCGTTTTCTTAAAACTTCCGCAGCCACACTGCTGGGCGCACCTTTCGTCACATCAGGCGCGAAAGCCGCGCCAGCCAGTCAAAAGCTCCGCCACCTGGCCTTTGGCGCGGGCAGCATGTCCTGGGTGGATATCATCGCGTTTTCAACCCATCCGAACTGGGAGCTCGCCGCCGTGTGCGATGTGGACACCCGCACCTTCGCGCAAGTCAAAGAGAAATTTCCAAACGTTCGCACCTACGTCGATTGGCGCGAGGCATTGGAAAAAGAAGCGGGCCAGGTCGATAGCGTGCATATCAGCACGCCGGACCATATGCACGCCGCCATCGGCATGGCTGCGATCTCTAAGGGACTGCATGTCTATGGCCAGAAACCCCTCACCCAAAACCTCGCCGAGTGCCGCACCCTCACCCGCTTTGCCCACGAGAAGGGTATCGTGACCCAAATGGGCATCCAGATCTCCTCCTCATTTGGCGAACGTTTCACCGTCGAAATGATCCATCGGGGAGACATCGGAAAGGTCAAGGAGGTCCACTCCTTCTCAAACAAAAAATGGGGGGACATGGATCCCGTCCCCATTGCGAGAGCCGCTTCCCCGCCTACAGAGCTCGATTGGGACAAGTGGCTCGGTGTTTCCGCGGAGCGTCCGTTCATCCCGGATTACTATCATCCGTCAAACTGGCGCAAACGGCGCGACTTCGGCACCGGAACGCTCGGGGACATGGGCTGCCACATGTTCAGCGGATGGTACCGTGCGCTCTCCCTCACCATGCCCCTGAGCGTTACCTCACTGGGTCCGCCGCCACCCAACGCGGAAAACTGGGCCAACGACGGCAAGGTTGAATATATCTATCCAGGAACGATCCACACCGCCGACAAGACCGTGAAGGTGACTTGGTATGATGGCGATCAACTCCCGCCCAAGGAGGTCCTTGCCTTGCTCGGCGATATCCCGTGGCCCGATCAGGGAAGCCTCTACATCGGCACCGATGGCGTGCTGCTCCACCAGCACGGATCCACCCCGAAGCTCCTGCCCAGAGAGAAATTCCAAGGCATCCGCCCGCCCAAATTGGAAGCTCGCAACCACTGGTATGAATTCGTGGACTGCTGCCTGGCAGGCGGATCCAACAGGAAACCCAGTGCTAACTTTGACTACGCCGGCCCGCTCACCGAAGCGGTCTTGCTAGGTTGCCTCGCCAGCATTTTTCCAAAACAAACATTGGAATGGAACGCCGAGAAAATGCTCTTCACGAATTCGGCGGAAGCCACGAAATTCGTAAAACGCCGCTATCGGCCCGGCTGGGAGATTCCCGGCCTGTGAAATCCAGATTCCCTGCGCCCCTGCGACCATTCGCTTCAGTCAGCGGGCTATGAAATATGACATCATTTACCACCATGAAAAAAACAGCGTTCAGTTCCATTCCATTGATCATTACAAGCGCCGTATTGCTCGGCGCGTCGCCCTGGCTCATTGCCGCGGATTTCGCCAATCCATTCATAGGACGCTGGGCTCTTGATCTTCCTGGTGGCGGAGCCGGATGGCTTGGCATCGAGGATCAGAACGGTTCGCTTAAAGGGACTCTGCTCTGGGGCGGTGGTAGCGTGTTGCCGGCGGCCGGGACAAAGATGGAAAACGGGGTATTGGTCTTCTCGCGGGAAGTTTACACGAAAGATGATGGGAAAGTTGTGCGTCATATCGAAACGATTAGCGCGCGGCTTGAGGGTGACAAAATGGAGCTCAAATCCATCACGGTGGACCCGGCGGGAATAGAAATCGCCAGGAGCGAGTTCAAGGGCGGCAGAATCGCCGACCTGCCCCCGAAACCGGATTTGTCACAAGTGAAATTCGGCAATCCGATCTCGTTGCTAAACGGCAAGGATCTGGCTGGTTGGACGGTGTTGAATGAAAAAGCGCCCAATTGCTGGAGTGTCATCGACGGAGTTCTGGTCAACAACGTGGTTGCCGCGGACGGCACCAACCAACATGGCACCAACATCCGCACCGAGGCCGAGTTCGAGGATTTTAATCTCAAGGCGGAGCTGCGCGTGCCGGAAGGGGGCAACAGCGGGATCTATCTGCGCGGCGTCTATGAAGTGCAAGTGGCTGAGAGCTTCGGAAAACCGTGTGATTCCCACAACATGGGTGCGCTCTATAGCCGAATCGTCCCTTCGGTAGCCGCCGAGAAACCCGCCGGCGTCTGGCAGACTCTGGACATCACGCTTGTGGACCGCCATCTAACCGTCCTGTTGAACGGCGTCACCATCATCGACAATCAACCCGTGCTCGGTTGCACCGGCGGAGCTCTTACTTCGGACGAGTTCCAACCGGGTCCGATCTTTCTGCAAGGTGACCACACCAACGTCGAATACCGCAAGTTGGAGTTGACTCCCGTGATCAGATAAACGCATTTCCGGACGGTTGCCGGGATGTTTTCCCATGATGCCATGTCGAAAGTCATGGAGCCGCCCGCGATCAACATGAAATGAGTTTCTTCCGATTTTCAAACGAACCAAGCATGACAACCCGTTTTTCATGGATTCTTTCGAGCGCGCTGGCTTTTGTGACGGTTCCACTCGCCTCCGCCTTGGAACTCAAGTCCCCCGATGGCAGGGTGGAGTTATGCTTCGACCTGAAAACTCTCGGCGAGGAACAGGAATGTCCGGTCTATCGGGTAAATTTCCAAGGTCGTCCGGTATTGGCGGAATCGCGTCTTGGCCTGGAATTGAACGGCGGCGCACTGGCCGCCGGTTTTAAAATCACCGGGCGGGAAACCAGCATGGGAGACAGCACCTGGAAGCCGGTTCTCGGCGAGCGGGAATCCATCCGCGATCATTTCAACCAGCTTGTCGTGGACCTGCGGGAAGTGAATCCACCCGAACGCCGCCTGCGGTTGACATTCCGCGCCTACAACGAGGGCGTGGCGTTTTGTTATACCTTGCCCGGGCAACCCGGCCTAGCAGACTTCGTCATCAATCGCGAACGGACGCAGTTTGCCTTTGCCGCCGACCATGCCGCGTGGGCGGTGTACAGCGCCCAGGGAAACTACGATGCAGATGATCCTCGGCAAAAAGGGAAACTACCCGCATGCGGACCGGTGCCATTGAGCGCGGTCCAGGCGGGTGCCGAGCGTCCTCTAACGGTGCGTGTGGATGATCGTCTCTACGCCGCCGTCACCGAGGCTCGTTTGGTGGATTATGCGAGGATGAAACTGCGGCCGGTCGCAGGCGCGGACCACGCGTTGGAGGCCCTGCTCGATGGCGAGGTTACGGGAAAAACCCCGTTCACCTCGCCGTGGCGCGTGGTGATGGTGGCGACCTCGCCGGGCAAGCTGTTGGAGCAAAATTATTTGATTTCGAATCTGAATGATCCTTGCGCCATCGCCGATACTTCATGGATCAAACCCGGCAAAGTCATCCGGGAAGTGACGTTGTCCACCGTCGGCGGGAAGGCATGTGTGGATTTCGCCCTGCGCCAGGGCTTGCAATTCATCGAGTATGACGCCGGTTGGTATGGCCATGAATACGATGCCAAGTCCGATGCGCGGGACGTGCATCTCGATCCGCTCCGCAACCCGGATCCGACGGCGTTGAACCTGCGCGAGGTGATTGACTACGCGAACTCGAAGGGCATCGGCGTGATTCTCTATGTGAACCACTTGGCGATGGAAAAGCAGTTGGATGAAATCCTGCCGATCTACCGGAAATGGGGGGTCAAGGGAGTGAAGTATGGTTTTGTGAATGTGGGCGGTCAGCATTGGACGGCATGGCTGCACGAGGCGATCCGCAAGGCCGCCGCACACCGGTTAATGGTGGACATCCACGATGAATTCCGCGATACCGGCTACCAACGGACGTTTCCGAACCTGATGACCGTGGAGGGGGTGGGTGGCAACGAGGAGTTTCCAACTCCGGCCCATAATGCAGCGCTACCCTTTACGCGGTATCTAACCGGAGCGGCGGATTACACGTATTGTTGGAAGAGCCCTCGCCTACAGGTCAGTCAGGCTCATCAACTGGCGATTTCCACGATTTACTTCAGTCCTTGGCAGTTTCTTTTCTGGTATGACAAACCCGCCGAGGTGACGGATGAACCCGCGCTGGACTACTGGAGACATCTGCCGACGACTTGGGACGAAACCCGTGTGCTGGCGGGAGAAATCGGTCGGCGTGCCGTTGTCGCCCGGCGAAAGGGGGAGGAATGGTATGTTGGGGCCATTGCGCCGGTGGACGGGAAATTTCAAATCCCGCTGGAATTTCTGCCAGCGGGGAAAAAGTTCACCGCAAGAATTTATTCCGACAATCAAAATGGCAAACAAGTCCTGCTCGAGGAGCGGGCCGTGGATTCCCTTTCGGTTCTCGATGCGGACATTCCAACCAACGGCGGAATCGCAATCCGTTTGATTCCGTAACTTCATTCACCTATGAAAAATCGCATATCCCGCATCATCTGGAGCGCCACGGCGCTTTCCACCGCGATTGGCATGGCCGCGGATTTCCATGTCGCACCCGGCGGTTCGGATGAGAATCCCGGCACGAAAGAGAAACCTCTGGCCACTTTGCATTCGGCGCGGGACGCCGCTCGTGCGGCGGGCGCGGGGCCGCATCGGATCGTGGTTTTACCGGGAGAATATTTCCTGGCAAAAACCCTAGATCTTGATTCGCGCGACAACGGCCTAAGCATCGAAGCGGATGAAGCAGGCAAAGTTATTCTCTATGGCGGCAAACAGGTGGTTGGCTGGCAGCGCGACGGGGCGAATTTCTGGCGCGCGGAGTTGCCGGAAGTGAAAGCGGGCACATGGGATTTCCGCTCCCTGGTGGTCAACGGCAGCTTGCCGGAGCGGGCGCGGATGCCGGAGACGGGCACGTTCACTCATCTGAGCAAGTTCGACGTGCAGTGGTTGTCTTCCGTGGGTGGTGGCTGGGCGCGCCCGCCGCTGCCGGAGGAATTGGTGACGATGCTTTATGACCCGAAGGATTTACCGGCATCACTTGACGCGGGCAATGCCGAGGTGCGGGTCTATCACATGTGGGACGAGTCGCTGGTAGGCATCGACCGCAATGACACGGACCGGCACGCTTTGGTTTTCCGTTCTCCCGCGATCTCGCCTCCGGGGGCATACGGAGTGAAGAAGTATGTGGTTTTCAATACCCGCGAGGGCATGACCAAGCCCGGCCAATGGTATCTGGATCGCACGGCGGGACAAGTCGTGTATTGGCCGTTGGAGGGGGAAGATATGACGAAGGCGAAGGTGTTCGCGCCGGTGTTGGAGAGGATCATCGGTATCGTCGGAACGAGTAAGGCCGCCGCCGAGAAGATCACCTTGCGCGGGTTGTCCCTACAGGCCACCACCACGCCGCTCAAGCCGGGTGGATTTGGCGCGGGGAGGTTTGACGGGGCGATCCGCATGGAGCGTGCGCGGCAGTGCGTGTTGGACAATCTGGAGATTTCCAATGTGGCCGGGCAGGGGGTGATGGCGCGGGAGATTGTGGATTGCGAGATTCGTGACAGCGCGATTCATCATGCGGGTGCTTGTGGCATCCATGCCAGCGGCGGAAATGTGCTGGTGGCGCGCAATCACCTGCACCACGTCGGGCTTTATCATCCGAGTGCGGTGGCTTTGTTGGCCAGCCATGAATTGCGCGCCCCGGATGACAAGGGATTTCATATCTATCGGAACGAAATCAGTGACACTCCCTACAGCGGCATCATCTGTGGAGGCGGCGGTCATTTGATCGAGGAAAACCTGATTTCCCGGGTGATGCGCGAGATGCATGATGGCGGGGCGATCTACGGCGGCATCCGCAACAGCATTCTGCGGGGCAATGTGGTGCGGGACGTGGTGGAGGTGGGTTCGGGCTATGGTGTTTCCGCCTATTATCTGGACGAGGGGGCCGAGGATTGCGTGGTGGAGCGCAATGTGGCCATCGGGGTGGAGCGTCCGGTCCACAATCACATCGCCCGCAATCTGGTGATCCGGGACAACGTGTTCATTGCGGAGAAGGGCATGACCCTGTCATTCCAGCGTTCCGGTGGTTGCACGTTCACGGGAAACACGTTGTTTGCTCCCGGCGGGATTTCGATTGTATCGCCGAACGCGATCAAGGTTTGGGAGAAGAATGTGATCTATCGTGACGGTATTACCCAGGCGGGGACTGCGCGGGCTTTCACGATCGGTGATGCCATGCCGCTGACGCCCGCTCCGGGGCGCAAGAACGCGCCTGTGAGCGTGGCCCGCGCGGCGCAGGCTCCGGTGCTGGATGGTGTGATCGGTTTGGACGAGTGGAGCGTCCCGCTGGTGAGTCTGGACCGCGAGCCTTCGCGCTGGAACGGCAGCGGCGCTCCGGTGTTGTCACAGTTCTCTTATGATGACAAGTGCCTGTATGTGGCGGTGAACACGGTGCTTTTCGATGGGAGCAAGATCCGCAAGGGCGGCGTTTGGGGCCGGGATGACGGTGCGGAAATCAGCATTGCAGGCGGGGATGCCAACTTCGTGTTGCGCGGGTTCGCGGACGACACGCTGCAAAGCGTGACGGATGCGGGTGCTTCTTCCGCGGCGGCCACAGGCCTGGGAAAGGCGGTTCGGTTTGTTGCCAAGCCTTACGGCAAATCCAAGTTCGGCTGGCACTGCGAGTGGGCGATACCATTCGAGGCTCTGGGTTTGAAGCCGGTTGCGGGGTTGAAGATCGCTTTCAATCTTGGCGTCTATCGGGCAGAAGACGGCGTTTCCAGATGCCTGGAGGGGACGCTCGCTGAAAACTGGCGTCTCGATCAGGCCGCCGTGCTTGAACTGAAATGAATACCTCTATGAAAAGACAACTAACACTGTACATTCTGGTCCTGATCGCCCGAACCGCGATTTTTTCCGCTTCCGCGGAAATCCCGGAGAACTGGACCCAGCGGCCTGCTTCCCCGGCGGTGGTCAATCCGCCGGTCCGCTCGGCATTGCAGGAGGTCATCTCGCTCAAGGGAAAATGGGAATTCGCCACGGACCCACAAGCCGCTGGTCGTGATGCCGGATGGATGCGGGCGGGGGTTGCCTGGCCGAACCAGCGGGCCATTGAAGTGCCCGGATGTTGGGAAGCCCAGGGCGTCGGCGAACCGGGCACCAGCCACGTCTGGAACATCAAACATGACTCCAATTCTTATCCGCTGCGCCACATCTATATGGGCTCCTCGTGGTACCGCCGCTCTGCGTCCATCCCGGCGGACTGGCAGGGAAAACGGATCTGGTTGAAAATCGGCGGTGTGCGCGCCCAAGGCTGGTTCTGGGTGAACGGCCATCCCGTTGCCCATGCGGAAAACTATTGTGCGGTCAATAAATACGATGTCACCGATCTGCTCACGCCTGGCAAGGAGGCCGCCATCGTGGTCCTGGTCCGCAATGATTTGCCCAGCCGCATGGGACAGGTCAGCTCCCTCCACCGCTGGGGTGGAATCTACCGTGATATCGAATTTGAAGCCACTCCTGACACATGGATTGACAACTGCCGGGTGGAAGGGGCCTTCGACCGGAAAGCGGCGACCGTCCATTTGGCTGTCCGCACCGTCGCCAAGGATCGCCCGCAATCTCTCACCGCCGAGATTCAGCTCCGCACGTCGGAGGGCAAACCTGTCGGCAAGTTCACCCGCGAGATTGCCTTCGGTGAAAAGAATTCGGTGGAACTCGCATGGGAAATCCCGCTCGCGGATTTTCGACCATGGTCTCCGGAGGCTCCCAATCTTTACCTCGCCGAGGTGACATTGCGTGATTCCGACAATGCTCTCCACGGCTGGACGGAGCGCTTTGGAGTGCGCAAATTCGAAGTCCGGGGCGACCGTTTCCTCCTCAACGACAAGCCATTTTTCGTTCGCGGCTACGGCGATGATTACATCTATCCGCTCACGCTCACCTCGCCCGCCTCGCGCGAGGAACACCGCAAGCACCTGAAAATCGCACGCCAGTCCGGTTTTAACTACGTGCGCCACCACACCCATACCGAGATTCCCGAGTACTACGATGCCGCCGACGAGCTGGGCATCATGGTCCAGCCCGAACTGCCCTATTACGGCCATGAGCTCACGGATAGCTTTCCCTTCGACCCGAAACGAGATCTGTTGGAACTCATCACCCATTGTCGACGTTATGTTTCACTGGCCACCTACAGCATGGGCAACGAGGGCAGTCTCGGCACGCCGCTGGACAACGAGTTGTACCAAATGGTCAAACAGCTCGATCCCGCCCGGCTCGCGATCCATCAGGACGGCGGCAAGGGAAACAACAAGGACAATTCCGACTTCCGCCCCGGCCCGCTCCGCCCGTGGGCGCCCGGAAGCTTCGCCTGTGACGCGCCGTATGTGGCTCACGAATACCTTAACCTCGGCCTTAAGAGCGATCCGCGGCTGGAACCGCGCTTCAGCGGCCCTTACGCTCCCGCCAATGACCTGGCGACCTACGAAGAATTCCTGAAACGCGTGGGGCTGAGCCGCTCCTGGGGAGACGCCTGCATGGATGCGGGCCACCGGCTCCAGCAATACTATCAGAAAGAAGGCATCGAAAACGCCCGCCTGGATTCTTCCTGTGACGGCTATTGTTTCTGGACCCTCGTCGATGTGCTCGTCAAACAACGCGCCACCCGCAAGATCTATGCCGGCCAGGGACTCTACAACGCTTTTCATGAACCGAAATCCGGCGGGGCCACGCCGGATGATTTCCATCGATACAACGGCCCCACCGCGCTGCTGATGCGGGCTAATTGGAAAACCGCCACCGCTGGGGATACTGCGAACGTTCCCTTGTGGATATCCCATTTCGGCGACGCGGATCTCAAAGGGGGCGCCCTCGATTGGACCCTGAGCGCGGATGGCAAGACGCTCGCCTCGGGCACCCTCGGCCAACTCAACGTGGCGACGGGTGATACTCGCGAGCTTGGCATCGCCAAAATCACCATTCCCGAGTTATCAAAACCGGTTCACGCCGTGCTGGAGGCAAAAATCAAGGACAGCGCGGTCCACAACCGTTGGGATGTCTGGTTGTTCCCGAAACGCGCCGCAGTGGATGGCAAAGGCATGGCGGCCTCGGCGGATCTCTATCCGGTTCTTGCCACACGCTATCCGGGCATCGCCCGCGCCGGGACGCCGGAAGGTGACGTCGCGAAAGTGCTGGTCACCAGCGCCGGTGCCGCCGCTGACATCAAGGCCGGCCGCCGCATCGTCTTGCTCGAGCTGGACGATCCCAATCCCAACGTGAAACTGGAATGGTGGTGGATCGGCGATCAGGCGGGCACCGCGATCGCGAAGCATCCGGTGTTCGGCGATTTTCCGCATTCGGGTTTCCTCTCGCCGCTGTGGTTTGAAATCGCCAAGCATTCCAGCGTGCTCCAGCCGGATGATATCTATCGGAAATCGGAGCCGCTGATGGTGGGGGAGGGGATCCTCGGCTATTCGTTCTATCTCTCGCAAGCCCGCGTCGGCAATGCTCGCTTGCTCCGCGCCGACGGACTCGATCTCGTCGGGAGCAAGGCACCGGAGAGTCTCCATTTGCTCGATCAGATTCTCGGCTACGCCCGCTCGGAGGCCTTTGTTCCCCGCTCGACACTTGATCCGACCGGCGTCCTATCCCGATGGGAGAAACGGCAGTCGTTGTTAGCCGATTTATCACAGATGAACGGGTGGAGCCGCACCGTCAAGGCGGAGGAGAAACTGGGGTTCCCCGGCCAAGGGAATATCAGCACCCTCAAATTACAGCCCGGCAAGAACGAACTGGAATGGGAGACCTTGCCGGTTTCCAGCGAGGACAAAGGTGAAACCGTCACCTTCCACTGGAAACACGGCGCCCAGATTGGCGAATGGAGTCGCGCCGCAGATCCCCGCCAGACGATGGTGCTCCACTTCAACGGCAAGCCTTTGCTCAAGTTCGGTCTCGACGTGTCCGATCTGGAATGGACGGTCAGTGATGGCGGTGCCGCACTTCGTTACCGTGGCGTGGCAATCACGAAGCGCTCCTCCACCGGACTCATGAGCCTCACCGTGCCGCGTTCCCTGCTCGTCGATGGCAGGCCGAATTCCATCAGATTGGTGGGCGATACCCATACGGAGTTAAGCTTGTGGAATGGGGTTATTGAGACCAATTCCGCCAAATAGCCGTATCCCGAAACATCACCGGAAATATAGTTTATCGCGCGTGACCAACTATCCGATTTGGCGGTCATTCCGTCTGGGAAACTCGCAGGCGCATGAAACGGCTGCCTCCGCCCGAGATCGAGGCGGAGTCACGGATTGTTATGGTGCGCAGGCCGGTATTGACCGTGCTGCCGATTTCCGTGAGTCCGCCGGTGCTCCAGCTTCCGGCGGATAGATCGCTATTGCCTTGGACGGAGTAGATGATGTTCGCAGGTGGCGGTTCCGGGCGGGTGTAGGTGAAGGTGAGGTAGTTCTGCCCGCCATCGCCGGCGATTTCATGAGAGAGGCGTCCGGCGTGCCCTGGATCATACGGTGAAATCCCGAGCGCGAATCTAACAAGACAAGGTAAATTGTCCTGTGCTGGAAAGAGCGAAGAGATCAAGCGGCGGTGGAATCCCGTGCCCGGCGCTCCGATGAAAAGCCAATGACCTGAGGAGTCGATGGCGACAGGCCACGCGAAGGGCCATGCGAGTCCGTCGTTCATCGGCGTCCATGTGATTCCACCATCGTTGGAACGAACGACGCCGGCGGAGCCTGCCGGTGAAGCGCCGCAGCAACTGTTGGCGGAGGAGGTGGCGAAGAGCAAATCGCCATTGAGCGCGTGGATGGCGATACTGCGGGCAAAGTCATTGTTCCAGATTCGCTCCCAGATTGAACCATTGTCACTGCTTCGATAGATGCCTTTGTCCGTTCCATGGCAAACAGCGTAGGTGCGCCCGCTCGCGGTGGGATCACATTTGATATCCCAGACTCCGGTTATTTCCGGGAGACCGACTTGAGTCCAGGTCCCCGTATTTCCGCCATCCAGCGAGCGCCAAATCCCGGTATCGCCCCCGGCAAAGACGATATCGGCATCGAAATGGTCCACGGCCGTGGTGCGCAAGCCCGAAGCAGCAAGAACCTCCAGCCAGGTGTTGCCGTCGTCGGCGCTGCGGTAAACCCGCCCTTCCCCGGCCACGAAGAGCGTGCGGTTGTTAGCCGGGCTTGTTCGCGCAAGAGACAGGCCGCCATACTCGACGGCCATCGCAGCGGGAGGCAAGCCCTCACTCATTGGCATCCAGGTGCCAGGCGCTCCGGCTTCGACACTTTTCATCAGATGGCTGTGTGATCCACGCTGACCATGTGCGGCCCAGACGACAGTGGCCCGGAGGGGATCCGCCAGCACGGTGGGCGAGTCTCCACCGCGTCCGCCGACCCAGCCGAAGTCTCCCTGGTTGCAGGATTCCCAGGTGGCCCCGCGATCAAGACTGCGCCAAAGGCCCATGTCCCAGAGTCCGGCGAATACGAGGTTCGGGGCGGCCTCACTCAACGCTACGGCATATACCTCGGTATTATCGGCTCCCGTGCTGGTCCAGCGCCCGGAACCGAGGGACGTCTCGCGGGTGTGCAGGGCATGAAATTCCGAACCACCATCGAAGCTGCCATAGACGAACTGTGGATTGACCCAGAAGTATGCGTCCGAGTCGGACATGTCAGCACCGGCATATCCGCTGGAGCCATTGTCTCCCCAGTGCCAACCCGGTTGCCATCCGGGATTCCAGGAAGCGGATTGGCTCTTTGGAGTCCAGGTCGCGCCCGCATTATTCGTTTCCAAAACGACGCCCGAATTTCCGATAGCCTGGAGCATGCGGATCACCGTGGAGGATTTCGCGAAAAGCCGCCCCCATTCGGATGTGGAAAGCGACCAAGTGGAAGCTCCGTCTATCGACTTGTAGGTTCCCTGCCCGGCAACTGCCACGAAGAGCGTGGATGACGAAAGGGGATCAATTGTCACATCATGAATTGGACCGGGCGGGCCGATTTTCAACCAATGCACGCCGCCATCACTGCTACGCCACAACTCCTCGGCCCCCATGGCGAAGCGGTGTTTTCCGGAAACGAGATAGATGATATTCGCATTCGAGGGATCAGGCACGAGTCGGACGATGCGGAGATTGGCCGGTAGATCGATGCTGGTTCGGGTCCAATGCAGGCCGTGATCCGTGCTGCGATAGATCTGCCCGTCGAGGCCGTCCCATAGCGGATGGAAGGCCGCGTAAGCACGATCCGGGTTCGCGGCGGAAACGGCAATGTCTCCCCAGTATCCGCCCGATAACACTTTGGTGAACATCTCCCCATGGTTTTCACTGCGATAAAGACCTTCCTCGGCGCCCAGATAAATGATGGCCGAATCGGCGGGATC
Organism: Luteolibacter sp.; assembly: GCA_030696085.1. Classification (GTDB taxonomy): domain Bacteria; phylum Verrucomicrobiota; class Verrucomicrobiia; order Verrucomicrobiales; family Akkermansiaceae; genus Luteolibacter. Next base: position 32,229 of record JAUYNL010000012.1, read on the forward strand.
AAATCCCACGGACGAGACATGAGTGTGCTCCAGTCCATGTGCGGATCCGATCACGTTCCAGTTCCGGCCGCGATCCAGGCTGCGGTATGCTCCACTGACATCCGAACAAGCAATCAAGGTGCCGGTGGGGCCTGCTTTCACCGCCATGAACCAACCTCCTCCACCCGGATTGACACGTTGCCATGTTTCCGCAGCAGAAAGACATCCTGTTGATAGAATCAGGGCGTAGAGAGCTGCGTGAAGCCGGTTTTTGGTAGGAATGCCGAAACTCATGGATCAAGGCTGGGTGACTTCAAGCCGCATGAAACGGCTGCCAGCTTCGAAGATGGGAACCACATCGCGGATTGTTATGGTGCGGAGTCCGGCATTCACCGTGCTGCCGATTTCCGTGAGGCCGCTGCCGCTCCAGCTTCCGGCGGATAGATCGCTACTGGCCTGGACGGAGTAGGTGATGTCCGTGGGGGCAGGCTCAGGGCGGATGTAGGTGAAGGTGAGGTAGTCGTTGCCCCCTTCGTTCACGCTTCCGTAGCCTAGGTGTCCGCCGTTGCCATTGGTTTCCGGGCTGAGGCCGAGCGCATATTTGATCAGGTTGGGCACGCCGTCCTGATTCGGAGTCGCGGTGGCGGCCCCGTTTTCGCTGGCATCCATCGGCAGGCCGTTGGCGAGCAGCCATTGCTGATAGCCGGTGGTGCCGCCCGGTGCCGGAGTGGAGAAGTCATACCATTGGTCGCCACCGGCGGTTTCCTCGCTGAGCAGGTAATAGCTGGTGTTGGCCGTCAGGGTGACGGGGGCGGCGAGGCTGGTGTATTTGAATTGGTTTGGCGTCGCTCCGGCGGTGGCGATGCTGGCGGTGGCGAGCGTGGCTCCGGTGGTGGCGTTGATGAGTTTCACGGAGTGGGTGCCGGTATTGCCCGGAATGACCCAGCGGCCGAGCTTGTCGATCACCATGGGTTCGCTGCCGGTGCTCAGCGCCATGCCGAACCAGCCGCTGATGTCATTTCGCACGGCGCTCATTTCATGGCCGGTAATGAAGGGCGCGGGTTCCGCCACGGTGGCATACCTGAAGGACACGGGGATGAATTGGAAGCCGCTCAGATAGGTCGTGCCATCGGTGGATGTCACGGTGTTGGAAAACTGTGCGACGGAGGTGGCATGAGTGAGGGTGCTGACGCTCCGATACCATGAATCGCCGCCGTTGGTTTCCTGGCTCACCAGATAATAGATCGTATTGGCGGCGAGCGTGAGCGGGGCGGCAAGCGGAACATACTTCAATCCCGCGGGTTCTCCCGAAGTGGTCACTGTGACGGAACTGCCGGGCACGTCCGCGCTGGTGGAGGCGACGACGAGCTTCATCGGATGCGGGGAGGTGTTGCCTGGGGCGATCCAGCGTCCGAGTTCGAGCACGGTGACCGGCTTGCTGCCCACGGTGAGCTTCATGCCAACCCATCCGCTGACGTTGTTCAACAAGGAGGCGCTGAGACTTTGTGGTGGCACAAGATCGAGTGCCGGCGTGCGATACGTGAAGCCTGTGGGCACACTCGCCGCGCCAGGCAGGGATTCGCTTTGCGGGGAATTGACGCCGTCCTGCCAGGCGGGGCCGGTCACTGTGGCGTGTGGGCGGGCCTGCATGACGGCCAAGCTCGCCCAAGAGGAGAGACCCGATGCGGAGACCGTGCGGATGCGGTAGTCATAGTAAACACCGGAGATGCTCGTGCCATCCGCATACCCGGTGCTATTCGCGGCGACGGTGGCGAGCGACGTCCAATCCGCGCCGACCATTCTGCGCTGGATTTCGAATCCCGTCTCGCCGGAAGCGGTCTCGGTCCATGCGAGTTGCACGGCGGAGCCCGCACCCGCGGTGGCTGTGAGGAAACCCGGGCGGGTCGGCAGCGGATTGGCATAATCGATCACGAGGGTGGGCGGGGCGGACACGGTGTGTTCGCGTGATGCCCAGTCCGCCTGCGCACCATCAAACTCATTGTAGGTGACGAGGGTGACGATTCCATTGGCACCGATGCCGTTGTTGATTGCGGCCGCATTCAGTCCGATGGTGGCCTGGCTGCCGACCGGTGGAAATGCCGCCAAGGAGGAGTAAAAAACCACACCGAGTTGCTGGGAGGGTGCCAGCACGCCCCGGCCATTGGTCTGGTTGAGCGGCGCGTTGCTCCATGTCAGATTCGTCTCATCCCAGACATCGGCGGCGTCGGATGCTAGCAGATGGGTTGCCATGTAGTAGAATCCTGTTTCGTTAAATCCCCGTTGTGTCAGGAATGTGAGCTTGAGATCGGCTCTGACAATCGCTCCCGGGACACTTGATAGATCAAAGCGCATGTAGTTTTTGGTGATCTCGGCATCGTCGAAGGTGAACGGCTCGATCCCGGAACTCCAAAGTTTCGTCAAGGTCCCGAATTTCAAGGTTGGGAATCCCATGAACACGGTGCCGTCCGCTCCGCCGGCGTCCTCGGTGCTGCGTGTGATCTGCATTTCAGGGTGCGGAGTGATCGCTACCAAGGTGTTGGAGGACAGCGCGGCTCCTGAGGAGTTGTAGGAAACGACGCGATATTCATACGCGGTGTCCGACTGGACGGTATCGGCATAAGCCTGGGTGGGCTGCGTATTGTATGCCACCAGGTCCGCGAGCAGCGTGAATTCGCCGCCCTCGGTGCGGCGCTCGATGCGGTATCCCTGGCTGAGGGGCGTGGTGTTCCACTGGAGGGTGATATTCGACGAACGCACGAGCGTGCTGACGAGTCCGTCCACCGCCGAAGGTGCCGGTAGTTCCTCAATAGTCACGTTTTCGAACACGGCGAGTTGATAGTCCGCCAGGAGGGGAGGTGTGCCCGCGGGTGGATCGGAAAGATGGAACACGCCCCATTGGGCGGTGCTGGCGATGGTGATCGAGAGGCTGCCGAGAGTGGTCCACGACACGCCATCCGGCGAGACCTGGGAGGTGAAAATATCGCCCACCCGGATGATCCTGATCCATGAGGGCGTGGTGTGGGATAGCGCGGTGCCGGTGAGCACGCTGCCTGCGGGCGAGCCCGAACGATGAATGAACTTGGCTCCGAACGCGCCGTCTCCGCTGGTGACGGTGGAAGCCATCTTTGAGAAGCGATCCGCGCTGTTTCTAACCATCACCGCGAAACGCGCTCCGGTTTGCGCGGGAACCGGAGTGGGAACGCGTGCCGTGAGCACACCGTCACCCGTGCGTGTCTGATGGATGAACTGTCCGTTCTCCTGGGTGGTGGAGGTCTTCAGGCCCGATCCGCCCAGCGTGGTAGAGCCGAGCACGCCTTCCGCAATGGCCGCCGGAGAGGAGTCGAGGACCGAGCCGTCTCCATTGAAAACGGTTTGAACCCACGGGGATGGAAGCGTGGCGGCGGGATCTTCGATCAACACTGATTTCGTCTGATAGGAGCCAAGCGTCGCGCCGCCACCGGGGCCCGCCAGATTGATGTGGAACTGCCGCGCCTGCCGTGGAGTGGCGTCGTTGATGAGCGGCACGGTGATGGACTTGGTTCCGGTTTCCCCGTCCGCCCAGGTGAGGGTGCCGCTGCTCTGCGTGTAGTGGGTGCCGGCAAGCGCCGAACTGTCCGAGGTGGTGTAGTTCACGCTCACGATTCCGTTCACTCCGCTGCTGCGGTGGACGGGAATCTGTACCGTGCCTGAGGTCCGGTCCGTTTTCTGATGGGTTCCATCAAAACTGAGAGCGCCCGCCGTGGCGGTGAACGCCGTCTCGGCGGATGTGGCCAGGTCTCCCTCCGCGCCGGTGACCACGATCCGATAGAAATAGGATTCGCCGGTGTTGAACGGGCCGGAATCCGTGAAGAGGGTTGTGTCCGGGCCGACGGTGCCAATGGTGACATAGTTTCCCCCAGTGCTGGTCCTTCGTTCGATCCGGAAGCCTGTTTCATCGCTGGAGTTGTCGGACCAGGTAAGGGTGGCGCTGGTGCCGCTGGTTTGGACGACAGAGAGATTGGAAACTCCCGAGTCATAGGGCGATGCGTCGAACTGGAGGGGGATGTCCACCACTTCCTGCCATGTCAGCACGCGCTGATAGAGCCGGAAATCATCCACCTGTCCGGTCGTCACATCGGTGGCGAGACTCAGCGCCGCGGCGCTGTCCACCGCGCCGAATCCCGGCGGGATGGCGGTGCTTCCTTCCATGTGGCCGTCACGGTAGCGGGTGACAAGCGCGTTGGCCCGATCAATGGTGTAAACGATGTGCGTCCAGGCGCCCGGAGTCAGGCCGGTGCTGAAGGGTGAAGTGAGTTCGGTGAGACTTTGGTCGATGAGACGCAGGCGCAGGTTGGAGGAGTTATCGAAATCCATGCTCCAGCCCTTGGCGGGCGGAGTGCCCGCATGGGTCGAGGCGATGCGCGGATTGGCCCCCACGGCGCTGAGTTTCAGCCAGTATGCGACACTGAATGATCCCGCGCCGGCGGCCGAGGGAACCTGCGGTGACGCGCTTGTGGTGGCGGATCCGTTCGCGCCGGAGTAGGTCAGCGCGTTGCCTGAACCCGTCTTGGATGGGGCGAAGTCGGCTGTTGTCAGGGTGGCATTGCGTTGGTTGCCGCTTGCGTCCCACGCTTTGCTCGCGCCGGGGTTTTCGTCGCACTTGTAGCGCAGGGCGAGTGTGGAATCGGGCGCGGCTGCGGCGGCGATTTCACGGGGAGCCAGGGCATAATGCCATAACTGGAAATCATCCATCTGGCCGTTGGAAAACCCTGATCCAAGCTTCAGGCCGGTGGGGATATTGATGTCACCAAAGCCCGCCGGGATGGCGGTGGTGTTGTTCACTACTCCGTCACGATAGCTTCTGAGCACGCCGTTTTCCCGGTCAAAGGTGAAGGCGACATGAGTCCAAGTTCCTGCTGCCAGAGGTTGGGATAGAAAGGAAGCCATGCCGGTGGGCGGATTGTCGGTTTCCAGGGAATTATCCTTGGACCAGAGATACATGGCCACGCTGAGGTTCGGGTCGGAAGTGACATGCCAGCCTTTTTTCAACCAGCCGGCATTATCGACAGGCTTGGGAAATTCCCCGGCCCCGACGCTGTTGAGCTTCAGCCAGAAGGCTACGGAGAATGAGCCGCCGGCCGTCGGCACTTCGATGGAGCCGGTATTGGCGCGCTGGGTCATGCCGGTGAAGGTGAGCGCGTTGTCTTGCCGGCCCGGGGCGAATGTCGCGCCGGTGAGGGTGGCGTTCTTGTGGTTGGTGCCCGAATCCAAGGCGCTCGTTCCGCCGGTTTCATTGAATGGATAGGAAACCACCGGCATTCGGTAAGGCAGTGGATCGTTGTTTTCCTGACTGAGCACCACGCCAAGGTCATCCACATAGACGCCGGTGGCCGGATACATCGGATTGACGGTCTCGGTGCTGGTGTAGGAACTCAGATTGACCAAGGCGGCAGCGACCGTGGGAAACGTGCCGTTGGCATTCTTTGGCGCAACGGACGAATTGGCCGTCCGCGTGACTCTCACATAGACTGTGGCAGTGGAATCTTCGGGGCCCATGACAAACGGAAGCGCGAACATGCCACCTGGCGCGACAAACGAATTCTGCTGCCAGATGCCGGTGGTGGGCACGCTGAACTCGACATCCGGCATGCCATAGGAACGCACGCCGATGACCACGGTGGCGGCGGGATCTGTCTTCTGCACGCCGCAGAAAAGCTTGTATCTTTTGTTTGGCAGCAAGCCGCTCAGCTCCTGGCTGACCTCGGAGGTGCCGCCACCGAATTGGAGGCCGAAAAAACTGGAACGCAGATGCGGATCATACCACGAGTTGCTTCGGACCAGGCCGACATTGCTGCCACTGGAAACCGCCCAGTCCGGAGCCAGGACTCCGGTCTCGAAACTGCTGTTTTTGATTTGATTGGCGTATGTCTGAACCGGCATTGAATAGACCGGATCCGGGGAGGGCGGTGTGGCTTTATGACCAGCGGAGGCGGTCCAGTCCGGCATGCCTGATTCCAGCGCCCCGATGTCGGGCTTGGTGCCCGCGAAGCCGTCCGTCACGCCCGGGATCACGGTGCCGGAGTTGATGGCCGGTGAGGAGGACTGTAGTTGGAAATTTCCGTTGGCGGGATCAACCAGCAAGGGGTTTGTGGTGAGATTGAAACGGACGTCCGTGCGCGCCCAGTTGTCCGAATTGCCGAGGGGCGGGCCGTTGAACAGATTGTTGTAATATCTGGTTCCCGTTTCGCCGTCACTCCAGAAATCAGACTGGACGGAGCCTCCCGCGCAGTTCCAGAAGGTGTTGTTGAACACCATGTCGAAGTTGTTGCGGGCGTTGTTGTGCATGGCACTGCCCGAGATGTTCCAGATGATGTTGTGGTGGGCGATCCAGCCGCTGTTCTGATTGTCGAAATAGAGACCTTTTACGCCTGCGCCGGTATGACCCACCGCTCCCACCGCATCATGAATCAGGTTGTAGCGGACGATTCCGTTGGCGCCGTCATTCGCCCAATACAGCAGTGCGCCATCGGAAGTCAGTCGCATGGCGTCATACACATCATTGAACTGGATGATGGGCTCGCGGCCCGGATAGCCGATGAGCGCCCTGCCGGAGCGGTGGATGGTGTTGTGGCTGATGAGGCAGCGGTTGGTGGCATTCTCATCTCCGCCAAAGTTGCTTGAGGCGATGCCTTCCGTGAAGGATGGAAAGTAGCTCATGTCGCGCAGGTCGTTGTTGAACAGGCGGATGTCACTTCCACGCAGGAAAACAAGGGTACCGGAACAAAATGACAGTTCGCTGTTGCGCAGCACGCAGCGGGTTCCAAGAGTCAGTCCGTAGGTTTGCTGGGCATCGGCGTGGTGGTTCAGATATTGCATGGAGAGCCCGTCAAACGTGCAATCCGTGGTCATGGATGGTGCCGGGCTGGTCTGGATGGTGCAGGCGAAGAAGCCCAGGTCCAGCAGATGAATGAAGGATCTGCCGGAGAGATTGATGCCGGTGGGGCGCTTCTTGACCTCCACGCCGACTGGCGCTCCCACCGAATGGAAGTAGAGCCGGTTGTTGCTTGCGTCCCAGAACCATTCTCCCGGACTGTCGAGCTCCTCCTTTTTTCCAGTGAGGAAGAATTCATTGCCGGCTTTGATGGTGTAGGCCCCGCCTGGGGAAACCTCTGTGTCGTTGGTGACGATGGTTTTGGTGGATTCGGTGTAGCCCGTCACGGACAGATTGCGCATGATCCAGCCATCGCCGGACATGATGCGCAGCTTGGTGCCGTTCCAGTAGCCATTGGACCGGGGCGGAAGCTGGGCGTCGGTGAATGAGGAGACCGATGAATACGACGCGGAGTTCACATAGGACCAGTCTCCGAGTTCGTTGCGTGTCGGGTGTGCGAGCTGGCTGTTCTGCCAGGGATAGACCGTGCCATCGGAGTCGTCCACATTGGGCCACCGGGCTTCGGGCTTCATCGCGCCATTCTGAAACACCTGGTTGCTTGCGCCGAGCGATCCGGTGATGGGTACATACCAGACATTGGTGCTTTCCTGCGTCCATCCGGTGGTGATCGGGTCCGCGCCGCTGAGGGTGACGGTTTCACCGTTGTAGGCCTGGAAGGTGATCGGGGCCTGGGCGGTGCCCGATACCGGCACGTTCACGGATTCCCGGTATGTGCCCGCGCGAATCAGGCAGGTATCGCCCGGGGCCATCAGGTTCGCCGCCTTTTGAATGGTGGCAAAAGGCGAGGCCAGGGTGAGTCCGGTATTGGCGGTATCACTGCCGGAAGGGGAGACATGGAACGTGGTCGCGTGGAGTGTTCCGGCGGTCGCCGCTCCGAGGAGCAGGGGCGCAATCCACCTGGCGGGAAAAGAATGGTATTGGTCCGTCATTCGATGGAGTGGGCGGAGGCTGTTTTGAAGAAAAGTCGCGGGTTTTAAAAAAGTGGTCGGGCTATGGCTGGGTGACTTCAAGACGCATGAAGCGCCTGTTGGGGGCGAGCATGGGCACGTTGTCCCGGATGGTGATGGTGCGGAGTCCGGCATTCACCGTGCTACCGCTTTCCGTTAGGCCGCTGGTGCTCCAGCTTCCGGTGGATAGATCGCTGCTGGCTTGGACGGAATAGGTGATATCGGTGGGTGGCGGTTCGGGGCGGGTGTAGGTGAAGGAGAGGTAGTCGCTGCCTCCTTCATTCACGCTTCCGTAGCCGAGATGTCCGCCGTTGCCATTGGTGTCCGGGCTGAGGCCGAGCGCGTATTTGATCAAGTTTGCCACACCGTCTTGATTCGGGGTGGCGATGGCGCTGCCGTTTCCGCTGGCATCCATCGGCAGGCCGTTGGTGAGAAGCCATTGCTGGTAGCCAGTGGCCGTACCTGCGGCGGGCTGGGAGAAATCATACCATTGGTCGCCTCCGGCGCTTTCCTGGCTGAGCAGGTAGTAGGTGGAATTTGCCGCCAGAGCAACGGGCGCGGACAGTGGCGCGTATTTGAATTGTTCTGCCGGGGCTCCGGCTGTGGCAATGTTGGCGGAAGCAAGCGTCGTGCCGGTGAGCGCATCCACAAGTTTGACAGTGTGGCTGCCGGTGTTTCCGGGGAGCACCCAGCGGCCGAGCTGGCTGACCGTCAAACCAGTGCTGCCGGTGGTGAGTGACATGCCGAGCCATCCGGTGATGTCGTTGCTTTGCGTATTCATGCTGTGGCCGGTCACCAGGGGCTGGCCAATTGCAGTGTATTTGAAATTCAGCGGACCATGGCAGCTTCCCGAGGTTCCACCATTGTCGTATGGCGGATTGGGGCCATTGCTGTTGGCGTTGTTGTTCACGGTTGCAATTCCGCCGGCGATAGGAACCAATGCGGTGGAGTCATGCCATTGATCTCCCAAATACGTTTCCCTGCTAAGCAGGAAATAGGATGCTCCCGCAGCAAGGGTGATGGGGGTTGGGAGCGGAACATGCTTGAATCCAACCGGCTCTCCGGCGGTGGTGATGGAAACCGTGCCGCCCGGCAGATCGAGGTTGGTGGCGGCATCCACGAGCTTGACGTTGTGAGACTGGGTGTTTCCGGCGACCACCCAGCGGGCGAGTTCGTGGATCACGATGGGTGAGGCTCCAATGGTGAATTTCATGCCGAGCCAGCCGTCGTGATTGTTGCGGATGGTGCCGAGGTTCGGAGTATTGGCAAACTGGGATGAGGCCGGATAATAGATGAATCCCGGGGGCACATACTGATTAGTCCTTGGCATAGGCTACACTTGGCGCGTGAAAAAAGGATTTGACGAGCTTTGGGTTTGATTTGATTGCCGCCAAGTCAGCTATAA
>JAUYNL010000013.1 GCA_030696085.1 Luteolibacter sp.
AAAGCAGAAGATATTTACTGCTCGCGCACAGGGGGCCCCGCCACCCTCGCCGCAGACAACGAAACCATCACCTGCGATCTCAACCTCGACGGCACATCGGATTTCACCCGTATCCTGGACCGCAGCCAAAACACCCTCGCCCGCTCCGCCGGCTTTCAACTCAAAAACGGCAGCACCCTCGAAAACCAAACCACCCACAGCTACCACGCCAGCGATGCCCGCGAATGTATCCTAACATTTCCGGACCGCGGACATCCTTCAGGCTACTCATGTAGTAGTTCGTTTCACTGCGGGTTTTGCCCGCGCCCAGCAGGGTGTGGCGATGCACCATGATGAGGCTGGCAAGGCCTTTCGCGCACGGCGCGGATGGCAGGATTCATCCAATCGAGATCGTAACAGACCATGGTTTGGCGGGTTTCGGTGCGGTCGTGGCCGCTTTCCTTGGTTTGGGCGAAACACCAGCGCCTGGGATCAAGCCGGGCGGGATCAAGGTGGCGCAGGGGATTCCGGTGAATGGGGTCATTGCTCTCGGATTCACATCGATCTCTTCCACACGCCGCTCGCCGGCTCCAGCGTTTCCGAAATCGCCCACCACTATGTGTCCGATGCTGCTGGCAACATCGGATCAAAGCAGGTAGGGAAACCCGGACTCGCGGCCACTATGACCACCTTCGCCGCCGCTGGCGGCATCGAGGTGTTCTTCAAACAGGTCAAGCAGAGCCTCAAGCCCGGCAGCTTTCTCGGGCACAGCGCCAACGCGGTGAGGTGGCGGATTTTCACCGCCCTGCTTGTCTATGTGCTGCCGCGCTTCATGGCACATCTGTCGGATTGGGGGCACGGCTTCACCCGGCTCTTTACCGTCACGCGCTCCGCATTGTGGGAGCGCATCGACCTGCTGGCGTTGTTGAAATCCTATGGGACAGCATCCGGGCGGTTGAAAGTGCTCGGAGCACTCAATACCGCGTGGTTGCCGGGTTTTGCGCCCGCCAGGACGTGATGTCATGGGATAGCATCGCCGTGTAAACACCGGGATATATCAACTGCTCGCAAAAAAGTCGCAATCGCCATTCAACCCAAACGAGCTCAGGGCCTTGCAAATTCAAGGCTCAGGGCACGCCGCGCCCAGTCTGTGGGACGGCGGAGAATTCAAATATTGAAATCCAAGGACCCAGATCACTCCTTTCCAATGCTCGTGCTGCTAGAACGGCGACGGGGCTGAGGCACGGGCTCGGTTCAAATCACCCGCTTCGCCAAATGAAATTTCAAGGAACACTCGTGAATTCATAATTCCCGGAGCCAACCACGAAAACAGCCGCTCCACCCTCCATGCGCAGGAATTTCACTCCACGCGCGGCAGCAACCGGTTGGTCGCTTTCAACCACGCGGGCGGGATCCTTGGTGGGCACGAAAACCGTGGCCGTGGCACCGACCGGGATGGTGATCCGCAGCTTGAACTCCGTTCCGTCCTTCTGCCAGTGGCTGGACACTTTGCCGCGCACCGAGTGATAGCTAGCCTTCGCCCAAGTCAGATCTCCGACCGGTTGTGGCTTGATGATGATTTCATCGAAGCCCACCGCATCGGGCGCGGGTTGGATGCCGCCCAACACCTTGTAGAACCACTCGCTCACGGAGCCGAACATCGGATGGTTATGCGAAAAATTGTCATCGCTGTACTCCCAATGTTCCCAGAGCGTCGTCGCGCCCCGTTCCAACATGTAACCCCAACCCGGGGACGTGCGCTGGTTGACGATGCCGTAAGCGAGATCCGCGCGTCCGGCATCGGCCAGCGCGTGCAACAGATATTTCGTACCGAAGAGACCGGTAGTCAGGTGACCGTTATGAGCTTTGATGTCACGCGCCAGCACGTTCACCGCACTCGCCTTCTCGGCGGCTGGTACCAGCCCGTGATAGAGGGCAAACGCTTGGCAAGCTTGCGATGCGAAATCATACCTTCCGGATCCGGGTTGAAGAAACTTACGATTGAACGACGCCCGGATGCGATCCGCCGCAACCTCCGCTTCGAGAGCGTCAGAGTTTTTACCAAGTGCGGTGGCGAGTTGGGCAAAGAGCTTCACGTTGAAAAAATAAAACGCTGTGCCCGTCAAGGCGCGCGGCTTGGGCACCAGGCTCTCATGATCGCTGATGCCATTGTCGAGAATCCCATCCGCCGCACGCTCGTGCAGTAGTTTGATCCAGCGTTTCGTGGTTTCGTATTGCTCTTCGATCAACCGTTGCTCGCCGTAATACTGGCGCAGTTGCCAAAGCAGAAGCGGCTGCGCGGTACCCCAACCGACCGGGCCGGATCGCCCGCCCAATCCCTGATCGCTGATGCCGACAAACGGCGACGTCTCGGTGAAGCCGCCGTTGCTACGTGCCGCATCGGACAAATCACGCACCGCCTTGGCATAGAACCGGGACATGTCAAAGTTTAACATCGCCATTTCACTGGATGCCACGATGTCTCCGCCATAGCCAAATTTTTCCCGGTGCGGACAATCCGATTGCACGCTGAAAAGATTGGAAAGCTCAGTCCATAATGTCATCTGTTGAATGCGATTGAACATTTCGTTCGAACACTCGAACGATCCGACCGGAGCCACATCGGAGTTCAGACGCAAGCCTTCCAAGGCATCAAGCGAGGGCTTGCCGGGATAGCCAGTGACTTCCGCATACCGAAAACCGTGGTAGGTAAAACGCGGGGAATAGGTTTCCAGACCTTCGCCCTTCAGGACGTATTCGTCGAGTTGGAAGGCTGTCTTCGGCTGGCCGATGCCATCGTAAATGTAATCCTTACCGCCGCCTTTCATTTGGCCGGCAACGGCCGTCATGCCGTTGAGCGAACCATCAGGAAAAAGCAATTCGCCCGAACGAATTCTCACCCGGCTGCCAGCCGGACCTTTTACTTTCAATCTCACCCAACCCGAAAAATTCTGCCCGAAATCAAAGATGAAAACCCCGGGCTTTGGTTCCGTAAGTTTGGCTGGTTGCAGCACGCGGGTGACACGGATGGGCGGCGCGTCTTGCGCCCGCAACGGTCCAAGCGCCGGGGAATCTGCGGGGGTAGCAACTTCCCAACGCGAGTCGTCAAACCCGGGCCGATCCCAGTTTCCCTGCTCCCTCCGGGCGTCATATACTTCGCCCAGATAGACGCTATCGCGCAAAATCGGCCCATCTCCCGCCTTCCAGCTCTCGTCAGTACCAATGATTTGCGTCGTGCCATCCACGAATTCCACGGCGATTTGAGCGATCGCTCGCGGCTGGCCAACGGTCAAGTTCTCCCTTGGACTGATCCTTCCCCACAGCCGCAACGGCAGCGGATTGAACCAACCATTTCCTAACATGATTCCGACAACGTTGGGTCCATCTTGCAGTTCCGATGTGATGTCATAAGTTGAATAAAGAACCCGCCGCGCATAACTCGTCCAACCCGGATCCAGTTCGTGATCGCCGATTTTCCGGCCATTGATCCGCAATTCATAATAACCCAGCCCGCTGACATAGGCGCGGGCGCGGGCAATTTTTTTCGGCAGCAAAAACTCTTTCCGCAACAGCGGCCCGGGATGGTCCGCGAACATTTCCTCGTCGGTCAATGCCGCACGCGGTTGACGCGTGATCCACCGCGCCTGCCAGTCGGCTACCTCCAACAGCGCCGTTTCGAAGTGCGTCGGTTCGCTGTAGGCGGAAGGTTGGCCCTCTGCATCCCAGACCCGGACGCTCCAGAAAACGCGCTGGCCCGAGCGCAGCGGTTTCCCGGCGTAGGTGATGCCCAACGTTTCGGCGGATGTCACTTCCCCGCTGTCCCATAGATCGGCGCGTCCAGAAACCAGTTGCTCCGGACTGGATGCGGCGAATACCTGGTAACGGCTTTGAGTGGCGGCGCGGCGGTCCGACCACAAAACCCAACTCAACCGCGGCCGGGCCGTATCGATTCCTAACGGCATGACTTGCGATTCACAACGCAACCCCTGAGGCGCAATGGTCGATTTCCCGGCGAAAACCGGGCCAACGATCCATGCGGAAAGTGCGGAAAAGATGGCCAGCCTGGCAATTTGAAACTCTCGCATACGCCAGAGCTAGCAAGAGATTTCCGGCATAGCACGCGAAAAACCGTGCTTCACGATCTTACTATAGATCAAGGCGCGTTCGCAAGCAGCCAGGCGAAGAAATCCCCGCATCACGCCATTCCCTGGCGCATCCGGAATTCACGTGGCGAAAGCCCGGTCATCCGGCGAAACTGCCGCGTGAAGTAATTGCTGTCGTTGAATCCGACTTCAAATGCAATCTCGGTGACGCGCTTGTCGCTGTGGCACAGCAAACCGCAGGCACGCTGAATACGGCGTCCAATCTGCCAAGACAGCGGCGAACTGCCGGTGGCCGATTGGAACACCCGCTGAAAACTCCTGCGCGACATGTGAGCAATGGCGGCCAATTCATCCAGATTCACTTCGGCGTGAATGCTACGCTCCAGATGAGAAAGTGCCTCGCCGATTCTGAGCAACGCTCGGTCATCCGGCGACGAACTCCGACCATAAGTGCGCGCGAGTTGCCCGATGAGTTGCATGAAAGCGGCCGTGGCCATAAACCCGAAACCCGGCTCGCGGGCCGCGAGTTCCAGCTCCAACCGGTCAACCAATCCAGTGACATGGACAAGCTCCCTCGGGTTGAGACGCAGCCGCCCCATGCTCGACCGCCGCAGTCGCCGCGTCGGCTCCAACGTGAATAGCGCGTGATAGCCCGGCACCGCCGTCAGGTCCAGCAGCCGCATTTTCAACAGATCCGGCTGATAGATTACATTGACCAACCGCAAGTCACACAAATCCCGGTATTCGTGCATCCGGGGTCCAGAAATCACGAAAACATCACCCGCCGTAAGCCCCCATGAATCCTGCCCGGCCACATGCAACCCGCTACCACCGGTGACGATCACCAACTCGGCGAACTCGTGGGCATGCGGATCAAACTCTCCCTGCGGCTCCCGCCGCTCGATGCTGATCGGAAACCCGTCGGGATGAAACCAATCGTCGATTTTCAGAATGCGCTTCATTGGCGTTATCGTGCTGATTTTTGGCGAGGAGTTGGAGGTTTTTTTTCGATTCGCCGATAAAAATCCACACGACTCGTCCGCAAAAATAACCTCCATGGCCAGAGCATCCAAATCTATCTCCCAGTCCTATTCGACCGCCAAAGCTCGCTACGCCGAAATGGGCATCAATACCGAAGCGGCGATGGATGCACTTTCCAAAATTCCAATCTCACTGCACTGCTGGCAAGGCGATGACGTTGGCGGATTTGAAAACTCCGGCGAAAGTCTCGGCGGCGGTATTGCCGTGACCGGAAACTACCCTGGCAAGGCCCGTACCCCGGACGAACTCCGAGCGGACATCGACATGGCCCTCTCGCTCATTCCCGGCAAACACCGCCTGAACCTGCACGCTTTTTACGGCGAATTCGGCAGCAAAAAAGTCGATCGCAACGAAATCCGACCCGAACACTTCAGCGGCTGGATCGACTGGGCGAAAGCCAACCACATCGGTATGGACTTCAACCCCACTTGCTTTTCCCACCCGAAAGCCGCCGATGGCTTCACGCTCTCCCACCCGAAAAAAACGATCCGTGATTTCTGGATCGAGCACTGCGTTGCCTCGCGCGAAATCGCTGCAGTGATCGGCAAGGCGCTCGGCTCGCCCGCAGTCACCAACGTTTGGATTCCAGACGGCTCCAAGGATACCCCGGTGGATCGGCTTGCTCCGCGCCAGCGACTATCCAATTCCCTCGACAAAGTTTTTACGAAAAAACTCAACCCAAAACACCAACTCGACTCGGTGGAATGCAAGCTCTTCGGCATCGGCAGCGAGAGTTATGTCGTCGGATCGCATGAGTTCTACATGGGCTACGCGATCAAAAACCAAAAAATCCTCTGCCTCGATGCCGGCCATTTCCATCCGACCGAAAACATCGCGGACAAACTCAGCTCGGTGCTGCTGTATGTGCCATCCGTCCTCCTCCACGTCAGCCGCGGCGTGCGCTGGGACAGCGATCATGTCGTCACGCTCAATGACGCGCTGCATGAGATCGCCTCCGAACTGGTGCGCAACCAACTGCTCAGCCGCACGCACATCGGCCTGGATTTCTTCGATGCCAGCATCAATCGAATCGCCGCTTGGACCATCGGCACCCGCAACACGCTCAAGGCGCTGCTCATCGCCCTGTTGGAACCGCCAGCGCTACGCGAGGCGGAGAAATCCGGCGATTTCACCTCGCGACTTGCGCTGATGGAAGACGCGAAAAGCCTGCCGTGGGGAGCCGTTTGGGACGCGTATTGCGAATCGCGGAACGTCCCCGCCGGAATCCGGTGGCTGACCGAAGTGAAACGGCACGAAGCATCCGTTCTTGGCAGGCGCGGTTGATCCGATCAAAAAATCGAACCCATTGAATTCATGAACCCAATGCTCGGCGTGTTTTTCCACTGGCTCGGCGGCCTTGCCTCTGGATCGTTCTATGTTCCATTCCGCAGCGTGAAACGCTGGTCATGGGAAACCTCCTGGCTCGTCGCCGGGGTGTTTTCATGGATCATAGCACCATGGTTCTTCGCTCTTCTAAACACCACCGACACCATCACAGTCCTCAAGGAAACTCCGGGAAACGTCTGGTTTTACGCCTATTTCTTCGGCGTCCTGTGGGGATTCGGCGGCCTCACCTTCGGCTTGACCATGCGCTATCTGGGCATGTCCCTGGGCATGGCTGTGGCGCTCGGATATTGCACGGTGTTCGGCACACTCATCCCACCGATTTTCAAAGGAGAGTTCGCCTCCAAGTTGGTCGAACCCATGAACGGCCGCTGGGTGTTAGCCGGCCTCTTCGTTTGCGTGATCGGCATCATCGTTACCGCTCTTGCCGGGCGTTCCAAAGAAAGCGATATGAGCGAGGAGCAGAAGAGGGACACCGTCAAAGAGTTTGATTTCAAAAAAGGGATTATCGTCGCCACCTTCTCCGGAATCATGAGCGCCTGCTTCGCCTTCGGCCTCAGCTCGGGTGACAAGATCCGCCAGATCACCTATAAAGTGGACATTGTCAACAGCGCCAAGGCCACAGGCAAAACCGCCGTACGTACCGAAGAACCTTCCGCCAAAGAAACCGCCGCTCTGCTCGACTCGTTGACAGCCGCGAAAATATTCCCTGCTGGATCCAAGCCATCACTCACAGCCCTCCTCGACATCCTCGAGGAACCCTACACCCTGGCAACAGCCGCCGCCAAGGGCGCTCGAATCAACAGGCAACCGAACAAAATTCACGCCGCCAAAACCAAGACAGAGATCCTTCTGGCAACCATCAGAAACACCCCGTCGCCGCTTGCCAGCCGACTGATAGATTACTCCACCACCATCGCGACTTCGAATTCTTTTGGCATCATCGACGATCTCCCGACCCTATCGGAAAAGGAAACCGCACTCCATGTCGCGGCCTCGGGAGCCGATCTTGCGGCCATACACTCGAAGCACAGCCTGTGGACCGGGCTGCCCGTCCTGATCGTCGTCCTGCTCGGTGGCTTCACCACCAATTTCATCTGGTGCCTGATTCTCAACATCCGCAACCGCACAGGTTACGAATACCTCGCCGCAACACAACGCCATCCCGCGCACTGCAAGGACGGCAACAGCCGGCCCATTCCCCGCGTCTCCAATTATCTGCTCGCCGCCCTCGCCGGCACCACCTGGTATTTCCAGTTCTTCTTCTACTCGATGGGAGAAACGCAGATGGGCGAATACAAGTTCAGTTCATGGACTCTGCACATGGCCTCCATTATCATCTTCAGCTCGATCTGGGGCATCGCCTTGCGCGAATGGAAGGGGGCCGGCGTAAAATCCAAAACTCTGCTCTTCGCTGGCTTGGCCATTCTGGTTCTCTCAACTGTCATCATCGGCTACGGCAACATGCTCGCAGAAACCTCATCCGCCCACTGATGAGGAATGACTGGGTGATTTTCCCATTTCCATTGGTAACAGTTTAGCTGTTTTCAGAGGAGGAAGAATTGCCCCCCGGCATTCCGGGTAAGAAGAATTGAGGCAGGGTGCGGGGAGGGGTTTCCTCAGAATCCGATCAGGCAGACGAGTTCCATGTCACTATAGTCGTCCAATTGGTCCACGGCGGAGATGAGGACTTCGGTTTCGGCGATTTCCTGAATTTCGGCGAAGTCGCTGGATAGGACCAGCGTGGTTTGGCCCGTGGAGTCCGGGGCGGGTGTCTGGAGGCTGAGCACGGCGAACACCAGGGCGGCGGTGGCTGCGGCGAGACCGGCGAGCGGTGCGGGCGTGAAGATGCGTTTCCACCATGGGGCGGTTTGTCCGGCGAGGCGCGCGGCGCGCAGCGTCTCATCCGCGAAGCGCGGACTGGCGGACGCGGGTGGCGACTGATCGAGCAGTTTCCAGACGGCGTCATGTTCCCAGGAGTCTTCGGTGGGTTGAGGCTTGCGGTTCATGGCTGGCAGTGGATGGACGATCAGGAAAACCCCGTGGTCCCGGAAAAGTTGCGGATTTCAGGAGCCTTTGGCTTTGAGCCGTTGCAGGAAAAGATCGATGCCATCGACCAGCGCGAGCCAACTGGCCTCGATGATGTTTGCGGAAACTCCGACGGTGCCCCAGGTGCTTTCGCCATCGGTGGAAACGATGAGCACGCGGGTTTTGGAGGCGGTGGCATCATGGCCGTCGATGATGCGCACCTTGTAATCGACCAGCGAGACGCCGGCGATTTCCGGATAGAAGGGCAGCAGGGCCTTGCGCAGGGCAAGATCCAGCGAATTCACCACGCCGAGGCCTTCGGCGACGGTGAGCTCCGGCGTGCCATCGACGACGAGTTTCACGGTGGCCTCGCAGACCGGCGGGTGGCCGTCGCGGTATTTGCGGAAGCTGGTGTGGTATTCGGTGAGATCGAAGGGTTTCTGGTGATCGCCGAGTTCGCGCCGGATCAGGAGTTCGAGGGTGCCGCCGGCGGCTTCGAACGAGTAGCCTTCGTGTTCGAGGTCCTTGACCCGCTTGAGAACGGCCTTCGCGGAGGGAGATCCTTTGGCGAGGGGCAGGCCGAGTTGTTCGGCCTTCGAGAGGATGTTGTCCTGTCCACTGAGTTCGGAAACGAGGATGTTCTGGCGGTTGCCGACGCTGGCGGGCTCGATGTGTTCGTAGCTGCGGGCGAGTTTTTTCACCGCGTTGACGTGCATGCCGCCCTTGTGGGCGAAGGCGGTGGAGCCGACGAAGGGGGCGCGGGCGAAATGCGGGTTGTTGGAAACATCGTCCACGAAGTAGGACAGTTCGCGGAGTTTTTCGAGCTGGGGAACGACTTCCAGGCCCATCTTGAGCTGGAGGATGGGGATCACGGAGGTGAGATTGCAGTTTCCGGTGCGTTCTCCGTAGCCGTTGATGGTGCCCTGGATCTGGCTGGCGCCGGCTTTCACGGCGGCGATGGCATTGGCGACGGCTAGCTCGCAATCGTTGTGGGTGTGGATCCCGAAGGGGGTGCCGGGGATGCGGGCTCTCACCGCCTGGCAGATTTGCATCACTTCGGATGGGAGCGTGCCGCCGTTGGTATCGCAGAGCACCAGGCAGGATGCGCCTCCTTCGGCCGCGGCTTCGAGGGTGGACAGGGCGTGCTCGGGCGAGTCCTTGTAGCCATCGAAAAAATGCTCGGCATCATAGACCACCTCGCGGCCGTGCTTGACCAGATGGGTCACGGTGTCGCGGATCATGGCCCGGTTTTCCTCAGGCGTGGTGCGCAGGACCTCGGTGACCTGCATCTCCCAGCTTTTGCCGAAAATGGTGACCACCGGGGTTTCCGCTTCGAGCAGGGTGCGGACCTGCGAATCCTCCTCCACCGCCACATCCGCGCGGCGGGTGGAGCCGAAGGCGGCGAGCTTCGCGTGCTGGAATTTCAGGTTTTTCGCCTCGCGGAAAAACTCGACATCCTTCGGATTGGAGCCCGGCCAGCCGCCTTCGATGTAATCGACTCCGAACGCATCGAGACGCCGGGCGATGCGCAGCTTGTCGAGGCCGGAAAGTTGGAAGCCTTCGCCCTGGGTGCCGTCACGCAGGGTGGTGTCATAGAGGAATACAGGTTTGGCGCTCATCGCTGGGGGCGGTGAGGCTAGCTCCCGCGCGGCGGATGGGCAAGGGGGAAGAGAAAGCCTGAAATCACCGGGGGATCCGCAAATTTCGTTTTTTCCCGACAACTTTTGCATCGCACGGCGTTGATTTCCCTGCGAGGCTGTCGCCGGGCAGCAACCCTTGAAATTTTCATGAAAATCCATCGATCCACCGCCAACATCCGCCGCATGGCGGCCTTCACCCTTCTTGAAATGGTCATCGTGCTGGGCATCATCGCGGTGCTTCTGGGCGGATCGATCGCCCTCATCGGCGGTCTCGGAGAAGGTGCCAAGCTTCAGCGCGTGGAAGCGGACTTCAATGCCGTGGGTGCCGCGCTCAAGACCTACAAGCTGAATGCGGGGACCTACCCCACCACCCAGCAGGGGCTGCGGGCCTTGGTGGAAAAGCCGGGTTCCTCGCCCGTGCCGCGGCGCTGGACCCAGCTCTCGGAAAAAATCCCCACCGATCCCTGGGGCGCCGATTACCTCTACCGCTTCCCCGGCAAGAGAAACGCCAGTGAGTTCGAATTGATCAGCAAGGGCAAGGATGGGCAGGAGGGTACCGATGATGATTTCAGCAGTCAGGACCCGAAATAACCGGACACGCGGTTTCTCACTTCTTGAAATTGTCATCGTGTTGACCATCGCGGCCCTGATGATGGGCGGCGCGATCGGGATGATGGTTTATTCATCGGATGAGCGGGTGCTGCGCAATGCCTCCGGCGAGATCGAGCTGTTAGCCAAGCGCGCCCGCACCACCGCCATCCTGTTGCAGACGCCCTATGCGTTGGAATTCCGTGAAGGCATCGTGAAACTGATGCCGCTGGCCGAGGCCGGGCGTGATGAGAAACGCACCGCTGGCGGCCGCCGAATCGGCGGAGAGCCCGTCGTTCAGGAAGGCAGCGGCGAACGCTGGGAATACCCGCTGGAAGGCGGCATCCAGATTTTTGTCCGGCGCTGGAACTCTGAAGAATGGCTGGCCACCCGCAAGGACACCGTCCATGTCTGGCGCTTTGATCCGGATGGACTCTGCGAGCCGATTTCCGTGCGCCTCGCCCTGGAGGAAAGCTGGGCGGAGGACACCTATCACCCGCTCACCGCGACCATTCGCGAAAGCCTGTTGGAAGCCCGATGAAACCCCGCGTCCATAGCGTTAGAAACGGCTTCCTTCTCTTTGAGATGGTGCTGGCGCTGGGCGTGTTCGCCATGGCCGCCACCGGATTCGTGGTGGCGCTGAACCGGATGTCGGATGCCGCCGCGCTGGCGCAGAGCGAGCTGCGCATCACCCGCATTCTCGACAGCGCGCTGGACGAAACGCTCTCCCTGCCGGCGCTTGAGGAAGGCGAGACCAACATCACGGTGGGCGAGACGGGCATCGAGCTCGATACCACCATCGAGCTGATCGAGGATCTCGAAAACGAGGACGGCCAGCTTTTGCAGGAGATGTATCGCATCGAGATCCGTGCTAAATGGTTTGCCAACGGCCAATGGCAGGACCGCATCGTGGAAACGTGGCGCTACGGCCGCATGTACCAACCATGAACGCACAACCCCACAGATCCCGCCGGTCCGGATTCACGCTGCTGGAGCTCGTGATTTCGATGGGCTTGCTCGCGCTCATTGTGGGCATGGTCTTCGGCATCGCCCGCACCTCGCTGGTGCTCGGAAACACGATCGTCCAAACGCAGAACGAGGAGATGGAGCATCAGGCGTTTTTCGAGCTTCTCAGCCGCAGGTTTTCCGCGCTTCCGGGAAATACCCGCTTCGATCTCCAGGTCGAGGATTCCGGCTCGCATTATCTATCCGATCTCACGCTTCAGAACGTGCCGCTCGGCTTCACCTGGGGCGGCGAGGAGCGCATCGCCAAGGCCGTGCAACTCTCCACCGTCAAGCGCCGCAGCGGCTACATCGATGTGGTCCTGCGCTATTTTGAAAACGAAATCCTCGAGGGCTCCGAGTCCACTGCGGGTGCCAGCGCGCTGGTCAACGAACCGTTCGCGGAAATCATCCTGCTGGAAGACGTCGCCTATTTCGAATGGCGGGTGCTCGATGGCCGCTCGATGGAGTGGCTTTACGATTGGGAGATCCAGGGCCGCCTGCCGTTGCAGCTCGAACTCACCATGGCCATCGGCGCCAAGGGCGAGGAAATCCGTCATGTGTTCTGGCTGCCGCCGAAACAAAACCCGGAAATCGCCATGCGCCAGATGATGCAGGGCGGCGGCGGTGGCGGCACGACTCCCAAACCAGATATAATTATAGGTCCAGGTCCAGGTCCAGATCCAGATCCAAAACCATGAGACTTCATTCCACGCGCAATCTTCGCCGCGGTGTCGCGCTGCTCGCGGTGCTTTGGTTGATTGCGATTCTTGGCATCGCCACCATGGCGGCGCTGCGTGTCATTTCCTTCGATATGGAACTTGCCACCGCGAAAATCCATGGCTCGCGCGCTCGGCAAGTCGCTGAAATGGGCATTGCCATCGGCTCCAATCCCGTCGTCAAACGCACGGACCCGATCCTGCGCCAGATGGACGAGGCTACCGGCGAGGGTTTCGAAGTCCGGATCGTTTCCGAGGGCGGCCGCTTCAACATCAACGCCATCCTGCTTCAGGACGACAAGGCCTTGCTGCGCTCGATCTTCGTCGATTGGGGGCTCGAACTCGACGAGGCGCAGTCCGTGGTCGATGCCCTCGGCGATTGGGTGGATGCCGATGACGAGGTCGCTCTCAATGGTGCCGAAAAGGACGAATACTACGAGGCCGGCCGCATCAACCAACCCTTCAACCGCCCGTTTTACGAAATCAGCGAAGTCCGCCTCGTCCGTGGCATGGACCTCGTCGAAGCCGTCCGCCCGGATTGGCGCGATTGGTTCACCGTCTGGAGCGGCGGTGCCCTCGATCTCAACGAGGCCAGCGCCGAATTGATCGCCGCTGCCGCCGAAGTCATGATCGAACAGGCCGACATGATCCCCGAAGCCGTCCGCGGCTCGGATGGCCTGCGCGATACCGAGGACGATGTTCCTTTTCAAAATGCCGCCGCCGCGCTTGATCTTTTGGGCATCGACATGAAAGGTCGGCCTGATCTCGCCCGGCGTTTCACCGTCAATGATGCCACCACGCGCATCGAAAGCATCGGCTATGCGGATGGGGCCAAACGCAAAATCATCGCCATCGTCCGCAACCGCACCGGCAAACCGGCCCTTCTCGAACGCACCGAAGAAATCATCCCGTGAGCAAATCCACCGAACATGTGCTTCTTGTCCCCGGCGAATCCGGATGGGAAATCTGGACCAGCCAGGGCGATGACGGCTTTTCGCTGCATAGCGCCACCGGTCTCGCCCAGGCCGCTGAGCTTTCCGGCATTCCCGCCGGCGATCTGACGATGCTGTTTCCCGTGAAATTCCTCACCGCGGTGCCGATGCGCGTGGCCAGCGATGATGAGGCGCTTTTTCCCGATCTCGCCTCCCTGCATGCGGAACGCCTCGGACTCCGGCCGGATCCGATGGCCGGGCAGCTCAGTGATGTGTTTGTGGTCGCCCGCGAGGAGGAAAACACCGCCTTGCTCTCGGTATTCCTGCGCGCCCCGGTGGAGGGCGATCTGCCACCCCGCGGACCACGGGGCTTTGACATCTCCGCCCGCGCCTACCCGATGGAGGGTGATTCCCTCGCCATCTGGAAGGAATTCGGCCGATGGGTCTTCGCCATCTCCCATCAGGGGAAACTGGTCTATTGCCAAGCCACCTCGGTGGATGCCGGGCAACCGGAGGTTTCGCTGACCCGCGAAATTCGGCTGTCCCTCATGCAGTTGGGCATGCAGGGCCTCAACTTCGAACCCCCGCGGATCACCGTTTGGAGCGATTCCGAAACCATCGATACGGCCGCGCTCAAAACCGCGTTCCTGAATGCCACCGTCGTGGTCTCGCCGCGGCCCGCTCCCATTCTTCCCGCCCCGCTGAGCAAGCTGCTCCCGGCCGATGTCCGCGCCGCCCGCCGGAGCGCCCTGCGCCGCCGCAATGTCACCCTCGGCCTGGCCGCCGCCGCCCTCATCTACCTCGGTCTCATCGGTTGGTTCGGCTATGGCTTGTGGCAGGCTGATTCGGAGACCCGCAAGCTGCTCGCCCAAGCCGAGAAAGTCGCGCCCGAAGGAGAGGCCTACGCCCTGCACATCGCCAAGTGGGACGAACTCGCCCACGCCGTCGATCTCACCCATTCGCCGGTCGATATCCTGCATCGTATCGCATCCTGCATCCCGCCCAACAGCCTATTGCGCCTCAAAACCGCGGACATCAACGCCATGGAGGTCAAGCTCACGGGCGAGGCCCCGCAGTTCCAAGCCGTTAAAACCTTCAGCCTCAATCTCTCCAAAAACAACGGCCTCGCCCATTTCACCTGGCAGACTCCGGAGCCCAATCAATCGACCCGCGGATGGGAATTCGTCTTCACCGGAGAAGTTCCCTCCGCCGATTCCCAACCTTGACCGACAATTCACCGCCGAACCGGCATTCTCTCAGCAAAGGAATCCCAAACCTGAAATTTAAAATTTCAAATCCCCAGCCATGTCTCCCCGCGAGAAAAAACTCCTGATCTTCTTCGCCACTGCGGGTTTTCTCGTGCTCAATTTCCTGGCCATCGGATTTTTCAAAACCAAACGCGCCGCCGTGGACGTTCAGCGCGATCAGGCGCGCCAGAAACTCGAAACTGCGGAGATGTTCCGCGCCAGTCGCGAACAGGTCACCGACCAAATGGACTGGCTCGCCAAGCACGAACCGCAGGCCGCCGCCAACCAGGATGTCCAGACCAAGCTCCAGCAACTCTGCGAGCGCGAAGCCACCAGCACCGGCCTGACCATCAAAAACCAGAAACCGCTGCCCACCACCTCCACCGAGGGCCTCCACTATCACCGCGCCAAAATCCAGATCACCGTGAATGGCAGCGAGGAAGCCCTCTACCGCTGGTTCGATCGTCTCAACATTCCCGAACAATTGCGCAGCGCCACCGCCATCCGCCTCTCGCCCAATTCCCAGGACGACACCAAAATCGATTGCACCGCCACCATCGAACAATGGTTCGTCCCCATTCCTCCATCAGCCTGAATTTTAAAATTTAATTTTAAAATTTTTACAGTTACACATCACCCATGCACGCCGCGCTCCGCATCATCCTGCTCTCACCCGCCCTTGTCGGCTGGGCTGTCGCGGATTTGCCGAAAAAAGCGCCGCTCATGAAATACACCGGCCTGTGGACGAATTCGCCATTCACCTCCAAGCCGCCGCCACCCGAGCAAGGCCAAGCCGCCAACCCGCTCGAAGACTACGCCCTTGGCGGCGTCTCGCCGATCGGCAGCGGCTACCGCGTCACCCTGCTCAACAAGAAAAAGCCCGACGAACGAATCATGGTCGATTCGGACAAACCCAGCGGCGGTTTCAAAATACTTTCCGTCACCCGCAAAGCCGGCGATCCCCTCGGCACAATCGTCCGCATGTCCTCCGGTTCCGTCTCCGGCACCGTCTCCTTTGATGAGGCGCTCCTCAAGCTGGCGGCAGCACCCGCCGCCGCAGCAAACCACCAAACGCCGCCTGGAGCCCAGCCGCTGCCGGGCCAGCCGCAGCCCGGCCAGCCGCCGCAACGCCAGCCGCGCCCGCGCGTCGTTCCTCCACCCGCCCCTGCCGCCAATAACCAAGCCAGGCCCCAAGGAGCGCAACCCCAATCCGGCCAACCCTTGCGCCGCCCGGATCGCCGCCACTGAAAACGGTTTTCCGCCCGCAATTCATCCACTTTCCCCATGTCCATCCACCGTCTCATCATTCTCCTCCTGCTTGGCTGGATCACCGCGAGCGCTCAAGAACCCGCCGAGGCTCCACCTGATGTGCCCGCCGAGGCC
The DNA here is from genome assembly GCA_030696085.1 of Luteolibacter sp. GTDB lineage: Bacteria > Verrucomicrobiota > Verrucomicrobiia > Verrucomicrobiales > Akkermansiaceae > Luteolibacter. The sequence goes on from JAUYNL010000013.1 coordinate 16,007, forward strand.
CCGCCCGGCGTGCCGGTTCCCGGTGTGGCCCCTGCGCCTGCGGGCGCTCCCGCCGTGAAACCTGCCACCAATCTCGGCGAAACCAAGATCATCGAGGATATCATCGAGCCGAAACTCAGCGGCAACGCGTTGGCCGGCCTCTATCGGAAATACACCGGCCGCCGCGTCATCGTCTCCACCGCCGCCGCCGCCGCCGAGTTTTCCTTCGTCCAGGATGCCACCGCACAGGATCCGCTCACCTATGCCGAGGCTGCGGAACTGCTCCGCAAAGCCGCCGTGCTCGAAAACTTCGTCTTCGTAGAGCACCCGCAGGATGCCAACCTCGACATCCTCACCCTCGCCACCGGCGGTCCCCGGCCCACCAACGTGGACATCAGCGTGTTCAATGAAAACACCCCGCTGCCCGATACGGATGTCGTCATCACCTACGTGATGTCCCTCAGCCACATCAAGCCGGACCAGGCGCTCAATATCTTCACCCAGGTCATCGGACAGTTCGGTGCCTACGGCTCCATCGCCGCCGTGCCCAACGCCTCCGCCGTGGTCATCACCGAAAAGGCATCCCTCATCCGGAGTCTCGTCGATCTCCAGAAAACCATCGATGTTCCCGGCTCCGTCCAGTCCACCCGGTTCATCAAGGTGCAATACGCCGATGTCACCGAGATCGCCAGCGTGCTCACCGATCTACTCACCGCCCAGCAAGGCGCTCAAAGCACCGCTGGCGTCCAGCGCACCAATGTCGGCGAGCCTCCCGGAGCTCCCGGCGGCGCACCAGCCGGATCTTCCTCCGGCGGTGGTGGCGAGGACACTCCCGTCCAGATCATCCCCGAGCCGCGCACCAACCGCATCTTCGCCATGGGCCGCCCCGTCGATCTGATCTTCGTCGAGGGCCTGATCCGCGAATTCGACATTCCCACCAGCGACAAAACCTTCCTGCGCCGCAAACTCCGCTTCCTCACCGTCTCCGAGTTTTTACCCATCGCCGGAGATGCGCTTACCCGCGCCTTCACCGGCACCGGCGAGGGCGGTTCCGGCGGTGCGAGTGGCGGCACATCCGGTTCCCGCAGCCAAGGGTCCTCCCGTCAGTCCGCCAGCGGCAACAACCGCGCCAACCAGACCTCCAGCGGCTTCGGCGGCGGCAATCAATCCTCCGGTTTCGGCGGTTCCAGCAGCGGCTTCGGCGGCTCCGGCGGCGGCTTCGGCGGATCGTCTTCCGGTAGATCCGGCTCTTCTGGCGGCGGCAGCGCCCTCGGCGATTCAAACGTGAGCGCGGCTCCGGAATCCCTGCTCGTCGGACGCACCCTGCTCGTTGCCGACAACATCACCAACACGGTCGTCGTCCAAGGCCCGCCCTCCGGCCTCGAAATCGTCGAGCGACTGCTCGATCAACTCGATGTGAAACCCGATCAGGTCATGATTTCCACGGTCATCGGCCAGCTTTCCCTCACAAATAACAAGGATACCGGTGTGGGCTACCTCTTCCGCGGCGGGGACATCAACGCAGGCGGCGGCGGCGGGCTTCCCATCATCCCGATCCTGGACGAGCTGACTCCTGAAAATCTGAGTGCCCTCGGCTTGTCGTCCTCCGGCCTGCGTGCCTATGGAACGGTGGGGGATCTCAGCATCTATCTCAAAGCCTTGCAGTCGAAAACCGATTTCCGGGTGCTCTCACGCCCCAGCATTTTCACCTCCAACAATCAAAAGGGCACCATTTCCAGTGGTGAGCGCATCGCCATCCCGACCAACAGCAACAACTTCAGCGGCGGTGGATCCAGCACCAACATCGAATACCAAGATGTCGTCCTCAAACTTGAAGTCATTCCGCTGGTGAACTCGAACAACGAAATCACCATGCAGATCGCCCTGTTGAGCGACGAGCAGAACGGCAGCCAGACCATTTCCGGAGCTGGCGGCAATGGTGAGGATCTCGTGGTCCCCCGCATCACCACCCGGGAAATCCTCACCACCGCCACCGTCCCGAACAACAACACCATCGTGCTCGGCGGCTTGATTGTTGGTCGAAACGGTGAGGATAAGAGCGGTATCCCGATCCTTAGTGACATTCCCTACCTTGGAAGACTCTTCTCCACCACCAAGGACAACGATGATCGCTCGGAACTCATGATCTTCATCCAGCCCTCGATCGTGAACAGTGATCGTTCTCTCAGCGACGTCCAGAATGACATGGACAGCCGTTACAAAATTTCCGGTGACGTCCGCGCCTTCGGCGATGGCCCCGGTGTATTGCCCCCGGTGGATGAAATCCCGCGAGTTGTGGAAAAAGGCAAAGGAGGCGCAAGCCCCCGCAGTGCCAGCACGGCGCAGCCCGCCGCCACCAACACGGCGGTCAAGCCCTCACTCCGCCCGGCCCACCGCCGCTGATCACGGGAAAATCCGCTAAAGATTGAACGACACCCGCTGCCGGGAGTCCAAAAACCATGAAGACCGGGCGCAAGTTCGTGTTTTCATGTAAGGGTGAACAGCAGTTGTCAGCCTCATAAAACAAGCGGGTAAAACCGCTGGTGTGTGTGAAGTTGCTCAACTTGGCCGCCGGGGTGGGTGCCCCGGCGGCCTCTTTTTTAGAGAGGATGCAGCGGTCTCGCGTAGGTGGCGCAGCGATTGTGCCAGCCCTCTTCCCAGCGTTTTTCCCCACGGGCCGGCGGCGAATTGGCGATGCGGCGCGAAAGCACGCGTTTGGCGGCCGCGCCGAACTCGCTGGCTGCGGAAGCACCCGCGGGGACATCCTTCATCTCTCCCAGAACTTGCAGCAATCCCCAGCCGCGCCCTTGATAGCGCTCCGAGACCTGGGTGCCATCGCCCTTGAAGTTCACATAATCGATCAAGGCATAAGTCCCCTGTGGCGTGGTCCCGACTTTCCGGTGGTTCGCCTCGATCCGCGCCTTCTCGGAGCGTGGCGCGGCGTCCAGGATTTTCGGCAGCGCCGCCTGCGAGCGGGCGATGATGAAATCCGTCTGCAAGGCCACGTTTCCCGCCAGCCACTTGCGCAGCGCCGTCAATCGCGGCCCGTTGAAATCCTTCTGGAATTCCGCCTTGCTGCGCCACGGGCTATGACGTTCCAGCGCCACCTCCGGCGGGTTCGCTCCCCATTTTTTCGCGAACGCGGCAAACTGCGGCCAACTCTCTTCGAAGCGCCCTTTGAATCCCGCCGGATACCAGATGAAGTGGCCGATGCCCAATGATGGAAACTCCTCGCCCGCATTCCAAGTGGTGAGGCCATTCACACTGCCCGCGCACTCGTTCTGCCAGATTTTCCGGCCAATCGCCGCCTTCTGCGAGGCATTCAGGGAGCCGGTCCGCGCCACCACCGGCCCACACGCAGCCACCAGAACCATCATTCCAATACCCACGAGACCAACGGCTTGCATGGCGGAATGATACCGAGGGCCAAGCTGCAGATTCAAGCACGATGTGTGTCACACGCTTGCCCGGGATGCCACCAGTCGCTATGCGGGCGCTTCCGTGTCCTCGTGCTTTTCCAAGGGTGCGACAAAGGACGGCAGCGGCCGGACCAGATTGTTGGGCAGGGGAAACACACGCTCGAAGATGTTGGGCGCGATTTCCTGGGTCTGGGTGTAGGCGTCGCGGATCATTTCGAGTTTGGCGTCCATGTTGTCGATGTAGTGGAGAGCGAAGGCCTCGGGCGTGCGCGGCAGCACGGGCGAGCCGTACTCATGCTCGCCATGGTGGCTGCCGATGAGGTGGAGCAGGTGCAGGCGGGTGTCCTCGGTGGCGGGCGCGAGCATGTTCCAGGTGGCGGCCTCCGGTAGTTCCGTTAGTTCGCGCCAGAGTTTGTTCACCAGCTCGATGCCTAGCGGGATGTGGCCCATCATCTCGCCGTGGATGCTCAGGATTTGCGTGAAGCCATACTCCGGGTAGGAGTTTTCCCATAACTTCCCGCTGTCGTGAAACAGTATGCCGGCGATCATCAGGTCGCGGTTGAGTTCCGGATAGACCGGGCCCAGCGCATTCGCGCTGCGCATCATCTGGGCGCAGTGTTCGACCAAGCCTCCGCGGCGGGCGTGGTGGTTGCGTTTCGCGGCGGCGGTGCGCCGGAAGCGGTCGCCAAGTTGCTTGAAAAAGTGCTCGCAGAGCGCGTGCAGGCGCGGATCGGCGATGGAGGCGCAGAGTTGCCGAATTTCCGCGTAGTCGCGGTCCTGCTTTTCGCGGATGGCGGGATCACCGGCGAAGAAGTCGCCCAGCGCCTGCTCGTCGGGCTGATGAAATTCGAGATCCCGGCCCTCGATGCCGTAGGAGTTTTGCGTCCATTTGCCCTCGATGCGGAAAACCTGGCCTGCCGGGAGGGTGTCGGATTGTTGATAGATCGGCGAGTCCGACCAGATTTTGAGCGGGAAATGCCCGGTGGCGTCGGCGAAGACGAGTTCGAGGTAGGGTTTCCCGGTTTTGGTGCTGCGGGTGGAGCGCGATTGGAGTTGCGCGTGAATGGCGGCGAGCAGGGGTTTTTCCCCGGCTTGTTCCCTGAGGGCGGCGATGGTGATGGGACTCATCGGGCGCACTCTAAAATCGCAATCCCCGCATACGAAATCAAAATTGCGGATTTGTGGCCAATGGTTGCCGGCCTTGCATCGATCGCGCGGAAGCTTTAGGCAACGGAGCGATGAATGACGCGCCGCCAAAACCCCAGAGACATCCTTCATGGTCCCGCACGCTGGTGCGCGTGCTGCTGATCTGCGCGGGCAGCGTGGCCATCCTGCTGCCGGCCTGGCTGCCAAACAGGCCCTCGGTGCCCATCGGGCGCGGAACCGTGGAGTTGTTGCAGGCGTTTCTGCTTTTGGGAGCGGCGGCGGTGACGCTGGGCGCCTCACCGCATGCGGGAGCCTACCGGCCGATCTGCCGGGTTCTGTCGCTGGGTCTGATCGCGGCCTTTGTGGGTGAGATCGAGGATTTCATCTCGGACATTCTCCAGTGGCCTTTTCCGGAAGCCTGGGTGATCGGGGTGATCCTGTTCCTTGCGCTGGCCACGACCTTCAAGCACCGGCGGGTGATGTTTCATTTCATCGCCACCCTCGGCCACCATGCGGGATCGGGTCTGATCGCCGCCGCTCTGCTCATCATTTATGTTTTCAACCGGGTGATCGGCAGCGCGGCCTTCTGGAAAGCCTCTTTGGGTGAGGCGTTCTCGCCGGAGATTCCAAAAATCTGCAAGAGTTATCTCGAACTGCTCGCATGTTATCTCATCTTCATCGGGGCGCTGGGGCTTTCGATCACGCTGGCCCGCCGCAGGGAACCCTCCTGAATCCCGGCCATGTTCCACATCGTTCTGCTAGAGCCGGAGATCCCGCACAATGCCGGCGCAGCGGGCCGTCTGGCACTTGCCACGGGTTCCACCCTGCATCTCATCGAGCCGCTCGGTTTTTCGCTCGATGACAAACATGTGCGCCGAACCGGCCTCGATTACTGGCACGATGTGAAACTGAGCGTCTGGAAATCCCTGCCGGACTTGCAGGCCGCCGCGGATCCCGCCGCCGGATTCTGGTTCCTGAGCACCAAGGCAAGCACCACACCATGGGCGGCGCGCTTCCAGGCGGGCGACTACCTCGTTTTCGGCCGTGAAACCAAGGGCCTGCCCGAGGAAATCGTCCGCAAGGCCGGTGATCACGCCCTGCGCATCCCCATGGAGCCCGGCGGCACCCGCAGCCTGAATCTCTCCACCGCCGTGGCCATCGTGCTTTACGAGGCGGTCCGCCAGCAGAATCCGGGTTGGTAGCAGGCACGGCACGGAGGTGAAATTTTTTCTTGTTCCGCATTGCCTCCATTTTTCCGATGCTTCTCTTTTTCCTGTTGTGCGGGATCTCCGCATCCGGCGTGGAGCATGGGCGGCGGGAAGGGAAAATTTCACGAAACAGGCGAGAAATGGCTTTACAAGCAGGGTCTGGTGGCTAGCTTTCGCGCCCCGGTTGGCACGCGCGATCGGTTCCACTCACACCATTTCCAGTCATGAAAGTTCTTTCTTCCCTCGCCTCCGCCAAGCGCCGCCACGCTGATTGTCAGATTGTGAAGCGCAAGGGCACGGTTTACGTGATCTGCAAATCGAACCCGAAGTTCAAGGCCCGCCAAGGAGCGACCGTCGGCACCCGGCTCTCGAAAAAGGGCCTCTGAGTCCAGCCCTTGCGGTGGTCTCCATCTTTCGAAAAGCGGCCTGCGGGCCGCTTTTTTCGTGTCAGGCGGCGGCATGCACCAGCAGCACGATTTCGCCCTTCGGCGGATGGGCCTGGAAATGCGCGAGCAGTTCCGCAGAGCTGCCTCGGTGATAGGTTTCGAACTTCTTGGTCAACTCGCGGGCGACGCAGACGCGCGCCGCAGGATTGATCTCCACCAGGATCTCCAGCGTGGAGAGCAGGCGGTGCGGGGACTCGAAGAAAATCCCGGTTTCGCCGGACTCCAGCGCGGCGGCCAGGGCGCTGCGGCGCTTGCCGGATTTCACCGAGAGGAAGCCGCCGAAACGGAAGGCATGGCATGGGAAGCCGGATCCGATCAGCGCGGTGATCACGGCGGATGGGCCGGGCAGGACTTCCACCGGCGTGCCCGATTCGATGCAGGCCTGGACCAGGCGATAGCCGGGATCCGAGATGCCGGGCATGCCCGCATCGCTGATCAGCGCGATGGTTTCTCCGGCGCGGGCGGCTGCGGCGAGTTCCGGCGCGCGACGGGCCTCGTTGTGTTCGTGTAGCGCCACCAGCGGCTTGCCGGAGATCCCGTGATGTGCCAGCAGCGGCCCGGAATGCCGCGTGTCCTCGCAGGCGATGCGATCGGCGTTTTTCAATACCTCCAGCGCCCGCAAGGTGATGTCGGACAGGTTGCCGATGGGCGTGGGGACGAGGATGACGCGACCGGTGGTTTCCATGGGGCGGGGGACGGCGCGAAGTCTCTGAAAAGTAGCCTCACTAGGATTCGAACCTAGAATAACGGAATCAAAATCCGGGGTGTTACCATTACACTATGAGGCTATTGCGGGGCTCCCGGCCCTTCGGCGGGCGGAACGTAAACCGACTGCCAACGCTTTGGCAACAGGGAAAATTGCTGCGGAAATTTCGCTCAATGTGATGCGATGCGCACCGCCTTTTCCACCATCGCCTCGGCCATATCGAAGTCCACGGCGGTGCGGGCGTGGATGCGGCAGAGCGGCTGCCCGGCGAGGATCGTGCCGCCCACCTTGACGAGGCGGTCGAATCCCACCGCGAAGTCCACGCCATCGCTGGCCTTGGCGCGGCCGGCTCCGAGCTGCAGTGCCGCCTGGCCGATCATTCCGGCATCGACTTTCACAAGCTCGCCGGTGATCGGGGCGAGCATTTCACGGATCACTGGCGCGCGGTGGATTTCTCCGAGGCGCGGCAGATCGGCCGGGTTTCCGCCTTGGGCGGAAACGAGTTCATCGAATTTCCGGCGGGCGCTGCCATCGTCGAGCAGGCGTTCCAGCTCGGGGAGCGAAACGCCGGCGATTTTTTCCGAGAGATCGAGCACGATGGTCCGCAAGTCCGCGGGACCGCCGCCTTCGAGGCATTCGATGGCTTCGATCACCTCCAGCACGTTGCCCACGGCCTGGCCGGTGGGTTCCATCATGGGATTCAGGACGGTGAAAACCTCGACTCCCATTTCCCCGCCCACGGCGACCATGCTGGCGGCGAGCGCCTCGGCGGCGTGTTTGGTGCGCATGAAGGCACCGCTGCCGTATTTCACATCGAGCACCAGGCGGTCGAGCGATTCGGCGAGCTTTTTGGACATGATCGAGGCGGTGATCAGCGGGATGGACGGCACGGTGCCGGTGACGTCGCGCAGGGCGTAGAGTTTCCGGTCGGCCGGGCAGAAGCGCTCGGTCTGGCCCATCATCACGACGCCGAATTTCTCCAACTGGGCGGCGGCTTGATCGAGGCTGAGATGCACGTTGAAGCCCGGGATCGATTCGAGTTTGTCGAGCGTGCCGCCGGTGATGCCGAGGCCGCGGCCGGATACCATCGGCACCCGGCAACCGGCGCAGGCGACCAGCGGCGCGAGAATCAGCGAGACCTTGTCGCCGATGCCGCCGGTGGAATGTTTGTCCACGACCGCCGGGTGACCGCTGCGGTGCGAGAAACAATCGCCGCTGTCCATCATGGCGCGGGTCAGCGCCGCGGTTTCGGCAGGCGTCATGCCCTTGAAGAACACCGCCATGGCGAAGGCGGACATCTGATAGTCCGGCACCTCGCCGGACGTGTAGCCGGCGATGAGTTTCTGAATTTCGCGGGCGGAGAGTTCTTCTCCTTCGCGCTTGCGGGAGATCAGTGTGGGAATGTGCATGAGGGTCTGGGAGCGCCGGTCCCCAACTCGGCGGTTGTAACATCATTAGCACCGAGCTGGGGATCGGCATTCTTTTCCATGGCCCACCTCCCGGTGAACGATTTCCATGACTGCACGATCTTCGATAAAGCCTCCTTCGTCTCAAGCAGCACATGCACGCGATTGGGCATGATGCACCAGGCGAAAAGCCGGTGGCGGTCGCCATTCCACTTCAAAAGGGTTTCCTGCAAGAGTGATGCAAGCGCGGGGTGTTTGAGCGCACAGCAGCCGATACCGGAATCCAACCATGCTTCGATTTTCTTTCTTCGTTCCGAGTCCACTTTGGCGGGAGGCATGCTGGCCAGCTCATTCTCAATTTCCCGCAGCTTTGCTTGCGGCAGTGAGTCGGCCAGACGAAAGGTGATAGATTGGATGGTTTCGCGGTTGTTGTAGTGGGAAAGATAGCCGCGTGAATACCAACCGACTGGTGGAACGCTGGTCCCGGGAACGCCAAGCCGCAGCCTGGCGGGATTTTCTTCGGGTGGTGGGTTCATGGGATCGAAAAGTTTCGCGCCGAGCTGGGGTTCGGCGTTCCCGGGAAATCAGCGGCGGCGTTTCCCGCCTTTTTTCCCGCGCTTCGGCGGGCCTGCCTTGGCGGCGGGTTTGGGGGCCGGCTTGCCGCGGTGTTTGGCGGGCGGGGCGGCGGGACGGGGCGTGAGCGGGCGGGTGCCTTCGGTGGTAGGGCGGCCGGCCACGGCGAAATCGACGAAACGTTTCTCGCGGTCCAGCCCGATGACGTGCAGCGGGATGCGCATGCCCATGGCGATGACCTTGCCATCGGCGGAAACCCACGCGCCGCGATGGCCTTCGAGCCGCCAGCGTCCTTCGGGCAGGTCCTCGCGTTTGACCACGCCGCGGATGCCCATGTCCGGAATTTCCACCATCAGGCCCATCGGGCGGACGTCGGTGACGAGGCCGTCGAATTCGTGCGGATCGTGCATCTCCGCTACGCGTTGGAGATACTCGAAGAGTTTGATCATCTTCGTCTCGCTTTCCGCTTCGGCGGAGGTGCGTTCGGTATCGGAAATGTGGCGGGAAATTTCGCGCAGGTCGGCTTGCGAGGGCGTGGTGTCGTGTTTGGACGGCGGGTTTTCCAACAGCGGTTGCAGCGCGCGGTGGACGATGAGATCGGCGTAGCGGCGGATGGGGCTGGTGAAGTGGCAGTAGTCGCCTTTCGCGAGACCATAGTGGCCGATGGGTTCTGCGGAATAGGCTGCACGTTTCAGGCTCTTGAGCAGGCCGAGCTTGATGATGTGCTCTTCGGGCGTGCCCTTCGACTCATCCAGCAATTTCTGGATATGCGCGCGGTTGGTGAGATCCCCGGGGCGGTAGCCGTGGAGTTTGGCGGTCTCGGTGTAATCCATGAGCCGCGATGGATCGGGATCCTCGTGGACGCGATAGACGGCGGGTTTCATGCGCTCGCGCAGCACCTTGGCGACGGCGTCGTTGGCGGCGAGCATGCATTCCTCCACGAGTTGGTGGCTCGCGGTGTGGATCACCGGTTCGGCGGCGACCGCGCGGCCCTGCTCATCGAGGCGGATTTTGATTTCCGGCATTTCGAGATCGAGCGCGCCCTGCGTGAACCGCCGGCGGCGCATGACGGACGCGAGATTCCAGCTTTCGCGCACCATCGTCACGAGTTGCGGATCGGAGCCTTCGGGCGCGGGTTTTCCATCGAGGATCGCCTGCGCCTGTTCGTAGGAAAGCTTGGCGCGGCTGTGGATCACCGCATCGATGAAGCTGGCCTTGGTGACTTTTCCTTCGGCGGAAATTTCCAACAGCGCGCATTTCGTCAGGCGGTCCACGTCCGGCTTGAGCGAGCAGATGCCATTGGAAAGCTCCACCGGCAGCATCGGCAGCACGCGGTCCACGAGATAGGTCGAATTGCCGCGTTCGATGGCTTCCTTGTCCATCGGGCCGGCCGGTTTGATGTAGTGGGAAACATCGGCGATGTGCACGGCCAGCGTCCAGCCGTCGCGGGTTTTCTCCACCCAGATCGCGTCGTCGTGATCTTTGGCATCGGCGGGATCGATGGTGATGACGAGCTTGTCGCGCCAATCGTGGCGGCGGGCGATTTCCGCAGGCTCCGGTTCCTCCGGCACGGCGCGGGCGGAGGCGAGCACTTCTTCGGGAAACGAGGTGCGCAGGCCAAAGCGGTGGATCACCGCGATGATGTCCACGCCCGGATCGCCGGGCCAGCCGAGCACTTCGATGATGCGGCCGCGCGGGGTGGTGTGCGGATCGCTCCAGTTTTCCAGATCCACGACGACCATCTGCCCGGGTTGGGCGGTGGTGTCGCCGACGAGTTCGACGCGGCCATCGACCGCCTTGTCCTCGCAGTCGATCCAGCCGAAATTCTTCTCCTTGCGGAAAATCCCGGCGAGGCGACCCGAGCGGCGGCTGAGGATTTTCTCCACCTTTCCGCGGGCCTCGTCCGGACTGTCCGGCACGATTTCGCTGCGGGTGCGGAATGGCCGTTTCGGGCTGGGTTTCTGGATGGAAACGAGCACGCGGTCGCCATCCAGCGCGGTGCCGGTATCGCGGCGCGGGATGTGCACGCGGTCCAGCGCCACGAGATCCATGCCGGTGGCGAGGTTTTCCTCATTGGTGAGGTCCGGGAAAAAGAAGGCGTGGCCTTTCGGGTGGAATTTCAAGCTGCCGGTCAGGGCATTGCCGGTCTTGGCCCGCAGCACATAGCAGGCTTTTTTCGCTTCCTGGATCGCGCCTTCCGAAACCAGGGCTTCGATGGATTTGCGCAGCTCGGAACGACGCTCGACGGGCACTTCGAGTTGGCGGGCCAGGGATGACTTGGTCATCGGTTGGCCGGGGTGGCTGCGCATGTGATCGAGAATCGCGTCTCGGAAATTTCCGCCGGGCATGAGATCAGCTTGTCGCGTGGCTCCTGCCTCCGCAACGGCAAAGGCGGAAATTAATGGTTGCGGCCAGCACTCGCCGGAATTAGGTGTTTACCATGTGACTGCGGAAATCGACCTGGCCATTTTCCCAATGCACAACTTTATGTTTGCGCCTGATCCATGAAAATCCATCCTCAACCCGTCATGAAGATCCCAAATTCCCGCCGCCGCTACCACGGCTTCACCCTCGTCGAACTGCTGGTGGTGATCGCGATCATCGCAGTGCTTGCCTCCGCAGGATTCGCCGCCGGCGGCGCCGCCATCCAGAAGGCCAGGAAAACCACCGCCCTCGCCACCGCCGTCGCGCTAGAAACCGCGGTGAACAATTTCTACACCGAGTATGGCAGCATGCCCAAGGACGGTGATCAGGACACCGTGACCGTTAAAACCGATACCGATCTCGATGTTCTGAAAGCCCTTCTGGGCATGGAGGGCACGGGGACCGGCGTGTTGAACACCCGCGCGATCAAGTTCCTTTCGGTGAGGGAGGGTAAGAAAAAGGGAACCGGGGGCGTCAACGGGCTGGTTTACTCGGGTACTGGAGGCACCTCCATCCAGGGCCTTTACGATCCATGGGGCGGACCATTCTATCTGGCGATGGATCTCAACTATGATGAGAGAATCACGGTTCAGCCAAAGATGGGGGGCTCGACCATTCTCAACGGCCGCCGCGCTGCGGTGTGGAGCAACGGAGCGGATGCCACCGGCCTGCCCGGCAGCACGGGCACCGGCAAGGCCACCGACGACGTGAAAACCTGGGGCCAATAATACTGATTCCTTCCATTTTACAGCCCCGCCCGGATTCCTCTGTGGCGGGGTTTTTTGCGTCCTCAGCGCACGACTTCCGTGCCGATGCCGCCGTCGGTGAAAATTTCCAGCAGCAGGGCATGCGGTTGGCGGCCATCGATGAAGTGGACCTTGCGCACGCCGGCGTTGAGCGCGTCCACCGCGCTGCGGATTTTCGGAATCATGCCGCCGGAAATCGTGCCGTCGGCGATCAGGGCGTCCGCCTCGCCGCGGGTGACCGAGTTGATGAGCGAGGAGGGATCCTTCGGATCGGATAGAAGGCCGGGCACATCGGATAGATAGACGAGTTTCGCGACGCGCAGCTCCTTGGCCAGGGCGGCGGCGGCGAGGTCGGCGTTGATGTTGAGCGGCCGGCCGGTGGCCAGCTCCGCGGCGAGCGGGGAAATCACCGGCACGATGCCCGCGGCGTGAGCGGCGTCCATGTGCGCGAGCTGGCAGCCGACGACTTCGCCCACGCGGCCGATATCCACCAGCCTGCCATCGGCGTCGCTGCCTTTGATTTTCTCGCCGAGAAACACGTCGTTGCCGGGAATGCCGACGGCCTTGCCGCCGAAATCGCGGATCATCCTGACAAGGCCGGGGTTGATCTCCTCGCTCAGCACGCGGGCGACGATGTCGATGGCCTCATCGGTGGTGACGCGGAAGCCGCCGACGAATTTGGCTTCCAGGCCGGCCTTTTCCATCGCGGCGGAGATCGCCTTGCCGCCGCCATGGACGATGATCGGATTGATGCCCGCCACTTCGAGAAACACGATGTCGCGCATGACCTTGGCGACGAGCTCCGGGTTTTCCATGGCGGAACCGCCCATTTTGATGAGGAAGGTCTTGCCGCGGAAGGCCTGGAGATAGGGCAGGGCTTCGATGAGGGCGTTCGCTTTGTCGATCGGTTGCATCGGCGCGAAGCTTAGGGCGGAACGCGGCAGGCGGGAAGCGGAAAGCGGGGTATGCCTGGTATTCCAAGCGGCTGACGGCGTGGCCGTCGTTATGATTCCTCACACGTCCATCGAAGGTCACCTCCGCTCCGGCGGCCGGGTCGTGCAGAGCCTCGGCCAGCGATGCGACATCGATGGGCCGATCTGTCAGGTGAAAGCGAACTTCAGGCGGCATGTGCTGGAATCAGGTTTGAACCAAATAAGGCAGGAACCTGGTCACCGTCCCTCCTCGGCATCCATCAGGTCGAAGAAGGTCTGGATGTCCTCGCGCTCACCGAGGCCGGCGGCTTTTTTTTGTTCGGCGAGGCCTGCGGAGGCCTCATCCCGCCAACCCCGTTTCATCATGAAGCCGTTCCAGATTTCGATCTGCTCGGCGTCCGGTCCGCCGCATGTGGAAACACACCAATCCAGAATCTGCTCGTCCGTGCCACCTTCCAGCACGCGTGCTGCGAGAGCGTCGAAATCCACTCCGAGAAAGCGGCAGACACGCTCATCGAAGGTGCGTTTCCCGGCGATGACGCCGAGATGGTAATCCTCCGGCAGCCTGCCCTCGCTGGCCTGAAGTCGGATCTTGTCCAGAATACGGCCGAACACGAAGAGGCCGCCTACTTTCTCACGCGGGGAGCGGATGGGAAAACTCATGGAGGAAACTTGCCGGCTGGGGCCGCCGCCAGCAAGCACTCCGATTCATTGTTTTTAAAAATCCGCGGCTATGGCCATAAGACGATCGCCGAATAAACAAGGAACTTCCAAATCGTTCAAAAATAGTTTGAAAAACTTCTTGTATGGAACTCTTAAATTTCATATTTCTAAAAAGGTCAAGCGCCCGCAAGGATGTCATGACACTGCTGTTCCACACCAAATCGAATCAAAGGATCCTCAAAAATCCGATGAGTCACCGAAATTCCACCTGAGGGGAGAATCCCTTTTCATCCCTCAGGCAGTCCGAAACGGGAAACGTCCCTAAACGGCATGGTTCACCGGAATTCACCCTCCGGCCCGTGTCGGTATCCCGAATCGCGCTGACCGTCTCTTGGGAAAGTCCCATTTCCAAGGCCCGGACGGGGAGTTGCTTCCACTGCTCACCCTTACAACCAGCCATGAAAACCAGCCGCTTGGCCGCTACGGCCAACTCGTGCGGAGATACGCATCGTCGTGCCTTCGTCGCCACATCCCGCCAAGGAAATCCCTGTTTCCTGCCGTTCGGGCCATCCCTGAAACATCTTGCCGCCGCCTTGTGCCTCGGGGCCTTCAGTTTCCAAGCTGCGGCGTCCAGCGTCAATCTGGCATGGAATCCAAATCCGGAGTCCGATGTCACCGGCTACCGCCTGAGCTACGGCATCAGCCCGGGATTTTATGCCAACACCGTGGCAACCGGGGCCGTGACCACCGCCACCGTCAACGATCTTGAAGAAGGGCGGACGTATTATTTCTCGGTGCGAGCCGTGAATGCGGCGGGCTCCCAAAGCGAGGCTTCCGATGAAATTTCCCATCTGGTTCCGGTGACCACGCCGACCACGCCTCCGCCTTCGGGGACGTTGATCCCATCGACTGGCTGGACGCTCAAATCGGTGAGCAGCCAGGAAACCGAGGATGAGGACGGCAGGGCCGTCAATGCCTTCGACGGAAACCCGAACACCATCTGGCACAGCCGGTTTTTCTCATACAACGCCTTGCCGCCGCACGACCTCCAGATCGATCTCGGAGTGTCGCAGGCGATTCAGGGCTTCCGTTATCTGCCGCGCCAGGATGAGTACAATCATGGCAACATCGGCCAATATGAATTTTATGTGAGCGCAGATGCCACAAACTGGGGTACCGCGGTGGCCAGCGGCACCTTCCCCGATACGAAAACCGAAAAGGAGGTGCTCTTTGCCAGCAAGACCGGACGCTATGTGAGGTTGAGGGCCTTGACCGACGCGCATGGCGGAAATGTTTGCAGCGTGGCTGAGTTGAGACTCATTCAGGGCACGGCCACCGACGTTCCGGTGAACCATGCCCCGGTCGCTTCTTCCCAATCGGCAAGCACCGCCGCCGACAAGGCCGTGGGCATCGTACTTTCCGCCAGCGATGAGGAAGGCGATTCGCTCACCTACAGCATCGTTGCCAGCCCGTCCAAGGGAACACTCGGCGGCAGTGCGCCGAATCTCACCTACACGCCCAATGCGGATGCCAGCGGCACGGATTCCTTCAGTTTCCGGGTAAACGACGGCACGGTGAATTCCAACACGGCCACGGTATCCATCACCCTTACCGCAGTCGCCAACGAGGCGCCGGTGGCCGCCGCCCAAACCGTGAGCACTCTCGAGGACAAGGCGCTGGGCATCGTGCTTTCCGCCAGCGACAAAAATGGCGACCCGCTCAGCTACAGCATTGTCGCCAATCCGGCCAAGGGATCCCTCAGCGGCAGCGCGCCGAACCTTACCTACACGCCGAAGACTGATTTGAACGGATCGGATTCCTTCACCTTCCGGGTCAACGATGGCAAGGCGAACTCCAATACCGCCACGGTCACAATCAGCATCACGCCCGTCAACGACGCACCCGTCGCCCTCGCGCAATCAATATCCACCGCCGCCGACAAGGCAGTGGGCATCGTGCTTTCCGCCAGCGATGCGGATGGCAACGCACTCACCTACAGCATCGTCTCCAGTCCTGCCAGGGGGACGCTCGGCGGCAGTGCGCCGAATCTCACCTACACGCCCAATGCGGGTGCCAGCGGCACGGATTCCCTCAGTTTCCGGGCGAATGACGGCACGGTGAATTCCAACACCGCCACGGTATCCATCACCCTGACCAGCCCCGAGCCGACAAACAAACCGCCGGTATTTCTGTCAAATCCCGTCAGCCGCAGCGCCGGCCGGATCGAGCTGGCCTATAGCGGTCAATCCCTGGCGGAAAGCGCCATCGACCCCGATGGTGATGCGCCCGCCTACACGAAGGTTTCGGGGCCGGCCTGGCTGTCGATCACGGCGGCGGGTGAGCTATCCGGCACTCCCACTGCGGAAAACACGGGCTTGAACACATTCAAGATTCGCGCCACGGACCCTGAGGGGGCATTTGCCGAGGCAAGCCTTCAAATCGACGTGCAATCCGAAGATTTGGCCCTGCCATGGAATGCGGGACGCATCGGTGCGCCGCACGAGCAATCCATCGCATCCGGAGATTCCAGTGCGCTCCGGATCAAGAGCTCGGGATTGCTTGCGGGATCGGCGGACTGCGGTCTCCTCGCCTGGCAAACGCTGAATGGTAATGGCTCGATTACGACCCGGATCCGCACGCTTGAGAATGCCGTTGGCACTTCACGATTCGGCCTTACGATCCGCGATTCGCTGGCACCGAACTCGAAACACGCCTTCATCGGTATGGATGGGAATGGCTACCTGAACTGGGCCGCCAGGGCCAGCACGTCCGGCAAAACCGCCTTCTCCGTCGGTCGCAAAAAAATGCCACTGAATCTCTGGTTGCGCCTTGTCCGCTCGAAAAACACGATTTTGGCATACACCAGCCTCAACGGTTCCAGGTGGAGCCAGGTGGGCAAGACCACTCTCTACGCCGGCTCCTCCTGCTACATCGGGCTTTCCGTCCATGGCGGGGCGGACAACCTCAGCACTGCGGTGTTTGAAAATGTGAAGGTCAATCCATAAGCTTTCGTTGCTGCTGCTGCCATGGCCGCGCGGTGAAGGGCATGCCTTTTGTCGCGCGGCTCCTTGTTTGAAGCGGAGACGTCCCGATACTGGCGGAAATAGCGCTTTTCACCCCGCCTGCCACCGCCGGGCTTGTCAAAACCGGGGCCTTGGCGAAACTGCGGGCGCTCATGCATTTTCTCGGTATCGAAATCAGCCATGGTGGTACCCGTGCGGTGGCGCTGGATCTCGAATCCACCGTGATCCACGCGGAAGCCTGGGTGCCGCATGACTGGATCGAAGGCCTGCCCGCAGGCTATCGTGAACAAAATCCCGCACAATGGATCGATGCCGTGGACCGCGCCGTGCGCCAGTGCCTCCAGGCCCTCGGCAATCAAAACGAGAGCATTGCCGGCATCGGCGTGGCCGGTCCGCAGCGCGGGCTCGTCCTGCTGGATGAATCCAACCGCATCATCCGTCCCGCGAAGCTCGCGGGCGATGTTTCGGTGAAACGCCAGGCCGACGAGATCGCCCGGGCTTTCGGCGGCACCCCGGGACTCATCGAGCTCGCGGGCCAGGCCCCCGGAGTGGAATCCGCCGCCGCCGAATGCCTTTGGCTCAAGCAGCACGAGCCCTATCATTTCCAGCGCGCCACGAGTTTCCTCACGGCCCAGGATTTCATCGCCTACTGGCTCACCGGCGAACGCGCGACCGAGCCCGGCAGCGCTTCCGCCACCGGCCTGCTCGACATACGCAGCCGCAATTGGTCGGGCGAGTTGCTCGATTTCATCGATCCCGGGCTGGCCTCAAGGCTGCCGCCGGTGCTGCCATCGGATCGACCGCGTGGCATGCTGCGTCCGGCGCTCGCCCGCGAGTGGGGACTGGCCGGCCATGTGCAGGTCGGGGCCGGCGGAGCCTCTCCGATGCTCGCCGCGCTGGCCGCCGGCTGTGTGGCGGATGGCAGCGTGGCGGTGGAACTCGGTCACTCGGGAATCGTCACCGGCGTGGGAGTCGCACCGGTCATCGATTATCGCGGCGAAATCACCTCATTGTGCAGCGCCACCGGCTCCTGGCTGGGACTCGCCGGCACCGCCAATGCCGCCGTCGCACCCGAAGTGCTGCGCCGCCACTACGGCTGGTCCGGCGAGGCATTCGAGGCCATGGTCGCCAGCGTATCACCCGGCGCGGACGGCTTGCTGATGCTGCCCTATTTCACCGGCGAATCGGTGCCACGCCTGCCGGAAGGCACCGGCGTGCTGCACGGCATCACTCCGGAAAATTTCACGCCCGCCCACATGGCCCGCGCCGCAGCGGAAGGAGTGGCGCTGGGCCTCGGCTACGCCATGAGCCGCCTGCGCGAGCTCGGATTCGAGCCGCCGGAGATCCGCTTGTTAGGCCAGGGGGCCGCCAGCCCGGTGACGCGCCAGCTCATGGCGGATGTGCTGGGCGCGCCTGTGGTCACGGTCTCCAGCCGCCAGGGAGCCGCCGTGGGAGCCGCGATGCAGGCGGCGGTGGCGTTTTTCCATGAGTGCGGCGAGTCACTCGGGTTTGAGGAAATTACAAGTTATCTGGTGGCCGGTGATGCCGGATCCCGCTGCGAACCGGATCCGCAGAACCACGCGCTCTATCAGGAATTGATGTCCCGCCAGCAATACCTCGTCGATACCCTCCATCCCGCCGGTTTCCTGTGATGTTCCTTGTCTCCCGTTCCCGATGAGTTCGAAAAAAACCAGCGAGATCCGCAGCGACCGCAAGTCCGCCCTGCTCGGAACCCTCGCGGGCTGGACGATCAGGCTGCTGGCGCTCACGCTCCGCACGAGCATACGGGATCTGAGCGGCATTGGCGCTCCGGACTCCGGCATGCCACCCGTCATCTACATCCTCTGGCACAACCGCTTTTTCGCCGCGCCTCCCGCCTGGCAGAAACTCTGCGGCCCCGTACGAAAAGCCGTGGCTCTCACCAGCGCCAGCCACGATGGCGACATGGTCGCGCACGCCATGGCCGTCTTCGGCGTCGGCTCTGTCCGCGGATCATCCTCGCGCCGCGGCGTGGCGGCTCTCGTTGGTCTGAAACGCGCCTTGCAGGAAGGTCTCGACATCTGCGTCACGCCCGATGGCCCGCGCGGCCCGCGCTACAAGATCCAGCCCGGCATCGTCAAACTCGCCGAATCCACCGGCGCGCCGATCATTCCCATCCATGTCCGCTTTTCCTCCGCATGGCGCCTGAAAACCTGGGACCGTTTTGTCATCCCAAAGCCCTTCAGCCGCGTGGAGGTGACCTTCGCGCAAGCCATCCGCCTCACCCGCGGCATGGACGCCGAATCGTTTGAAAACGAACGCCTGAAACTCGAATCCCTGCTCGTCAGCGGCACCGACGACGCCTGAGATCATTCAAAATCCAACATCCAACATCCAAAATTCAAAATCCAATGACCACACCCCGCATTCTCGATGGAAAATCCGTGGCCGCCGCCGTGCTCGACGAGTGCCGCGCCGAAACCGCCGGGCTCAAGCAACTAGGCATCACTCCCGGACTCGCCGTGGTGCTTGTCGGTGAGGATCCCGCCTCCAAGGTTTATGTCGCTTCCAAAGCCCGCACCTGCGCCGAGCTCGGATTCCACTCGCTCAAGATCGAGCTCTCCGCGGATACCAGCCAGGAGGAACTGCTCCAGGTTGTGCGCGATCTCAATGCGGATCCCGCCATCCACGGCATCCTCGTGCAATCGCCGCCGCCGAAACACATCGACGAGGAGGCCGTCATCCGCGCCATCGATCCTCGCAAGGATGTGGATGGATTCCACCCGGAAAACGTCGCCAAACTCGTGTTGGAAGATCCCACCGGCTTCGTGCCATGCACCCCCGCCGGCTGCATGAAGCTGCTAGAAGTGTCGGGCATCGACACCAGCGGCGCGGAAGCCGTGGTCATCGGCCGCAGCATGATCGTCGGCAAGCCAATGGCGCTGTTGTTGGTTTCCAGGAAATCCAACGCCACCGTCACCATCGCCCACTCCCGTTCCAAAGACCTAGCCGCCATCTGCCGCCGCGCGGACATTCTCATCGCCGCCGTCGGCCGCCCGGAAATGGTTAGGGCGGACTGGGTGAAACCCGGGGCCGTGGTCATCGATGTGGGCATCAACCGTGTCGGGGATGCCACGAAAAAATCCGGCTACCGCCTCACCGGCGATGTCGCCTATCAGGAAGTCGCGCCGCGTTGCGCCGCCATCACACCCGTGCCCGGCGGCGTCGGTCCCATGACCATCGCCATGTTGATGAAGAACACACTCCAGGCCGCGCGGCAATTGGCGTGAAACCCCTCCATGATCGGGCCGCCGTGCGCATCGTCGAGTCCCGCGCGATGACCGGACAGGGTGGTTTTCCCGTTCCTTGCGCTGGCTTTTGCGCTCGCTCGACCATCTCCGGTTTCTGTCCGGCTTCAAACATCCGCTGCAGCAATGTCACCGGATGCGGCGTCCCGCAACCTGCGGTTCCGACATGACCCATTCCTCGCCACAAATCGCCGGCATTGCGGAAGCAAGTCCAGTCCCACTCGCCGGAACCCCTCGAACGGATGTTTCGAGGAATTCCATATCTGATTTTCATGCGCCCGGTTCCTCTTCAGTAGGGACTGCTGACAATGATGTAACTTTCGCCCTGGCGGCGGTAATACCGATCCCCGGACTGATAGTATTTTTCCCCACGATGGTTCACTTCTCGATAGCCGTTAGGAAGACGGGTGATGACTTCATTGCCTTCATACTGCTGGTCATGACGGTTGGATGACTGCCGAAAGTCCCGGCTCGGCTGCTGGCTCCGGTGGCGGCGACCATAGTCGTCATAGTAACGGCTGCTGCGGGGCGCATCGACAACCACATAGCCGCCGGAACCCTGGCGATAGTAATAACCGTCGTGATAATAGTAGGTGCTGCCCGAGATGGTTTCGCTGCGGTAGCCTCCCGGAAGAGAATTAACCCTGTATCCCGGCCGGTAGGTGGTGACGGTCGCGGAATCGCCGCCGTATGAATCATAGGGGACCACGCAGGATGAAAGTCCCATGCAGAGGGCCACGCCTGTAAGAATCCACATCGGCCTGAAGAATCCATGCGATTTGCCGGAGGCAAATCCGCTTTCGCTGCTGGCGTGTCCCGCCTCATCGGCGCAAGAAATGTGCGACTCCTGGTGGGGATTGGTTGTTTTGATATCCCGTAGGTTATTGTTTTTGAATTTCATGACGGCTTGTTTCCTTTTTGGGTTGATGGTCATCATCCAACAGTGGCGGATGCGATATGTAAGCCCCCCATGGCGGGGTTTTCCATGGGGTGAAACCCTACGGTTTCAGCATGCGCGGGAATTCAGGTCAAAAAATTGGGTTGCGACCGGGACTCAGGTCGAACATCCTGCAGCCTGTGGCGAGAGAGGAATTTCGAATGCCCGCGTCAGGACAGCTTCGAAGATCCGGTTGAAAAACGCATGAAAAAAAATCCACCACCGGTCCGGCGAGTACGGAAGCCCCATACAGCGGTTCTCGAAAAAGGACGCGCATCGCAAGCGCCGATTTCACCGGAATCCGAACTTGATGTCCATCAAATCGAGCTGGAGATACAGAATACCGAACTCCGCCTGGCACTCGATGATGCGGAAGTCCTGCTTGATAAATACACTGAACTCTACGATTTCGCACCGGTCGGCTACTTCACCCTCGCGACCGACGGCACCATACGGCTCGCGAATCTAACCGGTTCCGCCATGCTCGGCATCGGACGCGCGAATCTGATCGGCCGCTCCTTCGGCATGCTCGTGGCCCATGGGCAGTGCGCCGGGTTCAAGGCCTTTCTGAAGCAGGTTTTCGCGGCTGAAACCAAACAATCCGGGGAGTTCGATCTGGCAGACGCGAACCTTGCGACCCGTGTCGTCATGATCGAAGCCCGTCGCGCACCCAACGGACTGGAGTGCAGCGCCATGATTCTGGACATCACCGCGCGCCGACAGGCCCTGGAGCGGATGCGCGTCTCGGAAATCCGCTACCGCCGCCTTTTTGAAGCGGCGCATGACGGCGTCCTCCTCATCGATCCTGATACCCGGAAGATCATCGACGCCAATCCCTTCATGACCCGCCTGCTCGGCTATCCGCGCGATCAGTTAATCGGCAAGGAACTGTTTGAAATCGGACTGCTCAAGGATGAGGCGACGAGCCGGCAAATGTTCCGCAAGCTGAAAAGAAGCCACGAGGTCCGCTATGAGGACCTGCCGCTGGAAAGCCAGGCGGGACGCCGCCAGGAAGTCGAGGTGGTCGCCAACCTCTATCATGAGGACGGCCAGCCCGTGATCCAGTGCAACATCCGCGATATCACCGTGCGTAAGCTGGCCGAGGACATGTCGCTCAGGAATGTGAAATTGAATCTGGAAATCGCCCGCAGAAAGGTCGTCGAGGAGGACCTGCGGGCGAACCGCAGGGAGCAAAGCCGTCTCCTGAGGCAATCGCGGGTGCAACAGAAACACCTGCGTGACCTCTCCCACGCGATCCTGCACGCCCAGGAGGAGGAGCGGAAGCGTATCAGCCGCGAGTTGCATGATGTCATCGCCCAGTCCCTGGTGGGCATCAATGTCCATCTGGCGCTGCTGGCCCAGGGAAACGTCGCATCTCCGGAAACCCTGCGGCAGCAGATTTCCAAAACGCAACGGCTCGTCGAGAAGGCGGTGGAGATCGTGCATGTCTTCGCCCGCGAATTGCGCCCGACCATGCTTGATGATCTGGGGCTGATTCCGGCGCTCCAGGCATACCTGAAGCAATTCATGGAAGACACCGGAATCAGGGTTGGTCTGAAGGCGTCCGCGAAGATCGACCAATCGGCAACCAGGGTGCGCACGGTGCTCTACCGCATCGCCCAGGAAGCGCTCACCAATGTGGCCCGCCATGCCAAGGCCAGCCGTGCCGAAGTCCGCATCGAGTGTCTGGAAGACGTCATCCACATGACCATCCAGGACGACGGCCAGGGTTTCCAGGTCAGCGGGAAAGCGGGCTCGAAGAAGAAAAACCGGCTGGGCCTGATCGGCATGAAGGAACGTGCGGAGATGATTGGCGGCACCTTCCAAGTGGACTCCGCGCCCGGCGGCCCCACCGTGATCCAGGTGGAGATTCCCTCCGTCAGTTGATGATGAATACAACAAGACGCCTGCGGCGAACCGCAGGCGTCAGAGCTTTTTTCAGGAACAATGGCGGGGCTCAGTTGTCGAGACCTACGAATCCATCAAGCGATTTCGGCACCAGCACCTTGCCGATGCTGTGCATGACACCATTGTTGGCGGTGACATCGGTGCTGAATAACTTTGCTCCATCGACTTCGATCTTGTCGCTTTCAACATCGATTTTCAATTTCGCGCCGTTCACGGTTTTCACGTCTCCATCGATGAGCTCGGCGGCAAGTATCCTGCCCGCGACCACATGATACAACAGCAGCATGCGGAGTTTCTCCTTGTTCTCGGGAAGCATGAGCTTGGCGAGCGTCTCGGCTGGCAGTTTGCCGAATGCCTCGTCCGTGGGCGCGAAAACCGTGAAGTCACCTTTGGCTCCAAGGGTGATGTCGAGCTCCGCCGCCTTGAGGGCCTTCGTGAGCGTGGAGAATGTGGCGCTGTCAGCAATCACCGCGGTGAGTGATCCCGGTTGGACGGTGGCTTTCTCCTCCATCACCGGCTTGTCAGCCGGTTTGTCAGCCGTTTCGGTCTGCGCGAATGCGGATGGATTGAGCGCCGCCATGGAAATGAGCAGCACGGTGTGGGTCAGGTATTTTGTTCTCATGGTCTGATTTTGGTTTTCGGATAGACTCTTGTGGCCACCCTTGACGGATGAAGATGGCTGGTCATGACAAGCCGCGCCATGGGGTGTATCCCGCACTTTATCGGGCTGGATGCGACACCCGAAGTAGGGTTTCACCCTATTGCTCCAAGAAGGATACGGAGTGACATTCTGACCTCCCGAATGATGAACATCAACCTAATGGAAATGCAGACGAACCGGAACCCACGTCATATCATGCGACGGATTTCAAAGTTCGGAATGGTGGCGGCACAGACCGTCCTGATCGGCCTCGGGGTCACCATCGCAACGAGCCAGACGGACTCTGGTGTTGACGACCAAGGGGCGCAAGTGCTCACCCGGGGTCCGGTCCATGAGGCTTTCGCCGGTATCGTCAATTACAATCCCGAACCGGGCGTCATCGTGGAAAAAGCTCCTCCCGAAGCCATTGAGGAACTGCCGCCGGGAGAACGGCCGGTAGGTGACAACATCACCTGGATTCCGGGTTATTGGGCCTGGGATGACGAACGGAGCGACTATCTCTGGCTCAGCGGCATGTGGCGCGCCCTGCCGCCAGGCCGCCAGTGGACCACCGGCTATTGGGCGGCAAGCGGGAATGACAACCAGTGGATTTCCGGATACTGGGCTGATTCCGAAGAGCGGGAGACAGCCTATCTGCCAAAACCTCCAGTGACCGTGGAGGCCGGCCCCAATGTCGAGGCACCGTCGCGGGATCATGCCTGGACCCCCGGCTCCTGGATGTGGAATCAGGAACGTTACGCGTGGAGGCCCGGATATTGGGCGCAGGGACGGACCGACTGGGAATGGATTCCCGCCCACTATGTGTGGACGCCGCGAGGATACATTTTTGTCGATGGTTATTGGGACTACAGCGTGGAACGCCGGGGGCTTCTCTATGCTCCGGTATATTTTCAATCGGGCTACCATTCACGCCCGGGATATCATTACTCGCCGGTGATCGCCATCGATGTGGTGTCGTTGATCGAACATCTTTTCCTGCGGCCTCGCTACCATCATTACTACTTCGGAGACTACTATGCACCGAGATATCGGGACAACGGGTTCTACTCGCCATACGCATTCCAATCCAGCAGCTACGGATACTGATTAGTCCTTGGCATAGGCTACACTTGGCGCGTGAAAAAAGGATTTGACGAGCTTTGGGTTTGATTTGATTGCCGCCAAGTCAGCTATAACTCGTTCCTTTAAAGACTCATTTTGCTTCAAAGGCTTTTTGGATA
>JAUYNL010000024.1 GCA_030696085.1 Luteolibacter sp.
TATACGACTCCGGCGCTGACCGCCACGAGCACCTATTGGGTCCGCGCCACGAACGCAGCGGGAGTTGCGGATTCCGGGACGGTCACGGCCACGGTCAATGCGCCGCCGCCCGTCATCACGCCGCCGGCGATCACCACGGCCCCGGTTTCGACCACGATCAACAGCGGGGGCGCGGCGACGTTCACAGTCGCCGCCTCCGGGACGACTCCGACTTTCCAGTGGTATAAGGGCGCGTCCGGGGTGACCACGACTCCGATCACCGGAGCCGCGGGAACGACCTATACGACTCCGGCGCTGACCGCCACGAGCACCTATTGGGTCCGCGCCACGAACGCAGCGGGAGTTGCGGATTCCGGGACGGTCACGGCCACCGTGACGAGTAGTGAATTCGTTCTCACCACCAGTGGAATTCACGGAACCATCACTGGAGGGGGTAGTTATCAGACCTCCGCCAGCGTCACGATATCGGCCACTCCTGATGCTGGCTATATGTTCAGCGGTTGGACCGGAGATGCCTCGGGAACCACGAATCCACTGACCTTCGTGATGAATGGCAACAAGACGATTGGCGCCACATTCACGCTGATTGCAGCAGACAGCGATTCGGATGGTTTGAGTGACCATCAGGAAGTCACGGTTACCGGGACCGATCCCCAGCGTGCGGATACCGATGGCGACGGACTCATTGATGGTTTGGAAGTCAATGTGGCCCATACCAACCCACTCCTCGCTGATAGCAATTCCGACGGCATGAATGACGCTTATGCCTTCTGCTTTGTTGGAAATCCAATCCATCCCCGCACTGGGAACGAGGTTACGTTTGATCTAGGAAAACTCATCACGGCAGGCACCGCATTGAAACTATCGGGGAAATTGCCGAAGGGCCTCAAATTCAACGCCACGTCCGGCCTGCTGTCGGGAGTCATCACAGGAAATCCAGGAACCTACACTGCAAAGATCAATGTGCTGCAAGGAAGGAAGGTTCTGCGCAGCAGCGTGTTTCCGATCACGGTGCAGCCGTTCCCATCAGGCCTTCTCGGGGACTTCGAGAGCATTCTGGAAGATAGCAACTCGATTCCAATCGGTGTGTGCAGGATTTCCATCAAGAGCGCCGCTCAGTGGACAGCAACGCTTGAATCAGCCGGCTCATCCATGCGTAGTGCGAAAGGTACGTTCGTCGTCGATCAGGAAGCACCCACCGCAGCGCTTGTCGCCTCGTTCAGTGCCGCATCCGGGAGTCCCCAAACGACTGTGAATATAGTCATTGATGGTGGGAATCCGATCATCACCGGCACTTGCAACAACGGAACCGTGCGCGGCTTCCGCCTGGCAAATGGCGCGGAGAATCCTCCCTTGGATCTATCTTACAATTTGGTGCTCGATGCCGGAGTTCAGGACGGCTTCACCGTTCCCGCCGGGCTCGGCTGGATGAAAGGAACCGTAAGCAAGAAAGGAGTCGCTAAATTCAAGGGGCTCTTGGGCGATGGTGTCAGCTCAGGTTTCAACCTTCGTCTTTCACCTGCAGGGCAGGCCATCATCTGGGCCCAGCCATACAAGAACAGGAACTCCTTTATCGGGGGAATCATCACTCTGGCGGATACCGGACAGACGGCTAACAGCAACCAGATGCTCACCCCGGGAGTATGGTGGTATAAGGATGTGGAACTGGCTTCCGCCAGCTATCCGAACGGGTTCCCCGGTATGCCGGTCACATGCGGAACCAGCAAATGGATCGTTCCCTCCACAGCAAGCGAACTTGGAGCCTCGCTTGGATGGCGCGACAATCGCACCACCTCCGTGACGATCGACGGGATCGGCATCTCCAGTCACCCGCCTTCTGGTACTGACGAGCATGATGACGAGCATGATGACGAGCATGAGAATTCCTCCAAATCCACAGGTTCTACGCAGACCACGGTTGCCGTTCTCCCCACGGAACTTACCATGGACAATCAGTTCAATCTCTATTCATCGGCCCCCGCGGTTTCCAATGTGATTGCCTGGAATGGCATGGTGGAAAGTAAGGGAGGCGGGGTGACCGGCAATCTCGTGATCCGGGACGGGGCGTCCTCCCTAGGTATCAGCGGAACAGCTTCCGCCAGCGGCGTTCTGGTTCAGAATGACTCCTGGGGAACGGTTACCGGTTGTGGTTTGATCAAGGTTCCTATCACCGGCTCAAAGGGGAAATTCATTACGGCCGCGTTTGTCCTTGAACAATAAGCATGCCCACCCGGTCTCTCAAACGCGCTTGGCTGTATTTGAGAGACCCCATTGAAGCCGAATTCACAAGTTATTCGCTCCACCGCCTTATCCCCACACCTACATGATCCGCCTCTCCGTCTCCTTGCTTGCTCTTTTAGCGTTCCTGCCGTGCGCGTGGGCGCAAGTTGATCTCACATCCGGCAATCCCGCCACCCATGCGGAGCTGGTTTCCGAAGTGAAATCCATCGCACCCGGAGTGAGATTCAGCGTCGCCCTCAAGCTCCGCCACCCTGCGGGATGGCACAGTTACTATTGGAATAGCGGCGGAGTCGAGCAGGCGCCGGACATCGAGTGGACGCTTCCAGAAGGCTTCACGGCCGCTCGCATCCAATGGCCCGTCCCGGCGGTGAAGGATGGTTTCTTCGGGAAGAATTTCGTATATGTCGGCAGTCCGGTGTTTATTGTTGATCTCACCGCACCCGCCAATCTGGAACTGGGAAAAACCATCACGCTCACGGCGAACGCCACCTGGCAAATCTGCGAGGACAGTTGCATCAACGAGATGGAAGCCCTCACTCTGAATCTGCCGGTGGGATCGGTTGTGGAAAAGGATCCCGCCGCCGCCAGGTTGTTTGGCGAGGCCCGCGCCGCCCTGCCTGAAAACCCCGCAAACTGGAGGTTCTCCGCGCAATCCGATGAGGGATATGTGCTGCTCCGCGTGGTGCCCGGCGGCAAACTGGAAAATGATCCCACGGATTTTGTGCCGGACCAGGCGTTTCTCAAGTCCGCCAGTGCCGGCGGATCGATCCGTCGCGATGGCAATGCCTGGCTGGTCCGACTGCAACGTGTGACCAGGGATGATCTCGATATTGATATTCCGCAGGGGAACTTTTTCTCCGGAATCCTCCTCGGTCCGCGCCCGGTGGCGGTTCCGGAAACCAGCATCACCACCGCAGCCAAGGCACCCGTTTCACTGCCGTTATCAAAATTCCTACCCATCCTCGGCGGCATGCTGTTGGGCGGGCTAATCCTCAACCTCATGCCCTGCGTCTTTCCGGTGATCGGTCTGAAAATCATGGGATTCGTCCAGCAAGCGGGATCCAACCGGAAACAAATCATTCTTCACGGTGTCACGTTCGCGCTCGGCGTGTTCGCCTCGTTCGGTGTGCTTGGCGGCACGCTTTTCGCTGCGCGCGCGGTTTCCGGCGCCGCCTCCATCGGCTGGGGCTATCAGCTCCAGAATCCGTGGGTGCTGCTCTGCCTCATGCTGCTGATGTTCGTGCTCGCCCTCAATATGTTTGGCGTCTTTGAAATGGGAACCTCCGCCACCTCCGTCGGCGGTTCATTGCAGACGAAGCAGGGACTCGCCGGATCGTTCTTTTCAGGAGTGCTTGCCACCATAGTCGCCACGCCCTGTTCCGCGCCTTTCCTCGGCGCTGCTATTGGTGCGGCCATCGCGCTGCCCGCCTTCCAGTTTTTCTCCGCCTTCGCAGCCATGGCCATCGGCCTCTCGATGCCTTATCTGGTTCTATCCATTTTTCCGAAACTCATCGACTTTCTGCCGCGCCCCGGTGCCTGGATGGAGAGTTTTAAACAAGGCATGTCCTTCCTGCTCTTTGCCACCGCAGGCTACCTGCTCTGGGTCTATGGCGGCGTCATCAACTTCGACAACATGCCGGGCCCCGTCTTTGGTCTCAGCGCCATCGCCGCCGCCGCATGGATTCATGGTCGCTGGAACCTGCCCCATCGCCCGCAGGCCACACGCCTCACCGCCATGGTCCTCGCGCTGCTCTTCGCCAGCGGTGGATTCTACCTCGCCAAGCCTCCCTCGAAATCCACCATTGCCTGGGAACCCTGGTCCGAGGAACGCGTTGAGTCCCTGCTTGCCGAGGGCAAGCCTGTTTACATCGACTTCACGGCCAAGTGGTGCGCCACCTGCCAGGTGAATAAAAAGCGTGCCTATACCAAGGAGGTCGTGGATCTGATGCGGAAAAAAGGCGTGGTTACCCTCCAGGGAGACAAAACCAAGCCGGACCCGAGGATCGAAGCCGCCTTGCAGAAACTCGGACGCACTGCCATCCCGGTGAACGTGCTGCTCGCACCGGGCAGGAAGCCGATGGTCCTGCCCGAGTTGCTCTCACCCATGGATGCGATCAAGGCGCTGGAGGGGCTATAAAACCCGGCGGTCCCATGCGCCGCCCATCGAGAAGGTGAAAACACCGGGCAATGCCCATCGAGCTAACAGTAAACCTGCGGTTCCGGAAGCCCGGGTAGCGTTGGCGCCGGCTCTGCCAGCCGGCATTCTCCCACACATGCCAATCGGTGACTTATTGGCCTCACCTCCGGCTTCACTCATGGCGCAGCGCCTCGATGGGATCGAGCGAGGCCGCACGGCGGGCCGGCATGAAGCCGAAGAGGATGCCGATGGCGGCGGAGAAAACGAAGGCGACGACGTTGATCTTCGGATCGAAGAGGAAGGGCGCGCCCACCACTTCCGCAAGCACCGTGCAGAGTCCGTAGGCGAGCACGATCCCGGCCACTCCGCCGACGCAGGAGAGGGTGACGGCCTCGACGAGGAATTGGAGCAGCACCTCCCGCGCACGAGCGCCGATGGCCAGGCGAATGCCGATCTCGCGGGTGCGCTCGGTGACGGAAACGAGCATGATGTTCATGATGCCGATGCCGCCGACGAGCAGGCTTACGCCGGCCACCGCGCCTAACAGCGAGGTCATCACCTTGGTGCTGGAGCTGATCACATCGGCAAGCTGGAGCGAATCGAAGACGTTGAAGTTGTCATCCTCGTTAGCACCGACATTGCGGCGCTCGCGCATGAGCGAGCTGACATCCGCCACGATGTTCGCGCTTGGATAGCCGTCCTTTCCGGAAATCATGATCTGGTTGATGTTCTGGCCGTTGCCGCGGCCGGTCAGGCGGCGCTGAACGGTGATGTAGGGCGTGATGATGTTGTCATCCAGGTCATCGCCGAATCCGCCCTGGCCTTTCACGGCGGTCACCCCGATGACCTCCAGCGACATGGACTTCGCCCGGATCTTGCTGCCGATGGGATCGACGCCCTCGCCGAAGAGTTCCTTGCGGATGGTTTCGCCAATCACACAGACGGGGGCCGCCTCCTCGACTTCCTCCTCGGTGAAGAAGCGTCCGAGGCCGATGTTCCAGTTGGCGATGGCGAAGTAATTCGCGGTGGTGCCCTGGATGTCGGTGCTGCGGTCGTTTTCCTGATAGATGGCCTTGACGTTGGTCTGGATGAAGGGCGCGAGCGAGGCGATGCCCGGGACCTGGTCGCGGATGGCGTGGGCGTCGGCAATGGTGAACTGAGGGGCTCCCCAGCCGCCCCAGCCCTGGCCGGGGCGGAGGATGAGCAGGTTGCTGCCCATTTTGGAAATCTGGCCTTTCACTGCTTCGGTGGCACCGCGGCCGAGGGTGACCATGGTGATCACCGCCGCCACGCCGATGACGATGCCGACCACGGTCAGGAAGGACCGCATCAGATTCCGGCGGATTTCACGCAGG
Organism: Luteolibacter sp.; assembly: GCA_030696085.1. Taxonomy (GTDB): domain Bacteria; phylum Verrucomicrobiota; class Verrucomicrobiia; order Verrucomicrobiales; family Akkermansiaceae; genus Luteolibacter. The sequence goes on from JAUYNL010000024.1 coordinate 5,734, forward strand.
GCGATGAGCAGCGCGTTGAGAAAGGCGTATAGGAGCATCGGAAGAAATGGCTAGTGGCCGGAGGACTGGTCATCGGAGATCAGCCCGTCCATCACCCTGATGGTGCGTTTGGCATAGGCGGCGACATCGGTCTCGTGGGTGACCATGATGATGGAGATGCCGCGATCGGTATTGAGGTGGCGCAGGAGCTCCATGATTTCGAGAGTGGTCTTGGAGTCGAGGTTGCCGGTGGGCTCGTCCGCGAAGAGGGTGTCCGGTTGGGTGACGATGGCGCGGGCGATGGCGACGCGCTGTTGTTGGCCGCCGGAGAGCTCGGAGGGCGTGTTGCGTTCCTTGTCGGCGATGCCGACGCTGGCGAGCGCCTCGCGTGCCATCTGGTGGCGTTGTTTCCGCGAGTATCCGCGGTAGAGCAGCGGCAGCTCGACGTTTTCCAGGGCCGAGGTCCTGGCTAACAAATTGAAGCCCTGGAAGATGAAACCCAGCGCGTGGCGGCGGATGAGCGAGCGCTGGTCCTTGTTGAGGGTTTCCACCTTGATGCCCTTGAAGCGGTAGGAACCGGAGCTGGGGCTGTCGAGGCAGCCGAGGATGTTCATGAGCGTGGATTTTCCCGATCCGCTGGGACCCATCACGGCGACGAACTCACTGCGGCGGATCGTTAGATCGATACCGGCCAGGGCCTTGAAGGCGGCGTCTCCGGAGCCGTAGGTCTTGGTCAGGCCATGCAACTCGATGAGGTTTTCCGCGCTCATGCGGTGCGGGCGAGTTCGCAGATCGTCATCATGGTTGCGGCATTTAGCGCTTTGGTCGTTGCGTGGGAAGCGTAATCGGTGTCGTGGTCGCCAGCGGGTGAGTTTGCCTTTCATGTTGCGGGCGGGGCCGAGCTTGCCGTGGGGCGGCGGCGTGGACTTCGCGCGGGGCTCCATGTTGACGTGGCGGTTGATCTGAGGCGGACACATGCTCATGCTGAGCGCTTCGATCACCGATACTCAAAATCCTTGCCACCGACGCTGACGACCTTCACCTGGCTTTACCGACGGGCCGCCGCAATACTCTTGATGGCCTTGATATACTCTTCCCAGTCGAAGTCCGTCACATCGTGCTTTCCGGCACGGATGTGGTAGCGCACGGTATCTCCGACGGGAGTGTTCAGCCCGGGCAGATCGCATACCCCGAGCCCTTTTTTGCCGAGCAACTCATAGACCGGGCCCGCATGTTTGGCGGCGAGAAATTCACCTCTGGGATCGGCCCACTCGTCCTCGACGGCACTGGCTACATAAACCCTGCGTGGTGCGATGAGGGCGATGAGTTGATGCTGGTCGACGGGCAGGGCCGCTTCGTTTTCGTTGTATTGGAGAAATGCGTCGGAAAACCAGTGGGGAAACGCGGTATTGATTCGCCCGACCCGTTCGCCAAAACAACGGCGACTTAACGCTGCTCCACCGCATCCGGAGTTGTTCGAAATGACGAGGGAAAAACGCTGATCCCGGGCCCCCGCCCAGAGAGCTGTTTTGCCGAGTCTGGAATGGCCGAAAATGGCGACTCTCTCCTTGTCAATGTCTTTGTCCGTGGTAAGGAAATCCATGGCCCGGCTCGCTCCCCAGGCCCAGGCACCGATGGATCCCCACTCGTCTGCCGCAGGCTGGCCGAAGAGGGCATGGATTCCATTTTTGAATCCGTCGTCGAAGTCGGGGTCGATGTCGCCATAATAAAAGGTCGCCAGTGCGGTCCCGGATTTGATCAATTTTTCCACAGGCCAGCGGGATGACTTTGAGCCCCGCGAATTTTCGGTGGCGCGGTTATCGTCGATCAACCCATTCTTAACGTCTTCCTCACTGGTGCGCATCCATGAACCAGAAAGGGTGATCTCGGGGGAGGGGTGGATGGAGTGATTGCCGTTAAAGTTGAGGGCCAGAAATGTGGGTGCTCCGGTTTCAGGAATTTGGCTAGGTTTGATTACAAGCAAATCGAGAAAGGGCTCTTCCGCTGCCGGGGAAAAGTGGATCCGGATCTCTTCGAGCGTCGCTAGCCCCCCTAAAAAACCATTGACCTTCTTGCGGGACTCGAAGCGCATTTCAGTGGGCCGGCCGACCGGCGTCTTTCCATAGACATGGGATTCAAAGAGCCGAAGCAGTTCTTCACGCCTCTTTTCCCATTCGGCGGGAGTGGTCACGGGTGAGCCGTTTTTAAAGACCAGCGGGTCAGGCAGGGTGTAGGAGGGAACCTGCGTCTCATCGTAAATCGGATCTGCTGACAAGCCATGGGCGAGAGGTGAAACGAGCAGGACAAGAGTGAAGAGTCGTGAAATCATCAAGCAATTTAGTGAAGCGATGCCGGTGGAAGCAATTCCCGAATCGCGGAATTTCCAGGAATTTGCTTTCGGGGTGACAGTGGGGTCAGACAGTGGGGTCAGAGTACACCAATTTCAGACATCCTGATCCGGGCACCGCAAAGTCTTGAATTTGCGTAGGCGGGCCGGAAAAAGGTTTGGCACAATTTGCCGTTTCACAGTGGGGTGGCATGGCGCAGGGTCGGGTTGAAAATGAACTCTTCCACTCGGAAGCAAACTCCCCACCCCGCACCATGCCGCAGTTGTTGTTACCCGGGATGCCCGAGGGGGCAATTCGAATCAATCCCGTCGTAAGCCACCTGTTCAAAGACGGGCATGTGACTTGGTTGGTCGGCTCTGACAATTACTTCTCCCATCG
>JAUYNL010000025.1 GCA_030696085.1 Luteolibacter sp.
GGCCAACTGGCTGCGGGCACGCAGCGGTAAAGCGGTTCGTAGGGCAGCCTGACTTCATAAGTGTCATAGATCAGCAAACTATGACATCTATGAATCTGCCGGTGCAAATGTCTATGCAAGGCGCTTGGGACTACGCTTACCTTCGGAGATCTGGTTTTCTTTTACCAAAGCCAGCAAAACCAAGCCGTCGTTGGTTTGCTCGAAGTCGCCCGAGAGGCTTATCCCGATCCAACCGGCTCGGATTCCCAATGGTTGACCTGTGATTTTAAGCCGCTACGGAGTCTTCCGTCTCCCCTCACGTTGGAAGTGATCAAGGGAATCCCATCGCTCTCCGAACTCCCGCTGATTCGGCGTCCGCGCTTACCCGTGATGCCTTTGACTGCAAATGAATATGAAGTCCTCCAATCTCACGCTTCACCATGAAATCTACCGCCCGCTTCTCCGTCGATCCTCGACTTTCCGCCCTGCTCGGGGAAAGCTACACTTCCAGCGAACGCGCACTCCGCGAACTCGTGGACAACGCATGGGACGCCGAAGCGCGGGTAGTGAAAATCACACTTCCGGACATTCTCAGCGAAGAACCAGTGATCATCGAAGACGACGGCCATGGAATGAAAAACCAGGAGGTCCGGCAGGAATACCTCAAGATTGCGAGCCCCCGCTTCAGCCGGAAGGGCGAACGCACCCCCAATTTGGATCGGAAAGTAAAAGGACGGAGAGGTATCGGCAAATTCTCCGGCCTGACCATCGGGGACATAATGGAAATCGTGACACGCGCACAGGGTGTGAAAACCACATTGCTCATTTCGAAAGAACTCCTTCTTGAGGCCGGCAAGGACATCGAAGAAGTCGATTTACCCATCGCCGAAGAACCCTGCGATCCCGAAGCGCATGGCACGACCATCACCATCCGCAAACTGAACCCCCGCTTGAGCTTTCCACAACCTGATAAGCTCCGCGAGCAGGTAGCCTATGACTATGGCAGGGAAACCGGATTCCAAGTCCAGATCAACGGCGAACCCGTCCTGCGGCACGATGTGCAGGGGACGACCTTCACCAAGGAATACGAAATGCCTGACGGGACGAAGGCGGAGGCCACATGGACCGTCACCGAAAAACCCCTGCCAGGACGCAAGGCTGGGTTGATCCTGCGATCCGGGGACAAGTCCGTCGGAAAAACCCCACCACTGGGGACTGGAACACGACGAACAACTGAGCAACCGCCTGATCAACCGGGTGGTAGGCGAGGTCAAGGTCGGGAGCGAAACCATCGAACTCACCGCATCCGGTGGCGATGTCATCGAAAGCGACAAAGGCCTCCAACAATTAACGGAAGCCATTCAGGAAGACGTGAAAGCGAGCCTCACCGAAATCCACGGCAAGGAAGTTGCTCTGGCCAAAGGCCGCTGGACACAGACCATGAAGCGGCGCTTGGAAGCCGTGCCCGAGCACCGCCGGGGCATCGCCGAAGAGAAACTGGAACGCCTGATTTCGCGCAGCTATCAAGAAGGCGAAAAAGAGGAGCGAATCACCATCCTGATCAACCTCGTTCTCGATGCCCTGGAAATGGACGAATACTGGACTGTCTGCCGGGAGATTGAAGAAGCGGAAAAAACCGACGTGTTCATATTCGCCAACGCGCTCGACAAGTTCGGCCTCAGCGACCTCGCCTTCATCGCTCACCAAGCCGACCGTCGCCGAGCCTTCCTTGATGGCCTCGACGATCTGGCCAAGGACTCAAAAACAACCGAGGCCCAGATGCACACGGCCTTGCAACACAACCTCTGGATCTTCGGCAACGAATACAGCCTCATGTCCAGCAACCGCCAGTTGCAAACCATCGTCCGCGACTTCACCGAAAAAGCCTACGCCGGAAAAGACGCAGCCGACCGTCCCGATCTCCTCCTCGCCGCCAACGTCGAAAACCGCCATCTCCTCCTTGAATTCAAACGCCCCTCCATTCCCGTCGGCCGCGATGCCGAGCATCAAGCTGTGAAATACGCGGACACCCTCACAGGCGAGCTTGGTCTTGAATTGGACATCCTCGTCGTCGGCGGCAGCGTCGATCCAAAACTGCAATCCGACTATTCCGGAAAGAAAACCCGCTTCCTCTCATACCGCGCAGTCATCGCCAATGCCAGGACACAGTTGGAATGGCTCATCAAACAATTGAATGAGAAGCCATGACACGCGAATTCAGAACACCCGAAAGCTACCAGGCGGAGAAAATCACGCGGGCCATGTTGGCCTCGTTTCTGGAGGAGCGCGGATTCACCGGTGTCGATGACCAACGCCGGAGATACGGCCAGAATGAATCCCAAACCATCCACGCGGTGGACCCGTCCGGGCGGGATGTTTCCATGCGGGTGAAACTCTGCTGGAGGCGTGGCAGGGAAGGAAAAGCCGAAACCTATTCCGCCAGCCAACTCCTGGCCAATGTGAAGGACGGGGCTTGGGAAAAAACACTGAATGCGTATGCCAATAAACTCCGCACGGAAGGAGCAACCGACTTGCTGGTGGTTCAACGGGATGGATCAAAAATCGTCCACGCCGCTCTGATTGCCTTGGTATCGCTGACTGAAATCTGGACGGCGCAACGCGACGAGAGCGCCAAACTGATTAAGTCAAAAACCATGGGGAACCGGAAAAAGAACCACGCCGAGAACGGCGGAAGTCCGACCCTCTGGCTTCAGGATGACCTTGCACCCTCGGTTCCCCAAAAACTCTGGCAGCATAGCCGCCTGTTCCACCCCCACGCGCTCGGGAATGGCGCGAATCGAAATTCCGCGAAATCCGCCACACGTTCGTCGACAGTGTCCGGCCTGCCTGATAGCCGGTGGGAATAGGTTCAGAGAGCCATCCACTCCTCCCTTCACGGCAGCGGCTCCGCCGGGCAGCCTGTCTCCCTAGCCGCCGGACCCTCCCGGGAATCCTCCGCAGGCTTGTCGCAGATCCGCGACAGCTCCCGCATCGCCAAACACACCGGCCTGAAGCCCGGTGATTTGTAGTTTTCCGAGCCCGGCCAATGCCCTCCGGCATGCATCCGCGGCTCACCGCTTGCCGCAGGAGATTCCGTCTGCTAAGCACCGCTCCGCACTCAGCAAATTCACACACTCAACCCACATGAAAACACACTTTGCCGGACTCGATATCGGAGGTTCCACCATCAAATGCATGCTCGTCGATGGCGCGGGCGATCCCTCAGGCAGCATCATCGAGGTGCCGAGTTTCGTGAAAGAAGGCTACCGGCGGACTTTCGGGCAACTGTGCGCGGCCATGGCCAAGCTGGCCGAAAACGCCGGAATCAGCGTGGAGGAAATCGCCGCCGTGGGTCTCGATGTGCCTGCGCCCTGTTCGAACGGCGTGGTCTGGGGCAAGGCAAACCTCGCCGAAGACTGGGTGGGCACCGACATTCGTGGTGAATTTTCCAAGGAAACCGGCAAGCCGGTGTTCATGACCAACGATTGCAACGCGGCGGCCATCGGCGAATGGATGTATCGCCCGGAACACGGCGGCGGCCTGCTTTTCGTCGCTCCCGGCACCGGTCTCGGCGGCGGACTGGTCCTGCCCGGCGGCATTCTTTACGAGGGAAATAACGGCCTGGCGCTGGAAGTCGGCGATCTTTCGGTTCCGCGTTTCGAGGATGGCGAGCTGCCGGTGGACGGCCGCGGCCGCAGCGGCTGCCTCGAAGGCTGGGTCTCGCTGATGGCCCTGCGCCGCCAGCTCGGCAAGGCCCTCGTCCGTCCGGAAAACGCGCAGCACCCGCTCGCGCTGTCGGCCGATCCGATCGAGGCAAAGGCCTTCAAGCTCCGCGACTACGCCGACCAGGGCGACGCCCTCGCCCGCGGGATTTTCGCGTTGCAGGCGAATGTGCTCGGCCACGGCCTTGGCGATCTGGCCAGCATCCTCGATCCCGGCCTCATCACCATCGGCGGCGGCCTGGCCGAAACGAGCTTCCGGGACTGGTTCATCGATGAGGTCCGCAAGGGTTTCGCCGAGCGCGCGATGCTCCCCTACCAGCGCTGCCCGCTGCCACCGCACGAGCCGACCACTCGCATCGAATGGGCGATCGGCGGCGACGGAGCCGCAGCCTACGGCAGCGCCCGCAAGGCCATGGAGTTGGTCACCGGACATCACGCCCACGCCTGAGAATCCGTCATGAGGGCGGTCGTCCAAAGAGTGCTGGAGGCCTCCGTGACCATCGGCGGGGAACTCGTTTCCCGCATCGGTCCCGGCCTGCTGGTGCTGCTGGGCGTGGAGGAAAACGACGACGCCACGGATGTCGATTGGCTCGCCGGGAAAATCGCCAGAATGCGGATTTTCGGCGATGCCGAGGGGAAAATGAACCTCTCGGCGGCCGAATCCGGCGGCGAGGTGATGGTCGTCAGCCAGTTCACCCTGCACGCCTCCACCAAAAAGGGCAATCGCCCGTCGTTCATCCGGGCGGCGGCTCCAGCCCATTCCGAGCCGCTTTATGAGGCGTTCTGCGCCGCCATCGGGCGGGAAACCGGCCGTCCCGCCGCCCGCGGCGTTTTCGGCGGCGAGATGAAAATCGCCCTCGTGAATGACGGTCCGGTCACGATTGTGATCGATTCACGGGCGCGCGAGTAAGCCCGCTCTTGCATCCCCCGGGGCGGCTGCCTAGGTTTCGCCCGCCGTGCCCATCAACGCCATTCTCGCCCTTGAAGACGGACGCTGTTTCGAAGGAACCGCGTTCGGAGCCACCGGAACCACCACCGGAGAAATTTGTTTCAACACCTCGATGACCGGCTATCAGGAGGTCATCACCGATCCATCCTACCGCGGCCAGATCGTTTCGATGACCTATCCGCAGATCGGTAACTACGGCATCAATCCCGAGGACGCGGAATCCAGCGCACCCCACATCCGCGCCTTCGTCATCGGCGAACTCTGCGAAACGCCCTCCAACTGGCGCTCCAGCCAGCCGCTCGCCGAATACCTCGCCGGCCACGGAATTCTCGGCATCGAGGGCATCGACACCCGCGCGCTCACCAAGCACCTGCGCTCGCTCGGCGCCATGCGCGCCTGCGTCACCACCGAGCTCACCTGCGAGCAGGCCATCGCCGCTGCGAAAGCCTCGCCATCGATGGAAGGCATGGACTATGTCAAGGAGGTCTCCACCCGCGCCGCCTACCATTGGCAGGACGAATCCCGCGATTGGGTGCTGCCCAATGTTTCCACCGGCCACGCCGGCCCCTACGATGATCTGCCGCCGGTGCGCCACCGCATCGTCGCCTACGATTTCGGCATCAAGTTCAACATCCTGCGCCGCCTGCGCCAGGCGGGTTTCGAGGTGGAGGTCGTCAACTCCACCGCCACCGCCGCCGAGGTATTGGCGAAAAATCCCGACGGTGTTTTCCTCTCCAACGGCCCCGGCGATCCGGCCGCGCTCGGCTACATCCACGAGGAACTCCGCCAGCTCATCGGCAAAAAACCGATCTTCGGCATCTGCCTCGGAAACCAACTGCTCGCCCACGCCTTCGGCGGCAAAACCTTCAAACTCAAGTTCGGCCACCGCGGCGGCAACCAGCCCGTCAAGGACCTGCGCAGCGGGAAAATCTCAATCACCTCACAAAACCACGGCTTCGCCGTCGATCCCGACTCGCTGCCTCCCGAGGTGGAGGTCACCCACGTCAACCTCAACGACGGCACCGTCGAAGGCATGCGCCACAAGCAGCACCCCGTCTTCAGCGTCCAATACCACCCCGAGGCCGCCCCCGGCCCGAACGACGCCTCCTACTTCTTCGAGGAATTCGCGCGTCTCATTGATGAAACCAAGAATTTCTAACCGCGAATGGACACGAATGGACGCGAATTGATTTTGAAGGATGAGGTTTATGCCATCATCTCGTGTTCGCTTGAGATCATCAAGGGCATCGGTCATGGGTTGCATGAGAAACCTTACGAAAATGCGCTGGCTGTTGAATTTCATCATCGTGGAATTCCTTATGTGCGGCAACGCGCTTTCCCGGTCATTTGGAGGAACCAAAAAGTCGCTGACTTCATTCCTGATCTCATTGCTTACGACAAAGTCATCGTGGACACCAAGACCATCGACCGCATCACCGACATCGAACTCGGACAGATGCTCAACCATCTCCGCATCACCGGCCTGCCAGTCGGACTCATCATCAATTTCAAAAAACCAACACTCGAATGGGAACGCATTATCCTCTCATCCAATCTCTCCTGATTCGCGTCCATTCGCGTCCATTCGCGGTTAAAAATCTTATCTCAAAATGAACACCATCATCACAGGCCTCCAGTGGGGGGACGAAGGCAAGGGCAAGATCGTCGATTTTCTCACGGAATCCGCCGATGTCGTCATCCGCGGCCAAGGCGGCAACAACGCCGGTCACACCGTGATCACCGGCGGCAATAAATACGTCCTGCACCTGTTGCCATCCGGCATCCTCTGGGATGACAAAATCAACATTATCGGCAATGGCGTCGTGCTCGATCCCGTCGGCCTCGTTTTGGAAATCGAACGCATCGAGGCCCAGGGCGTCGCCATCACTGCGGACAAGCTGCTCATTTCAGACCGCTCCCACGTCGTGCTGCCCTTCCACAAGGAGCTCGATGCCGCGCGCGAAGTTTCGCTCGGCGATCAGAAGATCGGCACCACCAAGCGTGGCATCGGTCCGGCCTATGCCGACAAGATCAACCGCTGCGGCCTGCGCATGGCGGACTTGCTGGACAAGGATTTCGCCACCGCGCGCATCACCCACCGCTGTGCCGAGGCGAATGAAGTGCTCGCCCGTTATGATCTAACTACTTTCGATGCCGCCCAGGTGATTGACGAGGTTTACACCGCCTTCGAAAGACTCCGTCCGCACATCACCAACACCATCCCCGTGCTGCACTCGGCGTGGAAATCCGGCAATAACCTGCTCTTCGAGGGTGCGCAGGGCACCCTGTTGGATATCGATTTCGGCACCTATCCCTTCGTCACCTCGTCGAACACCACCTCCGGCGGATCCTGTACCGGCTCCGGCCTGCCACCCACCGCCATCGATGCGGTCATCGGCGTGTGCAAGGCCTACACCACCCGCGTCGGTTCCGGCCCGTTCCCCACCGGCGACGAAGGTCTGTCCGATTACCTCCACGGACTCGGCCGCGAATTCGGTGCCACCACTGGACGCCCGCGCGGCTGTGGCTGGCTCGATACCGTGCTGCTGCGCTTCGCCTGCATGGTCAATGGCGTCACCGGCCTGGCCGTCACCAATGTGGACGGCCTCGATGCCTACGAAACCCTGCAAATCTGCACCAGCTACGACATCGATGGGGAAATCCACGAACTGCCACCCGCCGACCGCTCGGCCTGGGATCGCGCCGTGCCGGTTTACGAATCGCTGCCCGGCTGGAAATGCGACACCACCGCCTGCACCCGCTACGAGGACCTTCCGCAGCTCGCGAAAGCCTATCTCACACGCCTCGGCGAACTTTGCGGAGCTCCCATCGCCTTTGTCGGCGTGGGGCCGGACCGCACCCAGACTCTGGTGGCTCCCTGAAATTCACAACCGCGAATCGACGCGAATGGACACGAATGATTTTTGAAAAGCGCCGCTCCGATTCTTCTTCACACGCCCTTCAAGCAGATCACTCAACCTTGCTGACTCTTTGAAAATTCGCGTCCATTCGCGTCCATTCGCGGTTTGATTCTCCTCCAAACATGCCCGAATTTCCCGACATCCCCCGCCACATCGCCGTCATCATGGATGGCAATGGCCGTTGGGCGAAGGAACGCGGACTGCCGCGCCGCGAAGGCCACCGAGCCGGAGCGGAATCCGTGCGCGAGGTCACCGACGCCTGCATCGAAATCGGCGTCCAATACCTGACCGTCTATGCGTTTTCCTCGGAAAACTGGAACCGCCCGCAGGCCGAGGTGACGGCGCTCATGGGGCTTCTGGACCGCTTCCTCTCCGATAAGGCGAAGGACCTGAAAAAACAGAACATCCGGCTGCTCGCCATCGGCCAGCTCGACCGCCTGCCCGCCAAGACCCGTGGCTTGCTGGAGAAAATCATGGAGCAGACCGCGGACCACAGCGCCATGACCCTGGTGCTCGCACTTTCCTACGGCGGCCGCGAGGAGATCGTCTCCGCCGCGCGTTCGCTCGCCACGGATGCCGCCGCCGGGAAAATCCAGCCCGCGCAGATCGATGGCACGCTCTTCGCATCCCGTCTGCAAACCGCCGGCATCCCGGATCCCGACCTCCTCATCCGCACCTCCGGCGAAATGCGCGTCTCGAATTTCCTGCTCTGGCAGATCAGTTATGCCGAGATCGTCATCGTGAAAAAATTCTGGCCGGATTTCCGCCGCAACGATCTGATCGAAGCCGTGCGCGAATATCAGCGCCGCCACCGCCGCTTCGGCGCCCTCTAATCGTGGCTGGGACTTCCAGTCCCGGTCCGTCGGGCGGACATCCTGTCCCCCTGTCCATGTCGCTCCGCTCCAAGCTGATCACCCGGCATTTCTCCATCCTACTCCGCGCCAAGCTCCGCGCGCTCCGCGCCTCCGCGTTTCGCTTCAACCCAAATCCCTTCTTCTCTCCCACTGCCCACTGCTCACTGATCACTTGGCACTCACCACTTCTCCGACCACACTCCCTCCGCCCATGGCGAGAAACTACACCCTCCACAAATCCCCCGCGGTTACCGCCTCCGGCATCGACTACCCGGCCGCCCTCAACGAGGAGCAATACGCCGCCGTTTCCTCGCCTCCTGGCCGCGCGCTGGTCATCGCCGGCGCCGGCTCCGGGAAAACCCGCACGCTCACCTACCGCGTCGCCTGGCTGCTCGACCACGGCATCGACCCCCGCCAGATCCTGCTCCTCACCTTCACCAACAAGGCCGCCCGCGAAATGACCGAGCGCGTCCGCGAGCTTGTCCCGCACGATACCTCCGCGCTCTGGGCCGGCACCTTCCACTCCATCGGCTCGCGCATCCTGCGCCGCCACGCCGAGGACATCGGCTTCACCCGCTCCTTTTCCATCCTTGATCGCGACGACCAGAAATCCATGCTCAACGCCGTCATCGGCTTGCTCGATATCGATACCAAACAACGCCGCTTCCCCAAGGCCGACGTGCTCGCCTCGATGTTCTCCCTCATCGAAAACACCGGCATCGCGCTCGATCAGCTCATCGCCGACCGCTACGACCACTTCTACGACTGGACTGACGAGATTGAAAAAGTCCGCCTCGCCTACATCGCCAGGAAACACGCCACCAACTCCATGGACTTCGACGACCTGCTCGTCCAGACCGTGCTGCTCTTCGAAGAGTTTCCCGACATCCTCGATCTCTACCAAAAACGCTTCCGCCACCTCCTCGTCGATGAGTATCAGGACACCAACGCCGTCCAGTGCCGCATGATCGACCTGCTCGCCGGGGAAACCAACAGCCTCATGTGCGTCGGCGATGACGCGCAATCCATCTACTCCTGGCGCGGCGCGGACATGTCGCTCATCCTCGGCTTCCCGCAGCGCTACCCCGGCGCGAAAGTCCACATCATCGAGACCAACTACCGCAGCGTCCCCGAGATCCTCGATCTATCAAACGCCGCCATCAGCGCCAATACCGCCCGCTTCGAGAAAGACCTGCGCTCCTCCCGCGAGGCGGCGGACGTGAAACCCGCGCTCGTCGCCCTGCCGGATCCCTACAGCCAGGCGGCCTTCGTCGCCCAGCGCATCGAGGAACTCCGCGAAGCCGGCGTCCCACACTCGGAAATCGCCGTGCTCTACCGCGCCCACTTCCAGAGCCTCGATATTCAGATGGAGCTCACCATGCGCGGCATCCCCTTCGTCATCACCAGCGGCCTGCGCTTCTTCGAGCAGGCCCACATCAAGGACGTCTCCGCCTTCATGCGCTTCGTCGTGAACCGCCGCGATGAAGTCTCCTTCCTCCGCATGGTCTCGCTGCTCCCCGGCATCGGTCCCGGCTCCGCCGACAAACTCTGGAACGAGTGGCTCAAATCCGGTCTCTCGGGAAACGAAAACCCGCCCGAAGGAAAATGGTCCGACCTCTTCCTCAAGTTCAAGACCCCGAAAAAATCCGCCAAACACTGGGAGCAACTCTGCTACACGCTCGACGAACTCACGCCCGACGGCCAATTCGCCACGCCGTCGGCCATGATCTTCTCCATCCTCGAAGGCGTCTATAAAGACTATCTGGAGGCCACCTACGACAACGCCGAATCCCGCCGCTCCGATATCGAAAAACTCTCCGAATACGCCGGAAACTTCACCGAAATCCTCGAGTTCCTCGAACAGCTCTCCCTCATGTCGTCCACCGACGATCAACCCTCTTCCTCTTCATCCATTCAAAATTCAAAATCCAACATTCAAAATTCCGACCAAGTCACCCTCTCCTCCATCCACCAGGCCAAAGGCCTCGAATGGAAAGTCGTCTTCCTCATCTGGCTCGTGGATGGCCAGTTTCCCAACGGCCGCATCCTCGAAGCCGACGATCAGGACATGCTCGAAGAAGAACGCCGCCTCTTCTACGTCGCCCTCACCCGGGCCAAGGACGAACTCTATCTCACCTATCCCATGATGAACCCGAAATCCTACACCGGCGACGTCATCTGCCGCCCATCCCAGTTCCTTGAGGATTTTCCTGCCGAGTTAGTGGAGGAGTGGAACGTCGGAAACAATAACCCGTGGAGCGACGACGAGCCGTTCTGAAAATTGTAGCGTCGGTCTGTGACCGTCGCAAATTTCCCCATTGACGCGACTCCGTCATTGACGGACATTCCATCGCGTGCGCCTCACCTTCAAGGAACCTCGTTCTTCACCCGGCAAGCTGGAGAACTCCTGCCCGATGAAGAATTGAACGCCTTGCAGTGGGCGCTCATGGCCAACCCTGAAAGCGGTGATCTCATCCGTGGCTCCGGCGGGCTGCGCAAGCTCCGTTGGGCGGGATCCGTTCGCGGCAAGCGCGGCGGCCTACGCGTCATCTACTACTGGCATGTGCCGGGAAGCGTCATTCTTCTCCTGCTTGCCTACCCGAAAAACGAACAGGAAAATCTCACGCCCGATCAACTCAAAATCCTCAAATCCATCATCCAAACCGAATTCCCATGAAAGACGAACTCTTCCAACAACTCGCCGCCAGCCTCAAGGAAGGCGGTGCCATTCTTCGCGGAAAAAAGAAACCCGCGCGCAGCACCACCCTGCAAACACCGGATTTGTCCCGGCATAGCATTGCGACGCCGGACGCCAAGACCGTCCGTGACAAACTCGGACTCAGCCAGATTCAGTTCGCCGCTCTTATCGGCATCAGCCCCCGCACCCTCCAGAACTGGGAACAAGGCCATCGCCGCCCCGAAGGCACCGCCCGCGCCCTCCTGCGCGTCGCGGAATCCCACCCACAGGCCGTGCTTGAGGCGCTGCATCGGTGACCGGATGTGAATTGGATTACTCTGACCCCATTCACTGACCCCATTCACTGACCCCACTCATCCACCCAAAGCAGGTCGGAGTCTAGCCAAAACCATGTGCGTTTTCGGCATTCTTTCGTTAGCGAACCATTCAAAGTGTGCGACTTCTGGCTTTTTCGCCAATCCCGCATCAATTGATTCTTCTCATTCTAACGATTTTTGACAATTTCTTACCCGTGATCAGAGGAAACCGCATCATCCCTCACCTCTCCCGCATGATCGCCCAACCCTCAACCGACCGCTGCGAACCCGCTATAAGAAGGGTGGACACTCCTGTCCGCCCGCAAATGAAATGCGAAAGAACCGTCCCAACGGCCCGTTGCCTTCGTCTTGTCCCAGCACAGTCGACTGGCGGCGACGGAAATTCAATGTTCATCCAGTTCCTCCGTGCCAGGCGCGATCAACCGACTCTCCCTCCACTCACCCTTGCCCAATGTCTGTTATTCGGAACCCCATTGATCCACATACCCCATCCATTAAACTTCTCCATCTCCATGAACTTTGTGATCCGTATTCTCAGCCTGGTGTTCATAACGCTATCGCAAGTGTGGGCGCTGGATGCCCTTAATCCTTCTTTTAATCCTGTGATCCGAGGACCCGGCACGGTCCGGTGCATGGCGTGGAATCCCGTGTCATCTAAAATTTATGCTTCAGTCTCGGGTGACAAAATCAACGGGCTGATTCTCACTTCGAATTTTGTGAGATTGGATGCGGCTGGAAATCCGGATCCGACATTCGCCCCTTCCATTAACGGAACGGTGAACGAGATCGCGGTCCAACAGGACGGAAAGACCATCATTGCGGGTTCGTTCAGTTCGGTGGACGGACACACCTCGCCCAAGGTCGCCAGACTCTTGCTTGATGGAACAGTGGATACATCGTTTTTCGCATCGGGAAGCTATCTGCCAAGGGAAGTGACAGCACTGGCGGTGGCAGCGGACGGCACGGTTTACGCGGGTTCGAAAGAATCGTCATCAGGTATGATCGGCATGCCTCCGCTTCTCTACAAGTTCGGGGTTTCCGGCACGCTGATCGAACCCTTCGGGCCGAAGTTCGACTCGGTTTCGGGAAGCGCTAGCATAGACGCCATATTGTTGCTGCCATCGGGCGAAATTGTGGTTGGCGGAACATTCACCAAGGTTGGAACCACAGTTCAGAGTTACTTGGCCAAACTCAGTGCCGACGGTGTGTTGGACGCAGTCTTCAAGCCCGTTTTGACCTATACGGGAACCTCATCGTCATCTCGACCCATCAGGGCTCTTGGCGATGCTGGATCGGGCGGGATCTACGCGGGTGGCGACTTCACCAAGGTCAACGGTGTTTCGCAACCGGGTGTTGCGCGATTGGGAGTAAACGGAGCGCGGGATGCATCATTCAGTCCGGTCCTGTCTGGTTCGCCGGTGAATGTCAGCGGTATTGCTTTGGATTCAGCAGGCAGGATCGTCCTCTCCGGGAAATTCACAATCTCCATAGCGACCAGCACTTGGCCGCCCAGTGCGATCTCGAAGAGCAATCTGGCGAGGCTCGATGCCGCAGGGGTGATGGACACTACCTTTGGAAGCACGATCTCAACTTGGGACGATCTTGAACTCATGGATTCAGACGATGTCATGGTCGCCAACTCAGGCATCTACTCATCGAATGGCTTCGTACAGCCTCCCATGATGAGGTTTCGTTCCAGCGGAATCAGGGATGATTCCTTCCAGATTGACCTGAGGCGGCGCGACAATCCGGAATCTGTCTGCATCAGGCCCGGCAACGGCCCGCTTCTAGCAGGCACTTGGATGAAAGAGGTGAACGGTGTGGAAACCGGCAACTTGGCTGCGACCACTCCGACCGGACAGGTGGACGACACTTTCAAACTCGTGCTGAATCCCGGAGCATCGGTGGCATCCACTCTAGTGATGCCGGATGGACGTATTCTCATTGGCGGAAACTTTTCCACGGTCGGCGCTCTTACCCGGCCCAAACTCGCTCTGATTGAAGCGGATGGCTCACCCGTGGAGGTCTTCGATCTCGGGACGGGCCCATCGACGAATGTGACGGTTTCGCGCCTGCTGCCCTCAGGCAAGGTGCTGGTTGGCGGACTTTTTTCCACCATCAACGGGCGGGATGCGAAGGGAGTGGCATTGTTGGATCTTGCCGCGCTTCCCGCCACGCGGAATCTGATCGTCGAGGAGATTCTGGAGGCGCGCTACGGGACACCCCAAGCCTCTAACGACGTGCTTCCAGTGATCAAGTCGGCCCTCATCGACGGCAAGGTGAACCTTACTGTCAACACGACCACCATGGGAGGAGACCCGGCGCCGGGTTCCACCAAATACCTGACGCTCCGCTACCGCACCAACCGCGGCGAACGCACGGCGCGCATCAGCGGTAGCAGCCTGACTCTCCCCAATGTCCCATGGGATTCCGGATTGATCGACCTGTCATTCCGCCCCGCGCATACGGAATCGCTGTTTCTCGAGGATGCGACCGGACAGCCCGACGGCAAGATCATCCTGCTTGGCAGCTTCAGCACGTTCGCAGGCTACACCATTCCGAAAATGGTGCGGCTATCGGCCGACGGATTGTTGGACACTGCCTTCCAGCCTGCGGCGCAGTTTTCCAACTTCACCGCGAATGCCGTGCGGGCCGCACCGAGTGGACAGATCTACATTGGGACGGAATCGCTAAGTCTGAGCGGCGGTTCCACACCGCGAGGATTCTATCGACTCACTTCCTCCGGAGTCAACGATCCCACCTTCGTCTGTCCTACATTTATCAGGTATGTGAACGCCATCGAGCCGCTGCCGGATGGTGGGGTTTGGTGCTCAGGCGAATTTGAGCACGTGGCGACGGGCGGGCGACAACAAGTGGCGAAGCTGTTGACAAATGGATCGGTGGATCCCGGCTTTGATGCCGGTGACGCCGCCAACGAGTTTTATGCCACTGCGGATCACGGCATGGCGCTGGAAACCCCGGACAAACTGTGGCTTGTAGGAAATTTCACCGCCTTCCAAGGAATCCCCCGCGATGGCGTGGCATGCATCAACCTCAATTCCGCACTCGCGCCGCTTGCTCAAGTGGTGCCGAGATCGGTTACGGTGCCGGATGGAACTCCTGTGACCTTTGGCTTGAACAAAGCCGGTGCGGACGAAACTTATGTTTGGCTGCGTAGCGGAGTTCCCATCCAAGGAGCGAACGGGCCATCGATCACGCTGACGAGCGATGTGTCCACGGTCACGCGGACGTACACCGTACAGGCGACCAATCGAGCTGGAACCACGGTTTCATCGGGCACTCTCACTTTTAGGGAGGCGACCCTCGCCGAGTGGCTCGCTGCTCACTCCCTAAACGGTTTACAGGCCAACGACGACAGCGACGGGGATGGTGCGAACAACTTTTCCGAGTATCTCGCCCGCACCGATCCAACCAATGGCGCTTCGGTTTTCTCAACAGGATTAGAATTCCAAGTTGGCAGTGTCCGCCTGCGGTGGAAGACCTATCCCGGACGGCAATACTTCATCGAGAAGTCGGCGGATTTGAGTAACTGGGTTCCAACGGGAGTTGCAATCGAGGGAGATGGTGGGGAAAAGGTCATGGATGTGCCTTACAACACTGATGATCCGGCACTGTATTGGCGGGTGAGGTTGGCGAAACCGTGAATTTTCGTGAGGTGGAGGCGTAAATGGGGTCAGAGTACACATTTCAACATCTTTCCAAGTTTCTTTTGGCTGCGGTTTTTTAGATTGGAAAGCAGGCGGGACGCCCGTGCTCCTTTCTTAGGTGTATTCGAGAACCAGGGTGCGGCCGTCGTCCATTTGGATTTCCCCGGGCTTCCACGCCTGAGTTTGGTCGAATCAGTCTGGGTCAGGCTCATTGGGATTTCGGGGACGATTGAACCAATCGAGATCGGGTTCTTCGTCGGGGATCCATTCCTTGATCGCCTGCCAGGGCGGCTCGATGGGCTCCATTCTTCGCT
Organism: Luteolibacter sp.; assembly: GCA_030696085.1. Taxonomy (GTDB): domain Bacteria; phylum Verrucomicrobiota; class Verrucomicrobiia; order Verrucomicrobiales; family Akkermansiaceae; genus Luteolibacter. Next base: position 15,423 of record JAUYNL010000025.1, read on the forward strand.
AAAGCTACGAATGGCAGGCCAATTTTTCGCTAAAGCTACGAATGGCAGGCCAATTTTTCGCTAAAGCTACGAATGGCAGGCCAATTTTTCGCTGACATAACGAACGGCACGGCAGAAGGGGGAAGATCAGGTGTTCAAAAGTCTCTTACGGGCGAAGGCTTTTCCAGATGCGGTCTTGAGATAGCGCTCGAAGCACAAAGAGTGTTCATGAGAACAATTTTTGGACGGGGCAAGATCCGGGGTGATGGATCGGTTTTGGGGAAGGTCAGGGTGAGTGAATTTCCGACGGGGGGAAGAAATTCGGAATTGGAGTGAGACGCCCCGGGGACGGCCTTGCAGCGTGACGCCGCAGCCACTTTGCGGGAGGCGGCGATGCGGTTTTCGCGGTGCCGGCGGAAAACGGGCACAACATGCAGCCGCTCGGCGACCCTTGGAGGACGGGCCGAATGCGCTTCTTCTCCAGAAGCATGAATCAGTTTCCAATTCCCGCCGCCAATGCCACCGACAAAGCCAAGCTCACGAAGCTCGCGGAATGTGCCGCCACAGCAGCTACGGCAGCCGATACTGCCGCTGTCACTTTGATCGAACGAAACATCGATGAAATCGTTTATCGCCTTTTTGATCTCACACCCACCGAGATCACTCAAATTGAAACCGCGCTGGCCAATACGCGAGGTTCGGCTTCCACCGATGATGCCGATGACGACGAACCAAAAAAACCCAAAGAACAGCTCCGCGACGCCGACGGACTCCTCCGCTGCAAAGTCTGCGACTGGCACAAACCCGAAGACGAAATGATCTCGGGAGACATCGTCGAACTCCATCACCTCGATCCCATTTCCGAGGCCCCGGATGAAGTCAAAGGAGCCGATTGCCGGCTCATCACCGGATCCCCAATCTCAAGGCTGCGGGATGCGGCGTGCGTGGATTTTCCCGCTCGAAATTCTCCACCTCCCTGCCAGTCTGCCGCATGGATTTGTTTTCCCCATCGAAGCCCGCCGCCGGGACGGCGCTGTCCGTGACACAACTGCTGCGGCGGATGAAGAACCTGCTGGAGGGACAGGTGGGCGAGGTATGGGTGGAGGGAGAGGTTTCCAACCTGAAAAAGCAGGGCAGCGGGCACTGGTATTTCTCGCTCAAGGATGCCGGGGCGCAGATCCAGTGCGCGATGTTCGGTGCGCGCAAGCGGCCTGGCGCGGATGCGCTGGAGGATGGCTCGAAAGTGCGCGTTTTCGCGGAGGCCAGTGTCTATGAGGCGCGCGGGCAGCTTCAGATCATCGTGCGGAAGGCCGAACGCGCCGGGGCGGGAGACTTGCAGGCGCGCTTCGAGGCGCTGAAGCGCAAACTGAATGCCGAAGGCTTGTTTGATGCCTCACGCAAGCAGATGATCCCCGCGTTTCCCAAGAGAATCGGCATCGTCACCTCCGCCTCCGGCGCCGCCTTGCAGGACATCCTCAACATTCTATCAAGACGCGCGCCATGGGTGGGGCCGGTGCTTTTCCCGGTGCGCGTGCAGGGCAGGGGGGCCGAAGCGGAAATCGCCGGGGCCATCGAAAAAATGGGTAGGCCCGAGGTCTTCGGCTACCCTCGCTGCGATGTGATCATCGTCGGCCGCGGCGGCGGATCAATCGAGGATTTGTGGAGCTTCAACGAGGAAGTCGTCGCGCGGGCGATCGCCGCATGTCCGATTCCAATCATATCGGCTGTCGGACATGAGATTGATTTCACCATCGCGGATTTCGTGGCGGACCTGCGCGCGCCCACTCCCAGCGCCGCAGCGGAGCTCGCCGTAGCCGATGGCGCGGAGCTGATGGAGAGGCTGGCGCAGTTCCGGCGGCGAATCGCACGCGTCACCCGCGAGCGGCTGACGCGTGCGCGCATGGCGGTGGATGCCCTGAAACGCGGCACTCTGCAACGCGATGGCGAGAAACTCCTGCGCGAACCGATGATGCGCCTCGACAGCGCGCGCGGCCGGCTATCCAAGGCGCTTGGAAAATCCCTTGAGGCCGCCGCCATTCGCGTAAATGAGGCGCGGGCCGTGCACCGGGCGCATCACCCTGCGAAGGTATTGGAACGCCGGATGGACCATCTCAGCCATCTGCGGCTGCGCCTGGACCGTGTCGGAAAAGATCTCGTCGATCATCGCGCCGAGTCTCTCTGCCGCCTGCGGGTCCTGCTGCGCGCGCTCGGCCCGGAGTCCGCCTTCCAGCGCGGGTTTTCCATCACGCTTGGGACCGATGGGCGGGTGATCCGCTCCGCCGCCGCATTGAAACCCGGCGATCTCCTGCACACGAGGTTCTCCGATGGAGAGAGCACCAGCCGCGTAGTCACCCGTGAAGCGCCCCACCGCGGTAAAGCGGACGGCAACCCGGAAAAATAATCCGAATAATTTCAGGCTACCCCTCTATTTGTCCCACCCTCGCCGCCATGATGACGGCACTATGAACGACAAGCTCACTGAAATCGCCTTCATTCTCGACCGCTCCGGCTCCATGCAGTCCATGGTCGAGCCCGCCATCAGCGGCTTCAACCGTCTGCTGCGCGAACAGCAACAAGAACCCGGCAGCGCACGTTTCACGCTGGTGCTCTTCGACGACCAATACGAGGTGCCGTGCCATTCGCTGCCCATCGCGGAGGTAGTGGAACTCGACACCAGCACCTATGTCCCGCGCGGCGGCACGGCGCTGCTCGATGCCATCGGCCGGACGATTGACGAACTGGGAGAGAATCTCGCGGCGATCCCCGAGGCAGAGCGTCCCGGCCAGGTGATCGTGGCGGTTCTGAGCGACGGCGAGGAGAACGCGTCCCATTGCTTCACATGGCAGGACATCGCAGCGCGCATCCGGCATCAGACACAGGCATACGATTGGAAATTCCTGTTTCTTGGTGCGAATCAGGACGCCATCGCCACTGCGGCGAAAATGAGCATCCACGCTGCCGATGCCTCTAATTTCGCCATGGACGCCGGTTCCTACGGCGCGGTGAACGAAGCGGTGAATCGCAAGATGAAGGCCGTGCGCCGGATGAAACAGGGAATGGCCGATGATGCCACCGTGCGTGATGCCGAGGCTCCGATGGAATCCCTCCGCGAGGAGGAGGAAGGCCGCAATCGCTGAGATTTCCCCTTGGGAAAAAACTTCCCCGCACTGCGGAGCCCCCCCGCCGGGCGCGTGAGCGACCGGTCAGTGCTCATGACACCGTAGTGCGGGGAAACCCGCATCCGCGACTCACGGGATTCGGGCCTTGCCTGCCCGCGGCTTTGCATTCACTGCGCATCCATTCGCATCGGCACGGTGGCTCCTTGCCTTGCGCTCCGCCAACCGCGACAAGGTCGCGGATAATCCACCAAGCCACCATGATTGCGAGCACCACACCCCGATCCATCCATCAGAGCCCCGATGCCGCCGGTTACTTCGGAAATTACGGCGGCGTATTCGTTCCACCGGAACTCGAAGCGCCGCTCGCCGAGGTCCGCCAGGCCTATGAGATCGTCTCCCGCTCGCATGATTTCATCGAGGAGCTCCGCCGCATCCGCAAACATTTCCAGGGTCGTCCCACGCCCACCTATCATGCGGCGCGGCTATCCAAAAAACTCGGCAAAACCCAGATCTATCTGAAACGCGAGGACCTCAACCACACCGGCGCTCACAAGCTCAACCACTGCATGGGCGAGGGCCTGCTGGCCCGCTACATGGGAAAGAAAAAACTCATCGCGGAAACCGGCGCCGGCATGCACGGCGTGGCGCTTGCCACAGCCGCGGCCTACTTCGGCCTCGAATGTGACATCTACATGGGCGAGGTGGACATCGCAAAGCAGGCGCCCAACGTCTCGCGCATGCAGATCCTCGGCGCGCGCGTCATCCCCGCCACCCACGGACTCAAAACGCTCAAGGAGGCGGTGGATTCAGCACTTTGCGCCTATGTGGCCGATCCGGTGAACCAGATCTATTGCATCGGCTCGGTGGTCGGCCCGCATCCGTTCCCGATGATGGTGCGTGATTTCCAACACATCGTCGGCATCGAGGCCCGCGGGCAGATTCTGGAAATGACGGGCAACCTGCCGGACATCGTCACCGCCTGCGTCGGCGGCGGCAGCAACGCGATGGGATTATTCGCCGGTTTCCTCGATGATCCGGTGGAACTCCACGGTGTGGAGCCACTCGGCAAGGGCGGCAATATAGGCGATCACTCCGCCACCATGACCTATGGCCGCGAGGGCATCATCCATGGTTTCCGCTGTTATCTTCTTCAGGATGAAAATGGCGAACCCGCGCCCGTTCACTCAATCGCCAGCGGTCTCGATTACCCGGGAGTCGGCCCCGAGCACTGCCACCTCAAGGACAGCGGACGGGTGAAATACATCACCGCCACGGACAAGGAAGCGGTGGAGGCTTTCTATGTGTTGAGCCGCAACGAAGGCATCATTCCGGCGCTGGAAAGCGCGCACGCGGTGGCCCACGCCATGCGCCTGGCCCGCGAAAATCCGGACACTCCGCGCACCATCCTCCTCAATCTCAGCGGTCGCGGCGACAAGGACATGGACTATATGATCGAACACTACGGCACCGGCGACAGCTTCGGGATTTAGTTCCAACAGGAACTGCTCTGATAGACTGCCTGGAAAATGATTTGGCGCAAATCGCGGCTTCCACGGGTGGGGTGGCATGGTGCGGAGGCGGGGTGAACAACACCTTCCGCCGCACGGAAGCGAAACCCATGCCATAACTCTTGTTGCCCGGAATGCCCGAGCGGGGCAATTCGAATCAATCCCGTCGTGAGCCGCCTTTCCAAGGACGGGCAGGTGATCTGGTTTCCCGGAGCCGACAACTACTTCCCGCACCCCGCCGATGAATCCTTGCGAACTGAAGCGGCATGGCCCCGAAAAAGCCGCTCCGGATTTACCGGAGCGGCTTGTTTTGAATGAATGCGACGGTCGCGGGCCGCCGCTACAAATTACTTCTTCTTGGCGACCTTTTTCTTCGCCTTCACCGGGGCGGCCTTGGCGACATCCTCGATCGCGGCCTGGGCGGCGGCGAGGCGGGCGACGGGCACGCGATAGGGCGAGCAGGAAACATAAGCGAGGCCCAGCTTGTGGCAGAACTTCACGGAGTCCGGATCGCCGCCGTGTTCGCCGCAAATGCCGAGCTTGATGTTCGGACGGGTGCTGCGGCCCTTGGCGACGGCGATTTCCATGAGCTGGCCCACGCCCGTGGTATCGAGGGTGGCGAAGGGGTTCTTCGCGAACACTTCGTTCTCGATGTATGGTGTGAGGAACGCCCCCATGTCGTCACGGCTGATGCCGAGCGCGGTCTGGGTGAGGTCGTTGGTGCCGAAGCTGAAGAACTCGGCGCCCTTGGCGATCTCGTCGGCGGTGAGCGCGCCACGCGGGACTTCGATCATGGTGCCGACCTGATAGTCGAACTTCACCTTCTTCTCGGTCATGACTTCCCTGGCCACGCGGTGGATGATCCCGGCCTGGAGTTCGAACTCCTTGGAGAAACCGACGAGCGGGATCATGACTTCCGGTTTCACGGCGATCTTCTTCTTCGCCACGTCAGCGGCGGCTTCGAAGATGGCGCGGGCCTGCATCTCGGTGATTTCCGGATAGGCGACGCCGAGACGGCAGCCGCGGTGACCGAGCATCGGGTTGAACTCGTGGAGGTCGTGCACGCGCTGGATGATGGTTTCCACAGGGATGCCGATCTTGCGGGCCAGATCCATCTGCTGCTCCTTGGTGTGGGGCAGGAACTCATGGAGCGGCGGATCGAGCAGGCGGATAGTGGCCGGGAATCCCTTGAGGGTCTTGAAGATGCCGGTGAAGTCCTCGCGCTGATAGGGCAGGAGTTTCGCCAGCGCCTCGCGGCGTGATGTCTCGTCAGTGGCGAGAATCATCTCGCGCATCGCGTCGATGCGGTCGCCTTCGAAGAACATGTGTTCGGTGCGGGTGAGACCGATGCCCGTGGCGCCGAAGGCCAGAGCGATGCGGGTCTGCTCCGGAGTGTCGGCGTTGGTGCGCACGGCCAGCTTGGTGACCTTGGAGCACCATTCCATGAGCTGGAGGAAGTTTTTGAACTTCTCGGTCTTCTTGGACGCGGCGTTGTTGCTGACGATGCCGGTGATGATTTCCGAAGGCGCGGTTTTGAGCTGGCCGCCATACACGATGCCGGAGGTGCCATCGATGGAAAGGTAGTCCCCTTCCTTGAAGACCTGGCCGGATGCGGTGACGGTGAGCTTGTCATAGTCGATCTCGATTGCGGAGGCACCGCAAACGCAAACCTTGCCCATCTGGCGGGCGACGAGTGCGGCGTGCGAGGAAACCCCGCCCTTGGCGGTGAGAATGCCCTCGGCGGCGATCATGCCGCGAAGGTCTTCCGGGCTGGTTTCGTTGCGCACGAGCAGGACCTTTTCGCCACGGGCTTCGGCGGCGGCGGCGCGGTCGGCATTCAGATAGATCTTGCCGGAGGCGGCGCCGGGGCCGGCGGGAAGACCGGAGGCGAGCGCCTTGGCCTTTTTCACATCGGCCACGTCGAAAATCGGGGCGAGCAGTTGGTCGAGCTGGTCGGCCGGGTTGCGCAGCACGGCTGTCTTCCAATCGATGAGCTTCTCCTTGACCATGTCCATGGAGAACTTCAGCGCGGCGGCGGCGGTGCGCTTGCCATTGCGGGTCTGGAGCATGAACAGCTTGCCATCCTGAATGGTGAACTCGACGTCCTGCACGTCCTTGAAATGCTTTTCAAGGATCTGGCGGACCTTCATGAGTTCGGCATAACTCTTGGGCATCTGCTTCTTGAGCTTGGCGACGGGTTCCGGGGTGCGGACACCGGCGACGACGTCCTCGCCCTGGGCGTTGATGAGGAATTCACCATAGAATTCGTTCACGCCGTTGGCGGGGTTGCGGGTAAATGCGACGCCGGAACCGGATGCCGTGCCGGTGTTTCCATAAACCATGGCCTGCACGTTCACGGCGGTGCCCCACTCGGCGGGGATGTTGTATTTCCGGCGATAGACGATCGCACGGTCGTTCATCCAGGAACCAAAGACCGCGCCAGCGGCACCACGAAGCTGGTCCCACGGATTGCTCGGGAAGGACTTGCCGGTGCGTTCCTTGACGAGCGCCTTGAAGCGCTTGACGAGTTCCTGCTGATCGGCGGCGGTGAGATCGGAGTCGATGATATCCTTGCCGTATTTCGCGTGTTTGAATTCCTCGATGACCACTTCGAAAGGTTCGTGGTCCTCGCCCTCGCGCTTCTGCACGCCGAGCACGACGTCACCATACATCTGGACGAAGCGGCGGTAACAGTCCCAGGCGAAGCGCTCGTTTTTCGTCGCTGCGGCGAGGGATTTCACGGTCTCGTCATTGAGGCCGAGGTTGAGAATGGTGTCCATCATGCCGGGCATGGAATCACGCGCGCCGGAGCGCACGGCGACAAGCAGTGGCAGGCCCTTGGCATCGCCGAACTTGCAGCCCATGATTTTTTCCATGTTGAGCACGCCGGCTTCCATCTGTGCCTGAAGCACTGCGGGATAGCTGCGGCGGTTCGCATAGAAATAGGTGCAGACCTCGGTGGTGATGGTGAATCCCGGAGGCACAGGCAGGCCGATGCGGGTCATTTCAGCGAGGTTCGCGCCCTTGCCGCCGAGCAGCGGCTTCATGCCGCCGTCACCGTCGGCCTTGCCGGCTCCCCAGGTGTAAACGTATTTGACTCCTTTGTTAGAGCCGGATTTTTTCGCGGCGGATTTTTTCGCGGCGGGCTTGGCGGTGCTTTTCTTGGCGGCGGGTTTCGCCGTCTTTTTTTTGGTGGCCATCGTGTCTGATTGGTGTCGTGGGGTTCAAAGGGAAACGCCGGCATCACGGGAAAAATGGCCCGGGTCCGGCGAAACGCGCGGGAAACTAGGCGGGTGCGCAGGGGCCTGTCAATCAAGCAGTTTGGGGGCGGTGAGCACCAGAATACGGCAACGGCATGTATGGGCGCGCCATGAATCCCGCCGCGCTCCCGTTGTGCCGGCATGCACTTTGGGATTGCACGGATGCATGTGACTGATACGCCGTGGCCATCGACCTTCCTCTCTCCATCACGGGTCTGGGAGCCTTGTCCGCTCTCGGCGCGGACGTTTCATCGCATCACCAGGCCGTGCTGGTGCGGCATGTGCCATTCCAGCGTCTTGGGAAACTGCTCGGTGCCGACAGCCCGCACGCCATGAGGCCCGCGGCCTGGATCGACAACCGTGCGCTGCTCACGCACCGCAAATGGAGTCCGGCCACAATGGCGGCCCTGCATGTGGCGCGGCAGGCGATCACCGATGCCGGATGGACGGCGGATGAGCTCCACGACGCGGCGCTGGTAGTCGGCACCAGCCGCGGCAATGCGGCGGGCTGGCTGGGCGCATGGCCCGGACGGCGGTCCTTCAAGTTGATGGCGGCGAGCAACACGATTCACAGCGAGCCGGCCTCTGCCATCAGCATCGAGTTTGGCATCACCGGGCCGAATCATGTGCTCGCCAGCGGTTGTGCGGCTGGGCTGGATGCCATCGGCATCGCGATGATGCTCGTCCGCTGTGGGGCCGCGCCGCGCGCGCTGGCCGTGGCGGTGGACCTTCCGCTGGTGCCCCTGCTTCTGGATAACTATGCCGCCTCGGGGATTCTCTCCGAAAGTTTGATAGCCGATCCCTACCGCCCCGGGACATCCGGTTTCATCCCTGCGGAAGGAGCTGCGGCCATGGCCATGGATGCGGGCGGTGGAAATCATCCCCGCCTGCTGCATTACGGCTGCAACTCGGATGCATGCGATCCGGTGGGCATTCCCAAAGACGGCGGGCGCACACCGGATTTGTTCAGGACATTGTCTGATAGACCGCTTGCGGTCTGCCCGCATGCGACTGGCACGGCCGTGCAGGCCGCCGCCGATCCCGCGGCGCTGGCGCGGGTGTTTCCAGACTCACGGCCCACGCTTCATCTCCTGAAACCATTCCTCGGTCACACGATCGGCGCGAGCGGGATGTTGGAAAGCGTGGTTCTCGCGGCCTTTCTGAAAACCGGACGCCTGCCGCCGAATCTACAAGGCCTGCATGCGCCTCCGGGATTTGACCTTCCCGATCACCCGCTCGCATCCGCCGGACCGGTGGCCAAACTCTCGCACGGCATGGGCGGGCACAACGCCCTGCTGGTTCTCACCGCGCCATGAACCCGCCCCGCCGACTCGTGGTTTCGATCGACGACCAGACGCTGCGCGTCACACAGATGGATGCATGCCTGCACGTGTTTCCGGTGTCCACCGCCATCAAGGGCATGGGCGGCACCAAGGACAGTTATCGCACGCCGACGGGCAGGTTCCGCATCTGTGAAAAGATCGGCGGGGACCAGGCCAGCGGGACGATTTTCAAAGCGCGTGTGCCGGTGGGGCAGTGGCAGGCGGGCCATTCACCGGATGCCGATCTCGTGCTCACCCGTATCCTGCGCCTCGACGGCCTGGATGCGGATAACGCAAACACCCTCGAACGTTGTGTGTATATTCATGGCACCAATCGCGAGGACCTCATCGGAGAACCCGCCGGACATGGCTGCGTGCGGCTCCGAAACGCCGACATGATCGAGTTGTTTGATATGGTTTCGGAAAATGATCCGGTGGAAATCCTTCCCGCCACCAGACGCCGGGGCAAACTGTTGTTCGTGACCTTCGAGTCCGTGCTCACGGCGCTTGATGGCATGCGTGAACTCGCGCGCGGCCGTGGCGGAGAGGCGGAGGAGCAACTTCGCGTTATCAACGCGGCGCTTGGGGATGGCCGGATGCCGGCCGGAGAGGCATATCAAATCATGATGGATTTCATTCGGCCGGATCTTTGGATGTGCGGGGAAATCGCCGCGCGCTGCATGGCGGCAATGGCTCCGGGGGCGGCGGCATTCATGGATGATGCGAGGAGTGCGGGCTGGCTGCCGGTGATCCTGTCACAGGGGCCGGCGCTGTTGGTGGAGCCGCTCGCCGGGGCTCTTGGCATCCGTCATATCGAGGCCCTGCCATTGCATTTTCATCATGACGGATCCTACGCGGGCACCGGAGATGATGGCTCTCCGGCGCGGCACTTCACCTTGAGCGGAGTCATCCGGGATTGGACGCGCGCAGTGCTTCCGGAGCGGGTGCTGATGATCTGTCATGACATGCCGGATATGGAATCCGAATCCGCGGTGAATGTATTCTCCCGCTTCACAGGTTCGTTTGGCGGCTTGGGAGATGATGGCGGTTTCCAACTCGATTCATGAATTGATAGATCGATGCCCCATCATGCCATGAACCGCTGTCACCCGCGTTCCGGGGGCATGCGCAATGATTTATCTTTCCATCCGGCTCATGAATTATGTGAGATTCTGCTTGCGATCCCCGCGGACCTTGGCTAAGCCGCACTCGTCATGAGTACAAAATCAAAGAAAGCACCGCCAACGGGAATCCGCTACACGGATGCGCAAAAGAAGGAAATCGTCAACTTCGTCGATCAATATAACACGACCAACGGTCGTGGAGGACAAAGTGCCGCCGCCTCGAAATTCAAAGTTACACCCCTCACTATTTCCGCATGGTTGAAGGCCGCTGGCGCGAAGCCTCCCGGCAAGAAGATCAAACCCGTGAAGGCCGCGAAGGCTGCCAAACCCGCGAAGGCCGCGAAGGCCGCCAAACCCGCGAAGGCCGCCGCCAAGGGCGGAAAGAGCAAGAAGGGCATCCGATACACTCCTGAACAAAAGCAGGAAGTGGTGGACTTTGTTACCGCTTACAACGCCGCCAATGGCCGTGGAGGCCAAAGCCGTGCCGCGGATAAGTTCAAGACCTCCGTCCTCACGGTTTCGGCATGGCTCAAGGCCGCCGGCAACAAAAAAGGAACCAAGGCCGCCGTCGTGAAACCGGTGAAAGCCGCCAAGACATCCAAGGCATCCAAGACAGCCAAAGGCAGAAGCGAGCTCGAAGCACTCAAGGCCGCGATCCTCAAGCTGATCAGTTGATCTTAAATCCGAGTCCCCCCCCCTAAACTCCAAAGCCGCTCCCGCAAGGGCGCGGCTTTTTCATGGGATTCACCAGACCATGCCGGTGGCCATGTCCATCCGCTGCATGGATTCCCCCGCGAACACGAAGCGGCCATGAAAGGTGGTTTCCGCAAGCAGGAGCGGCAGCCAGTGGCGATCATCCTCCCACATCCTCTGATAGGGAATGGCATCCACCGGCGTCCACACCGGCACCGCCTCGTCGGTCTCGGTGGGCACGCCTTCATGGTCATCCGCGCGATAGACATGGCAGAGAATGTCCGGGCAGTCGGACATGGCGAACCAAAGCTCGCCGATCTTGCGCGGAGTGGAGGGCGTGATGAGCAGTTCCTCCCGAGTTTCCCGGATCACGGATTGCAGCGGCGTCTCGCCGGGATCGATCTTGCCGCCGGGCCCATTGATCTTGCCGGCACCCAGGCCTCGCTTTTTTTCGATGAGAAGAATCCGCCCGTCCTTCACGATGAACATGAGCGTAGCGTGGATCTCACCCTGCCAGGTGCTCCAATCGAAGGGTGGGGGAGTCATGATTTCAGGATTTCAGCGTTCAGCATTTGCCTCAAGAGGCGTAGCTTTCCACGCTGTCGCAGGTGCAGACGAGGTTGCGGTCGCCATGGACGTTGTCAATACGGCCGACGGCGGGCCAGAACTTGTGTTGCCGCAGGTGAGGCAGCGGATAGGCGGCTTGTTCTCGGGTGTAGGCATGCGGCCATTCGTTGGCGCAGATGGTTTCCGCCGGATGCGGGGCGTGCTTGAGCGGATTATCGCTGGCGTCCAGTTCGCCGCGGATCACGGCGCTGATTTCACCGTGAATGGAGATCATCGCATCGCAGAAACGATCGAGCTCGGATTTCGATTCGGATTCGGTGGGTTCGATCATGAGCGTGCCGCCGACCGGCCAGCTCATGGTGGGCGCGTGAAAACCATAGTCCATCAGGCGCTTTGCCACATCCTCCACGGTGATGTGGCTTTGATCGGAGAGCGGACGCACATCGATGATGCACTCGTGGGCAACAAGTCCGCCATGACCCGTGTAAAGGATTGGATAGAAAGGCGCGAGACGTTTGGCGATGTAGTTGGCGTTGAGGATGGCAACCTCGGTGGCTTCCTTGAGTCCGTGGCGGCCCATCATGGCGATGTACATCCATGAGATCGTATTGATGGATGCGCTGCCCCATGGCGCGGAGCAGACGGCTCCCTCCTTGGCATCGAGCTCGCGGTGGCCGGGAAGAAAGGCAACGAGTTGTTTGGCCACGCCGATGGGGCCCACGCCGGGACCCCCGCCGCCGTGCGGGATGCAGAAGGTTTTGTGGAGGTTGAGATGGCAGACATCGGCACCGATCAGGCCGGGCGAAGTGAGTCCGACCTGCGCATTCATGTTCGCGCCATCCATGTAAACCTGGCCGCCATGCCCGTGGATGAGATCGCATATATCACGGATGGTGGCTTCGAACACGCCGTGGGTGGACGGATAGGTGACCATCAGCGCGGCGAGGTTCGCCGCATGTTCGGTGGCGCGCGCTTCGAGATCAGCGACATCGATATTTCCGGAATCATCACATTTCACGCCGATCACCTTCATGCCCGCCATCACGGCGGACGCTGGATTGGTGCCGTGGGCGGAAACGGGAATCAGGCAGATCTTGCGGTGGCCCTCGCCGCGGGACAGATGATAGCGGCGGATGGCGAGCAGGCCGGCGTATTCGCCCTGCGATCCGGCGTTCGGTTGCAGCGAGACTGCGGCGAAGCCGGTGACTTCGGCCAGCCAGTCCTCCAGCAAGCCGAGCATTTCGCGGTAGCCCGCGCTCTGATCGGCGGGCACGAAGGGATGCAGCGAGGAAACCTCCGGCCAGCTCAAGGGCATCATCTCGGAAGTGGCGTTGAGTTTCATCGTGCAGGAACCCAGCGCGATCATCGATTCGTTGAGCGCGAGATCCTTCGATTCGAGGCGCTTGATGTAGCGCAGCATCTCGGTTTCCGAGTGATAGCTGTTGAAGACCTTCTGGGTGAGGAAAGCGGATGATCTGGCAATCTCCGCAGGCCAGTCCGTGTGTGGAAAATCACGGGTGAGTTCTGCCCCGAAAGCTTCGCAGATTGCCGCGAGATCGCCACCATGAGTCGTTTCGTCCAAAGAAATCCCAAGATGATCGGCGTCGATGAACCTCAGGTTGATCCCGGCGGCGATGCTATTTTGCAGGATTGCGGCCGCCTTGCCGGGGACATGGGCGATGATCGTGTCGAAATAAGGGCCGGGTTCGATATCGATGCCGGCTTGGCTCAGCGAAGTTGCAAGGCGGGTGGTTTGGCCAAGAACCTCCATCGCGATTTGCTTGAGCCCTTCCGGGCCATGATAGATGGCATACATCGATGCCATCACGGCCAGCAGCACCTGGGCGGTGCAGATGTTGGAGGTGGCCTTGTCGCGGCGGATGTGCTGCTCGCGCGTTTGCAGCGAGAGCCGGTAGCCCGGCTTGCCGCGCGAGTCGATGGAGACGCCGATCAGGCGGCCGGGCATCTTGCGCTTGAGCGCGTCGGTGCAGGCCATGAAGGCGGCGTGCGGTCCGCCGAAGCCCATCGGCACGCCGAAACGCTGTGAGGAGCCGATGCAGATGTCCGCGCCGAAGGATCCGGGCGCCTTGAGAACCGTTAGCGCGAGGATATCCGCGGCCACGATGGCCACCGCTCCGGCGGATCTGGCGCTCGCGAAAAACGAGCTGAAATCATCGATGCGGCCGCGGGTATCGGGATATTGCACGAGCACGGCGCACACGCTGCCGTCGGCGGGAAGCTGATAAGTCTGCCAGTCGCCGGTGATCACCTCGATGCCGAGCGGTTCGGCGCGGGTGACGACCACATCGAGCGTCTGCGGGTGGACCCTGTCGGAAACGAAGATCGCCCGGCCCTTGGGTTTTCCGGCGAGCGCCAGGCTCATCGCCTCGGCGGCGGCCGTGCCTTCATCGAGCAGCGAGGCGTTGGCGACGTCCAGGCCGGTGAGGCTGGTGATCATCGTCTGGAAGTTGAGCAGGGCTTCGAGGCGGCCCTGGGCGATTTCCGCCTGATAGGGCGTGTAGGCGGTGTACCAGCCGGGGTTTTCCAGGATGTTGCGCTGGATGACGCCCGGCGTGTGGGTGCCGTGGTAGCCCTGGCCGATGAAGGATTTCAGCAGGCGGTTTTTCGCCATGAGGGACTTGAGCGACGCGAGCGCCTCATGCTCGTGGAGGGCGGGGGGAAGATCGAGTGCGCCTTCCATGCGGATGCCGCCCGGCACGGCGGCTTCGATCAGGGCATCGAGTGTCGGATAGCCGGTCTGGCGGAGCATTTGATCGCGATCGGAACCCACGGGGCCCAGGTGACGGCGGGAAAAATCGAAGGAAGCTGGCATGATGGGAGCGGTGTGCATCGGCCGGATCGGCGCGACGCCACCTGCATAATGGAAAATGCCAGAGGCGCAACCTCTGCTAGAGCGAAAACACGGATATCATTCCGGACCCGCCTCCCGCAGGAGCGCCGCGTCCTTGATCACCTTGCGCTGGCGGCGGCGGCGGGAGGATTTGAGCGTTTTCCACAAATCCGGCGCGAACCTCGTGGTGAACCCATGATCGCCCAGCCATTCGGAGAGCGTGGCCAGGTCGTTCTCGTCGCCGAGCATTTCGGCGAGTTCATGGAGCAGCGGGTCCGGCTTGGATGCGTCCCCGGGCAGGAATCCGAGCGCTCCCATCCAGGCTTTCACCGCCTTGCGGGCCTCATGGAAATCCTCCTCGGCGTGGTGATCGAGTTTCCGGCAGCGGGCGAGGGCTTTTTCTTCAAGCTTTTTAAGGCCCTTGGCGATGCGATCGGAGAGGTGGTCCGCCGGCAGGGTGAGCAGTTCGCCGCGTGCGGCATCCACCCGGTCCACGCACCAGGCGATGGTTTCCGGCGGCGGCCGGCGCGCGGCGGAATGCGTCTGCTGGTCGAGCAATCCGGCGATGGCGGCGGAAATCCCGGGATCGCCCACCCAGCCGAGCTTGTTCCATGTGTTGAGGCGCGAGACCGCATCGCGCGGGCCGGATAGGAGGCGGCCGATGGCCTGGATCTCCAGCGCGGAGGACTTGCCCAGGCGGAATAACGAGAATCCGCCGCGGAGCGACTTGCCCAGCTTTCGGATCGCATGGATTTCTTCGGCGACTTTGCCTTTGGAGTCGAGCAGGCCCAGCAGCAATTGTTTCATCGTATCGCAACCGCTCGTCAGGCGTTCCCGCACGAGTTGCGCGGCGTTTTCATCCGGAATCTGCATGGGGGGATCAAAATCACAGATCAAGCCGCTTGTCAGCGGGGATCGTGTGACAAATCATGTGGCTGCGGGTTTTTCCGCGTGCCTCAGGGCGTGAAAAGCACCTTGCCGCCGCGTTCCGGCGCATCCAGACGGGCGAGCGCGTCCCGGAATGCCTCCAGCGGGAAGGTCCCGTCCACCGGCTGCACGAGGGTGCCAGCCGCGACGCGGGCGGCTAGATTTTGATAGATCGCGCGGATCTCGGCGATCGGCGCGTTTTCCACCCAGCGTGTGACCCACAGGCCGCGGACCCGGATGTCGCGGAAAATGAGCAGGCCGTTGGGCACGGTGAGCGGCTTGCGGCCCATCGCGCCGTAGGTGATGTGGGTGCCTCCCTCGCGCAGCAGTTTCATGAGGCGCAGCGCGCTTTCTCCGCCCACCGCGTTGAAGGCCAGCGCCGCCTTGGCACCGCCGAGCGCGGATTTCGCCGCGGCCAGGCCGTCATCGTCATCGAGGAAAACCTCGTCCGCTCCGAGAGCGCGGAGTTCATCGAACAATTCCGCGCGGCGGACGAAGGAAACCGTGCGGATGCCCAGATCGCGGGCGAGCTGGATCACGCAGCGCCCGACGGCGGAGTTTCCCGCGTTCTGCACGATTGCGGCACCGCCGGGCAGTGCTTCGATGCCCTGCAGCAACTGCCACGCTGTGGCCGGATTCACCTTGAGCATCGCCGCCTGCCGCGGATCGATATCCTCCGGCAGTTTGAACAAGGTGTCCGCGGAAACGGTGGTGTGGGTGGCCCAGGTGTCCGCGCGGCGCAGGAAAATCACCCGGTCGCCCGCTTGATAGCCGCCATCGTCGCTGGCCTCCACGATTCCACAGCCCTCCACACCGGGCGTGGCGGGCAGATCGAGTTTCACACCGTAGGTTCCCTCGATCGTGTTGAGGTCCGCCGGATTGATCGGCGCCGCGAGAATGCGGATTAGAACTTCGCCCGCCATCGGCGCGCGCGGGGTGAAGGTCTGGGTTTCGAGGACTTCGGCGGGCTTGCCGGTTTGCCTGAAAACGAGTTGGGTGCCGGGTGAAATGGGTGCTTCAGAGCTCATGCCGGACCTTTGCCAAAACCAACCCGCGAGCCAAGCAGGAAGCACGCAAATCCCCGCGCCAGGGAGTTGCCGGAATCGATCGGATCACCCATATTCGCCGCGATGAGCCACTCGTTTCATTGGCCGGAGTTTTTGTCCGCGTTCGAACACGCTGCGGGGAATGCCGGTTTTTCATCGCTAACTCTGGCGGAAACCACCGCTGGCCCGCTCAAAGCGTGGGAATGCCATGGCGACGGCCCCCGGATCTATCTATCCGCCGGCATCCATGGCGATGAACCGGCCGGGCCGCTCGCCTTGCTGGAATTGATGCGCGGGGACTTCTTCTCCCCCGGGATCGACTGGGTGATCTGCCCCGCGCTGAACCCGGCAGGTCTGGCCAGCGGCCTCCGCGAGAACGCGGAAGGGGTGGATTTGAACCGCGATTACCGATTGAAGAAAAGCCGCGAGACCGCCGCGCACGCCGATTGGCTGGCCGCCGGGGCGCTGCCGGCCTTGTTCCTATCGCTGCACGAGGATTGGGAATCGCGCGGATTCTATCTGTATGAAATCAACCTCGGCGCTGACGAGCCGCGGCGCTCCCGCGAGATCATCGCAGCCACCGGGCGGTGGTTCCCGCCCGAGCCCGGCCCCGATATCGACGGTCACGCGCCGCGCGAGACGGGCTGGATTTTCCACCCTGCGGAGGCCGACGTTCCGGAAGGCTGGCCCGAGGCGATCTACCTGGCAAAACTCGGCTGCCCGCTTTCATTCACCTTCGAAACTCCGAGCCACGCCGTGCTCGCCGCACGGGTCGCCGCACATTGCGCGGCCGTCCGCGCCGCGTGCCGCGAGCTGGAGCCATAAGGTCAGACATCCTGATCCGGGCACCGCAAAGTCTTGAATTTGCGCAGGCGGGCCGGAAAAAGGTTTGGCACAATTTGCCGTTTCACAGTGGGGTGGCATGGCGCAGGGTCGGGTTGAAAATGAACTCTTCCACTCGGAAGCAAGCTCCCCACCCCGCACCATGCCGCAGTTGTTGTTACCCGGGATGCCCGAGGGGGCAATTCGAATCAATCCCGTCGTAAGCCACCTGTTCAAAGACGGGCATGTGACTTGGTTGGTCGGCTCTGACAATTACTTCTCCCATCG